>JBEKRO010000057.1:0-41129 GCA_049518655.1 Bryobacteraceae bacterium | reverse complement strand
CGCGTTCCGCGCGGTTTGGAACTGGCATAAGCGCCTCTGCTCCCAATTTGTCTCCGGAAATCATGCCTATCCAGTGGGCGAGTCGTCTTCCAATAGCGGGGGATTCTGCCACGGCCTGCTAGCATCGAGGCAGCTCGCTGTCGCCAAACAGAGGGTAAATGCACTGAGTTGAAACGAAGGTGAAAGTTTCATTTTGCTTTTACTGACCAAGCATACAGATCGGCCTCTAAGTCTATCACCATTTGCTGCGTGTTTTACAGAGTTTATGCTGTTTCCCCATGCCTTCTTCGCGTACTTTCCGCTATATCGGCTAGTACTCCTGCACGCGACGGTCCGATCAATTTGACCATCGCGTCAACTTTATTACAAATTAGGGTGCATAAACGGTTGAGCTTTCGTCCCTCACATCGAAACGGAAGCGAAGGCTAGGACACCCCGGGTTGAGAAGTCGATTTATCCCACCTCTCCCCGTCACGCCTATTCCAAAGTTGTTTCCAATGCTATCCGTCCACTTGCGTCCCCGGTCGCTGCAAATTTTACCGGAGATGCGAGCGTCGCTGCGGCCACTTCCTCCACGGCATCGATCATGCTGCTCAAGCTTTACGAATTCGCCGACTTTCTGCGCCACCATGGCCGCAAACGGCATATGAACCCCGATCACGCTCTCGGCGCGCGAGGCGAAGACATCGCCCAGCGCTTCTTACAGCGGGCCGGATTCGTCATCGTGGATCGCAATTACCGCATGGCATCGGGCGGAGGAGAAGTGGACCTGATCGGCTGGGAAGCCGGCGCGCTGGTGTTCGTCGAAGTGAAGTCCAGGAAGACTGACGAGTATGGCGCGCCGGACCGGGCCATCGGGCCTCAGAAACAAGCGAGTCTGATCCGGGCAGCCAGGGAATATGCGCGGCATGCCGAGGTCCCATGGGAAAGAGTTCGTTTCGACGTTGTGAATGTGTTATTTGTCGCGCCACAGGCGGTGACGCACTTTCGAGATGTTTTAGCTTTGCGCGCTCGCTAGCAACCGAGGACCGGTCCAATAGCTGGGGGAGCTGTTGAGGAGAAGGCGGGCGGCCCGTTCAGGCTTTACGGTTTCGAACAAACAAGTGCGAGAATCTGCCCGACCCTCTACGCGCACAACGGACGCGCTCTGGCTCACCCGGTAGGCCATTTTTGCGCCGTGGTGCAACTGGAGAGATTCGAGCGGCCAATCGGAATCGGCCACCATGCGAATCCCACCCTCGGCGGTGATCAAAATGGTCATGTCCGTGGGAGTGTGGCCGGATTGGACAGCGCTTTCGGCAGCGTCCAGAATCCGCGCGGCGTTGTCTAGGAATCGGCTCACAGTTCCCTTATCGCGGCGTGGGGCCGGTATTTGAAACTATTTCGGGCCTTAGTACCTTCATTCTGAATTCTGGCTTCTGTCTTCTGAATTCTGTCTACTATAGAGTCATGCGCATCCTACTTTTCAGCGGCAAAGGAGGCGTGGGCAAGACCAGTATTGCCGCAGCCACCGGTCTACAACTTTCGCGGCTCGGCTACCGCACGCTGGTGATGAGCGTCGATCCGGCGCATAGCCTGGCCGACGCCTTCGACCTGGAAACCAGCCTCTTTCAGGCAAGCGCCAACGATCCGCTGGCCATCGACGAACATCTCTCCATCCAAGAGGTCAACATCCAGAAGGAAATCAAGCGGCACTGGCGCGAGATTTCCACCTACGTCATTTCCGTGTTGCGGACCACGGGCATCAGCGACGTGGAGGCCGAGGAGCTGGCCATCCTGCCTGGCATGGAAGAGCTGAGCGCGATGATGTACGTGAATCAGTACCGGCGCGAGGGGCGCTATCAGGTGATTGTGCTCGATTGCGCCCCAACCGCCGAGTCGATGCGCTTCGTCAGCATGCCGACCACGCTCGAATGGTACATGAAGCACGTCTTCCCGTTCCAGCGTGGAATCCTCAAAGCCGTGCGGCCCGTGGCGAATCGGATTTCCCCGGTGGAACTGCCGCCCGATAGCTACTTCGGCAACATTAAGGAGTTGTTTGGGCGGTTGGACGGAATCGCGGAGCTTTTAGAGGACCCGAAGATCACAAGCGTGCGGCTGGTGACGAATCCAGAGAAGATGGTCCTGCGCGAGACACAGCGCGCGTTCGTGTACTTTTCGCTGCACGGCTTAACGGTGGATGGCATTATTGTCAATCGCGTGCTGCCCGAAGCGGTGACCGACACGTGGTTCGACCAGTGGCGGGCGTCGCAAGCCAAGATCCTGGATGAGATCGAAGAGTACTTCGACCCGGTGGCCATGAAGCGCGTGCCTTTGTTCACGCACGAAGTGCTGGGGCGCGAGCGCTTGATCGAACTGGCTAATGTCCTCTATGGCGCCGACGAAGATCCCGCGAAGGTGGTGCGGACCGAAGCGCCCTATACGTTCGAGAAGCGCAACTCGCATTACGAAGTCCGGTTGCGGCTGCCGTTCGCGGTGAAAGGTGAGATCGGGCTGTTCAAGAAGGGCGACGAGCTGGTGGTGGAGATCGGAACGCTGCGCCGGCACATAGGGCTGCCAACCTCCATGGCCTCGCTCACGCCCACCCGGGCTTCATTAGAGAATAGAATGTTAACAGTGGAGATGAAAGAGGCCTGATTTGAAGGAGGGTGATATGGACGAATCCCAGGGCAACCCGCATCAACATGCACGCGGAGGCTGCTTTTTTTGCGACATCGCCGCGCCGCAGATTGAGGCGTTTATGGATCACGTTTGGCCGCCGAACACGCGCGAGCATTTTCGCAACGCCCGCATCGAAATGTTGAAGGGGGTGAGGGGCATGCTGGACGCGCGCATCGATCACCTGTCGAAGCACGCGCAAAAGGGCACTAAGGTCACGGTAGAGTAACTACCGCTGGCTCAATCCCCCGTCGACCGCTAGCACTTGGCCGGTCACGAAGTTCGACGCGTTGATGAAATAAAGCACCGCGTCGGCGATTTCTTCGGGTGTGCCTGATCGCTGGGCCGGCGTGGCTGCGATCAAGTCCTGCGCCCGAGGGTCTTCACTGGAAGCAAGAATCACGCCTGGCGCCACGGAGTTTACGGTGATCTCTGGCGCGAATCCCTTGGCCAGCGCACGGGTGAGCATGATTACGCCGGCCTTCGAGGCGCAATAGTGAGCGTACATCTCCCAGGGCCGGATGCCACCTAGGGAACTCATGTTCACGATGCGTCCAGAGCCGGTCTTTTTCATGAGCAGCGCCGCTTGCTGGCAGCAGAAAAATGTGGCCTTCAGATTCACGCTGTGGATGAAATCCCAGTCGGCTTCGGTGAGCTGTAAAGGGTCGCGGCGGCGGAAACGCGCGGCGTTGTTGACTAACCCGTAGAGCGAGCCGAGTTGCTCTTCCACTTCGCGAAACATGCGCTTTATGTCGGCTACTTTTTCCAGATCGGCCTGGAACAGCGGCGCCGCTCCGCATTCTTCGGCCGTCGCACGCGCATCTTTCTCTGAGCCGCCATAATGGATCGCGACGCGATAACCGGCGTGGTACAGTCGTAGCGCAATGGCGCGCCCTATCCGTTTGGCCGCTCCCATGACTAATACAGTTTTGGCTTCCATTTAGACCACCGGGTCGCCGTGTACTTCGATCTCTTCCGGTTCCACGCCTTCGCGCGCGGGCTCAGGCAAGCGGCCCGTCCAGTTTGCCCACAGCCAAAAGAAGGCGGTGCTGGAACTGAGCAGGCCGGAAACAGCGCCGATCGCGCGCGGACTCCAAGTTTCGGATGCGATTCCGGCGCCAGCCATCGAAACCATCATGGTGGACCATTGCATCGTCTCCATGGTCGCAAAGACGCGGCCGCGAAACTCGTTGGAGACGTGCCGCAGCAGTTGGGACATATTCAGCACGGAGCTAACCGCGATAGCCGAGCGCGAGAGCGCGAGAAACAGTAAAGCCATTTGGAAACTGCGCATCTGGCTAAAGATCACATAGGAGCCGCCGTGGATTACGTAGCAAATGCTGATGGTGCGTTTGTAAGCGCCGAACGAGATCCGCTTCCCCAGCCAGTGGGCGAAAGTTCCGCCAACCAGCAAGCCTACGCCGGCAGCAGCCCAAAGATAGCCGATGCCGGCGGGTCCGCGATTGAACACCAGTTCGCCAAACAGGCTGAAGAGGATCTGTGCGGCGCCGCCTCCGGAAGCCCACCCGATGCCGACCAGTGCAAGCCCGAGGATCAGCGGCGATGCTTTCATGTAGCGCAGCCCTTCGGTGTATTCGTGCCACGGGCGCACTACTTTGTCCTCGGTGAGAGCAGTTCGTTCGGCGCGGAAACCCCCGCGTCCGGTGCGCAGGCGCGAGATGCAGGCTGCCGAAAACAGGAACGAGAGAGCATTGAACGTGAATGCCCACTTATAGCCGAACTGTGTGACGCTGGTGCCACCGAGAAAGGCCCCTATCGTCAGTGTCATCCACTGCGTGGTTTGCGTGAGAGAGTTTGCGGCGTGCAGCTCCTCTTTGTTCGCGATGGTGGGCAGGATGGCCGAGCGGCCGCTGGTGAAGAAGGGCGAGGCGGCCATCAGCAGCGCGCTGAGCAAATACAGCAGCCAGGTGTCCGAGCGTGGAATCGCCAGGATGAATCCGATCGCGACAACGGCCCGGACGAGGTCGCTCGCGATCATGATGCGCTTGCGGTCCAGCCGGTCGAGAATGACGCCGGCAATCGGCCCAGCCATCACTGCGGGAATCGCGCGCGAGAGCATGATGCCCGTGACTACCAGGCCGGAGCGTGTGTTTGCGAGCGCCAGGCTAAAGACGGCGACGTTGTTGAAATGGTCGCCAATTTCGCTCACCACTTGGCCGCTCCAGGTGTAACGATAATTCCGGTTGGTCTTCAGAAGATGAACGAACTCGGACATTTAGACGATGGATTCCTGGCGGACGGTGATGGAGTTGATGAAATCGCGGTCGAGTTCATAGCCAAAGCCGGGGGCGTCGCGGACGGCAATTGTTCCGCGCGGAGTCACGTCCACAGAAGGCTGAATGATATCGCGCGACCAGTAGCGCTGGCTGGCAGAGACATCGCCCGGCAGCGTGAAGTTCGGCAATGTGGCGAGAGCGATATTGTGCGCGCGGCCGATGCCGGATTCCAGCATTCCGCCGCACCAGACGGGAATGCCGGCTGCCTGGGCGACATCATGTACCCGTTTGGCTTCTGCGAAGCCGCCCACGCGGCCCAGTTTGATGTTGATGATGCGTCCGGCATCCATTGCAATAGCTTGCTCGGCTTGATGAGCCGACCGGATACATTCATCGAGACAGATGGGCGTTTCGAGTTGGGCTTGGAGCTTCGCGTGGTCGATGATTTCGTCGTGCGCGAGAGGCTGCTCGATCATCATGAGATTGAATTCGTCGAGGCATTTCAAGCGCGGGGCGTCGGCAAGCGTGTAGGCCGAGTTCGCGTCTGTCATCAGGAGGATATCGGGGAACCGCTGGCGCACAGCGCGCACTACTTCCACGTCCCAGCCGGGTTTAATTTTCATCTTGATGCGCTGATAGCCGGCTGCGAGTTCGGTTTCGATCTTTTGCAAGAGCTGCGGGACGGAATCCTGGATTCCGATCGAAACGCCGCAGGGAATCTGGCGTCGCGCGCCTCCACCAATCTGCTGGTACAGCGGCTTTCCAAGCAGGCGTGCTTCGAGATCCCAAACCGCGACTTCCAGGCCGCCCCGCGTCATCAGGTGACCGCGGATGTGCGCGCTGCGCGCCCCGATATCGGCCGCTCTTTCGAAATCGTGACGGATGACCCGCGGAGCCACATAATCGCGCAGAATGAGCCAAGCCGATTCGGTCCATTCTTCGTTGTAGAACGGGTTCTCGCCGCAAGTGACCTCACCCCAGCCGGAAACGCCGCCGCTTGTAACTTCCACCAGGATGATGCGCCGCTCGGTGGTGCGGCCGAAGCTGGTCTCGAAAAAATGCACCAGCGGCATGCGGATTTCACGCAGCGTAATGCGATCTAAGCGGATTCCCATTTTCCCAGTAAATAAGTGCCGGCTTGTTCGGATTTCTCAAAGCCAATTACCGCCAGTCCGCGATCGAATGCGGCGCGGAAGTGCTCGCTGGCTTTTTGTTGTATCGCTCTGGCACACGCGGAATCATTGGCGCGGATGGTGGCGATATCGGATGCAATAGAGACACGTGCTTCTACCGGACCGCTTTCGAAACGCTTGCCGTCCAAGATCGCTTTTACTCGCGGGCTGGAGATCCACCACTCGGCGATGCAGCGATCGGTGGGCAGGCCGCCGTGCAACGGGCTGCTGGTGGTCCCGTATTGATTAGGAACATAGCGCCGGACGATCGCGCCCAGCCGCTCCATATTGAAGAACGCGTTCTTGAGTTCGAGCGGATCGAAGGTCCACTCGATCAAGTCGATGCCACGGGACATCGCGTCGTCGCGCTGAGTCAGCTTCAGAGTTCGGCCGACGCCGGTATTACGGTACTCCGGCAGTACACCGAGCATGTGGCTATGCAAGTACGTCTTGCCACCAGGCTTAAGACCTGGAATCGCCATGCAGAAGCCGATCAACTGCGCGCCATCGAACGCACCGTAGACTTGCCCGCCAATTTTAGAAGCGACTACAAACAGCCGCAGCGGGATCAGGTCGACATCTTCAAAACCCCAGATCTGACGCTGCAAGCGGACGACAGACTTCAAATCTTCGCACTCGGTAAGCGGACGGACAGCGATCATTCCTGCGCCTTGGCCTCTTGCCATAGCGCCTCCATCTCGCCAAGGGTTGCGCCCGGCAAACTCGCCTTGCTCTCGACGAAAGCAAACCGTTTGCGGAACTTCGCGTTGGTTTTTCGCAACGCTTGCTCTGGATCCACTTTGAAGAAACGGGCGAGATTTACCAAGACGAACAGAAGATCGCCGATCTCGCCTTCGAGTTCGGCCGGCGTACCATCTTCACGCGCCTCTGCTAACTCGAGCAGCTCTTCATCGAGTTTTTCGATGACCTGCTCAGGATTCTCCCAGTCGAATCCGACGGCCGCGGCCTTGGAGCTGATTTGCTGCGCTTCCACCAGTGCTGGGAGTTTGCGCGGCACCGAATCCAATCGGCCAACCTGCGGTTTGCCCTTATTTTTCTTCTCGTCCGCCTTGATGTCGTCCCAGCGGCGCTTCACGTCGTCGGAGGTTTTGGCCGTGCCATCGCCGAAGACGTGCGGATGGCGGCGGATCAGCTTTTCGGAGATCGCGTCGAGCGAATCGTCGATGCGAAATTTGCCTTCTTCGGACGCCATCTGGGCGAAGAAGACGGCCTGGAGCATGAGATCGCCCAGCTCTTCGGCCAAACCGGACCAATCGCGCTGATCGATAGCGTCGAACACCTCATAAGTTTCTTCGAGCAGGTAGGGTTTGATGGTGTCGAAGTTTTGTTCGCGGTCCCAGGGACAGCCACCGGGAGCGCGCAGCCGCTCCATGATCCCGACCAAGCGCTCGAATCGTTCCCCAGTTGTGCTTGGACCTTGTGACATGCAGGATGGGTGGAAAGTCCAAGTTTAGCAAGACCGCTTGTAAGACGCTTCCTGCGGTCGCAGCTCAGACGAAAAAAGCCGGCTCCGAAATGGAGCCGGCTGTTCACAGGGAAGAAGTAGGTGGTGTCTAATGAATCGCGGCTGCGACCGCTCCTTTCGTGACGTGCTTAAACACAGACATCACCTGCGCAGTTTCACCCGGCCACTCCACGGCCGAGAGATAGACCACGCCATCGCGCCGCTCGAAGATGAGCCTAGAGGTGGATTCGCGCGAAATCGCACCTGAGAAAGTGGTCAGAAGCGCGACCGAGTTTCCGGGCGCGCCGTGGAGCAAAATCACTCCCGAAAGATCCGGGATATCGATTGTGTATTCACCGGCGGGCATCATGGCGCCCCCGGCAGCGAACTCAAATGGTACGCTCGCCTTGGCGATTGCCGACTGCGCGTCGGCAGCCAGGGTAAGCGCGCTCAAGCCACCCAATAGCAGGGCAGCGCGGACGGATAGTGTTTTCAGAAATCGAGCATTCATAGTTGTGGACTCCTTTCAAGTCTTTAGACGTGATGTTGGGGGCCTGAACGCCGTACGCGCGGGCATGCCGAAGCAAAAGCATGCGGGCGCGGCAATAGGACTGGCGCCAGGAAAACTTCACCGAGGAATGAAAGATGTCTTCGAGGACTACTGTTGAAACCCCACGAGCAAGCCTGCGCCCACGGGGCAAGTCTTACAATTCGAGAGTAGACGAAATGGGCCCCGCGGTCCAATCAAAATTTTGGATGGATGCAATTTAAGGGCTTTCCCCGGTTAAAATGAGGTTAGGATGAGCGAACAGGAATATCCACTTCCGCCGGCAACATTTGAATTCTTGATCCTTTCGCTGAAGGCGCAGACCGAAATGCACCTCGGCATGTTTCATTTCGGAGAGGAGAAAGACCGTCCAGCGCCCGACTTCCGCGTGGCGCGCCACAGTATCGATCTGCTCGCGATGCTGCAGGAGAAGACGCGCGGCAATGTGACGATGGAAGAGCAGCGCCTGGTGGAGAACGCACTCACCGAGCTGCGATTCCGTTTCGTGCAGGCGATGGAAAAGAAGACCCCTACGGCCCAGGAAACCAAGGCGGTTCCTGAAGGTGAGTCGAAGGAAGAGCAGGCCGGCTCATAGTGGGTTCGAAATGACGGATTCCATGCGGATCACGGTGCTCGGCTCGGGCACCAGCGTCGGGGTGCCGATGATCGGCTGCCGCTGCGCGGTGTGCCATTCCGAAGACCCGAGGGATCGGCGCTTGCGGCCTTCGGTCCACATTAAATATGGCGACCGAGGCGTGCTCATCGACACGACGCCCGACTTTCGCTATCAAGCGTTGCGCTCTGAGATAGAACGTGTGGACGCGATTCTGTTCACTCATTCGCACGCCGATCACGTGATGGGATTGGATGACGTGCGGCCGTTCAATTATCGACAGGGCGGCGTAATTCCGGTTTACGGATCACGGGAGACCATCGGGGCACTGCGGCTGACCTTCCGCTATATCTTCGACGAAAGTGACACGCAGTCGTCGCGGCCGCGCTTGGTGACGCATGTTTTCGACGGCGCACCCATCGATCTTTTTGGGCTCGACTTCATTCCGATCCGTCTCAACCACGGCCGAGGTACGGTATATGGCTTTCGCTTCGGTGGGGCGGCCTATCTGACCGATCACAGCGATATTCCGGAAGAATCCATGGAACTGCTGAGCGGTTTGGATGTTTTGTTCCTGGACGCCTTGCGGCATAAACCGCATCCCACGCATTCCACCGTGGAGCGCTCGCTCCAATCCGTGGAGAAGCTGGGGCCAAGGCGAGCCTTCTTCACGCACATCTGTCACGATCTGGGACACGCCTGTACTGAGGAGCGCTTGCCACCGCATGTCCGGCTTGCGTATGACGGGCTGGAGATCGACGTGGAAGAGCGCCCGGTATGATCTATCGGAGTTTTACGGACACGCCGGACGATTTCGGTCCGTGCGCGATCACCATCGGCAACTTCGATGGAGTGCACCGCGGTCATCGGGAAATACTGCGGCGGGTTGTGACGGCGGCGCACGAGGAAGGCTGGAAATCGGCGGTGCTGACCTTCGACCCTCATCCAGCAAAGCTGGTGACGCCCGCGAGCGCCCCGCGTTTGCTGACGACGCTGGAGGTGCGCGCAAGCATTATTTTGGAGCAGGGAATCGATGAAATCCTGATTTTGCCATTCACACCGGAGATCGCCGCACTGGGGCCAGAAGATTTTGTTCGAAAGATTCTGGTGGACAAACTGAAAGCACGGGCCGTGCTGGTGGGCGCGAACTTTCACTTTGGCAGACGCGCGACGGGCGATGCCGGAACGCTGGAAGAGCTGGGTGACCGGTACAGCTTTGAGACCGAAATCATCGAGCCGGTGGTGTGGCGCAAGCGCGTGATATCGAGCAGTGAGATTCGCCGGTTGATCGAAGCGGGCGATGTATCCGCAGCTTGCCGGATGCTGGGCCGGCCTTATGTATTACAGGGCGACGTGGTGGCTGGGGATGGCAGAGGATCGAAGCAGACCGTGCCGACTTTGAACCTGGACACGAAGGCCGAGGTGCTGCCCAAGGATGGCGTGTATGTGACGCGGACGCTTGATCTGGGCGGCCCGCGCCCGCACGAGTGGCCTTCCATCACCAACATCGGCCTGCGGCCCACGTTCGATGGCCACGCTCGCACCATCGAGACCTATTTACTTTCCACGCTGGATAGCGCGCCGCCACGGCGAATTGCGGTGGAGTTTTTGAGGCGCGTGCGGGATGAGCGTAAATTTGAAAACGCAGAATCGCTGAAGGCGCAAATTCTGCGCGACGTAAATCGCGCGCAAGCGTATTTCCGCAGGCTGGGTCAGACAGCATCGGCGCGTTGACGGCACTGCCCGCGGCATCGCGGGGAATGCGAGAATCTAATTCAGGGAGTGCGAGAATCTAGGGATGGAGGAAGCAGGGCTATGAGTCTGTCGGAAGGCAAAGTGCGCCACATGAAGGCGCTCTCGAACAAACAGGGTGTGATAGCGGCTGCCGCCATGGATCAGCGCGGGAGCTTGAAGAAATCCATTGCTTCGGCCAAGGGTATTCCGGCGGAGCAGGTGACGAATGAGATGATGATCGAATTCAAGGTTGCGGTATCGAAGGTTTTGACGCCGCACGCGAGCGCGATCCTGCTGGATCCCGAGTTCGGCCTTCCCGCCGCGAAAGCGCGCTCGTCTAACGCCGGGCTGCTGCTCGCCTACGAAGAGAGCGGCTACGACAATACCAAGCCGGGCCGTTTGCCCGATCTTTTGCCGCATGTCTCCGCCAAACGCATCGCCGATTGGGGCGCCAACGCCGTCAAAATCCTGATTTACTATTCGCCTTTTGACGATGCGCAAGTGAACGACATCAAGCACGCGTTCATCGAACGGATCGGCGCCGAGTGCGAGACGGTCCAGGTTCCGTTTTTCCTGGAGTTCGTTGGCTACGATCCGAAGGGCGGCGACGAGAAGGGACTGGAGTTCGCCAAGTTGAAACCGCAGGTAGTGATCGGGGCCATGCAAGAGTTCTCGAAGCCGCAGTACAACGTAGATGTGTTGAAGGTGGAAGTGCCGATCAACGCGAATTTCGTGGAGGGTAGCAGCGTGTACAAAGGCCAGAAGGCCTATTCACGGAGCGAGGCTCTGGATCTGTTCCGCAAGGCCGCGGCGGTGGCGAAGAAGCCGTTCATCTATCTGAGCGCGGGCGTGGGCAATGCGCAGTTCGTCGAAGAGCTGAACATGGCGGCTGAGGCGGGCACGGATTATTCGGGCGTGCTGTGCGGTCGCGCGACGTGGAAGGAAGGCATTCCGGTCTACGGCAAGCAGGGCGTGAAGGCGCTGGAGGACTGGCTCGGCAGCGAGGGCGTGAAGAATATTGAAGCGGTGAACGCGGCGATCAAGCCAGCGAAACCGTGGTATGCGAAGGCGGGCGTTCACGCGACAGCGTGAAGACCCGCAGGGAAGAATTCAGAAGTCAGAATTCAGAAGGCGAGGAATACGGGGAATGCTGTTAGCGTACCCGAGGATGGCCTCGACGGAGTCCGGAGGAATTTCGAATTGTTCCGCGAGTTCGGCGACACTCAAGCCAGTCCAAGTTATCGACGATCGCAATGACCGAACCCCAAGTACCGTGCAACAGGGAGCGCCACCATGTTGGCTAGTGAGGCGCCGATGCCGGGGTGATTTAAGACTGAGGACGATTCGGTGAACGTACTATCTGAAACATTGGTCCCAGGCTGAACGCACGACTTCGTATAGTATCCAACCTGAACCACAACTGAATGCCAAACCAGCGAACTGGACCCCCATTTCATTCCAGTCACGCAAACGTCTCTCCGCCGGAACGCAGATAGCCATTCATATGACGTCTTGGATGGATGATTGCATCGATGCCGATTCCAAGAAAAACTAACAGAATGAGAAGAGCGACAGGGGTTCCAATGCGCTCGCGTATTGGAAGCGCGGCGCACCGCCCTAAGATGGCCTGAGTCTTAGCGAGAGAGTCATGTTAGCGAACCTCGGTAGCGAGCGCGGGGTTGGTCGCCGAAAGGTCGACGCCTTCCCAGCGCGCAACCACTGCGGCGGCCATGCAGTTGCCAAGCAGGTTCACCGACGTGCGCGCCATATCCATCAGCGCATCGGCGCCGAGCAGCAGCGCGACGCCGGACAGTGGCAGGCCAAACGAAGCGAGCGTACCGGCCAGGATTACCAGCGATGCGCGTGGGACGGCGGCTACTCCTTTGCTGGTCAGCATCAGCGTCAGCATCATCAGGAGCTGCTGGCTGAGCGCCATATGGACGCCGGCGGCTTGCGCTACGAAAATCGAGGCCATGGAGAGATACAACGTGCTGCCGTCCAGGTTGAAGCTGTAGCCGGTGGGTAACACGAACGCTACAATGTGCGCGGGGACGCCCATCAGCTCCATATTCTCGAGTGCCACGGGTAGCGCGGCTTCGCTGGATGCGGTGGAGAACGCGAGGACGAACGGCTCACGAACGGCTCGGATAAAGGCGCGCAGGGGAATTCGTGCGATGATCGCCACCGCGCCCAGCACCACGAAGACGAAGATCAGCAGCGTTCCGTACAGCGTCAGGATGAGCTTGCCCAGCCCCAGCAGAACGCCCAGGCCCTTGCTGCCGATGGTACTGGCCATGGCTGCGCCGACGCCGATAGGCGCCAGATACATCACGTACTTGGTGTAACGGAACATCACCTCGGAAAGCGATTTGCAAAACGTGACCACGGGAGCCGCTTTGGATCCGATGGCCGCGCAAGCCGCGCCGAACAAAAATGCAAATACGACAATCTGCAACACGTCGCCTTTGGCCATCGCGTCAATGACGCTGGCTGGAAAGGTGTGCTCCAGGGTGCCCGACAGGGTGGGTCCCGACTGCGGGAGTCCACTTTCGGCGGCAGACCGTTCCAGCGTCATCCCTTCGCCAGGCCGCACCAGATTGACGGCGCCCAATCCCAATACCAGCGCGATGGTGGTGAGCACTTCGAAATACAGGATCGCTTTGATTCCGATCCGGCCCATGGTTTTGACGCTGCCCGTGCCCGCGATGCCATACACCAAAGTGCCGAAGATCAGGGGCGCGATGATGGATTTGATCAGGCGCAGAAACACATTGGCCAGCGCCGACATCCACTCGGCTCTGCCGACGTTCGGAAACGCCGCGCCCAGGGCGACGCCCAACAGCATGGCGATGAAGATCCAGGCTGTCAGGGAAAATCGTTTCACCTTTCTCCCCACTTGAGCTTTTGCCGGAGCACGTCGAAGAAAAACAACTTCGGCGGCCGGATCAAATGAACGCGGTGTTCGGAACTCTTGCACACCACGCGATCGTTCTCGATGAGTGGCTCGCCCACCTGCCCGTCCACAGTGAGAAACGCTTCCTTGCGCGACACTTTGCAAACGATCTCGATGACGCTGGTATCGGGCACCAGCACGGGCCGGTTGGTGAGCATGTGCGGGCAGACGGGAGTGATGCAGAGTGCGGCTACGGCGGGAAACACGATCGGTCCCCCGGCCGAGAGTGAGTAGGCGGTTGAGCCCGTGGGCGTGGCGACAATCAGGCCGTCCGCTTTGAATGTGCTGACATACTGGCCATCCACGTAGGTTTCGAGGTCGATCATGCGGGCGATTTGCGTTTTGCCGATGACGATATCGTTTAACGCTTCGTACGAGGCTACCGTTTTGCCGTCGCGCACCACCTCCCCATGGAGCATCCTCCGCGGCACTTCGCGCTGCCGTCCGGTCAGCGCGTTCTCGAGTTCTGGATAGAGCTGGTCGAGAGTAATGGCGGTGAGGAAGCCCAAGCCGCCGAGGTTCACGGGAAGGATCGGGATCTCCCGTCCCGCAACCGCGCGGGCCGCGGCCAGCAGCGTACCGTCGCCACCCAATACGATCACTAATTGCGTGCCTTCAGGAACGTCATCCCGGGCGAGCCCTTCGTTACTTTTGAGATAGCGCGCTGACTCATGGTCCAGCCGAGTTTCAACGCCGCGCTCCTTCCACCACGCGACTAAGTCCGACAAGATGGTGGACGCGTGCGGAATACCGGGTTTGGAAATTACTCCGACTACTTTAATGTCTGGCATACAAGAGGAACTCCCGGTTGCCTTCCGCGCCCAAGATGGGGGAAGGAATAATTTGGGTGTGAAAGCCCAGTTGCTGCACAGCAGTTTCCACACGCTGACACGCCCGATGGTGCAAAGCAGGATCGCGAATAATTCCTCCCTTACCGACTTGGTCCCGTTCTAATTCGAATTGAGGCTTTACTAGAATAACCATCTCGGCGTCCGCGGCGAGCAAGCCGGTGAGCGCCGGTAAGATCATTGTGATGGAGATGAAACTGACATCGCAAACCGCAAGAGCGATGGGCTCGGGGATTTGATCGCGAGTGAGGTAGCGCGCGTTCACCTGTTCTTGGACGACCACTCGGGGGTCGTTGCGCAGTTTCCAATCGAGCTGGCCGGTCCCGACATCGATGGCGTAGACCCGCTTGGCCCCACGCTGCAGCAGGCAATCGGTGAAGCCGCCTGTGGAAGAGCCAACGTCGAGGCAGATTTTGCCGGTGGCTGAGATTGCGAAGTGATCGAGCGCCGCCTCCAGCTTCAATCCGCCCCGGCCCACGTAGCGCGGCTGTGTGAGTATTTCAATCTTCGCTGCAGGATCGATGTTCGCGCCGGCCTTGTCGGCCTTTTGTCCGTTGACCAGCACCTGCCCGGCCAAAATCAGCGCCCGAGCTTTTTCACGCGACTCTGCCAAGCCGCGGTCTACCACCAAAAGGTCGAGCCGGCTTCGGTTAGGCACGCCGGCGCACGATGAAATCGGCCAGTTCGCGCAAGCGCTCGGCGCGCTCGTCGAAAGGACGCAAAGCGAGATGCGCGGCCAGCCTTTCTTCTTCGGCCATCTCACGCGACCGCTCCAGTCCATACACCGCCGGAAAGGTGATCTTGTGCTGTTGTGCGTCCTTACCCGCGGTTTTTCCGAGCGCCGCCGAGGACTGGTCTACATCCAGCACATCGTCGACAATTTGGAACGCTAGGCCGACATGTTCGCCGTAGCAAGACAACGCGCGTAGTTGCTCCTGGTCGGCGCCCGCATAGATGGCGCCCATGCGCAGACTGGCGCGGAGCAGTGCGCCGGTCTTGGCACGATGAATGGCTTCGAGCAGCGCGGCATCGGGATGCTGGCCCGCGCCTTCGAGATCGCACACCTGGCCGCCGATCATGCCGCGAACCGTGCCCGCGGCGGTGGAGAGCTCCGCAACGACCGCGACTTTACGATTGTCGGGGCAATCCATTTGCGCCAGCACTTGAAACGCCAGCGTGAGCAGCGCGTCACCAGCCAGAATGGCGATGGCATCGCCGAATACTTTGTGACAGGTTGGGACGCCGCGCCGCAAATCGTCGTTGTCGAGAGCCGGCAGATCGTCGTGAATCAAGGAATAGGTGTGAATCAATTCGAGTGAGGATGCGCAGGATTCAATGCCCACCGGCGAGTCCGATACCGCTTCCGCCGCGGCCATGCACAGGATGGGACGAATACGCTTGCCGCCCGCGAACAGGCTATAGCGCATCGCTTTGTGGATGGATTCGGGAAGCGTCGATTCGGGCGGGACCCAACGATTGAGCGCATCGTCGACACGGGCCTGTTGCCGCGCTAAGTATTCGGCCAGCGTCATGCTTTGTCGGGCCTGAAAGGCTCTGCTTGGATTTTGTCGCCTTTGCGGATCAGCATTTCGATGCGCGTTTCGGCCTCTTCCAATTGCTTGCGGCAGCTTTCGCTCAACTGCATTCCTTTTTCGAACAACTCGAGCGCGCGCTCCAGCGGCAGCTCGCCGCTCTCCATTTCCTTGACGATCAGCTCGAGTTGCTGGAGTCCGGTCTCGAAGCTGGCCGCCGGTTTCTCTTCTGCGGGCATTTGTTCATTCTAGCGTTCACACCAGTGTGAACGCGGCACGCACGGAGTGCGTGCGCCACTATGAATTGGATTCGCGAAACATTACGGTGGAGCGGCTGATCTCGGCGAGCGATCGTGCACCGCACTGCTTCATGGTGAGAGCGAACTCGCCGTTGAGGATGTCAATCACCTTTTCCACGCCCGCCTGCCCGAATGCGGATAATCCCCAAATGTACGGACGCCCGATTCCAACCGCCTTGGCGCCAAAGGCCAATGCTTTGTAAGCATCGGTACCTCGGCGGATGCCACCGTCGACCATCACCGGGATGCGGCCAGCGGCTCCATCCACCACTTCGGGCAAGCACTCGATGGTCGCTCGATACGTCTCCGTGGCGCGGCCGCCATGATTTGAAACCAGGATGCCGTCGACGCCGTGCTCCACGCACAAACGCGCGTCCTCGCGGGTCTCGATGCCTTTTAAGACCAGCTTCATGCGCGTGGCCTTTTTCAACCGGTCGACGTAGGTCCAGTTGAAGACAGGAGAATTGATGGTGACGCCTTTCATGTCGATTCCGTCGAACATCGGCCGCGTATTGATGGCGCCGAACGGCTCGCCGTGACAACTGGCGCACTCCCGGTCGTCGATGCGGCGATAACGGGAAGCCATCTCGGTGTTTCGGCCAGCCAGCAAATCAATGGTCCAGGCCAGCACCGGGCAACCGGCGTCTTCGGCTCGCTTGACCACCTTCTCGGTAAAACTCCAGTTCGAAACTGCGTAGAGCTGATACCAGACCGGTCCGCCACGCGCCTTGATCACATCTTCCACACTGTGCGAGGTGACCGTCGATAGAATCTGTAGGGCCTTCTTCGTTTGTGCTGCCCGAGCCACGCCGATCTCGCCATCGGCATGAAACATTCCTTGCGCGCCCACGGGACACAGAAAGATGGGACTGTCCCAGGTGGTGCCGAAGAGCTCCACCCGCGTGTCAATTTTGCTTACGTCCACCAGCTTGCGCGGGCGCAATTGTATATGTTTGTATGCTTCGTGATTCAGGTCGCGCGTCAGGTTGTCATCCACGCCCGAGGCCATGTAGCCCCAGTGCGCGGCGGGAAGCGCTTTGCGGGCGGCGGGTTCAAAGTCCATCAGATCCAGCGCGTCTTTCGGGCTGGCGAGCACTTCATCGAGCGTGTGGGTCTGCCAGGCGCGAGCGGGCAGGGAAGCGAACAGCGGACTAGCCGCAAGAAACTTGAGAAAGGCCCTGCGATTCCGAAACTGCTGTTGTGGGGACGGCGAAGAAGGCGTCGCAATCATGACTGCTCATTCTATTACTTTCTGTGTAACCATAGGGTGCGGCCGGCGGTCCCATATACAATGCGGCACGGCGGGGACTCCAAGTGGAGGGTGATTGAAGTTTTGTTTTAAACACATCCAGCTCGCAAATGTCGCGATGCTCGCCGCATTTTATTCCTTATCCGCCACGATTGTTGTTGCCCAGGCTCCCGCTTCCCCTCCGCCGGTGCGAGAACCCTCCGATGACGCCGTGAGCGACGACCGCATTCTGGGTGTTATTCCGAACTATCTGACCGTCGAGGATCCGCGGCAGAAGGTGACGCCTCTGACCGTGAAACAGAAGTTCGGGTTATTCGCGAAGGAGACATTCGATCCGTTCACTTTTGTCTCTTCAGCCGCCGGGGCCGCGCTCTCACAAATAGATAACGACAATCCGAAGTACGGCCACGGCGCGGGTCCCTATGCCGAGCGCTTTGGCGCGGCAGTGGGCGATGTCACGACCCAAAACTTTTTCTCGGACGCTGTGCTCGCGTCGCTGCTGCATGAAGATCCCCGGTATTTCCGGAAGGGGCCGGAGTTCGGCGCTTGGTACCGCGTGGGTTACGCCTTGAGCCGCGTGGTGATTACACGGACGGACCGCGGGAGCGACCGATTCAATTATTCCGGGATGCTCGGAATGGGCCTGGGGATCGGGCTGTCGAACGCATACTACCCGGATAGCAGCGTCACGGGCGAAGAGGTGGCCACGCGTTTTGGCACCAGCTTGTTGGCGAACGCGCTGGGCAACCTCTTGCCCGAATTTTGGCCGGACTTTCATGAGAAATTCTTTCATCGAAAACCTCGGCCTGTGAGTCCGCCGTCTGCGCCGCCTGGAGGCTAAAATAAAGCCATGGCAGTCCCGCCGCTCCCGCCGCCTATTGCGCAACTCGGCCGCCAGCCGTTTTCTTTTTATCCTGCCATCCTCAACGCTGGACACAACGAGTGGATTTATCGAAGCGCGACGTGGTCCGATGTCCTGGTGCGGAACACAAAAAACAATGAGGAAGTCTCCGTGCCCCGCCGTTACGTGGGCGAGGTTTCGAGCGTGGATGGGCCGGTGATGATTGTTGGATTGCTGGCGGAACTGGAGTACCGGGCAGGTGTGGTGTGGCCAGCCGAACGCCGCGTGATCGAGATGCCGCGCGCGGTGGGGGGTGGTATGAATGAAGCGCCCCGTCCCCGCCTGACGCAGTCCCCGGCGGCGCGTGCTCCGGTGGTCGGCATTCGTTTGGAGAGCGAGAGAACTTCGCGCGTCGGCAAAGTGGCGGTGGGTGGCGTTGCGCTAGGCGTAGCCGGATGCGTACTCGCCATCAGCCTGTTCCGCGGCGGCGTGATCGGGACGCATGCGTTCTACACGCCAGTGCTTCAGGTAGATTTGCCGCTGACGCCGGAGGACGACTACGCAGCTGTGGTGCGTAAGTTAGGGCCGCCAGCCGCAGCGCGTTGGAGCTCAATGACGCCATACGCCGAGCAATTCGAATTGCTGGCTTATCCGCAACGTAGACTGTACGCGATCTTAATGGGGCGCGAGCGCGCGGATGCCCGCTATATCGGAGCGATGGATTGGAGCTGGCGTCCGGCACATGCGGTCGATCTTTCGGACAACCGGTCCAGTGCCGGCGTTCTGAGACATCTGCCGAGGTTTTAATCTTCGCTCTGCTGATACAATCCTCACCATGAAGAAGATCGCGGGGCGCATCGTGTGGGCCCTGATATCGCTGGTGGCAGCGTTCTTCCTGGCGGCGATCGCTGTGGATCGCGGCGAGCCGGTGAACAGCTTCTGGATCGTTCTCGCGGCCGCGTGCACGTATTTGGTGGGGTTCCGGTTCTATGCCCGGTTCATAGCCGCGAAGGTGATGGCCCTGGACGATCAACGCGCCACTCCCGCCGAGCGGCTGCGCGATGGCCACGATTATGAGCCAACCAACAAGTGGATCCTCTTCGGCCATCATTTTGCAGCCATCGCCGGCCCCGGACCGTTGGTGGGTCCGACGTTAGCGGCGCAGTTTGGTTATCTGCCGAGCGTCTATTGGATCATCATCGGGGCAGTGTTGGGCGGCGCGGTACAAGATTTCGTCATTTTGTTTTGTTCCATGCGCCGTGACGGCAAGACGCTGGGCCAGATGGCGCGCGACGAAATCGGCAAGACAGGTGGCATCACGGCGCTGCTGACGGTATTGTTCATCATGATCATTCTGCTGGCGGTGGTGGCGCTGGTGGTGGTGAATGCGCTCAAGGGCAGCCCCTGGGGGACATTCACCATCGCGGCCACCATGCCGATTGCACTTTTCATGGGGGTTTACCTGCGCTACTGGCGGCCGGGCAAAGTGCTGGAGTGCTCGACAATCGGCTTTGTACTGGTGATGGCCAGCATTTTCGGCGGACAAGCGGTAGCGAACTCGCCAGTGATGGCACCCTGGTTCACGCTATCGGCAACGTCGCTGGCAATCGCGATCATAGTCTACGGGTTCCTTTCGAGCGTGCTGCCCGTTTGGCTGTTCCTGGCGCCGCGCGATTACTTGAGCACGTTCATCAAACTGGGCGTGGTCGCGATGCTGGCGGTGGGTATCCTGGCGGTACATCCCACGCTGCAACTACCGGCGTTCACCCGCTTCGTGGACGGCACCGGGCCCATCTTCGCCGGCAAAGTGTTTCCGTTCGTGTTTATCACCATCGCGTGCGGGGCGGTTTCGGGATTTCACGCGCTGATCTCGTCTGGTACGACGCCGAAGATGATCGCGCGCGAATGGAACGCGTGGCCGGTGGGCTACGGGTCGATGCTGCTGGAGGGATTCGTCGCCATCATGGCGCTGATCGCCGCCTGCTCTTTGCAGCCCGGTGTTTTCTTTGCGGTAAATTCGCCCCCTGGAGTTGTGGGCGCAAGTCCGGCGGCAGCGGTCTCCACTATTTCGAGCTGGGGCTATCCGGTCACAGTGGCGGACATGACTAGGCTGGCGACCGACGCTGGCGAGAAGACGCTATTTTATCGGACCGGCGGCGCTCCATCGCTGGCACTAGGAATGGCGCACATTTTCTCCACCACCGGCGGCGGCAACGCGTTTCTTGGGTTCTGGTATCACTTCGCGATCATGTTTGAAGCGTTGTTCATCTTGACCATCATTGCGGCTGGAACGCGCGTGGGGCGGTTCATGCTGCAGGATCTGCTGGGACAGGCCTATCCGTCGCTGAAGCGATCGAACTGGCCGGGCGTGTTCGCAACCAGTGGCGTGGTGGTGTTGGCGTGGGGTTATTTTCTCTATCAAGGCGTGCGCGATCCGCTGGGCGGGATCAATTCACTGTGGCCTCTGTTTGGGATCGCAAATCAATTGTTGGCTGCGATAGCCCTGTGCGTGGGCACGACGATCTTCATCAAGATGCATCGTGCGCGCTATATGTGGATCACGGCCGTGCCGCTCGCCTGGCTGGTTGTAGTGACGTTTACTGCCGGGTATCAGAAAATCTTCTCGGATCAGCCACGTCTCGGATTCCTTTCGGAAGCCAGCCATTTGCAAAGCGCGATGGATGCCGGGACGTTTGCGGCCGGGAAGGTTGCCGAAGCACAGGGGCAGATTTTCAACGACCGGTTGGATGCCGCGGTATGCGGGATGTTTCTGATCATGGTCGCGCTTATTCTGGTGGACTCGGTACGGGTCTGGTTCCGAATTCTATCAGGCGCACGCGAAAGCACCATCGACGAGGCACCCTTTGTTCTGTCGCGGCTGCAGACGGAGGAATTATGAGAGCGTTCTTTCGCGGCGTAATGACGCTGCTGCGCGAGATTGCGGATGAGAACGCTTATGAGCGGCATTTGCGGGCGCATGGGCGCGTACATTCGGCCGAGGAGTGGCGTGTGTTCATCGATGAACGGCTGGCGCGGAAGTTCGCGCAAGGAAAGTGCTGCTAACTTAGTCCGCGCCTGTTTGGGTGCGAGGATCGAGCAACTCGTTGAGCCGATCCTCTGGAATGCCGCTGGTCTCGCGAGCTACCTCGCGCACCGTTCGGCCGCTGCGATAAGCCTCCTTCGCGATGGCCGCTGCTTTTTCATACCCGATTACTGGCGCGAGAACCGTACACATCGCGAGGGATTGCTCGACGAAGCCGGATGCACGTTCGATGTCGGCTTGCAGGCCTTCGATAGCGCGCCGGCTGAAGTTGCGTGACCCGGCGGCGAGCAAAGTAATGGATTCGAGAAGATCGTAAGCCATCACCGGCATCATCACGTTCAGTTCGAAATTGCCCGCCGCGCAGCACCATGTGATGGTGGCATCATAGCCAATCACCTGCGCGCAGGCCATGAGGAGGCTTTCCGCGATCACTGGATTTACTTTGCCGGGCATGATGCTCGATCCGGGCTGGGTTTCGGGCAGCTTCAATTCGCCGAGTCCGCTGCGTGGCCCGGACGCCAGCCAGCGAATATCGTTCGCGATCTTGGTGAGCGCAACGGCATAGGTCTTCAGCGCGCCACTCAAGAAGCTGACGGCATCCTTCGCGGCCTGCGCTTCAAAGTGATTTGGCGCTTCGCGGAATGGGAGGCCCGTGCGGGTGGCGATCTCGGCGATTGTTGCAGAAGCGAAACCGGGAACCGCGTTCAATCCGGTACCAATGGCGGTCCCCCCCAGGGGCAACTCATATAATCCATCGAGCGCGGCTTGGACTCGCTCCCCGCATTTCTCCACTTGCGCAGTGTAGCCAGAAAACTCCTGGCCGAGCGTCATGGGCACCGCGTCTTGCAGATGCGTCCGGCCGATCTTGACGATATCTTCGAACTCGCCGGCCTTCTTGCGGAGTGCAGCAGCCAGTTCATCCATAGCCGGCAGCAGGTCCTCGGTTACAAGCATTGCCGCCGAGACATGAATGGCAGACGGAATCACGTCGTTGCTGGATTGCCCACGATTGACGTGATCGTTGGGGTGCGCACCGGCCAGGTGTCCGATCACCTCGTTCGCGTTCATGTTGGTGGACGTTCCGCTGCCGGTTTGGAAAATGTCGACGACAAACTGAGCGTCGTGGTCGCCCTCGGCCACGGCATCGGCGGCCTTTTCGATGGAGGCAGCGAGTTCGGGCGGCAATTGGCCCAGCCGTCCATTTACTCGCGCGGCAGCGCTCTTGATCAACCCAAGAGCGCGAATAAAGGATCGTGGGAAGCGCAGGCCGCTGATCGGGAAATTCTCAACGGCCCGCTGCGTCTGCGCGCCATAGAGCGCATCGGCGGGAACCAGCATTTCGCCCATCGTGTCCCGCTCGGTGCGATATTCCACTCCGCGGCCCTATGGGGTGGCTTTCGGTTTCCCGTCGGTGTCGAACACCTGCACGGTGCCGTACTTGTCGAGCACTGGTTTGAGCTTGGCCGCGTCGCCCACTGCGACGATCTGCAGATCGTCGGGCACGATGTATTTGCGTGCCACGCGTTGAACCTGCTCGGCCGTGATGGCCATAATCTTGGCGGGATAAGTATCCCAGTAATCCGCCGGCAAGTTGTAGACCTTGAGCGCGATCGCATAGTCCAACAACTCGTTCGGGTGCTCGAGAGTGAGTGCAAAACCCGCGACGATGGAGCGCTTGGTCTCTTCGAGCTCTTTTTCAGGCACAGGCTTGTCGCGAATGCGGTCAATTTCGTTCATGAACTCGGTCATCGCACCGCCCGTGGCATCGGTTCGCATACTGCCTTCGGCGATCCAGGGACCGGCGTAGCGCCGCGCCACCAGCATGCTATAAGCGCCGTACGTATAGCCATGCACTTCGCGCAGATTCATGAACAGGCGGGCAGCCGCTCCACCGCCGACAATACGATCCATCACCACCATCGGGATGTAGTCCGAATCCAACCGGCTGATGGCGATGTTGCCGATCTCCACATCGGTCTGCACGGAGCCCGGCCGATCCACGAGAAAAACCTTACGGCCGCTGGCTGGTTTGGTGGCCGTGGGTAGACCAACTTTGCTGGGGCCGGCCTTCCATCCACGGAGCGCGGAAAACATTTCGGTGACTTGAGCGGGCGTGATATCGCCTGCAATTCCCAGAATGGCGTTCTCGGGCACATATCGGGTGGCGTGCCATTCGGCAAGCATGGCCGGCGTAATTTTGTCGAGAGCCTGCAGTGTGGGCGATGTGACAGCGGCGGGATGATCGCCATAAACTGCCCGGCTGAAACGCTCCTGCATCAGGAACCCTGCGGTGGAGCGCTGCTGCTGCAACTGCACTTTCGTGCGTTGCTTCAGCTTGTTCAGCTCGCTTTCCGGGAACGAAGGATTCAGCAGAATATCGGACGCAAGCGGGATCCACTGGGCGGCATTGTCGCTCAGGCCCGAGGCGGTGAACGTCGCGGTCTCAGACGCCCACGGCGCTTGCGCTCCGATCATCGCGCCGAGTTCATCGGACTGTTCCGCAATCTGCTTGCTGGACCGCGTCTTGGTGCCTTCCTTCAACATAGCGGCGGTGATGTTGGCCAGGCCAGGCATGTCGGCGGGATCGTTCAGCGCGCCCGCACCCAGAATGTTCAGCCGTGCGGTCACCAGCGGCAGCCTGTGGTCTTCCAGCACCAAGACGGTGAGGCCGTTGGGAAGCGTCATCTCCGTGGGCCTGGGAAGCGTGACGCGAAGAACCTGATCCGAGACCGGCGCTTTATTCTTGCGCTCCACCTTACTGAGCGGAATCGCCTTGGAACCGGGATCCTGGGGAACCTGCGCGAACGAGAGGGCAAACGCCGCGATCAGCGCCGCGGACCATCGCATTGTAGATTGATATGTCATGAGATGCTCCTAGTTCGCTGTCTTGGACGCCGTCTCAGCCTTCGGCTTGGGTAACGTCGTCACTACTGTGCGATTTTCCTCGGTCAAATACGTTTTCGCCACGCGCTGGAGGTCGTCTTTGCCGACTTCCTGGATCCTGTCGAAACGCGTGTTGATCAGGTTCGGATCGCCGTAGATGACCGCCATCTCTCCGATGACGTAGGCGCGGTATAGCGTGCTCTGCAGTTCCTGAGCGGTTTGATGGCGCTCCATCATGTGGACTTTCTGCAGCTCCCAGTCGGCGATGGGTTGAGACTTCACACGCTCCAGTTCGGCATAGACCGCTTTTTCGACTTCCTTGAGATCTTTACCGGGCCGCGCCAGCACGACGACGTTGAATGTCGAGGGACCCTTATGCTCTTCGATATAGCAGAAGACGTTGACGGCGAGTTCCTTGTTCTTCACCAGGTCTTGATAGAGGCGCGAGGATTGCCCGCCGCCCAAGGCTGTGGAAAGAACGTCGAGGGCGTAGACATCGCCAGTATTGCCGGGAGGCGTCTTGAACGCGATGTCCAGGCGCGGCACCTGAGCGAAAGGATCCTCGATGGTCTTCTGCCGCTCGGCGGTTTGTTTGGGCTCCGCCAAGTCGGGGACCGGCGGCACCGGCTGCGCGGGAATAGCGCCGAAATACTTCTTGATCTTTGCCAGCGCTTCGGCGGGCTCGAAGTCGCCCACTAAAGTGAGCACTGCATTATTCGGTGCGTAGTAAATGCGGAAGAAGTCCTGGACATCTTTGATGGTGGCGGCATTCAGATCCTGCATGGAGCCGATCACCGAGTGTTTGTTGGCGAAGTTATCGTAGACCAGGCCTTGTAAGACTTCCGAAGTCTCCCCGTACGGCTGATTGTCGACGCCCAGCCGGCGCTCTTCCTGCACGGCGTTGCGCTGATTGTCCAGGTTCGCCTGGTTCACCGCGAGCGAACGCATGCGGTCGGCTTCCAGGAACAGCCCGAGATCGAGCTGGTTGGAGGCGAAGGACTCGAAGTAATTGGTGCGGTCCTCCGTAGTGGTGCCGTTCATGTTGCCGCCATTGTTCTCCACCAGGATCATGTGTTCGCCCTTGCCCACGTTCTCCGATCCTTCGAACATCATGTGCTCGAACAGGTGCGCGAACCCGGTGCGGCCGGCATGTTCGCTGTGGGAGCCCACGTTATAGGTGATGGAGATCCCGTAAGTTGGCGCGGAATGGTCCACCGACATGACGATTCGGAGTCCGTTGTCGAGCTTGTACTGTTCGATTGGAATTCGGAGAGGTTTTGGCGCGGTCTGGGCTTGCGATAAGAGCGAACCGGCCAGAAGCATGGCAGTTGCGGCGATGCGCATATGTGACACTATTTTACCCACACCTTAAAGACGTGCCAGATTCCCAATTGTTAATCTAATTCTTAGACCATGCGCGTGGCGGTTACTTTCGGGAACGAGATCCGGGTTGGCCCTTATGAACAAGCCCTGATCGAGGCTGGCATCCAGGCGGTTCGGAATCCGGATTCGCTCGATTCGCTGGATGGTTTGCTGCTCAGCGGCGGCGCCGACATCAACCCGAAGCAGTATGGGCAGCAAAACGCCGGGAGCGACGAAGTGGACGATCTCAGGGACGAACTGGAGATCCGGCTGCTTCAGGAAGCGCTGGCCGCCGATATTCCCGTGCTGGCGATTTGCCGTGGGTTGCAGCTCTTCAACGTAGTCTCGGGAGGCACGCTGGTCCAGCATTTGCCTTCGTCCGACGTGCATCGCCAGCGGCCTAAGAATGCGGAACCGGGCAAGCATCCGGCGGCGCACCGGGTTCGTGTTGCGGCGAACACCCGATTGGCACAAATTGTAGGCGCCGGGGAGCTTGAGGTGAACTCGCGGCATCATCAAGCTATTGACCGCTTGGGTGAAGGATTGGTCGTATCCGCCACGGCCACGGATGGCGTGATTGAGGCGATCGAAAAGCCCGAGGCGGCATTCGCGGTCGCGGTTCAATGGCACCCGGAAGATCGCATCTTCACCAGCGCCGCGGATCGCAAGCTCTTTGAGGCTTTCGCGGCGGCACTTAGTGACCAATCGGGGACTAGCTCGCGGGCCGAACGTCTCGCAGCACTGCGGCCCAGTTCGTAAATCCGCGGTCCGCGCCGTAGAGATCTTCTTCCACGGAAAAGGCGGCATCGATGGAACCACTCGCCGGGAAATCCGAGGCGCGCCCGGCAAAATTCCAAGCCTTGGGGAAGAGGCTGCGGCCGTCTTGCCGCAGGTGTACGCGCAGATGCTTCTCTTTCATGACCACCGGTGCGCCGGCCACCTCAGCGCCCAGGACGGCCAGCATCGGCGCGGGATTTCCAAACCCGAACGGCGCCATCCCGAGTAACTCTTCGACGGCTGGGCCGGTAGTAAGATCGCGCAAACTCACCGTGGCGTCGATCGCCAACTGCGGCTGAAAATCGGCGGGCGTGAGCCGCGTTGCGGCATACGAGTTCAAGCGGCGGCGAAACTCTGGAACCTGGTCCACGGCGAGGCTGACGCCGGCCGCCTGGCGATGGCCGCCGAAGCGAGTAAACAGATCGGGCATGGATTCCAGCGCGTCCAGCAAATGAAACGGTGCGATGCTCCGGCCCGATCCTTGCGCTTGGCCATCCTCCTCGCTCAGGACGAACACCGGGCGGTAGAAGCGCTCCACCAAGCGGCTGGCCACGATGCCGACCACGCCGCGATGCCAGTTGAGCCCGGAGAACACCAGCACCGTTTGATCGTCGGTGACGGGCACGCCCGCGCATTCCTCCAGCACCAGGCGGACGATCTCGGCCTCGGTATCGCGGCGCTCCTGATTGAGCGAACGGAGCTCGGAGGCGAGCCGATGGGCGTACTCGGGGTCGTCCGTCAGGAACATTCGAATCACATTCTGTGCATCGTCCATGCGTCCGGCGGCGTTGATGCGGGGTGCGATCTGGAAGGCCACCTGGCGCGCGCTGGGCGAGCGGCCATTCATGAGTCCGGAAAGCTCCAGGATGGCCCGCAAGCCTGGGTTTTTGGACTGATTCAGCCCCTCCAAGCCATGTTTGACGATGACTCGGTTCTCGCCCACCAGCGGCACCACGTCGGCCACGGTGGCGATGGCCACCAGCTTCAGGAAGGACTTCATTACGCGCGCCAGCTTCTCCGCCGGCCAGCTCAGCGTGGCGAGCAGTGCGTGAACCAGCTTGAACGCAACACCCGCGCCGCACAGGTTCTTGTCCGGATATCCGCAGTCGCGCCGATTCGGATTTATCACGGCGAGCGCAGGCGGAAGCTCGGCGTCCGGTAAATGATGATCGGTTACGATCACATCGATGCCGCGGTCGCGCGCTTCCCGCACTACTTCGGAAGCGCGAATGCCGGTGTCCACGCTAATGATCAGCGCGATGCCCATCGCCGCGGCGCGCTCGATGACGTCGGAGCGCATTCCGTAGCCTTCTTTCAAGCGATGCGGAACATGAAAGCTGGCTTCTCCGCCCGCCATCTCGATGGCTTTCTTCAAAATGACAACGGAGACCGTTCCGTCGACGTCATAGTCGCCGTAAATCAGGATCTTCTCTTTGGCCTGGATGGCGGCTTTGATCCGCGCCACGGCTTCCCGCATTCCGGTGAGCAGGAGCGGATCGTGCAGATGTCCCAGGTGGGGCATCAGGAAGCGGAGGGCGGCGTTGGGATCGCTCCAGCCGCGGCTTACTAACACACTGGCGGTAACGGGCTGAATTCCGAGTTGGCTAGCCAATTCTCGTGCGGCTGGCGCATTGGTCTCCGGGATCAGCCAGCGGGAAAATGGCATGTTGAAAACGACTAGACGTCCTAGTTTCTTGAAAAATAGCCGCTGATGGGCGAGTCGTCATCACCATCATTGGGATCTGGAACCAGGAGCTGGATGTCGTCCACAAGCTCCGAGAACTCGTCGAACCATTCGGTGCGGAGGTCGAACAGATAAACCCGGCCTTCATGGTCGAAGGACAACTCGATGGCGCACACCGAGCCTTCGTAAGCGCGCAAATCGTTCAGTTGCTCTTCGTAGCGCCGGGACTCTTGAGGAGGCAATTCGCAAGCGTGCAGCTTTTCGAGGGCCTCGTCGATTTGGTCGGAGAAAAACTCACGCTGATGAAAGACTATGAGTCTGGAGCCAGCCGCGCGCGCGGATTGGACGAACAGGCGATAGTCCGGATACTGCTCGCAATCCCAATAGACCGCCGGCGCCGACTCAAGGGGGCGAGAGTACCCGTAGAACACGGCCAGCCCCGCTTCTTCGAGGTAGAGCTCAATTTCGGGCTTCAGAATATCCAGGTTCGGTTTCATCGATGCAGGGCACGCTATCAAACCCTACACGGTATCACACGGAGCGTCGTTTATTTCGCTCCCTATGGTCGCGGCTCTGTAAGTGCCTGTGAGCGCGTAGCGCCGATTCTGAGCCGCGACTACAGGAAGCCGTGCCGAACGTCCATGCCGGCGCCGGATGCAATCGCGCGCGGGGTTCCGTTCGGTTCCGCTCCAGCAATGCGCGAATGCCGGAGCCGACGCCGGAAAGAAACTCGGGCAATGTGGGCGGCTTGGCGATGTAGGCGTCAGCGCCGAGTTGCAGCGACAGCGCCCGATCGGTCTTCGACTGGGACGAAGTAAGAATCAGCACCGGAACCGCATCCAATTGTTTGAGGCTTCGCACGTGCTTCAGGATTTCGAGGCCCGTAACCCTGGGAAGATTCAGGTCGATGATAATGATGTCCGGCAGGCGTCCATCGCCAATTTGAGAGAGCGCCTGGATGGCTTCCTCGCCGTCCTGGCAGCGTTGCATCTGGACCGGGATGCCCTGCGAACGCAGGGCTTCTTCCACCAGGAACACATCGGGATCGTTATCTTCGACGATGAAAACGTCTGCGGGCTGGCCTGAAGTTGCCATCGACAGGGCCGCGGTGCGGGGAACCGCGTAAGTAGATCATAACATGCCCATTATTATTTCCATTCCGGAAACGGATTAATGCGGCCGCGGCGCGAATCGCGGATCAGGTCTGGCACGCGACGCCGGCGCGACATGAGCTTTTCAAGCACGGTCTGGAGCGCGGCGGCATCCTCGGCCAGCCATTCGGGCGGAATCTGCTTCTGAGCTGTATCGACCACTTCTTCGGGAAAATTCACCAGACGGTCGAGCCAGGGTTGAAAGTCGTCCCAGCCCCGGACTTTCCGATAGACGCTGGGCCTGAAGTAAAGGCCCTGCAAGGGCGAATCCGGAAACGTCCAATGCGGTCCGTCGAACACGTAGCCGTGGTCCATCATGTACGCTACGAATCCGGCGCGAGGGGCAGGTTCGCTGCCGGAGGGCGACCATTGGCGCAATCGGGCGCGAAAGAAGATGGACTGCCGGGCGTCGGCATTGCCAATCCACTTATCGAAAGCCAGGACGCCCAGAAACTCACTGGCATTCACCACCTTGTCGAGCAGCGCATCCGGCAGAAAGTCGTAGACCATGACTTTGCCGGGGTCGCCGGGGTAGCGCGACCCGAAGTGCCAGCCGGGCTCCACCGGTTGATGCCGCGAGCCCAGTTGGATGTAAATCTCGGGATTCACTTCGAGAAATTGCGTCGAGAGATTGACGATGGCGGCTTCGGGGGTCGAGATTTGGAGGAAATTCAGGAAAACCGAAGCGATCCATTCATTGATCAGAATCCGGCGATGCTGAGGATTATTACGAAATTTGACGACGTAGAAATGGCCGTTGTCGCATTGGAACAGATGCGCCTGGGCTCCGCCGCGCATCTTCCGGATCAGGCGTGTGGCTTGAACCAGCATCAGGAGAGCAAAGGATCATTCTAAGTGCTGATGGCATCCTGCGCTTGCGGCCTCCAGTTGAGGCACGCGGTTCTGAGACCGTCTACACTAGAGAGTTGCCGCCAGTGTGGCGACGATACCAAACCAAGGATGAATGACTGATGCCTGAAGATAGTTCCAACGCTGTCCCTCCCGCACGCAACACGGACGAGATTGCTCTGGAGATGATGAAATTCGTAGCCGTGACCACGGGGTACGGCAAGGGAGGCAGCGCGGCGGGTTTCGCTGGCAAGGGATCGAAGTCGCCCGAAGAGTACGCCGAAGCTTTGCTGCAACTGTTCGAACGTTGCAGAACAATAGTCAACAAGGAAAAAGCTTAAGGAGAGAACTAGCCTGCATCGGACCGCCGCAGCCAGAATCGATCGGCTGCGGCGGTCAGTGCCTTTCAAACCCAGGCGGCTACTTCTTTTTCTTAGCGGACTTTTTCGCGGTCTTCTTAGCCGCTGACTTCTTGACAACTTTCTTGGCGGGCGCCTTTTTCTTCGCAGCTTTTTTGGCGGGAGCCTTTTTCTTAGCAGGGGCCTTCTTGGCAGCCTTGGCCGCTGTCTTCTTTACCGCGGCTTTCTTCGCAGGGGCTTTTTTCACCGCTTTGGGTGCAGCGGCTTTCTTGGCAGGTGCTGGAACCGACTTTGCCGTGGCTTTCTTTACGGGTTTCTTTTGCGGCGGCGCCTCGCCGGCCGGGAACAGGGGAGTTGGGACGGGGTGGGGAATTGCATGGACCGGCTCGGGAACCGGTTTTGTCAAATCGTCGTCGTCTTCATCTTCCGGACCGTACTCGCCGACTTCGGTGGTTACATCGATTTGTTCCTCTTCGTATCCGAAATCGTCGTCGTCATCCGCGGTGAAGCGCAAGCTATCAACCATTATTCGTGCCTCCTGTTGGGCTAACCACACCCTAGAATAACTCGTTTTCCTCGGAAGGCAAGACCCAACTGCGCACTTTTTGGCGAGAGGAATCGGGGGTCTTTCGCCAGCGATTGCGGCCCCTTAGAGAGAAAGCGACGGACGCGATTAGTTGGCTGTGGCGTGATGCTTCGACGCGAGGCTTGCGGTGCGATAGGCGCTGGCATGAACGCGGCGGGCGGGCGTATTGACAGGCGTCCGGCGCGCGGCCAGGCCGCTCTTCGCGGAGGCCCTGCGTGACAGCTTGCCGTGCGAGCTGGAAACCACACCGCGCGCAGTTACGCGCGAAAGCCGGAGCGAGCTCGGAACCACCAGCAGGTCTCCCGCTATCGGCGCGTCCGCACCGGGCGCGTTCACGGCAACACGTTCGTTAGCGGACGTTAGCGCAGCCACCGGCGTGCCATAGCGGCGCGCGATCTCGGCCAACGTTTCTCCCGGCACCATGCGGTGGATGCGCCAGTCTGCCCGATGACTGGCAGGCACCAGATCCAGGGCCGTCATGACTGTCGCAAGCGTCCCTTTGGGAACTCTCAATTGATATCCGGCCGGTGCGGCTGATTTCAGCAGTGCAGGATTCAAATCCTGGATCTCCGATGCCGGGCGGTCCGCCGCATCCGCTATCAGAGCCAAACTGGTGGGGGTGTCCAGTTGAACGGTCTCGTACTCCACCGGGCGGTCGGCTTCCAGGTTCTCCAGATCATAGTCCTTGGGGTTCTTGGCCATGATCGTCAGAGCCACGATCACCGGGACGTAGTTGGCGGTTTCTTTGGGTAGAACATTCAAACGCCGCAATTCCCAGAAATCCGCATAGCCGGTCCGCTCCACGGCGCGCTGCACGCAGCCGGGGCCACAGTTGTAGGCGGCCATCGCCAGATACCAGTCGCCGAACATGGCATACAGATCGTGCAAATGGCGGGCGGCAGCCCGGGTGGCCTTCTCAGGATCCAATCGATCGTCGGTACCCGGAGTCTGCAATAGCCCGTACTGGCGGCCTCGGAACTGGACAAACTGCCACATCCCGACGGCCTGCTTGTTGGAGCGAGCGCGGGGCAGAAAGCCCGACTCCACTTGCGCCAGGTAGATCAATTCCTGCGGCACTCCCTCATCGTCGAGAATCCGCTGGACCAGGGGGCGATACCGCCCGGAACGGCGCAGGCCGCCCAGGAGGACCTTACGACCCCGCTCGGTGGAAAAGTAATGCACGTAGCTTAGTACCGCATCGTTTTCCTGGAGAGGCAGCTGCGAGACCGTCGCTTCGATTTCTTCCTTCACCTTGGGCCGCAGGTTGGGATCGGTGGGGAAGGTCATATCGAGAATACTGTCGATCGGCGACTTGTCGTAGACTACTTCCGGCTGATCGCTCGCAGCGGCGCCTAATCCCTCCAGGTCGTAATGGTAGATGGTGTCGGCGATCTGGTCGAGTTCGCTTTCCAGCCGTGGACGATCGGGAAGACTGTCCGGGGCCGAGAGGAGCACATCGAGCGCGGCATCAAACTCGCGCCTCGCGCTTGTGACGTCACTCAATTGATAGAAGCGCTTGCCTGCTTCCAGATGCTCGCGCGCCTTGGTCACGCGGCTGTCTACCTCCGCCAGGTGAGACGCCGAGGCTAAGGCCCGCTGGACCAAGTCGGGAGTTTCGCTGGCATAGAGGTTGATAGGGACTTGCGGTGGGGCTTCAAAGCTTGGCTCGATGGGGGCCGGAGTGGAGGGAAGGAAAGAAAGTTTGAAGGCTGGTTGCTTGGTAGCGCAACTGCTGGTTAGCAGCGCGAGCAAAAGACTGAGTCCGGCCACGCGAGCCGGTGAGCGGTGACTTGGAGTCATCAATATCCGTATTCTTGTAACGCTCTATTAAAAGTCAGAACTAGAATCTATAATAGCCCAGCGGCAGCGTCAAGCTCATTCTTCCAACCGGCATAGTAATCTACAATACACAACACGCCTGGCTGAACTACTTTCTTGATCGGCGGGTACAGCCAATACTGTAGCGCGGAAGTTTTGGGGTCGTGTTGTCACCGCCTTCGAGGTGTCGAAGGTTCTAAGGTCACGATGCTGGCCGGTGCGCTACGATTCTACTGAATGGCTTTCATCGCGGTATCGGGTGAACCGGGATGCCGGCACGAGGAGCTGGCCCGCATGGCCGCCCAGCGGTTGCAGGGCGAGCTGGTCACGGAATCTGTCCTGGACAAGATGATCGCCGGCCAGTTCGGAGACGCGAGCCAGGTAATTCCCGGCAAAGCCTGGCGACCTCTGGCGGCCTCGATCCTGGCCACGCTCGGGATGGAGCATGTGCATGTAGTGGTGTGCTGCACGGGCGCGGAGATGCTGGCGCGAGATCTGCCGGCGGTGTTCCGATTTCACCTGGTGGCGCCAGAATCGATGCGGCTGGACAATCTGGCGTCCGATTGCCGGCTGACGCGTCCCGGCGCCAAAACGCGTTTGCAAAAGCTGGCGGCTGCCCAATCCCAGACTCGCAAGCTGCGTTTCGGGCAAAAGGCCAGTCCATCGACCAGCTTCGACCTGATAGCGAATGCGCAGGCGATGGGGCCGGCCGAGATGGTGGACCTTCTAATATCGGCTGTGAGATCGCGAAGCTTGCCGGAGGCGGGTCCGCTGTCGGCCCAGGCGGCCGCAAAGGTGCAGTTCGAAGTCCGGCTGCAACTAGCAAGATTTGGTATTGTGCCGCCGGATCGGGTTCGTATGGAGCGCAAACCGTTCGGCCATCCAAGCGAAGAGGTGTTCGCTAATCTGCTGGACTTCTACCGTATTGCATGGGACTACGAGCCGCGCAGCTTTCCGTTGCAGTGGGACAAGGACGGCAAGGTATCGGAAGCCTTCACGCCGGACTTCTACCTACCGGAGTTCGATCTGTACGTGGAGCTGACCACTATGAAGCAAGCCAACGTGACCAAGAAGAACCGCAAGATCCGGCTGCTGCGGGCCATCTATCCGCATGTGAACATCCAGGTTTTCTATCAAAAGGATGTGCAGGATCTGGTGATGAAATACAGGTTGCCGGAGCGACTTGCACGCTAGTATGCCGGCGATCGAACGCGTCCTTTTCACTGAAGAGGAGATCAATCATCGGATACGGCAGGTAGCCGGGGAGATTTCGGTGGACTATGCGACCCGCGAACTGAAGCTGGTGGGCGTGCTCAAGGGTTCGGTGTTTTTTCTGACCGCCCTGGCACGCGAGTTGACGGTTCCGGTGACGGTGGATTTTTTGGGTATTTCCAGCTTCCGTCATTTACAGCCGGCGCCTGGCATGGGGCCGGGGCCGCAGGGCGCGCCGGGAATGGTGCGCATCTCCAAGGACTTGGACGAGAGCATTGAAGGCGAGGACGTCATGCTGGTAGAGGACATTGTCGATACCGGTTTCACCACTCGCTATTTGCTCCAGCACCTGACCGGGCGCGCTCCGAAATCGCTAACGGTGTGCACGTTGCTGGATAGGACGCCGCGCCGTATCGTCCAAATTCCCCTGGACTACCGCTGTTTTGAGATCCCGGATCGATTCGTGGTGGGCTTCGGACTGGACTACCGGCAGTTGTACCGGAATTTGAAGTATGTCGCGGTGTTGAATCCGGAGGCCTGAGAGAGAGGGCCTCGCAGCGCTAGTGGCTGGTGGCTAGTGGCTGGTGGCCGAAGACTCTGGCACCGCCGAGGAAGGTTTCGAGCACTTCGATCTGGCCGGTTGCTTCGTCGAGACGGAAACGGACCAGATCGGCGCGATCGCCGGGATTGAGTCCGCGCTGCCGCGAAGCGACTCGGCCGACGCGGGCGGGATTCCGGGTGGCAAGGGTTGTGGCTTCGCGCAGGCTGAGGCCAGCGGTCCGCATCACGTTCGATATGGCCTGGTCCATTCGCAAGGCCGAACCGGCCAAACGTGTTCCACCCGCCAAGCGCACGCTTCCATCAGCGTGCAGCTCGACGTCGACTTCGCCCAGCCGATAGCTGCCGGGAAGGCATCCGGCGGGCATCACCGCGTCGGTCACCAGGATGGACCGCTCCAGTCCCTTGGAGCGCAAGGCGACGTTCAAGAACGACGGCGGCAGATGAAATCCATCGACGATGAAGCTGGCCGCCAGGCGATCCTCGGCCAGCTGCTGCCAAAGATAATTGGGATGCCGGGGCAGGACGGCGTCGGCTCCATTGCCCAGATGGGTGGACAGCGTTGCACCGGCGCTGACCGCGTCTGCGATCTGAGAAGCGGAAGCGCGAGTGTGGCCGATACTCGCGACCACACCCTTTTCGACAATCTTTTCGATGAAGCGGGGGGCTTCTGGCCATTCCGGCGAAAGCGTCACCAGGCGAATGTGGCCGTTGGCGGCTTCCTGGAAGCGAAGGAATTCCGTGAGATCGGGCGGCCGAACCCAGCGCGCCGGATGCGCGCCGCGCGGTCCATCGTCTGGAGAAATATAGGGGCCTTCCAGATGGAATGCCTCCATCGCAGACCCTTCCTGGATGGATTCTTTGGCATTCGCGAGATTGCGCAGAGCCGCGGTTATGTTCTCCGGCGATCCGGTGATCACGGTGGGAAACATTCGAGTAACACCGGTGCCGAAGAGCGCACGAATGGAGTGCGCGATCTGCTCATGAGTGGATGCCGGAGAGTTGTAATCGACGCCGGCGAAGCCATTGACCTGCAAGTCGATCCAGCCAGGCGAGATAAACACTCCATCGCTCAGGGGCCGAATCAGGTGATCGACGATGGTGATGGCGCGATCAAAAGAGACTTCAACCGATGCGCCACTGGAAACATCCACTCCCTTCGCTTTCATGTCTCTGACATTTCCTTCGGGCACCGATTTATACACAAGTTTCCCACAGGCGGCCGGGCGCTAAGTGCAAGATTTATAGGGCGGCAAAAAGCTGTTGAAAACAGGGGAAATGCCCCGTAATAAAGCTGGCGCGAATCGAAAACGCCTGCTAAAACAGAATGCATGATCCCCTGCGAGTGTGGTTCCGGCGGTTAATCTCGGGGGAGGTGGCCGTCGGAATCGCACTTGCGGATCGTCCTTCCGCTAAGTCCGAGGCTTTTCCGGAGAAGCCTATTAGCCCGTGGCTCAAACAGTCACGGGCTCGTTTTTTGTAATGCGCGTCAACCAGCCGAACCGATCGGGCGCGTTGCCCTGCACGATGTCAAAAAACGCTTTCTGGAGTTTTTCGGTGATCGGACCGCGCGACCCTTTGCCAACCGTGATGCGATCCACCGAACGGATGGGCGTGATCTCGGCAGCCGTACCAGAAAAGAAGACTTCGTCGGCGATGTAGAGCATCTCGCGCGGGATCAAGGTCTCCACCACGGGAGTACCAAGCGATGCCGCCAGTTGCATCACCGAGTCGCGCGTGATGCCGGGTAGTACCGAAGCCCCCAGCGGCGGCGTGAGTATCTTGCCATCGCGCACCACGAAGACGTTTTCACCGGAGCCTTCGCTTACATAGCCCGAGGCGTCGAGCGCGATGCCTTCGGCATAGCCGTTCAAATGCGCCTCCATGCGGATGAGCTGGGAATTCATGTAGTTTGCGCCGGCTTTGGCCAGCGCGGGCAGGGTATTCGGCGCAATGCGAGTCCAACTGGATACGCAGACGTCCACGCCCTCGGCGAGCGCTTCTTCTCCCAGATATTGGCCCCATTCCCAGCAGGCGATGTAGGTTTCCACGGGATTCGCGAAGGGCAGAACTCCGACGTCGCCATAGCCGCGCAGCACCAGCGGCCGGAAATAGCAGGAATCCATCTTATTGACGCGCACCAGTTCACTCATGGCGTCGGCAAGCTCGCCGACTGTGTGCTTCACTTCGATACGATAGATTTTGGCGGAATCGAGCAAACGGCGGATGTGTTCGCGCACCCGGAAGATGGCCGGCCCAGAGGGCGTAGCGTAACAACGGATGCCTTCAAACACGGAGCTGCCGTAGCTGGTGACGTGGGCGAGGACGTGGATTTTGGCATCGTTCCAATCGATCAAGCGGCCGTTATGCCAAATCTTCTCCGTGGGCTTTAACATGCCTAATTATAGCGTTAGAACGGGGTTAGGCACATCACTCGGCCTGCTTTGCGCGGCGCTGCTGCTGGCGTTGCCGGGCCTGGCGCAGCTGCAGCAACTCCGGCCCGGGTTCAACCTGTTCTCAGCTCAACAGGATGTGCAATTGGGACAAGAAGCAGCGAGGGAAGTGCCGAAACAAATGACGGTGCTGCGCAATCGCGATGTAGACGCCTACTTGGGTGTGCTTTTGCGCAAGCTCGAAAAGTCTCCTTACGCGCGCACGCTCAACCGGGACGGTTCGCGCGGCGAGTTGTTTCCTTTTAGTATTCAAGCGCTGAACGACCCCAAAATCAATGCCTTCTCACTGCCCGGCGGGCCCTTGTTTATTAATACCGGCGCGATCCGCGCGGCGGACAACGAGGCGCAATTAGCGGGTGTGATCGCCCACGAAATGTCGCACGTGGTTCTGCGGCACATGACGAATCAGGCATCCAAGCGCGAGCTTGTGGCGCTGCCGGCGGTGCTGGCGGGCGCAGTGGTGGGTCATAGCTTGCTGGGGCAACTGGCGCAGCTCGGGATCGTGTTCACTGCAAATTCGGCATTGCTAAAATTTTCAAGAACTGATGAGTCGGAGGCGGATTACAACGGCGCCGAGATAATGGCCGACGCGGGATACAATCCCATCGAGATGGCGCGTTTTTTTGAGAAGCTGGAGGACAAGGCCGGGCGCGCCGGCACGATCGAACAGTTTTTGTCGGATCATCCGAACCCGGGAAACAGGATTGCGGCCATCGGCGATGAGGTGCGGGAAATGCCCAGGCGGAATTATGTGGATGATGAGACCGGCCAGTTTCTACACCTGCGGGATGTGGTTCGGAGGCTGCCCGTGCTGCCGCCCCGTGACGGAGCGCACGAGGAAGGGGCCGGTTCGGTTCCGGACAGAGGTCCTAGCAAAGAGCGGGCGACCTTTGACGGACGCTCGTTTTCGCTGCGGTATCCGGACAATTGGCAGGTGCGGCGTGGAGACAAGCCGGATGCGGTAACGATCGGGCCGCAGGGCGGCGTGCTACCGGCGGCGGTGGGTTATGGACTGCAAACGAACTATTTCGCGGGCGACACGGAAGCTTTGATCCGGAGCTTGCAGCGGGCGAATCCCGATATGCGGATCGCGCGAGAGTCGCGGAACATTGACGTAGATGGACAGCCGGGGGCGCTCCATACGCTGGATTCAAAGTCGCCTTACGGTGGCGGCGAAGTGGACGTGCTAGTGACGGTAGCGCGTCCAGAGGGGCTGTTCTATATCGTGTTCATTGCGCCAAAGGCGGATTTCGAGAAGATACAGCCGACGTTTGAGGATGTGCTGCGTTCGGTGAGGCTTCGCTAAAACCCGCAAAAGCATATCGGCCGCCGATCAACGCCGATGAACGCAGATTAGGAAAACAGTTCATCCAAGGGAACGCGAAGGTCGCCAGCCGCGAGCGTGCCGCTGCGGTCCACGCGTTCGGGTTCGCTTCCGGCGTTGTACTGCCAGCCGGTCTGCTTTTCGGGATCGATCACCCAGCAGAACGGGACGCCCCAGGCGTGATACTCCTCACATTTGGCTAGCATGGCGCCAACGCGGTCTTCTGGTGAAAGAATCTCCACGCACAGGAGGACTGGTTCGGTAGGGTAGGGGCTTTGGATTTCAGGCGCGGCGATCACGTCGGGGATCAAGTATTTGGTCGGGCTCAAGCGTACATGGACTTCGGCTAGCGCTTCGACGCCCTGCCGGTCGAGGAGGACCTGCAACAAAAATTGAACCCGTGCGTGAAGCATGGTCGGCAATGCCTTGGGATACAAAATGCCGTCGATGTACTCGCAGTAGGGTTTCTCAGTGCGATGAAGGTAGTCCTCGACAGAGACTGTTGTCGCGGCGCTCATAGAGTTCTGCTTCCATTGTAAGCCTTCCAGATGTGGACGGGTCGTGGGTTACTAACGACCTTGCCCGTTAGCTCAGGACCCCTTGCTGCCGAAGTCGAAGGGCGTTGAGAAACATTAGCACTTCGACTCCGAGCTCCAAGAATATGGAACTAAGGTTGTCTTCCATTACCAGCGCGCCCAACTCGCGGAATTGAATAAAACGATTGAGAGCCGACAGAAAGATGATCGCCCCGAGAAACCACACGGAGCTTTTGTGCAATTTGAAGAGTTGAACGGCAGCGCCGAGGCACAGTGCTGTGAACGTTAGGGCGCCCATGTATTGAAGTATCCTGGGTTCCGGGTATTGAAATCCCGAGTGCTCCAGCAATGCTCGCTGGTTCGAGCCAGGCCCAAACGTGAGCAAAATGACGTAGAAGGCAATTGGTGCAGCACCCAAGACAACGTAGTATCCACACATCGCGTAAATAACGCCGGGCCTCGGGGTGCGTCGACTCATTCCATAAACCCTATCATTTAGATCGCTCCTACGGTACGGCCGCAGAATGATTCCTCGATGTCCTTGCGGAAGGCGTGGGTTAGCTGGGTGTAGCGCGCGGCTTACTACCGACGCGACCAGCCGTGCGAAGATGGTATTGACGTGGCAGTAAAAGTCCAGGTCCCCAAAAAGGCCTCCGCGGTGCGATTTGCGCTGCACCCGGTTGGCAAGATTCTCCTCGTTCTGCTAGTACTGGGTTTCACTACCGGTCTGGCTGCGTTCACGTTCTATTACGTGAAGTACTCGCGGCTGATCGAGACGAAGCTGGCGGCCGGCCCGTTTGCGAACACTTCAATGCTTTTCGCGGCGCCGCGCACGGTGGACGTGGGCGATATTGCCGATCCGCAGGAGATTGCGACGGACTTGCGCCGCAGCGGGTACACCGAATCCTCGAGTAACCGGATGGGGTACTTCACGCTGAAGCAGGATGAAATTGACGTGTATCCGGGTCCCGATTCGTACTTCAAGCGGGACGAGGGCGTCATCAAGTTCGACGGCCACAAGGTGAAGCAGATCATTTCGCTGGCCGATAACACGGACCGGACCGAATATACGCTGGAGCCGGAGCTGATCTCCAATCTCTTCGATAAGAATCGCGAAAAACGGCGGCTGGTGAAGTACGAGGACATTCCGCCGGTGCTGGTACACGCGGTGGTTTCGGCCGAAGACAAGCGGTTTTTCCAGCACTCGGGGTTCGATCCGATCCGCATCATCAAGTCGGCCTATATCGACGTGCGTGAGCATCGCTACGCGCAGGGCGCTTCCACGCTGAGCCAGCAACTGGCGCGCATGTTCTGGCTGGACAACGACAAGACCTGGCGCCGCAAGATTCCTGAAGTGCTTATCACGATGCACCTGGAGCAAAAGCTCAAGAAAGAGCAGATTTTCGAATACTACGCGAACCAAGTGCCGCTGGGGCATCGTGGAAGTTTCGGGATCCGCGGGTTCGGAGAAGCGGCGCAGGTCTATTTCGGAAAGGACGTCAGCAAGTTGACCTTGCCTGAGGCAGCGACGCTGGCCGGATTGATTCAGCAGCCCAGTTTCACCAATCCGTTCCGCTGGTCCGAGCGGGCGCGGCAACGCCGCAACGTGGTGTTGAAGCTGATGCGCGAGAACAACTACATCAGCGACGCGGAGTATGAAAGCGCTACTTCGACGCCGATGGCGCTGGCCAAGCAGGGCATGGAGTCCACCGAGGCGCCGTATTTTGTCGATTTGGTGAACGACGCGCTGCTCGAGAAATTCCCGGACTACAACTTCCAATCCAACACGTATCGCGTGTACACGACGCTCGATTTGAATTTGCAGCACGACGCCGCCGAAGCGGTGCGGATTGGAATGGAAGAGGCGGATAAGCGGATCAAGGGAAGAAAGAAGAAGGATCCCAACTATCCCGATCCGCAATGCGCTTTGATCGCACTGGATCCGCAGACGGGCGAAGTACGCGCGCTGATCGGCGGCAGGAACTACGGCACCAGCCAACTGAACCGTATCCTGGCCAAGCGGCAGCCGGGCTCCTCATTCAAACCATTCGTGTACGCCGCCGCTCTGAACACCGGCCTTTCGAATAGTGGCCAAGTGATCACGCCGGCTACGATGATCGACGACGAGCCGACTACTTTTTATTTCGATGGGCGGCCTTATGAGCCGAGCAATTTCGAGCACAAGTTCTATGGCAACATAGGGCTGCAAGATGCAATCGCGCACTCGTTAAACGTCGCGACGGTGAAAGTGGCTGAACAAATCGGCTATGACCAGGTAGTGGACCTGGCGCGGCGGGCTGGAATGAACGTGGAGATCCATCCCACGCCGGCCGTGGCGCTGGGCGCCTATGAAGTGACGCCGCTCGAGATCGCGGGAGCTTATACG
>JBEKRO010000056.1:0-41590 GCA_049518655.1 Bryobacteraceae bacterium | reverse complement strand
GGTTCTTTACGCACAGTTGGAGGAGCGTCACCAGATTCAGGCGAAAAGAAAACAAGTCTGGGAGTTCTACCAGAAAAATTTGTACGATTGGGCGGCGAAAAACGGAGTGGGACTTCCATATGTGTCTCCGCATTGCCAATCGGCCTACCATCTGTTCTATATCTTGCTGCCCGACGGCAACCATAGGCAAAAACTGATCGACCATCTGAAGGAACGGGGGATCTTCAGTGTGTTCCACTATCAGCCGCTTCACCTCAGCCAGATGGGTCGCCAGTTCGGCGGCGCCCAGGGCGATTGCCCGGTGACCGAAAGCGTCAGCGAGCGGCTTCTTCGTTTACCTTTCTACAACGGCCTGGACCCGGCAGATCTGACTCGCGTAGTGGATGCAATTCACAGTTTTCGCTTCTAGGTAACGTACCGCCCCCTCACAAATCAACGGGATTTTGTCGTCACCAAACACAAAAATACCCGTCTTGCGGCGCATAGGCCCTCATCCCCAATCCCCAACCGGCCGAATAGTCAATCAGATATGAGCCATCTGATTTCAGTCGCGATGATCACCATGAACGAGGAACAGGCGGTAGCCCGGGTCATCGAGGACATCCGCGATGCTCTTCATGGCCGCGAATACGAAATCGTCGTCGTGGATAGTAGTCGCGATGCCACCCCCAGCATCTCGGCCGGGCAAGGCGCGCGTGTCATACGGCAGTTCCCTCCCCAGGGCTACGGTTGCGCCATGGGCCGAGTGCTTCGGGAGTCCCACGGAGATGTGGTTGTCACGCTCGATTGCGACGGCACTTACCCGGCTTCTGAAATCCCGCGCCTGGCCGACATGGTCCTTTCCGGTCAATGCGATCTGGTGAACGCTTCCCGGCTCGAGTACCGGCCTGAAACCATGCCGCTCGCAAACTACCTTGCGAACTGGCTCTTTGCCGTCACCGGCTGGCTGCTGGTTGGCGTTAAGTCCACCGACCTGCACTCCGGCATGCGCGCTTACAGCCGGCGCGTGATCCAGGAGGTTGAGGTTGACCCCCATGGCCCCGCCCTCCCCGTGGATTTGCTGCTCAAACCGGTGCTGCGAGGCTTCCGTCTCCGCGAAGTCTTTATCCCCTATGGCGAGCGGATCGGGGAAACCACCCTTCAGCGTTGGTCCTCCACCGTTTGGACTTTCCGACGTATCCTTCGCCTGGCCTTTTCCCGCCTGATCCCAGCCCCCAAACGAAACCTAACGAAAAACACGACTTTAGCCGATTAACCACCAGGAGTTGGTGCGCCAGGAGCGTGAAGCAGTGACCAGTCTTACCGGTTTAGAGGAAGCTCTCAGGCAGCCCACTACAGCTCCGTCCATTGGCTTTGCCGCGGCATTTATCGCCGAGTCGATTGCCATTCTGGAAAGCGTCGATGTGGCAGCCATTGAGCGCATGGCCGCCGGGCTGGCGCATGTTCGGGAACTCGGCGGGCGGCTGTTCATCCTGGGCGTAGGCGGCTCGGCTGGCCACGCCGGGCACGCGGTCAACGATTTCCGCAAGCTGTGTGGCTTTGAGGCTTACGCGCCCACCGACAACGTCTCGGAACTTACCGCCAGGGCGAATGACGAAGGTTGGGACACCTGCTTCGCCGCTTGGCTGGCCGGCTCGCGCATCGGTCCGCGCGACGGTGTGCTGGTGTTTTCAGTTGGCGGCGGGAGCCGCGAGAAAAATGTGTCGGTGAATATCGTCCGCGCACTCGAAACGGCGGCGCAAGCGGGCGCTCACATCTTCGGAATCGTAGGACGCAATGGAGGATTTACGCGGCAGGTAGCTGAAGAGTGTATCGTGATTCCCTCCCTTGCGCCCGATCGCGTCACGCCGCATACCGAAGGGCTGTGCGCGGTGCTCTGGCACTTGCTGGTCACCCATCCACTGTTACAGCGTTCCGCCACCAAGTGGGAGTCTCTGCCATGAGCGTAGAAACTATGGCAGGCAAGCGTTTCTTTATCGCCGGAGGCGCCGGATTTATCGGCAGTCACTTCACAGACCGCTTGCTGTGCGACAAGAGCGTGGAAGCCGTAACGCTCTACGACAACTTCTCGAGCGGCCGCGAGTGGCACTATGCGCATCACGAACAGGATCGACGGCTGCGTGTGATCTGTGGTGACGTCAAGGACCTCGCCGCGCTGGAACGCAACATGGACGGTCACGATACCGTCATTCACTTGGCCTCCAATCCCGACATCGCGCGCGCCGCGGTTGAGCCCGACATCGATTTCCGCGAAGGCACCTTCCTGACGCAGCAGATTGTGGAGGCCATGCGCCGCACTCGCACGCCGCGTCTGCTCTATGCCTCGGGCAGCGGAGTCTATGGCGACCTCAAAGATCTCGAAGCCCAGGAAGATTTCGGGCCGCTCAGTCCCATTTCCACCTATGGCGCAAGCAAGCTCGCGGGAGAAGCGCTCATCGTGTCCTATTGCGCGATGTTTGGCCTGCGGGCCCGCGCGTTCCGCTTCGGCAATGTCGTCGGTGCGCGCCAAACTCACGGCGTTGGCTTCGATTTCATCCGACGCCTGCGCGTTCAGCCCGATCGCTTGCGAATTTTGGGCGATGGCCGGCAGAGCAAGTCCTACATTCATGTCGAGGATGTCGTTGAAGCGGTTCTGCTCGCGCATCGTACTTCGCACGGGTTGACTGAGAAGCCCTTTGAGGTCTACAACGTTGCCACCGGCGATTACGTCACCGTCACCGAAATCGCCCAGCTGGCCATCGAAGTTGCGGGCCTTCCCGAAGATCAGGTCCGTCTTGAATACACGGGTGGCGACCGCGGCTGGAAGGGCGACGTCCCGGTGGTTCGCCTCAACACGGATCGCATTCGCAGCCTGGGATGGAATTGCAAACGGAATACGCGCCAGGCGCTCTGCGTGGCGTTGAATTCCATGCTCGCCGACTCGCGGCTCGGGCGGCTTTAAACCATGCGCCGCGCCGTGTTTCTGGATCGCGATGGCGTGGTGAATCGTGCTGTGCTTAAGCAAGGCAAACCTTATCCACCCGCCACGGTCTCGGACCTGCGTCTGCTGCCCGGAGTTCGTGAAGCTTGCAAGAAGTTGCACGAAGCCGGATTCGCCTTGATCCTGATCACCAATCAACCGGATATCGCGCGCGGGCTGGTTTCGGCCGACCAGGTCTCCGAAATGAACCGGCGCTTGCAGCGCTTTCTGCAACTGGACGGCGTGGGCGTCTGCCCGCACGATGACTCGGCGCGTTGCTCGTGCCGCAAGCCGCAGCCGGGGCTGCTGCTGGAAGCCGCTCGCGTGTGGAATATCGATCTGGAATCGAGCTTCATTGTCGGCGATCGCTGGCGGGACATCGAAGCCGGCCATCGCGCCGGGTGCCGCACTATATTCGTCGACTACGGCTACGCCGAACAGCGCCCGGATGGTCCGTTCGTCGGTGTCCGCTCGCTACGCGAAGCCTCGCAATGGATTCTCAGAACCACTCGCCCGGGAATGCTGAGATATGGCTGATATTGCCTCCTTCCGCGTCAAGATCTTCGGCGACGGCGCCGATCGCGCTTCGATAGTGGAACTTGCGGACAATCCGTGGATTCGGGGATTCACCACCAACCCCACGCTGATGCGCAAGGCGGGCATCACGGACTATGAGGCATTTGGGAGATCTCTGGCGCAGGCCATCCCAGACCGGCCGTTTTCCTTCGAAGTCCTCTCCGATGAGTTCGAGGAGATGGAACAGCAGGCACTCAAAATCGCCACCTGGGGCGACAACGTCTACGTCAAAATCCCCATTACCGATACCCGCGGACGCAGTTCGGCTCCGCTGGTGAAGCGGCTGGCACAGCAGGGCGTCAAGGTGAATGTCACGGCTCTGATGACGCTCGAACAAGTCGACCTTGTTGTCCCAGCTCTGCGTCCCGGCCCATCGAGCTGCATCTCCATCTTCGCCGGCCGTATTGCCGACACGGGGCGCGATCCGCTGCCCATCCTTTGCGGCGCGCTTGATCGTATCCGCGCGTGTCCGCAGATCGAGCTGATCTGGGCCAGCCCCCGCGAGTTGTTCAACATCGTGCAGGCCGACCAAATCGGCTGCCACATCATCACAGTGACGCACGATCTACTGAAGAAGCTTCCGCTGCTGGGCCGCGATCTGAGCGAATATTCGCTCGACACCGTGAAAATGTTCGTGGACGACGCCCGGGCGGCGAATTTCAACCTGGAAACGCCAGCCCCGTTCACGAGACTCGCCACCCTTTGACACCCTGCTGTCATATGGATAGACTGTGGGCCATGACGTCTGCAAGATTTCCATTTTGCCGCGTTTTTTGCCGCAGTGTGTCCACAGCCGCGCTTGGGTTTGGCGCTTTGCTAACACTGGCCGCTTCTGAGCCACCCGCCGCTACCGTGACGTTTGCCAAAGATGTCGCCCCAATCCTTCAGGCGCGTTGCCAGGAGTGCCACCATGCGGGCTCCATGGCGCCCATGTCGCTGGTCACCTATGAAGAGACGCGTCCCTGGGCCAAGTCCATCCGGCAGCGAGTGATTCTTCGCCAGATGCCGCCCTGGCACATCGACCCATCGGTGGGAGTGCAGAAGTTCAAGAACGATATGTCGCTCACCGCCGAGCAGATCGGCACCATCGTCCGCTGGGTGGATTCGGGCGCACCGTTGGGCGATCCCAAGGATATGCCGGCTCCCAAAGAATGGCCGGCGCCGAATGAGTGGAAAGCCACCAAAGAACTGGGTCAGCCGGACCTGGTGATCAAGTCCGACCCATACACCATGGCGGCGCATCATCAGGATGTCTGGTGGCGTCCGGTTTCGAGCATTCCCATCACCGAGCCACGCTGGGTGCGCGCGGTTGAAATGCGTCCCGGAACCGCCGCCGGACGCAGAATCACGCATCACGCCGTCGCCTACCTGATCCAGGATGATCCGGATGCCTCGGCGCCCGGCGCCAGCGCAGACTTGGGTGGACGCGGCATGCTGATGGAGTGGGCCGTGGGTAAGGGTTACGACCTGTATCGTCCCAACACCGGCAAACTGCTGCTCCCCGGATCGCAAATCTCCTGGGACGTTCATATTCACGCCGTGGGAGAAGAGATTCGGGACGACGTGGAGCTTGGCATCTGGCTCTACCCCAAGGGCCAGGAACCTAAATACCGCACCTATTTGACGCCCTTCCAAGCTCTGCGGGGATTCGAGTCTTCAACCGGGTCTCAAGCGAGAGCCGGAAGGAATATCGACATCCCGCCCAACACCGTCATCGCATCGGACAACTACACCGTGTTAAAGCACGCCGCCATCATCGAGAATTTCCAGCCTCACATGCACTTGCGGGGCAAAGCCATGGCCGTGGAGGCGATCCTGCCGGACGGAACCGTGCAGATGGTGAGCTACGTCGGAAATTTCAATTTCAATTGGATGGTCAACTACATTTACGCGGACGATGCCGCGCCCGTCTTCCCCAAAGGCACGACGATCCATGTCACGGCTTGGTATGACAACACCCACGCCAACCCCAACAACCCCGATCCGGATCAGTGGGTCGGGTTTGGGGATCGGACGGTGGACGAAATGGGGCACGCCTGGATGAACGTGACCTATATCAGCGACGAGGACTACAACGTCTGGGCCGCGAAACACCATCCGAAACTTGAAGCCGACGCATCGCCTCGTCCGTGAAGATGCGGATCTCTTCGCTGCGGGCTGGCGGCGCCGCTCTTTGGCTTGCCAGTGGGGTGCTGGCTCTTGGACAGGCGCTGCCGCCTGAGCCTGCCCGCGATGCGGGTTCCAGCATCACGGGAGCCTTTGAAGGCTGGTTCAAGAATCCGGACGGAAGCTTCAGTCTCTTGCTGGGTTACTACAACCGCAACCGGCAGCAGGAAGTGGACATTCCCGTGGGGCCCAACAACGCCGTGGAACCGGGAGGACCGGACCGCAGCCAGCCCACTCACTTCATGCCCGGCCGGGGTTGGGGCTTGTTCACGGTGAAAGTGCCGGCCGATTTTGGCGACAACAAGATCACCTGGACTCTCGTTGCCAATAACAAGACCACAGTGATTCCGGCGAGCCTCAAGCCGGATTGGGAGATCTCGCCTTTCATCGAAGCAGCCGTGGGAAATACGCCGCCCGTGCTCAGTTTCGAAGAGCACGGCCCTTCCGTGCAAGGTCCGCGGGGGCTGATGGCCCAACGTACCGCGAAAGTAGGCGAACCCCTTCCGTTGACGGTGTGGGTTTCCGACGACGCCAAGTTCACTTCTTCATCCGGCGCGAAGCCCAAAGATCTGGGTGTTGCCGTTACGCTGCGTTGGATTCCGTATCGTGGGCCGGGGCGCGTAGTATTCGGCGCCGACCGGCCGGTGGTCCATAAGATAGAACGACGGGACTCTCCGGCTCCTTTTAATGGATCGGCCACCACCACCGTGACATTCAGCGAACCCGGCGAGTATGTGCTGCTGGTTACCGCCAACGATTATTCCGGCGAAGGCGGCTCCGGATTTCAATGCTGCTGGACTACCGGCCAAGTGAAGGTGTCGGTCCAGCGCTAGGCGGTTTCTTTTTCGAGCGCCAGGGCCCGTTCGCGCTGCCACTGCAGTTTGCCTTGATATTCCTCATAGAGCGTCGTGAAACCAGCCCACCAGTAACCCGCCACAAACAGCAGCAAAAACGGAACCGCCAGGAAATTCCAGGTCTCAATGGCGTAGGCCACCATATAGGCGAAATAGGCGCCCACTGCCAATTCCGCATAGGGCAACCAACCGCTGCGGCGCTGGTAAGTGGCGTTCTGAATTTTTACCTTGTGATCGCCCACGGCATATTTGGGCGTGCGCGCAAACGCCGACTTGATACCGAGCAGCGCTTCGATTACCGCCTTAGTATTGATCAAAGTCAGCGCAATGCCCGCGGCCATCAGGGCCGGCATCAATACGATTGCGCGCTTCCAATCCTTGGGATGCAACTCGCGCTGCGCCATCAGGTAAAAGGCCCAAATGGAGCAGAACGACGCGACGATCAGCGGCAGATCGACGGTCAGCATCTGGAAAACGCCCATGTAAAATCGCACGATCATCACCGGCAGCATCAAGGCCGACATGAGTAGCATCAGGGGGTAAGATATGTTCGGCGTCAGATGGCAGAACGCTTCCAGTTTCACGCGCCACGGTTCTTTGGATCGCAGAATTCGGGGCAGCAGCTTAATGGCAACCTGCGTCAGCCCCTTGGCCCAGCGCGACTGCTGCACTTGAAACCCGTAGGTATCCACCGGGAGTTCCGACGGGCAATCCACCGAGGGAACGTAGACGAAACGCCAGCCCTTGAGCTGTGCGCGATAGCTCAAGTCCGAATCCTCGGTGAGGGTATCGTGCTGCCAGCCGCCTGCGTCCTCAATCATTTTCGCCCGCAAAACGCCGGCCGTTCCGTTGAAATTGAAAAACAGACCGCTGGCGGAACGCGCCCCATGCTCGATGACGAAATGGCCGTCCAGCAGCATGGCTTCCACTTCAGTAAGCAGGTTGAAATGCCGGTTCAAGTAACTCCAACGCGTCTGCACAACTCCCACGCCCGGATCGGTGAAGTGATGCACGGTGCGGGCCAGAAAATCCCGGGGAGGAATAAAATCAGCGTCGAAGATGGCGATCAGCTCGCCCGTGGCGGTCTTCATGCCCTCCTGCAAAGCTCCCGCTTTGAACCCGGCGCGATTATGACGGTGCCGATACTCAATGGGCACGCCCGCGGCTTGGTACTCGCGGACCAGCGCTTCGGTGAACGGATGCGTATCGTCGGTGGAATCGTCCAGAACCTGGATCTGCAGCAGTTCCCGCGGATACTCCATTTGGCAGGCTTCTTCGATCAACCGTTCCACCACATAGCGTTCGTTATAGAGCGGAAGCTGGATGGTGACGCGCGGAAGCTGGGGCCATCGTGCAGGCTCAGGCGCCACATCGCGACGGTGCTTGAAATACTTCCGGATCATTTCGAAGCGGTGGCACCCGTAGAATGAAAGCACCAGCAGGATGGCAAAATAGGGAATCAGCAATGCCCAATCGAAAAGCTCCAGATGATGCACGCCGTTGAAGGTGTCATCAAACAATGAACGCATCAATTGATTGGTCGTCGATGTTGCTAACAATAGGGCCGGTGGAGTGATAGCTATAACCATACGGGTCCTGCAACGAACAGGGTTGGACGCCGGGAACCTGCGGACGTTAACACGGTACCTAAAAATTGTACCGTAAACGTCTTAAACCATTTGTCCCATAGTGCTCACATTCGGTCCTTGTAATATGCCTTACAAAGCAGTGCCGTTGATCTTATTACTCTGGGTCTGTCCTGGCCTACACGCTCAGGACCGGCCGCAATTCATCTGGCAAGGTCAAGTGGACGGTACAGCGATCCTGCACCTGGCGGGCAAACGTTTGGCGGTGCAAATTCAGGATGGTGCGCCAGTAGAACGCCAGAAGGCTCATTTTTCCGACGCGCTTCCTCAAACCCAGCAACAGGTGCGCGTGCAAGTGCTGGAAGGGCGCGGCTCGGTGCGCGTAATCGATCAGCCGAACATCGAGAATCAATACACACTGGCAGTGGCGATTGAGGACCGGCAGCCCGGTAGTTCCTTCTATTCCATTGCGCTGTATTGGGATACATCGAGCAACGTATTCGAGCGCGGGGCGGAGAAGACCGACCATGTTACGTGGACGGGCCGAGTGGATGAGGGCGCCGTCATCAGTTGTCGCAAGCAAAGCTGTGTTTCGAGTGTCGAGCATGGAGCGCCGGTGGCGGATGAGCACTTCAAGTTTTCACGCCCTTTGCCCGATCGAGACTCCGACGTCCGGCTGCAGGATCCTCAGGGGCGTGGTGAGATCCACGTCATCGAGCAACCGCGCCAACGGAACAACTACACCGCGCGCATTTCCATACGCGATCCGCTGGAGGGCGCTGGTGAGTATTCGTTCACTCTGGTTTGGAATCGTGTGAATTCGAAGGAGGCGGCTGCGCCGATTCCGGAGGCTACCGGGCGCGGTTTTCTTTGGAGCGGGATGGTGGATGGCCGCGTGCGCGTGACGCTCCAAGGCGGTGCCAGCTTTTCCGAGGCGCTGGAGGGTGCGCCCATTACCGGCGCGCATTCTGAAATGCTTCGGGCGCTGCCCACGCGCGCCGATCTTATGCCGACGATTCAGAAGCTGCGCGGCCGGGGGCAGGTAACGATTATCGAATCGCCGTCGGAGAAGAACAATTATCGGCTGGTTTTCGAGATCGACGATCCCCTGCCGGGCGCCGATGATTACGAGGTGGAACTGGACTGGTAGGGGTCAGCGATCGCGGCATTCTTCGCGCTTGAAGACCAAGTTCACGCCGGTTCGCAGCCCAGGATGATCGGGATCTTGAGGCTCGCCGATGGAGACATGCTCGTACTCCGTGATCTTGACGGACGCTCTTCCTGCGAATTCCCACATTGTTCCCAGATTCTTGCCGCGCACGGACATGGGAACCAATTCCAGGAGGATGTCATCCACTCGCTGCCCGATTATCGAGGGCACGGAGGCTGGAAGCTCCAATCGGCACACTTGCTGGTCGGGACCGTAGTCGACGATCACCTGAAAGTCCGGCGATACGGTGAAGGTTTCCCGGGCCAGTGGCGGTCCGTATTTTGCGCGCAGTTGATTGGAATCGATTTGGCCGAACAGAGCTGCTGTGAACGTGATGCACACGAGAACCGGAATCCCGGGAGCCCACCTGATCGTCATGAGTTCAGCATACTCTGGTGATTGGGAGGCTGCATGGAGCTCTACATCTTTGGGCGCTTTCACGCCGGGCCCGGGAATGAAGCGGCCGTCGCGGACGCTATCAACAATGTTCTCGGACCCACGCGCGACGAGCCGGGGTGCTTAAGTATTCACGCCTTCCGATCAATCCGAGACGCCAGGCTCTTCTTTATTCACTCCCGCTGGGTCAGCGAAGAAGCATTCGAGATTCACGCCACTTTGCCGCACACCGTGCGCTTCATCGAGTGTGTGGAACCGCTGATCGATCATCCCCTGGATGTGACCCGTACTGAAATGATCTAATTGAAATTCCAGAACAATACTATTGCTTTCCCCGAAACTTTGGAAGAAACTGTATAAACCCTTTTGGTATGCGACTATTGGCCTGCGTAATTGTCCTCTGTGCACCTTCGCTTCCAGCCTTTCAGGCCGCGTCTCCCGACTTGGCGGCGCAAGCTCGGAACGAACTATATGCCGGACGTAACGATTATGCGGCAACGCTGTATCAGAAGCTGGCCGATCAGGAGCCTGCGCGAGGAGACGCCTACTATGGGTTGGTTCGCGCGTTGCTGAAGGACCATAAGTTCCATGACGCCTATACCGCCGCTGCGCTCGGCCTGGAAAAGGCGCCGCAGACGTCCGGAGCGCAAGCGGCGGCCGGGATGGCGGCTTTCCGGCACGGTGAATTGAGCAAAGCGGAAGCATATTATCGAGCCGCATACAAAATCGATCCCAAGGATCCGGGAGCTTTGGTGGGCATGGCGTCCATTTGCTCCATGGTTTCCAGATTTAAGTGCGCGCGCGACTTGATGCTGGAAGCGTATCGTTATGCTCCGGATGATCCCGCCCTGATGGTGGTAAAGGCCAACTCCTTGAAGGGGGCCGAGCACATTGCCGCGCTTGAGAAAGTGCTCGCGATTTACGACCCGGAAAGCGGCGAAGCGCGAGGGCTGCGCGCTCATATTGCAACCGATCGCGCCATCGGCGATCGAAAAACAAGACGTCTGACCAGCCCGTACGAGAGAGGCAGCATCAGGTTGCTCCCTCTATGGAACGGTCCAAAACAGTTGCGCGGCGTAGGGCTGCGCGTGCGTTTCAACGAACGGGAGAATGCCACGCTTTTGCTGGACACCGGAGCCTCGGGCATCTCGCTGTCTCCGAAGTTGGCGGAAAAGGCTGGTCTGGAAGTGTTGGGACACGAAAGTCTGGAAATGAAAGGCATCGGAGACGAGCGCGGCCAGGACACGCTCGAATACCTGGCGTCCGCGATTCAAATTGGAGATGTCACATTCGACAGCTACCCAGTTTCGGTGTTTCGCTCGGCGAAGACCCAGGATTTCGACGGCTTGATCGGCGCCGACGTTTTTCAGCGCTTCCTGGTGGGTATCGATTTCGTGAAGATGGAGCTGACGCTCGATCCGCGCGCCAAAACAGAGTCGCCGGGTGACCAATCGGAAGACGCCGGCAATGAACCTGCGCCCGGCTTTTATCGGGCGTTGCGATTTGGGAATCACCTGACGATTCTTACGTCGGTAAACGAGCGTCCGGCGAAGCTGTTTTTAATCGATTCGGGCGCATCGACTAACCTGATCGATGAAGATGTCGCGCGCGAGGCCGCGCCGGTGTATGCCGATGATCGCATTCGAGTGCGCGGGGTCCAAGGAAATGTCGATAAGACATCGCTGGCCCAACACGTTGCACTGGTGTTTGCCGGATTGCGCCATAACAATCCCCTTCTTATCGCCATGAACTTTGACAAACTCAGCGATTCCGCGGGTGTGGCGGTTTCAGGCATTCTCGGAATGCCGGTCCTGATTCACTTGAAGCTCACCATCGACTATCGCGACGGAAGCGTCCGGATGGAACCTAAACAATGACGATGATTCAGTCCAATTACATTCGCGCAGCCTGTGCGTGGTGCTTGCTCTCTGGGCTGGCTGCGAATGCATCCGCGCAGTCCGCTCAGGATGTGCTGGCTCACGTGAGCGAGGTCTATTCGCACGCCAAATCGCTGCATATTGTCGGGAAGCGCGAGGAAGTTTGGTCCAAGGGCGGACAGTCGGCCGTGACTGAAAGTGACCTGGAAATAGCGTTGCGCGGTAGCCGGAACTATTTTGTGCGCATGAAGTCCGACGGCCAGGAGTCCATTGCCATGAGCGATGGAGAGCACACCTGGAAAGCGCTGCCATCGAAGAAGCAGTGGATGCAGGTTGCCGCCGCGGCCTTGGAGGCGCGTGACGCCGAAGGGCCGGATCCGCGCAGCCGCGATCTGTATAGTACGCTCACCCTCACGCTGGCCGGGCGTTATGTGGCTCTGGCGAAGTTGGCGGAAAATCCCCAGATCACGGGCGAGGAGGATGTAAAGGTGGAAGGTCAGAAGGCCCACTGCTACGTCATCCGGACGCGCACCGCCGGCATGGAGCACGAGCTTTGGATCGACCAGCAGCGCTTTGTAGTCCTGCAGCACAAAGAAAAAGGTGAATTGAACCGAATGCACGGTGAGATTCACTTGAAGGTCTTGGCCATGGACGTAAATTCCCCCCTGCCGGACTCCCTGTTTCAGTTCCAGCCGGGCAAGGGGTGGTCGGAAGCCGAGATGCTGTTGTTACCGGGCGAAGTGCGGACGATGCTCACTGGTTCGCGCGCGGCCAACTTTGCGCTAAAGACGCTGGAAGGCGAACCGGTGGCCCTGGATGAGACGCGTGGCAAGGTTGTCGTGCTGGATTTCTGGGCCACTTGGTGCCCGCCCTGCCGCGAGGAGCTGCCGTCTATCGAAAAGCTTCGCCAGGAATTTGCGGGACAGGTGCAGTTCTTCGGCATCAATGACGAGGAGTCCGGCACAGTGAAAGACTTTCTGCGCAAGCATACCTATGAGATGCCGGTTCTGATGGACGGAAAGCGGCAAGTGCATCGTCAATACGGCGTATCTGCGATCCCGACCATGCTGATCATCGATCGACAGGGTGTAATTCGCGAGCACTTCATCGGATCGCGCAGCGAAGCCAAATTGCGGCAGGCCATCCAGGCGGCTGTGGCGGCGAACTAACCCGGACTTTCGGACGCACTGCGAATCCCCGAGAATGGAAGTTCATGTCCAAACCGGGCGCATTCGCGTCGCGTAAACGAGAAAGTACTGGTCGGCTCGCATTTCTAGTTGCTGCTGGAATTTTGCTCAGCCGCATCATCGGCCTGGTCCGGCTGCGGGTGTTCTCGCACTATTTCGGGTTGCGGTCAGACTCGGCGGATGCCTTCAACGCTGCGTTTCGGATTCCGAACTTCCTGCAAAACCTGTTCGGCGAAGGTGTGTTGTCGGCATCCTTTATTCCCGTTTACGCGCGCTTGCTGGCCGAGGGCGAAGAGGAAGAAGCCGGAAAGGTAGCGGGCGCGGTAGGGGCGACACTTGCGCTGGCCGTCGCGGTGTTGTGCCTGATCGGCGTGTTTGTGACGCCTTGGCTGATCGATCTCATCGCACCGGGATTTTCGGGATCGAAGCGCGATCTCACCATCTCGCTGGTGCGCATTCTGTTTCCCGGTGCGGGACTGCTGGTGTTTTCAGCCTGGTGCCTGGGGATACTGAACAGCCATCGAAAACTGTTTCTCTCCTACGCGGCGCCGGTGATGTGGAGCGCGGCGATGATCGCGACCCTGGTGATTTTCGGCGGACGAAGCTCGCTATCGCAATTGGCGGTGACGCTTGCGTGGGGATCGGTAGTGGGCAGCGGACTTCAGTTCGGCATCCAATTGCCCGTAGTGCTGCGGCTCGCAAAGAACATGAGGATGCGCCTGGATTTGGACTCGCACCACGTTCGCACGGTGATCCGGAACTTCGCGCCGGTGTTCGTGAGCCGCGGCGTGGTGCAGATCAGCGCGTATATCGATGCGTTGCTCGCGAGTCTGCTACCAACGGGTGCGGTCACTGGATTAATCAATGCGCAGCTCATCTATGTCTTGCCGGTGAGTTTGTTTGGCATGTCGGTGTCGGCAGCCGAGCTACCGGTGATGTCGAGTGCGACTGGGAGCACCGAAGAAATTCAAGAGGCGCTGCGCGGACGGCTCGATTCCGGCCTGCGGCATATTGCGTTTTTCATCGTTCCGTCGGCTGCGGCGTTTCTCGCGTTCGGCGATCTGATCGCCGGCGCTCTGCTGCAGACCGGACGCTTCACTCACACCGACGCGCAATATGTTTGGGGCATTTTGGCCGGGTCTTCGGTGGGGCTGCTCGCATCTACGATGGGGCGATTGTATTCGTCCGCTTATTATGCGCTACGCGATACTCGCACGCCGTTGAAGTTCGCGGTTTTGCGCGTCGCTCTGACTACCGTTCTCGGATACATTTGCGCGAAGCTGCTTCCGGGGTGGATTGGGATCGATCCGCGCTGGGGTGTTGCGGGATTGACCGCTTCGGCCGGAATTGCCGGATGGGTGGAGTTTGCTCTATTGCGGCGCGGGCTGCATCGCAAATTGGGCGCCGGTCCCGCTGTTTCCGGATTCGTTACAAAGCTATGGCTCGCGGCGGCGCTGGCGGTGGCGATAGGAAGCGCGGGAAGATTCCTACCGTATGCCGCACATCCGATTTACGGCGCAATCGCTACGTTGGGACCGTTCAGTGGTGTCTACTTGTTGATTGGCTCGACGATCGCGCCGGAGGGGCGGCGGCTGCTCATGCGGTTACTTCGTCATTGAGATCTCGAATCCGATGTTTGCTTCTTGGATTTCGACGCTCCGAAAATTCGCCTCCGCCAGCATGTGCTGAAATTGCTGCCGGGTGTAGGCGCTCTTGAGCAGCATGGTCCGGAAGGCGAGCTTGGTCAGAACTTTGTTGACCGCACCCAGGCCCATGCCCTCCACGTGATGATTGATCTCTTCCAGGGAAGCGTCTTTCCTGAGATCGATGATCAGGCCGCGGCCGCCGGGCTTCAACACGCGGCACATTTCCTGCAATGCGCCAACGGGCTGCGCAAAGTTCTTGAAGGCCGCGCGGCAGAGTAGAAAGTCGAAAGTGTTGTCGACGAAAGGCATGCTGGAAGCGTTGCCTTGACGGAAATTCACGCCGACACCTGCTTCTTCGGCTTTCCTGCTCGCGATCTCGACGAAGGTGTGGCTGATGTCGAGGCCAGTTATCGAGTAGTTACGATCCAGCTTGGCAAGTTCGATGCAAAAGTAACCGGGGCCCGGCGCGACTTCGAGCACGTTGCTGCCCCGCGGGAGTTGATTGGCAATTCGTTGCGCGAGTTGGATGAACTCATCGAGTGATTTGCCGGTATTGGTGGTGTACCACTTCGCCACCATGCCTTCCATGCCGCGGTCTTTATGAGGTTTGGGTAGCGCCGGCGCCATATTGACAAGAACGCAAGGCGAGGGCTAGGAGTTCAAAGAAAGGCTTAGCGAAAAAGAAGAAAGCCGATTTTGTTGGATCCCGCGGCGGCGTACCAGAGTTTGTCGGTGAGCAGATCGGGCGGACGGCGGTCGCTGCCGGCGGAGAGCCCGGTGGGGCGCGTGTTGGGCGCGAGCGGAAACTCGGTAATGACGCCGTCCATGGTGACGCGGCCCAGTTTGTCGCGTCCGGTGAACCAGATGTTTTTATCGGGGCCGACAGCGATGTTGATGGGTCCGCTGTGCGGCGTCGGGATGGCGAATTCGGTAACGACACCGGACGGCGTGATGCGGGCCACGCGATTACCGTCCACCATGCGGTCATCCATCCGGCCGTCCAGCTCGAGGAACCAGAGATTGCCGTCGGCGCCGGCAGTGATGTCGCCCGGTCCGATGTCGGGGCGCGGAAGAGTGAATTCGGTAATCTTGCCTTGCGGTGTGATGCGGCCAATTTTGGCGGCGTTGAATTCGGAGAACCAGACATTGCCATCGGGGCCGGCCGAGAGAGCGCGCGGTCCGCTGTCGGGAGTGGGGATAGGAAATTCGGTGACGCTGCCCGAGGGAGTGACGCGCCCGATCTTGCTGCCCTTAAATTCGCCGAACCAGATGTTTCCGTCACTGGAGAGCGCGATTGCGCGGGGTTGACAAGCCGGCGTGGGGATGTCGAACTCCGCGATGACACCGGCGGGAGTGATGCGGCCGATGCGATTCCCAAGATGCTCGCTGAACCACATGTTCTTGTCCGCGCCGAGCGCGATGATGCGGGGCTGGCTGCCGGGATGCGGCAGGTCGAATTCCTTGAGCCCAGTGCCGTCGGGTTCGATTTTTCCGATGCGATTGCCGCCGCCTTCAGTGAACCAGACGGATCCGTCGGGTGCGATGGACACGGTAGTTGGACCGCTGTTAGGATGCGGAAGTTCATATTCGGTTGGATGCCCGTCCGTGGTCAACTGCGCGGCCGGGAGCAAAGACACAAGTAGCAGGCAGTACGAACTGCGAAGGATCATCAATAAAATTCTACGCTACGATTTGCGGAATCAGCTCGCCGCCCACATCGGTGAGGCGCTTATCCCGGCCGTTGAAACGATAAGTCAACCTGGTGTGATCCATGCCCAGCAAGTGGGGAATGGTCGCGTGCAGGTCGTGAATCGAAGTGGGTTGCTCGGCGGCTTTATAGCCGGGTACATCAGCGGAAATGCTACTAAACAATGGGCCTTCGGCACCCCAGGCTTACGGGATCGTCAGCCCCCTGAAGTCGAAGACGTAGTTCCATGTCTGTTCGGCGCCGAGCGTCAGACCGGGAACACTGAATGGTTGAGAAGGCGCTTGGGCCGGCTGCTGAGTGACGACGATCTCAACATCCTCGGCTTGCTGGGGGAACTTGAATGCCGCTGCCGTGGGCGGCGGCGCGAGGGTTCGGGTTCCCGCGCTCGCCGGAGATGTTGCCTCAAGCTCGGGGGGACGCCAGTTGTCCAGCAACGTGCGCGATTAGTTGCACAGTCACCAGGCTGTCGTTAGCGCCTCCAGTCCAGTTCAACGTGAACGGCAGAGTGATGGCCGTGCCTGCTTTCAATGCGTCGCTGCTACCAGCCTCCCCGCTCACCACGACATTTGCGCTGGCTGATCCCTGGATTCCGCTCGGCACTTGCGCGTTGATTTGGTTCGGGGACACACCCGCGAGCGGAGCCGCGATTCCATTGAATTTCACCGTTGTATCCGCAAGCTGGGTTGGCTACGGAAATCCGCTCGCCGCCCTTGTGTTGGAGAGATTGGAGCCGTAGATCGACACAAGCATTTGCGGAGCTACGGCCGAGCTATTACCGAATGCAATCCGTGACATTGGATTGAAATGCTTTTAGGGCGGGACGCGGATGGTTATGATTACTTTAACAGCGAATTCGCCGTTCGAGTCGCGAAATTCCTGGTTACGTATCCAGCAGCGCGAACTAATACGGAACATTGGTCTTGTACATTGACGGCTGGCCTCGGACTGCGATATATCTGACAAAGGGGAACAGTTAGGTGTCGAGACCAAGTGCTGTCGCCGTGTCGCTGATGGCCGCGAGCGCTGTGATGTTTTCTGGTCTCCTGCATGCACAGTCGTCCGCGATCTCGCCACAACACGCACTGATAAATCAGTATTGCGTCACCTGCCATAACGAAAAGCTGAAGACCGCCGGATTGCTGCTCGACAAGATGGACATCGATCACGCGGCGCTGCATGCAGAGACCTGGGAGAAAGTGGTACGCAAGCTGCGCGGCGGTATGATGCCACCGCAGGGCATGCCGAGGCCCGAACAGGCCAAGATCGACGGTTTAATCACGTGGCTCGAAACCTCTCTCGATCAAGCGGCTGTGGCGCATCCCGAGCCTGGGCGATCGGCACTGCATCGGCTGAATCGCACCGAGTATGCGAATGCGATTCGCGATTTGCTGGGCCTGAAAGTGGACGTAACGGCGTTGCTCCCCGCCGATGACGAAAGCAATGGGTTTGACAATATCGCTGAAGTGTTGCGGGTGTCGCCGTCGTTGCTGGAAGCGTACCTGTCGGCGTCGCGCGAAGTGAGCAGTCTGGCAGTGGGCGACCCCAAGACTGGGCCCATCAGCCAGAGCATCCAAGTGCCGCCGGACCTGGCGCAGGACGAACACATCGAAGGGCTGCCGCTCGGCACGCGCGGCGGGATACTGATTCATCACAATTTCCCGCTGGATGCCGACTACGAGTTCAACGTGATTCTGCTGCGGAACATCGTCGGATATTTGACGGGGATGGAATTTCCGCATCAACTCGAAGTCAGTATCGATGGCGAGCGGGTGTTTCTGGCGCCGGTGGGCGGCGAAGAAGACCTGAAGCTTTTGGACACGAACCTGGCGCTGGCGGGCGACACGCTGGATGCGCGGTTGAAGACCAAAGTGCACGTGAAGGCGGGACCGCACGATGTTGCGGTTTCGTTCTTGCGGCGCGATTCCGCGGAATCGGATGAGCCGCTGCAGCCGTTCACGCGCGACTTGGATCTGCAGAACATGAACGGCATCCCGCTGATCGATCACGTGCAGATCACTGGCCCGTTTGATGCGAAGGGTCCTGGGGACACGCCGAGCCGGCGGCGAATTTTCGTATGCACTCCGGCCAGTTCCAAAGATGAAATTCCGTGCGCGAAGCGCATTCTGGGGACGCTGGCGCGCAGGGCGTATCGGCGGCCGGTGACCGACGCCGACATGGAAACGCTGCTGAGCTTTTACCAAGCGGGGAAGAATCAGGGCAACTTCGAGTCGGGGATTGAAAACGCGCTGCGGTTGATTCTGGCGAGTCCGAAGTTCCTGTTCCGGTCTGAGCCCGATCCGGCGCGCGTGCCGCCCGGAAGCATCTACCATGTGAGCGATCTGGACCTGGCGTCGCGGCTGTCGTTTTTCCTGTGGAGCAGCATTCCCGACGACGAGCTGTTGAACGTGGCGGCGCAGGGGAAGCTGAAGGACCCCGCGGTACTGGATCGCGAAGTGCGGCGCATGCTGGCCGATCCGAAAGCGGAAGCGCTGGTGAACAACTTCGCCGAGCAGTGGCTATTCCTGCGTAACGTGCAAAGCGTGGCGCCCGACGAGGCTACCTTCCCGAACTTCGACGACAATCTGCGGCAATCGTTCAAGCGCGAGACGGAGCTGTTCTTCGACAGCATCGTGAAAGAAGACCACGACGTGATGGATCTGCTGACGGCCGATTATACGTTCGTAAATGAGCGGCTGGCGAAACACTACGACATTCCGAACATATATGGCAGCCAGTTCCGGCCCGTGAAGCTGATCAACGATGCGCGCCGCGGGTTGCTGGGGCAGGGAAGTATTTTGAGCGTGACATCCTATCCCACGCGGACCTCGCCGGTGTTGCGCGGCAAGTGGATCATGGAAAACATTATGGGTTCGCCGCCGCCCGCCCCTCCGCCGAATGTGCCCGCGCTCAAGGATCAAGCCCAAGGCGGCAAAGTGCTATCGATCCGTCAGTTGATGGAAGAGCATCGCAAGAACGCTCCCTGCTCGACGTGTCACAAGGTGATGGACCCGCTCGGATTCGCGCTTGAGAATTTCAACGGGATCGGCGAATATCGGACGAAAGACGCCTCGGGACCGATTGATTCCTCGGGACAACTCGCGGATGGGACCAAGATCGATGGCGTGGTGGGGCTGCGGGAGGCGCTGTTGAAGCACCCAGAATATTTCGTCGGAACGCTGACCGAGAAGATGTTGACGTATGCGCTGGGGCGTCCGCTGGAGTACTACGACATGCCAGTAGTACGCGGAATCGTCCAGGGCGCGGCCCGCAATGACTATCGGTTTTCTTCGTTAATTACGGGTATCGTAAAGAGCGAGCCTTTTGAAATGAAGCGGGCGCTGGAAAGCGAAGGCCCAGGAGTAACCACGGCGGCAGTTCATCGGTCACTTATAGAGGGCAGATAAACATGTTTATTACGAAGCGGCATCTTCCACGACGGACGTTTTTGCGCGGGATGGGTGTGACGCTGGCACTGCCCTTGCTGGATGCGATGCTTCCGGCGCAAACATTACTAAAGAAGACCGCAGCCGCGGGATCGCCCCGCATGGGATTTGTATATGTTCCGCACGGCGCAATCATGGACCAGTGGACGCCGGCCGCGGAGGGCACGGCGTTCGAGTTCTCGCGAGTTTTGAAACCGCTGGAGCCATTTCGCGATCGCGTGAATGTGGTGAGCGGCCTGGGCAATCGCGCGGCGGACAGCACCGCAGTGCATTCACTGAGCCCGACCACGTGGCTGAGCGGTGTGCGGCCCAAGCCGACACAAGGTGTGGATGCCTATGCGGGCATCACGGCCGATCAGATTGCGGCGCAGCATATCGGGCAGGATACGCCGCTGCCGTCGATTGAACTGGCCACCGAGGATCACTCGGCGCTTTTGGGCGCATGCGATCGCGACTACGGTTGCATCTACATGAACACGCTGTCGTGGCGCACGCACACCACGCCGATGCCGATGGAGATTAATCCGCGCAAAGCCTTCGAGCGGATGTTCGGGGAGGGCGGATCGGCGGCGGACCGGTTGTTACGCACGCAGCAAGACCGCAGCATCCTGGACGAAATCACCGCCGAGGCGGGCGCGTTGAAGCTAAAGCTCGGCCCGCGCGATCAGGCTACCGTGAGCGATTATCTGGAGAGCGTGCGCGAGATTGAGCGGCGCATCCAGCGCGCGAATTTCGATTCCACAGCCTCGTTGGAACTGCCGACTGAGCCGGTGGGCATCCCCTACAATTTCGAAGAGCACATCAACATCATGTACGACATGCTGGTGGCGGCTTATCAGGCCAACATCACGCGAGTGTTTACGTACATGGTGGCGCGCGAAGAAAGCAACAAGACTTACCCGCAGGTGGGCGTGCATGACGGGCACCACGCTACGTCGCACCACCAGAATCTGCCGGAGAAGATCGAGAAGCTGGTGAAGATCCAGAATTATCACGTCGGTCTTTTCGCGCGATTCCTTGGCAAACTGAAAAGCACTCCGGACGGCGATGGCAACTTGTTGGACCATTCCATCATTCTGTTCGGCAGCAACATGAGCAACAGCAACCTGCACAATCATTTTCCGCTGCCCAATCTGGTGGCCGGAGGGGCGTGCGGGAAGCTGCAAGGCGGCCGTCACCTGCGCTACGACGATCACACGCCCATAGCAAATCTGCTGCTGACGCTGCTCGACAAGGGCGGCATGCCGATGGACAATATCGGCGACAGCACGGGCGAATTGATCAATATCTAATTCATGCACGCGAAATCCTTCGGATTGCTGCTATTGGCCCTGAGCCCATTGGCATGGGCTAGTACCGACGGTGGCGATTCCAAGCTGGCCGACTCACTTCGGGATGGCGACCGGGCCGGAGCCCTCGCACTTCTCAAGCAGCACGCCGATGTGAACGCGCCGCAACCAGATGGCACCACCGCGCTCGACTGGGCGGTTCGGCAAGACGATGGCGACATGGCCGATCGGCTGATCAAAGCGGGCGCCAACGTGAAGGCGGCGAATCGCTATGGAGTCACACCGCTGTACCTGGCATGCGTGAACGGCAGTGCGCCGATGATCGCGAAGCTCTTGGATGCAGGCGCGGACGCCAACGCCGCTACAACTGAAGGCGAGACTGCGTTGATGACCGTGGCGCGGACCGGAAACGTCGAAGCGGCGAAGGTCTTGTTGGCGCACGGCGCGGATGTTAATTCGAAGGAGCAATGGCGGCAACAAACGCCGCTGATGTGGGCGGTAGCCGAATCGCATCCCGAGATGGCGCAGTTGTTGATTGCGCACGGCGCGGACGTGAATACGCGTCAGGTGACGTGGAATTGGGAACGTCAGATGACCAAGGAGCCGCGCGAGAAATGGATGCCGCTGGGAGGGCTGACGCCGCTTTTGTTCGCTGCGCGGCAAGGCTGCCTGGAATGCACGCGAATCCTGCTGAAGTCCGGAGCTGAGATCAACGCGGCCGACCCGAACGACATCAGTCCGGTATTGATGGCCACGATCAATGGGCACTATGACGTCGCCGGGTTTTTGCTGGAGCAAGGCGCGGACCCGAATATCGCGGATGAGACGGGACGAACGGCATTGTACGCGGCCGTGGACATGCACACCATGCCGGCATCGAACCGCCCTTCTCCGTTGGAAGTCGACAATAATCTCACCAGCCTGGGTCTGATCCAGGCGCTGCTGGCTCACGGTGCGAACGTGAATGTGCAGTTGAAGAAGATGCAGCCGTATCGGACCAAGCTGGATCGCGGCGACGACACCATGCTCGGGACTGGAACCACGCCGCTGCTTCGGGCGGCAAAAGCTGGGGACGCCGAAGCGATCCAGGCGCTGCTTGCCAAAGGCGCGGATCCGAAGATCCCAAACAAGTCCGGCATTTCGCCTTTGATGGCGGCGGCGGGACTAGGCACCAAGGAAGAAGACACCACGGCGCGTAAGAAGACCGAAGCCGAGGCCATCGCTTCGATCAAGTTATTTCTGGATGCCGGAGTGGATGTGAACGCGGCGGACAATCAAGGCGACACCGCGCTGCATGGCGCCGCGCAAAAGGGTACGGATCAGGTGGTCCAGTTCCTGGTGGATCACGGCGCGAAACTGGACGTCAAAGACAAGCGCGGGCACACGCCGCTGGATGCCGCAATGGGCTTGATGGGCAACGGCGGCTTCGATGGCAGCCGGCGCGACGTCCATGAAAGCACGGCGGAGCTGCTGCGCAAGCGGATGGCGGTTCCCGAAGCCAAGGCCGCGCAATAACGGCCGTGCTTCTGATTCAAATCACCAAACGTTCGGACGGCGGAGGTGTGCTGCGCTGCGTCCGCTCCGATGGCTCGGTGACCTGGCAAAAACAGGAGAGCCGTCATGCGGCGTTTTTCGCGCTGCACGATCTGACGCACTATGCGGTGGAGTCGACACTCGGTTTCAAGCGTGGATTCTTCGGGCTGGTGGCCGAAGGCTGGGAGATCGAGGACACGACGGGCAAGCAAGCCCGCGGACCGCTCCCAAGCGAAGCCAGGGAAGTGGAGTACATCGTTGGGGCGCTGGATAGCGAGCGTGCGAGCGGGGCGATTTGGTCGGCGGCGGATTTCAACGCGCAAGCGGCGATTCATCCAGCGTCGGCGGGAGTGCCCGAACTGCGGCAGCTGACGGACGAAGAATTGGCGCGTGTGCGGAAGCGGAGAGCCGAGTTGTTCGGCGAATGGCGTGCCATCGAGGCGGGGAAAACTCTGGAGCTGCGGCACGCGTTCTAGGGCCTCAAAGTGCGTGCGCCACAAATTCGGGCTGTGCTATGATCGATTGTGCCGACGCGAATTCTGGGCGTAATACCAGCCCGGTTTGCCTCCTCCCGATTCCCTGGAAAAGCCCTCGCTACTATCGCCGGTAAACCCATGCTCCAGCATGTTTACGAGCGGGCCAGCCAGGCGCGTTATCTTACCAAGCTGATCATCGCCACCGACGACGAGCGCATTCATAAAGCCGCGCGGGCGTTCGGTGCACAGGCCATGATGACGCGCGCCGATCATCTTTCGGGAACCGACCGGGTGGCGGAAGCGGCTTCGGCCGACAATGCGTCGGTGATCGTGAACATCCAGGGGGACGAGCCGCTGATCGATCCTTCCGCGATCGATGCCGCGGCGCTGGCGTTGCTGGACGATCCCGATGTTCCGATGTCCACCCTCATGAAGGTGATCGAAGATCCGCGCGAGATCAACGATCCGAACGTCGTTAAAGTAGTGGCCAATCTCGCGGGTGACGCGATCTATTTTTCGCGCTGTCCTATTCCTTTTGCGCGCGAGGGTGGAGGCGTTCATTACAAACATTTGGGGCTGTATGTGTACCGGCGCGATTTCCTGCTCGCCTACTCCGGTCTTCCGGTGGGTCCCCTCGAGCGGATGGAGCGGCTGGAACAATTGCGGGCGATTGAGAATGGTCATCGCGTCCGCGTGGTGGAAACCGAGTACGAATCGTTAGGGGTCGACACGCCGGAAGATCTGGATCGGGTGTCGGCGCTCTTTGAACCGTCTTTTAAAATGCACTGAGGGGAATGTCCATGGCCAAATACATCTTCGTCACCGGCGGCGTGGTTTCATCGCTCGGAAAAGGCATTGCGGCGGCTTCCATCGGCTGTCTGCTTGAAAGCCGCGGGCTGCGGGTGTCGCTGCAGAAGTTCGATCCGTACCTGAACGTGGATCCCGGCACGATGAGCCCGTTCCAGCACGGCGAAGTCTTCGTTACCGACGATGGCGCGGAAACCGATCTCGATCTGGGACACTACGAGCGCTTCACGCACGCCAAACTCACCCAGAGCAACAACCTCACATCGGGCAGGATTTACGAGCAGATCATCCATCGCGAGCGGCGCGGCGACTATCTCGGCAAAACGGTGCAGGTGATTCCGCACGTCACCAATGAAATCAAGGCGGCGGCACGCAAGGTTGCCGCGGACGTGGATGTGGTGATCGTGGAAGTGGGCGGCACGGTGGGCGATATCGAGTCGCTGCCGTTTCTGGAAGCGATCCGCCAACTGCGGCATGAGATGGGCCGTGATAACACAGCGTTCGTGCACGTGACGCTGGTCCCCTGGATCGCCGCGGCGCAGGAGCTGAAGACCAAGCCTACGCAGCACAGCGTGAAGGAACTGCGGGCGCTCGGTATTCAACCCGATATGCTGCTGTGCCGGTCTGAGCGCGCGTTGCCGCACGACATGAAGGAAAAAATCGCCCTATTCTGCGACGTGGACGTGGAGGCAGTGATCACGGCGAGCGACGTGCACTCGGTATATGAAGTGCCATTGGTGTTTGCCGAGCAGGGCGTGGACGAAATCATTCTTCGTATCCTGCGCATGGAAGCCAAGCAGCGCGATTTGAGCCGTTGGACCGGAATGCTGGAGCGAATGCAGAATCCGGAAGACCAGGTCGACATCGCGCTCATCGGTAAGTATGTGGAGTATGAGGATTCGTACAAGAGCCTGAAGGAAGCCTTGCTGCACGGTGCGTTGGCCCACCGGCTGAAGGTGAATATTCATTGGATCGAATCCGACAACATGCGCTGGCCGGAGTGCGCCAGCGAGTTGGAACAATTTGATGGGATTCTGGTGCCGGGCGGATTTGGCAAGCGCGGCGTGGAAGGAATGATTTCCGCGATCCGCTACGCGCGCGAAAGCAAAGTGCCCTATTTTGGAATTTGCCTGGGAATGCAAACCATGGTCATCGAGTTCGCGCGCAACGTGTGCGGGTTGGAGCATGCCAACTCCACCGAGTTCGATCCCGCCACGCCGGATCGCGTGATCTACAAACTGCGCGAGTTGAAAGGCGTGGACGAACTGGGCGGGACCATGCGTTTGGGCGCTTATCCGTGCCTGTTGTCTGAGGGGAGCTTCGCGCGCCAGGCCTATGGAACGCCCGAGATCAGCGAGCGCCATCGGCATCGCTACGAATTCAATCGGGAGTATGAGCAAGCTTTGACTTCCGGCGGATTGCGTATCGCGGGCCAGACGCCCGACTCGGTGTACGTGGAAATCTGCGAGATCCCCGATCATCCCTGGTTTCTGGGTTGTCAGTTCCATCCCGAATTTAAATCCAAGCCAATGGAGCCGCATCCGTTGTTCGCTGCGTTCATCGGAGCGGCGCACAAGTATCGCAAGGGCCGTTCCAAGCCCGCTCAACGCTTACGGTCCGAGCAGTTCACCCACGCCGATTGAGCACGATTCCCCTTATCGGACGCGGCCGGCCGCTGGTGTTAATCGCCGGCCCTTGTGTGATCGAAAGCGAGGAGCACGTTCGTTTTCTCGCGGGCGAGATCCGGAAGATTGCCGGGTCATTCATTTTCAAAGCTTCCTTCGACAAAGCCAATCGCAGCAGCGTTGCGTCCTATCGCGGGCCGGGGCCCAAGGAGGGCTTGCGGATTCTGGCCGATCTGCGGCGCGACGGCTATGCGGTGCTGACCGACATTCACGAAGCGTCGCAGGCGGAAGCGGCGGCGGAGGCGGCGGATGTTTTGCAGATACCGGCGTTTCTGTGCCGGCAAACCGACCTGTTGGTTGCGGCCGGGCGTACGGGCCGTACTGTGAATATCAAGAAGGGGCAATTTGTATCGCCCTACGACATTCGCCATGCCGCGGATAAAGTGGCTTCCACGGGGAATAACAACATTCTGCTGACGGAGCGCGGATCTACGTTCGGTTATAACAACCTGGTAGTGGACATGCGCGGGCTGCAGATCATGCGCGATTTCGGATGGCCGGTCATCTTCGATGCCACGCACAGCGTCCAGATTCCAGGCGGCCTTGGGAATGCTTCGGGAGGACAGCCGCAATTTATTCCCACGCTGGCGCGCGCCGCCGTGGCTGCCGGCGTGGACGGTGTATTCGTGGAGGTTCACGAAGAACCCGAACGGGCATTATCCGACGGGCCCAATGCGTTGCGCCTCGACCGGCTGGCGGCACTGTGGGAGAAGCTTCAGGCTATCCACGCGTTGGCAGGCAGTGACTAAGCTTAGTACTTCGTAGTACTGACCTTAGTAAGTGAGCCCGACGGTACTGTTAACATTGTTAGTAACCGCGAGTAGTCTGGTCATAAGCTGCGACCTGATTCCATTTACAATGCAAGAAATTGTAAGGGGGCGCAACTTTTCTGGGTCGATTGTGTAAACAGTTTAGTAAGGGGAAGTTCGCGATGGTGCGCGAAGCGGAATGGACCGTTGAGTAACTTATCTCTGCGAGTACTGGCGTGCTGCGCCCGCAAACTTCCTAGATCCTGCTGGGCTCGTTTCGTTTGGCTAGGGCTAAGTATCGCTGCCAGCATGTTCGCGCAGGTGAATGTGCTGAACGTCAATTACGACAACCAGCAGACCGGCGCCAACCTGCAGGAAACCAGCCTCACGCCGCAAATCAATTGGAATACGTTTGGAAAGACGGGCACCTTTCCAGTGGATGGGCAAGTGTACGCCCAACCCCTGTATGTGACAGGTGTAGCCATAAGCGGAGTGACATACAACGTTCTTTATGTCGCCACGATGCACAACAGCATATACGCGTTCAATGCGGATACTCCGCAAATCGCGACCCCGCTTTGGCAGGTGAATCTCGGTCCGACGATTCCCTCGGGTCTTTTCAACTTCACGGACATCCTTCCCGAGGTCGGAATCCTGGGCACGCCCGCTATTGATGCGACGAAACAGGTGTTGTACGTGGTTGCCGATACGCTGCCGGCTGGAGGGCTCAGCAACCCCGTGTTTCAACTGCACGCCCTGTCGCTAGTGGATGGACATGAGATGTTCGGCGGTCCAGCAGAGATTGCAGCATCGGTGCCAGGCAGTGGCGCCGGCAGCGACAACGGAGCCATCGCTTTCGATGCCTTTTGGCAATTGCAACGGCCCGGTTTGATTCTGGCCAACGGAACAATTTATATTGCCTTTGGATCGCACGCCGACGCCGGCAACTATCAGGGCTGGATATTGGGATATAACGCATCCACGTTGCAGCCGGTGGCTGTTTTCAATAGTGCGCCCAACGGTCGCCAGGCTGCATTTTGGCATTCGGGGCGCGCACCTGCTGTCGATAGCAATGGGAATATCTATGCTGTCACGGGGAACGGCAATTTTGACGGCGTATCCAATTTTGGCGAGTCCGTCCTGCGCCTGTCTGGTGGCAATCTTTCGCTACTCGACTGGTACACCCCACAGGAATGGAGCGACTTGAACGAGCAGGACTGGGATCTCGGATCGGCCGGAGCGATACTAATTCCGAACACCAACTTTCTGCTCACGGGTGGTAAGGCAGGAATGTTGTATGTGGTGCAAGAAACCTCGATGGGTCACTTAGGTCCCGATACCACCAGCACGGTTCAAGGCGTACAAGTGAACACCTGGGGCCTGTTCACGATGGCCTTGTGGAGTAGCGCACCAACCGGACCTACGGTGTATGAGTTCGAGCCCAGCGGGTCGCTCAAGGCATTTCAGATCGTGAACAATCAGCTCAATCCGACGATCCTTTCTGAATTCACGCCGGAGAACTCCTCGGTCTATGCCGGGCTGTCGCTTTCGGCCAACGGTGGACAGAGCGGCATTGCCTGGCTTGTTACCGGCAACCAAAGCGTGGAGGGCAAGCCTGCCACGCTTCACGCGCTCGACGCTACCAATCTCGCTCACGAGCTTTGGAACAGCGACTTGAACAGTACCCGGGATCAGCCTGGAGGCTTCGTGAAATTCGCTGCGCCCACGGTGGCTAATGGGCGGCTCTACCTTCCAACGATGTCGAGTGCCGTGGCGGTGTACGGACCGTTGAGCGCTACGGAGCCCGCCGCAGCCAGCCCGGCGATTTCTGCCGTCGTCAACAGCGCGAGTTACTTGGAGGGCGCGGTGTCGCCCGGTGAGCTGATTACCATTTTCGGCGCCAACCTCGGGCCGCGTTCCGAAGCGCAAGCTCAATTAGATGGCGCCTACCTGGAGGATACGATCGAGAGTACGCAGGTTCTTATCGGCGGCGCAGCTTCACCGATCTTGTTCGCTTCCTCCACCCAGATCAACACTGTTGTTCCCTTCGGCGTGGCAGGTACCACCGCACAAATTCAGGTGTTCTATGAGGGGCAGTCTACTGCGTCTACTACAGTGCCAGTTCAAGCTGTGTCACCCGCTGTGTTTTCGTCGAATGGCACGGGCGGAGGGCAGGGTGCGATCCTCAACCAGGACGGCAGTGTAAACTCCCCATCCAATCCAGCGGCGCGCGGCTCTGTGGTGTCGCTCTTCACGACCGGCGCGGGACTCACCATGCCGACTAGTGTGGACGGTCTTGTCACTGCTCCGAACGCGTCACAAACCTACCCGGCGCCGGTGCTTCCTGTTTCAGTTTCCATTGACGGTCAGCCAGCTCAGATCGTTTACGCGGGCGCCGCTCCGGGTTTGATCGCTGGAGTGATGCAAATCAATGTGGTGGTGCCCGCCGACGCAGGTCAAGCGACCTACGATCAAGTAGTCGTCACGGTTGGTAATTCCACGAGTCCAACTGCCGTGACCATGACGGTTCATTAGCGTTGCCGCCGGGTTCGGCTGCTTTCGCGCCTTGCTCCGACCACCTGCTATCATTGTGATCCAATGAGCGAACAACCACGCTATCGCCCGTTTGTCCCGCAGAACGTGCACATGCGGGAGTTCACTTTCAGAGCGCTGCTGCTGGGGCTGATAATGACGGTGATCCTGGGCGCCGCGAACGCGTACCTGGGCTTGCACGCCGGCATCACCATTGCCGCCACTTATCCGGCAGCGGTGATCGGTATGGCGGTGCTGCGGACCATGAACGGGTCGGTTCTGGAAGAGAACATCGCTCGAACCGCCGGATCGATCGGTGAAGCCGTAGCGGCGGGTGCGATTTTTACGCTGCCGGCATTCCTGATTTCTGGCGCATGGCCATCGTTCTCTCCGAAAGACGCGTACTGGAAATCCACCGCGCTGATGGTGGTGGGCAGTATTCTCGGTGTGCTGTTCGTATCGCTGATGCGGCGCGTCATGGTGGAAGATCCGGAGCTGCCGTTTCCCGAATCGCTGGCCGCGTCGGAAATTCACAAGGCAGGCCGGCGCGGAGCGGATGCGGCAAAATATCTGTTCTACAACCTGGGCCTCGGTGCGCTGATCCAGTTTCTGGCCGAAATTCAGCTCTTCGCCAATGACAAAGATTTCCTGCTGCACGTTGGACAGCTCGGCAAGAGCGTAGTGAGGTTGGGGTCGCCCCGCCAGGCGCTGAACGCGGGAGGCGTGACGCTGGCCTCTGGGCCCACGGTAAGTCCGGCCTACATCGGCGTCGGCTACATCATTGGGCCGGAATTGGCGGCCTTGAACTTCGCGGGTGGCGTGCTGGCCTGGGGCTTTCTGGTCCCGCTGTTGATCTTTTTCATGGGGCCGCAACTGCACAGCTTCTTGCCGGCTGGAGCCTCGGATGATTCCTGGGTCGGTTTGATCAATTCCGTGTGGCGTTACATCGTGCGGCCCATTGCCGTCGGCGGAATGATGACAGGCGCCGCGTACACGCTGTTCCGCATGCGAAAAGGACTTTTCGACGGACTGAAGCGCGCTGTTTCCGATTTGGGCGCTGCCGCCAAGCCGGAAGAAAGTATTCGCACCGAGCAGTACATGAGCTCAAAGATCGTGTTCGGCTTGATCGCGTTCATGTTCGCGTGCATGATCGTGCTGTACATCTACCTGTCGCAGCAAGTGCTGGGCGGAGTTGTGGCGGCCGTGGTGATGCTGCTCATCGCGTTTTTCTTCGCCGCAGTGTCGGGCTACCTGGTGGGGACGATTGGTTCCACCAATAATCCGATCTCCGGGTTGACGCTTACCACCCTGATTATCGCGGCGCTCCTGATGGTGTCGTTGGGCGTGTCCGGGCCGGGCGGCGTCGCGGTGGTGCTGGGAGTGGCCGCGGTGGCGTGCGTATCGTCTGCCGTCGCCGGCGAACTGTTGCAGGATTTCAAGGTGGGCTACATCCTGGGCGGCACGCCCCGGCGTATTCAGATGGCGGAACTGATCGCGGTGGTGGTGGCAAGCGCCGCCATGTACTGGCCGCTGTATATTCTGCAAGCGGCGAATATCAAGGGCGGCGGCATCGGATTTGGCGATCCCAAGCTTTCGGCGCCGCAGGCCGGATTGATGGCCACCCTCGCGCAGGGCATCGTGGGAGGGGACATGCCGTGGCCTCTGGTGGTGGTGGGCGTGATGTTCGGCGTCGTCATGATCATGGGACGAGTGAAGAGCCCGATGCTGGTGGCGGTTGGAATGTATCTTCCGATTAACACAACGTTCGCTATCTTTCTGGGCGGCGTTTTTAGATGGGTGACCGACTCCATGCGGAAGCGAGCGGGCTTCAACGAGGCGCAATCGGCGCGCGTCGAGAACGTGGGCATACTCGTTGCGTCGGGACTGATTGCCGGGGAAGCCTTAATGGGGCTGGTGATCGCGACCTTCCGCTTCTTCGAGTGGCCGCTGCCGAAGATCTTCCCGGACCCCTCCTACATTGCCGGCTCCATCATTATTCTCTTGCTGGGGACCTTGCTCGTAAGGCTGCCGCTCTCGAAGGCCGGTAGTCCGGACGAGCCGGCACCTCCCGCGGCAATGATGTAGACCTCGCCGCAACCGGCTCCCACAGCGCTCCGTCTGAGTTTACAGGGAAGAAGGATCGGCCACCGGGCGCCGCTGCTATGCTCACGTCTGGTGGCTGTTTTCCTGGTCTATTTTGCTGCGATAACCGCGCTCGATCCTTTAACATTAGATATTGCCTCGCGTTAGTTCGTCCACCGATTCCGGCAAGACGAAGTGGCCCCAGCTCTATCTGGGCGTGGCGTTCACTACACTTGCCACCCTGATCCTGGAACTGTCGCTCACACGCATCTTTTCGGTGGTCTTCTACTACCATTTCGCGTTTCTCGCGATCTCGATTGCGCTGTTCGGGCTGGGAGCGGGCGGGCTCTTTTCCTACGTGGTGGCTAGCCGGGGCGGAAATATCTTCCACAAACTGGGCGTTCTGGCGGTGGTGAACAGCCTGGCCGTTGTGGCGTCGCTGGTCTTCATTCTGACGCGGGCCGGGGAACTCGGCAACCTGACGCTGGCGGGCGTCTATTTCGCCAGCGCGCTACCGTTCTTCTTTTCGGGCGCCGTGGTTTCCATCGCGGTCGGGGAAGCCATCCAGCGCGTGGATCGCGTGTACTTCTTCGACCTGCTCGGAGCCGCCGGGGGTTGCCTGGTTCTGGTTCCGTTTCTGAATTACCTGGGTGGCCCGAATACGGTGATCGCGGCGTCGGTTCTGTTGGCCGTATCGGCGGCGATCTGGTATAACCTGGCTGGCACCATGCGCGGGCGCGCGGGCGCGGTTACATTGGCGCTGGCATTTGTGGCGTTGATGGCTTTCAACGGGAAGAGCCATTTGATCGATGTTCGCTACGCCAAAGGCCATCGGATCGGGCAGGAATCGTTTGTGCGATGGAACCCGATCTCGCGCATCGCGCTGCTGAATCCCCAGACCAGCGATCCGGAAATCGTGATCGACGCCGATGCATCCACGGGAATTCCCACCTTCGATCTCGAGCATCTGACGGAGCAGCAGCGGGCGAACCTGCTGCACGAGGGACCTGGGTTTCCCTACATGCTACGGCCTGGCGCCAAGACGCTGGTGATCGGTCCCGGCGGCGGATGGGACGTAGCACGGTCCCTCACCGGTGGAAGCCAGGACGTAACGGCGGTGGAGATCAACCCCATCATCGCGCGCACCATCATGCAGCAGCGCTTTGCCGATCTGAGCCACCGGCTGTATTTCCGGCCCCAAGTTCACTTGTTCATCGAAGACGGGCGCAGCTTTGTGCGTCGGAGTCCGGAGAAGTATCAGGTATTGCAGGCTACGTTGGTGGACACGTGGGCGTCCACTGCCGCCGGAGCGTTCGCCCTTTCCGAAAACAACCTTTACACCACCGACGCGTTTCGCGATTATTTGAATCACTTAACAGACGACGGGCTGATGGTCTTCACGCGCTGGGGTTTCCAACCGCCGCGCGAGAGCTTACGATTGCTATCGCTGGCTATCGAGTCGCTGGGCGAAATAGGAGAAACGCAGGCCTGGAGACATGTTGTGGTGCTGCGCGATCGCGCGGAAAACATCAATGGCTTTGGTGCGCTGGACACGGTCCTCATCTTCCGCAAACCGCTGGGCGACGCGGATGTCGCGCGGGTGAAATCGGCATTGAGCCAGACCAATTTGCGGGCGCTTTATATTCCCGGCGATGCGCCGTCGAACGAGTTTGGAGAGCTGTTGCGGAGCGCGGATCCCAAAACGTTTTGGGAGAACTATCGCTACAACGTAACGCCGGTGGACGACGACCGGCCATTTTTCTTTTATACCGTGCAACCGCGCGATGTTTTGAACTTTCTGAAGCAGGGCGGCTTGTCGGCGGATTACAAGATCAATCGCGCGCTTCCACTATTATTTGAAGTGGTTGGGATCAGCGTCCTCGCCATCATCGTAGTGCTGGCCTTTCCGCCGTTGCTGTTGGGCGAGCGGTTGCCGGCCGAGAAGGGCGTCCGAGTATTCTTGCTGTACTTTGTTTGTATCGGCGCGGGCTACATTCTGATCCAGGTGGCGCTGATCCAGAAGTTTGTACTCTTCCTGGGCCATCCTACGTATGCATTAACGGTGATCATTTTCTCGATGCTGATTTCGAGCGGCCTGGGCAGTTATTGCAGCCGTCGGTTGACCGGCGAATCGAGCAGCACTTCGAGTGACACCGGACGGCTCAGCGCTGTGCTGATCGGCGTGGCGGTGACCGTTACAGCCCTGGCATATTTGGCAGCGCCGGTGAGCGAATACGGTGTGGGGTGGCCGTTGCCGGTGAAGGCCTTGGTCACGGTTTGCATGATTGCCCCGGCCGGGTTCCTGATGGGCATTCCGTTTCCTACTGGTCTGACCCGTCTTCAGAAAAGCTACCCGCAAGCGGTGCGCTGGGCGTGGGCGTTGAACGCGGCCGCCAGCGTTCTGGGATCTGCCGCGGCGATCTGCTTGGCCATCTATATCGGTCTGCGCGCCACTGTTCTCACGGGGGCATTTCTGTACTTGTGCGCGCTGTCGGTGCTATGGCTGCGAAAAAGCGCGGTGGCTATCCAAGTTCCCGCGGAAGCGGAAGTTCGTTTATGAAGTTTGCCGTCTTTTCCCTCTTCGCTGTGTTTGTCTCGGTAGCAGTTGCCTCGCCTTCCTTGGATCCGCCAAAACTGCGCTTGGATGGATCCGTTCAACCCTCGCGTTATGCCGTGGATCTCACCATCGTTCCGGATCGCGACACATTTCGAGGAAGCGTGGACATTCATGTCGACGTTCGCACGCCATCCGAAGTGATCTGGCTGAACGCGGTCGGGCTGCAGATTCAGGACGCGACGTTTCGCTCCGAATCCGGTGACGCACAACCGGCGAAGACCGTGTCCGGGGGCGATCAATTCGTAGGCTTGGCCTTCGACCGTGCGATCGCGGGCCTTGGCGTTTTGCATGTCGCCTATCAGGGTAAAATCAGCCGCAATAGCAGCGCCGGCATTTTCCAGCTCAAGGAAGACCGCGAGTGGTACGTTTACAGCCAGTTTGAACCAACCGATGCCCGCCGCGCGTTTCCTTGCTTTGATGAGCCGAGTTTCAAAGTGCCGTGGCAGCTAACGCTGCATGTTCCGAAGAACGATCTGGCGCTCTCGAACACGCCGGTTCAATCGGAGTCGAATGAGCCGAACGGCATGAAGGCGGTGCGATTCAAGCAGTCGCCGCCGTTGCCGAGCTATCTGGTCGCATTCGCGGTGGGCCGGTTCGACGTTGTGGATGCGGGTCGCGTTGGACCGACGCCCGTGCGCGTGATTGTTCCCAAAGGCAAGGGCGCGGACGCCGCGTATGCCGCCACGGCCATCCCCCAGCTGCTGAAGCTACTGGAAGACTATTTTGGTATTCCGTTTCCCTACGAGAAGCTGGATTCCGTAATCATGCCGGTGAGCGACTTCGCGATGGAGAACGCCGGGCTGATTACTTACGCCGAGAGCTCGTTGCTCGCAGACCCGGCCACCGAGACCATCGATCACAAGCGCGAACTGGCGGGCGTTTGCGCGCACGAGATGGCGCACCAATGGTTCGGCGATTTAGTGACCACTGCCTGGTGGAACGATACCTGGCTGAACGAGGCTTTTGCTACCTGGATGGAACGGAAAATCCCCGGCGAGTGGCAGCCCGGATGGCATCTGGATGTCGCGGCGGTGAAAGCTCGGCTGGGGGCGATGCACGGCGACGACCTGGCTTCCGCGCGCGAGATTCGACAGCCCATCGAAAACAACGACGACATTGCGGACGCATTCGACGACATCACATATGAGAAGGGTGCAGCGGTCATTGAGATGTTCGAGCACTGGATCGGCGAAGCGAAGTTTCGCGAAGGGGTTCAGCTTTATCTGAAGCAGCATGCCTGGGGAAACTCCACGGCGAGCGATTTTGAAGCAGCCATGAGCAGCGCCGCGGGGAAGAACGTCGCGCCGGCTTTCAACAGCTTTTTGGATCAGCCCGGAGTGCCGGAGGTTTCAGTGGCGCTGAAATGTGGCGCGCAGCCATCGCTGGAAGTGGAGCAGAAGCGCTCGTTGCCCATCGGATCGCAAGCCAAGCCGCAAACCTGGCAGATTCCCATCTGCGTCGCGTACGAGGCAGACGGCACAGTGCATCACCAATGCAGCTTGTTATCGGATCCGAAGGCCGAGATCGCGCTGGTGGGCGCTCAGACATGTCCCACGTGGATTTTGCCTAACGACGGCGAGGCTGGCTACTACCAGGTAGCGTACAAAGACGATCTCTTGAAAATGGTCCTGGCCGATCATGGCAGCCGTTTGAGCGTCGCCGAACGCGTGGGTGTTTTGGGCGACGTCGATTCGTTGGCGGGCGAGGGACAAGTTTCAGCGCAAGCGGCGCTGGCGTTGGTCCCGGAATTCAGCAACGATCCGGACTGGCACGTGGTGCAATCGGCGGCTAACATTGCCGCGCTGCTGAGGGGCGAAAGCGTCCCCGCGAATTTGCGCGATAAAGGCGCTCGTTTTATTCGGCAGGAATTCGGCGCGAAGGCCGTCGCGCTGGGATGGACCGCCCAGCCGGGCGATACCGATGACACGCGTTTGCTGCGCGAAAAGCTGGTTCCGTTTGTGGCCAGCACCGGCGAAGAGAAAGAATTGATTGACCAGGCGGAAATGCTGGCGCACGAATGGCTGTCTACCAAGCGCGGAATTGATCCCGAAATGCTGGAGCCGGTGCTGCAAATTGCGGCCGAATTCGGCAATCGCGATCTTTTCAATTCGCTCCGCACGGCGGCCATGGAGGAGCGGCAGCATCACAATCGAGAGGTGTTGCTGGAGGCGCTTGGTTCGTTCCGCCGCCCCGAGCTCGCACGGGCATCGCTCGATCTGCTGCTCTCGAAGGATTTTGATCCGCGCGAATCGTTCTACCCGCTGCTGTTCGGTCCACTCTCTTACGTGGATACCCGCGACGTTCCGTTTGATTTTGTGAAACAACATCTGGATGCGTTATTGAAACGCCTTCCGCGTGAAGTGGGCGAAGACTACGCAGCCATGCTTCCATCGGTGGGCGGCAGTTTCTGCGATATCAAGCACCGCGATGACCTGGATTCGTTCTTTGCCGATCGCGTGAAGGATTACAACGGCGGTCCTAGGACTTTGGCGCAGACTCTGGAAGGCATCGACCTGTGTATCGCCGCGCGCAAGAGTCTGACGCCTGAGTTGACCGCGTTCCTGAACCACTACTAGGCTAAGGCCAGCGGGCGGATCGGCGATCCGGTGCCGCCGCGAATCTTCAGCGGAGCGGCAATGAAGACAAATTCGTAGATCCGGTCGCGCGAGAGATCCTCCAGGTTCAATGCCTCAATGATGTGGATCCCGCTCTTCACCAGCAGGTGCACATGCACCGGCATGCTCGGGGTGGGGACCCTTTCGAACGCGATAGTGTCCGATCCGGCAGCGAATACTCCGCGCTCACTCAACCAGCGAGCCGCATCGATCTCCGGACCTGGCCCCGCGACCACGTGTCCTTGGCCGCCCGTTACATATTGCGCAAAGTCGGTGAAATGGCGCGCCCAGCCGGTGCGGAGCAGCACCACGTCGCCGCGGTTAATCGTGGCTTTCGATGTTTCGAGCGCTGCATCCAGATGATCGGGAGTAATCGCGAAATCCGTCGGCAACGCATCCGTCTTCATCTGCGCGGCAATGTCCAAAAGGACCCCATGGCGGAGAATGGGCGCAATGGTATCCACGCCCAGTTTCGCAAATCTGCTCGAGTCGCTCTGCACGGCCTTCGCTTCCACACCACCATGCAACAGGCCATCGCAGGAAAAGTGGCAGAGCGCGTCGATGTGCGTGCCCACATGGCCGCCCAACGCAATGGATTCGGCCGAAGAGCTTGCGCCGCCTTCCAGAATCATGTCGCCGTGCTTCCGTGTGAGCCCGAACACGAACGGCGGATGCGTCGGGAAGTGCGGCATGCCGGCGAAATACGAGTGCGCCAGATCGTAGAGGCGGTGTTCGCTGATCAAATTCAGGAGTTTGCTCAACGGGTTTTCTCAGCCTGTTACTCAACGACGGCGGCCTTCAGCCTGCTTTCTTGGCACGTGCCGCATGCGCGCCTTGGCCGGCGTTACGGGCGCGTCCTTGGACGCCCAACGTCCCAGGCGATAGACTCGCTCGTAGCCTGCCGTCAGATTGGTGATGGTAATGGTGACCGTGCCGCTCGCGTCGATCGAGTAGCGTTCCTCGATCTCTTGCGACACCGCCGCAGCGGAATGCGCCACCTCCGCGCTATCGGAGTCCTGCAGCGCGGGATCAAAAGGAAACTGGATGGCGTCCCACAGCGTGACGTCGCTGCACGGCTGCCCCTCCTGGTCCAGATGCGTGCATTCGAGATAGCGGAAGTGGCCGATATTGTGCACCGGCTTGTAGAGGCGGCATATCTCCAGCGCACGTTCCCCGGGACCCGGCAGCGCCACGCCTTTATGAAACAGCGGATCAAAAATAATTCGGCGCCCCGCGTCGCCTTCGCGCCACACTCCGAAGTAGCGGGTGAACTTCTCGCGTAAAACATAGCCGGCTTGCGCGTCGGCCTGAATGGCGAGGCCCAGCGCTGTCGCAGATCGCGCGTGCACTGAACGCCGGACCCGTTTGCCGAACGTCTCGCGCAGAACCCGGCTGACGATGGGCAGTTCGCTCCCGCCGCCGGTGACATAGAGAGCTTCGATATCGGCGCCGCCCTGCGCTTCAAGCAGGTCTTCCACCACGTGCAGCGTTTCATCCACCAGGGGACGGCATCGTTCGTAGTAATCGGCGACGGGAACCGATACGGTTCCCCAGCCTTCGCGCACCGTGTCCAGATCGATCACAATTCGCCGCGTATTCGGATTCAGAGCTTCTTTGCGAACGCGGCATTCTTCCAGCAGACGAAAGTGCTCGGCCTGCGAAAGCCCGTGGCGCTCATCGCCGCTGGTGGCCAATTCCGCCAGGATCTCGTCAAAATCGTCGCCGCCCAGAGTGGAGATGCCTTCGCTGGCGAGCGGCCGATGGATCCTTTCACCCACTTCCACCAGCGACGCATCGAAGGTTCCACCGCCCAAGTCGTACACCAGAATCACGCCGTTGATTTTGGTCTTATGGCCGAATTCAATGCTCGCGGCGGACGGTTCGTTCAGTAATCCCACCACCTCGCAACCAGCGGAGCGGAATGCCTCCACCGTGAGGAATCGCTGGTTGGTGTTGGCGTTGGCGGGCACGCCGAGCATCACTTCGAGCTTCTCTTGCGGCAGCAACTCGCGGAGAGCCGCGGCCATTTCGCGCAGCACTTGGATGAGCGGCACCCGCTGATCGGCCAGTTCCAGGATGGTGTTCGGCCCGGCATCCTGCAAGACGCGTTTCAGCGATCGGATGATGGTCCACTCCGGATCTTGCTGGCACGCCCAGGCCTGCCATCCGTAGAGCCGCTCGACGCCGCGAACCGCAACCAGGGAAGGGAACCACTCCACAGGAGCGCCGTCGGGACCTTCGAAAGAAAGCAGCGGATAATTTCCGCGATCCACGGCTGCAACCACGGTGCGCGTGGTGCCGAAATCAATTCCCAGTCTCACCGGCTGACCAGATTTTAATGCCACAGCTTTGCCTTCCACCGCGATTGTAGCTCACCTGGACCTGGATTCAGTGTGGGAAACTGAAAGATTGTCGTTCAAACATTTTCACGGTAACGCGAAAGTCGCGCAAACGCTGTTCGCGATGACGCAGCAGGAGCGCATCCCACAAACCATTCTGCTGGACGGCCCCGAAGGGGTAGGCAAAGCCACGCTGGCACGGCGATTCGCGGCCGCAATGATTGGCGGTGCCGACAAAATCGAGCAAGATGACTTGAGCCTGGAAGCGAATGCCGAGACCATCGCGGAGCGCGAAAAATGGCCTTCCGATAAGCGCAACGAAGATCCCCTGCTATTTGCCACGCATCCCGACTTCCTGACCTTTCCGCCGGACGGCCCGCTGCGGCAGATTACCATCGAACAGATGCGTGTGCTGAAGGAGCGCGCGCAGTTTAAGCCGCTACATGGCGCGCGACGTGTTTTTCTGATCGACCACATCGATCGCGCCAATGAACAAGCCGCCAACTCGCTGCTGAAGACGCTGGAAGAGCCGCCGGAGCATTTGATCCTGCTGCTGGCCGCCGAGAATCCCTACGATCTGCTGCCCACCATCCGCTCGCGCGCTGTATCGTTCCATCTGGCGCCGTTGTCGAATGCGGAAATGCAGGCCTTCGTCGCAGAACGCGGGCTCTCCGATACCGAGCGGCGCATTGCACTGGCGGCGGGAAGCCCGGGTCTGGCGGTATCGATGGATTTGGATGTGTACGACGAGCGCCGTACCGCAATGCTGAAGCTGCTGGACGTGGCGGCCGGCCGCGCGCCTTTCGCCGAATGGGCCAAGGTGGCTGAAGCCATTGCGCCGCGCAAAACGGAAAAGCTGGATGCTTTGTTGAGTATCCTGTATGTCCTGCTGGAGGACATACTGCTGTTGTCCGAGGGTGCCGGAGAAATCCGTAATGCCGACATCCACCGCGATCTGGAAGCGCTCGCTGGCCGCGTTTCGTTCCGCTGGATTCGTGCCGCTGTACACCGCGCCGACGAGCTTTCCGCACTAGTGCGGCGCAATATTCAAAAGAGCATCGCATTGGACGCGCTGGTGGTGGAACTGCGTGGCTTGGCGGTGTAACTTCTGGCGCGCGGCTACGTCTCTTATGGATGGTGAACTGCGTGTAGATGCGCTTCTTGCGGAGCCCCTGGCAGTGTGGTTCAATGTTTTTAGCAGTTCTTCTAGCAATCCCCCGAATGGCCCCGGCCGGTTTCTCTACGCGTTTTGGGCCTGACTGGATATCTCGAATTTGTGGAGCGTGCCGTGGAGTCCGGGAATCGTAAGCTGATCCGTCCGTCTTTGAACGAAGTGAAAGACCAAATGAACCGACGTCCTCCCAACAATCACCAAAAGAAAGTTGCCCCACCGGATCAAACTAACGCTGAGAATTTCTACTACATGAAACAAATGCAGGCCAAGACGCCGATGGTGTTCGTGATGAAAGACGGCGAAACACTGGAAGGCGTGATTGAGTGGTACGACAAGACTTGCCTGAAGGTGAATCGCGACGGCCACCCGAATCTGCTCATTTTTAAACCGAACATTAAATACATGTACAAAGCGGGGAACGACTAGAGCTTTCGTAAGGCTTTGTCCCGCATCGCGAGGCGATAGGCGCGGCGTTCTTCAGCCTCCACAAAGCGCCGCTTCTCGTCATCAGTTTCTGGAATCACGGGCGCGATTGGAACGCGCCGTCCGCTCTTGTCAACCGCCACGAATGTCAGGTAAGCAGACGACGTGTGTTTCCTCTGGCCGGTGAAAAGATTCTCCACCTGCACGCGCACTCCCACCTCCATGGAAGTTCGGAATACCCGGTTCACGCTGGATTGCAACATGATCAGCTGTCCGATATGAACTGGGTGAAGGAAACTCATCTGATCCACCGACGCTGTCACCACCGGGCAGCGCGCGTGGCGCACCGCGGCAAGGGCCGCCGCCAGATCCACCAAATGCATCACCTTACCGCCGAGGACGTTCCCGAGCGTATTGGCATCGGTGGGGAGAGCGAATTCGGAATACTCGGAAATAGATTCGCGAACAAAACGTCCGGGCATCTCCGGACTCATGTCTGGTTTCGCCTCTTCAGATAGCTTTCGATGAAGGCGCCCGCTTGACGGCGCAACGTTTCATCCGCTAGATGGGGCGAGAACTCACGCGCTAGGGTGTAATCAAAAGTCCCGCGTTCTCCGGGCCAGCAGTCCTTTTCAAAGACGTATTGGATGTTGATCAACTCACCCTGGTCTTTTGCCACGTGGAAGCGAATCGAATCGGCCACGGAGGTTCCGGGAAATTGTCCGCAACCGTGGCGGCCATATCCGAGGTTGCACACTTCGCGCATCTGGGATTCCTCGGGTTGAACGATGGTTCCAGGAGCGCGGCAGACGCCGGAAAAGGCGTCGCCCAGGGGCAAACGCGGCGGCACAGTCCAAGGGTTGGTTTCGAATCGCGCCACGGGGAAAAAATACGGGCACGCCATTGCCCGGTATAGTAGCACGTAGAGACATGTCAACAAATCGACTGGATGTTTTGAAAGCGATGGTGGCGCAGAATCCCGCCGACGCGTTTGCGCGATACGGCTTGGCGATGGAATGGGTGAAGACCGGCGAATTCGGGAGCGCCGTGGCTGAGTTCCGCGCGTTGTTGGAACACAATCCAAATTATGCGGCCGCATATTTTCATGGCGGTCAAGTGCTCGAGAAGTTGGGCGACACGGAGCAGGCGCGCGAGTTCTATGAGAAGGGCATTGAAGTAACGGGACGTACGGGCGATCAGCACGCGCGGAGCGAACTGCAAGCCGCGCTGGATATGCTGCCGATTTAATGCACAAGTCCGGCATGAAGCCGCATAGTACTTAAATAATGGTTGCGATGATTTTAGGCTTGACCTGGCTGTGCGGTGCGCGTAGTGTTGAGCCAGAGGTTGCGCAATATGCTGCGAAGCTTGTGTCTTTTGATCGGGCTTGGCGTAATTGCAGCCAGCGCTGCTTTCCCAGATTTCATCGATGTGACAGCGGTCAACGGTTCCGTATCGGGCTCAGGCGACTTACAGTTCGTGTGCAGTTTAGGCACCTCGGGATGCGTACAAATACCTCCCGCGCCGCCGCTCTTCACGGTTCCATACAGCTTTAACGGTACAAATACTGAGCTTGGGTTGTTCAGTGCTTCCGGGAGCGCGGACTCCTTCCCATGGTCGATCCAGGGCCACGCGAGTCAAGATACAGGTATAACTTCCGA
>JBEKRO010000055.1:0-41609 GCA_049518655.1 Bryobacteraceae bacterium | reverse complement strand
CGGCCTTCAACGGCAGCATATATTGCGCGTCGCCAATGGTTTGAAAGTCGTAGTCCAACGATTCGTGGGCCTCGCGGACCGGGAAATCGGAAGCAATGTTGTAGGGGTTCAGGGTGATCTTGGTCACCATCTTGGTGTCGCGATCGATGTAGATCAGCCCGCGGTAGGCTGGAACGATCTCCTTGCCGGTTTCCGTTTCCTTCATGTGATACCGCGAGTTTTCCTGCGCGATGTCGTAAGCGAACACGTAGTTGCGCCGGCCGCGCAGAGTGGCCCAGTGATCCCAGGAGAAGTCGGCGTGGCTTTCTGGGTCGAAGATCTCGCTCATCATGGTGCCGAACTCACCGGCTGAAACGGTGCCGCCGAGCTGTTCCATCTTCACGTTGGTCACGGGCTGATCGTTTTTCATGATCACTTCATAATCCTCATGGTGGTCGCTGTAGCTGAGGCGCGAGGTGATGGTGTCCAGGTGATACCAGCTGGAGCCGGTGCCGCCGCGATCCAGGTCGCGCCGCGTCACTTGCACGCAGATGAAGTTCGGCAGGCTCTTGGTGTAATTCACCACGTATTCGCGTGCCTCATCGATGACCTTGGCCTGTTCGATGGAATCGGGCGGTGGGGGTGGGACCACCACGGGTTTGGGCGGAGGAGGAGCCGCCTCCGGCAAGCTGGCCGACGCGTCGCCCAATTCTTTGAGCGCGGCGACCGTTTTCGGACCCGCTCCCAAGCTTTGGAGCTCTTCGATGGTGCGGTCATCGAGTTTCTCCGCCATTTTGAAATGGCGCAGGGTCTCGGCCACCTGTTTGTCCGGCGATTTCAGTTGAACGGCGGAGCGAATGAACTCTGTCAGTTTTGCCACCGTGAGGGACGTTTCCCCGGCGGCCGAAAGGGCGAGAGCTGTCACCAGGACCAGCAGGCAACGCATACTACTATTTTGCCTCAAATGCGCTAGTTCACAAGACCGTGGCACTTCTTGTATTTCTTGCCGCTGCCGCACGAGCAAAGATCGTTGCGGCCGGGCTTCGCCGCGGCGACTACGGTTTCCGATTCCTCTTCTTCCTCTTCATCGGGAAAGAACACCGGGCTCTTGCCATGCAGCATCAGCCGCTGATCGAGCGCGATGCGGACCAAATCCTCTTCGTCTTCGCGAAATCCTCCGGCGGCCTGTTCCACCTTGTTCATCAGCGCGCGCACGCGGCCCGATGAAGTCTCGCCGGGAATGGAAAGCGCATAAGCAAACAGCGCGTCGGTGCGAAACTCTTCGTCGTCGAAAAGCTCCACGAGTCGCGGCGCTTCCGAACTGAGGTCGAGATATCCCACGCCCCAGATGGCCTGCGTTTTGATCTCTGGGTCTGGGTCATTCAGATGCTTTGGCGGATAAGCGGCGAACCGCTTATCGAAGGACCTTGCCATGGCTTTGAGCGCTTTGGCCCGCGCCTGCGGCTCCTGATACAGATTCAGAATTGCCTCATAAACCGCGACATTGTCACATTGTTCCGCCAGCCCAATGGCCGCGCCGGATCTTTCTTCGATAGCCGACTTCGGATCGGCCAGCACCTTGAGCATGGCCTGGCGCAAATCGGGCTCATCGCCAATCTCACCGAGCGCCTCCCAGCAAGCTCCGCGCACGGCCGGGTCGGGATCCGTTTTGGCAAGCTGGATCAAACGCGCGCGAGCGGCATCGGACAGGTCCGTGCCTTGGAAGCTGAGGGCGACATCAGCCTTCAGACTGGGCGAGCCTTTTTGCAGCATGGCCAGCCGGTCCTCGTCATCGAGCGCGGCGAAATCCATGGCTGCTTCCGCCGGATAGAGCGCCCAAATATCAAAGGGCTGGTCCGGCTCCGCTGACGCAATGGCGGGAGCACTTAGCCCGTCGATCACCGCTTGAATGGGCGCACGCGAGCGCGTATCGTCCGACGGAATTTTGGCCAGCGCGGCCCCCAGCGCAGGGATGGCCGCGGGATCGCCGTACATTTCCAGACACAGCGCGGCATCCTGCGGATCGTTTTCGAGACGGCGTGTTAAAGCTTCCAGAACGCGACGGTCGCGGACCCGCAGCGCGGCGAGAACGAACGGCACGTCGCCCGCATCCCCCTGCTTTAGCTCGCCCAGCAACTGAAGCACCGGCTCGACGGCCGGCTCGCCCAGAGCCACCATGCTCTCCACCAAATCGTCTGGGACGTCGCTGGTGTTATCGCGGATTACCTGCATGAAAAATGGCAGCGCAGCGGGCGTGTGAAGCGCGCGGAACAGATCGATCAGCAATGGATTAAGATCCATCAGATCGTCTTCATGGTTTTGCGCCGCAAAACGCACGATATCGGGAAGCGAGTTTTCAGGAAAGTCGAGAATGGCGTGCAATAGACGCCGATCCACCGGGATGTATCCATGTCCGGCGGCTTCCAGCAACTGATAGGCCGGAACGCCTTCGTAGCGCCCCGGCTCCAGAATCAAATCAGGGTGTGGCAGGAACTACTCTTCCTCTTTACTTACGGTTACGGTGATTTCGGCGGTCACTTCGCGATGCAACCGGATAGGAACCTTGAACTCGCCCAGCGTTTTGATCGGCTCGTCGAGGGCAATCTTCCGGCGCTCGATCGTGTAGCCCTGCTTTTCGAGCGCCTCGGCGATATCTTTCGAAGTCACCGAACCGAAAAGCTGATCATTTTCGCCGGCCTTCTGGGAGATCGTAATGGCGACGGATCCCAGCATTTTTCCGAGATCTTTGGCTTCGCCTTCCACCTTGGCTTCACGGCGCAAATGGGCCTGGCGCTCCTGCTCGACGATTTTCTTGTTCGATTCGGTGGCCGCGACGGCCATCTTGTTGGGCAGTAGAAAATTACGCGCATAGCCAGGCGCAACCTTCACCAACTGCCCGCGCGTACCCAGCTTGTCAATATCTTCTCTTAGAATCACATCCATGATGACGGTCTCCTTAGATCGCCGTAGCGAACGGAATCAGCGCGATGTTGCGCGCCTGTTTGATAGCTTCCGCTAAACGCTTCTGATGCGGCGTGCAGACACCGGAGATGCGGCGCGGAACGATCTTCCCGCGCTCGGAAATGAAGGACGAGAGCATCCTCACGTCTTTATAGTTGATGTCGTCGATTTTTTCCACGCAGAACCGGCATACTTTCTTGCGCCGGAAATATTGCTTCTTGGTGGCCAGCGCTTTATCGCCGCCGGTGGGCCGCATGGACCCGCTAATGGGACGTCCGCCTCGTTGTTCGGCCATGTTACTCTCCTACCTTTTCCGCTACCGGAGTTGCGGCGGGCGCGGGCGCCGCAACTGGTGCGCCGGGCATCGGAGCGCCGGGCCTTGGACCCGTAGGTTCGGCAGCGCCTGCCATGGCGTGTTCCAACGGCACGCTCGGAGCAGCCGGAGGCGCCGGCTTGCGCGCTGCGCGTTTTTCGCGTTCCTTCTTGCGCTTTTCGATCTTCTTCAGCTTTTCGTCGATGCGGACGCTCTGGAATTTCATTACCAGGTCCGACACGCGCAAGCGCCGCTCCACCTCCAGCACCGTTTCGGGCTTGGTGGTGAACTGGAGCAGTACATAGAAGCCTTCGTTGCGCTTTTGAACGCGATAGGCCAGCTTGCGTATGCCCCACTTGTCGGATTTGTCGACGTTGCCCCCCTGGGAGGCGATCAGCGTGGTCAGTTGTTCGATCAAATGATCGATATCTTCTTCCGGCGTATCCGGCCGGAGTATAAACAGCTCTTCGTAGATCCTCATTCTTCCTCGTTTAAGCCTGGGGCGCGACGATTAAATTTCGCCATGGACTTTTCGACGCCTTCAGCGATGATGGACTCCACTGCCTGTGACGCATAGTCCAGCAGCTCATCCAACTCTTCTTTGTGCGCCCGCTTCAGTTTCGCGAGCACAATTTGAGCGCCGTCCTTTTCGCGACGGCCCCCATGAACTCCCAGGCGAACCCGGGGGAAATCTTTCGTTCCAACGCAGCGGATTACCGAATCCACGCCGCGATGGCCGGCAGCCGAACCATTGGGTCTGATTCGCACCGATTGCCAGGGCAGGTCCAGTTCGTCATAAACCAGAACCAGATCCCCTGGCGCAATCTCATTCTTCACCAGCAAACTCTGTACCGACTGGCCGCTCTCATTCATGAACGTCTGCGGCTTGGCGAGCAAAACTTTCTTACCCGCCACCATTCCCTGCCCGACGAAGGCCATGCAATCCCGACGCCCGACATCGATTCGATTGCGTTCCGCAACCCGGTCAACTACTAAGAATCCAAGATTGTGAGCTGTTAACTTATACTCTTTGCCGGGGTTTCCGAGACCAACGATCAGCAGCACAGAAGCCAGAATACAGAAGTCAGAATCCAGAATGAAGGAAGCGGACGTTCCGTCCGCGTTCTGAATTCCATCCACATTCTGAATTCTGAATTCTGTATTCTGAATTCACCTTCACTACTTCTTCTTCCCCTTCTCGCCCTTCTCGCCCTTTTCGGCCTCCGCCTCGTCCTCTTCCTTCTTGCCCTTCTTGATCACTTCGGGCTCGGCGGGCGTAGCAGCCACGGCGCCTTCGGCGGCCGGCGTCTCCACCTCCTCAGCCTTCAGTGTCACCACATGCGCAACCACTTGCTCCGGACCGCTCACCAGCTTAACCGACCCGCTGAGCGGAATGTCGCTGGCACGCAGGTTCTGGCCGATCATGAGCTCCGTGACGTCCACCGTGTAGGATTCCGGAATCTCGTCGGGGAGGCATTCGATCTCCACTTCACGCGTGATTACTTCGAGCAAGCCGCCCTGGAGTTTCACGCCCTTCGGCTCGCCCGTGGTATGCACGCGAACCTTCACCGCGATGCGCTTGGTGAGATCGATGCGTTTCAGATCGACATGCAGAAGATTCTCTTTCACCGGATCGCTTTGCCAATCCACGATCATCACCGGCGTGTCTTCCCCGCCCTGGACGGACAGATTGAAGATGGTGTTGTGTCCGGTGTTGCTGTGCAGAATCCTATTGATTTCTTTCGGGCTGATGGAGACCGCCACGGCTGGGCTGCTGGAACCATACAATACGGCAGGCGCAAAGCCTTTCACGCGAAGACGGCGTGCTTCATTCTTGCCGCGCGACTCGCGCGGTTCGGCGGTTACTGTGATTTCTTTTCTCATCGTTCTTTCCTCTAATCCGCTCTACTTCGGCAGACGGCTACCTTGTTCTTACCAGGCCGCGGCCTGCTACTTTCCTTCTCTAAATAAATAGGGTGCTTACCGAACCATCCTCGTGAATGGATTGGATGGCCCGGGCTAACAAAGGCGCCACCGATAGGGTCTTGATGCGGCCGCACCGCATGGCGTCCTCGTGCAAGGGAATCGAATTGGTGACCACTACTTCCTGCAAACACGATGTCTCAATGCGCTCCACGGCCGGCCCGGACAATACGGCGTGCGTGGCGCACGCGGTCACCGTCAGCGCGCCATGCTTCAGCAGCGCCTCGGCGGCCTTCACCAGCGTACCGGCCGTATCAATCAGGTCGTCCACAATCAAACAATGCTGCCCTTCCACGTCGCCGATGATGTGCATCACTTCGGCCACGTTTACTTCCGTCCGGCGCTTATCGATAATCGCCAGCGGCGCGTTCAAATGCTTGGCAAAAGCGCGCGCGCGCTCCACACCGCCAGCGTCCGGCGATACCACGGTCATGTCCCGGCGTCCGATAGACTCGAAATATTCGAGCATTACCGGCGCGGCGAAAAGATGATCCACGGGAACGTCGAAGAATCCCTGAATCTGAGCCGCGTGCAGGTCCAAAGTAAGCACACGATCCGCGCCGGCCCTCTGAATCAGGTTTGCAATCAACCGGGCGGAAATGGGCATTCGCGGCTTGTCTTTCCGATCCTGCCGCGCATACCCATAATAGGGTAGCACTGCGGTGATGCGCTCCGCAGAAGCCCGCTTCAGGGCGTCAATCATGAGCAGCAATTCCATGATGTGGCGGTCCACCGGAGTACAGGTGGGCTGCACCGCGAAAACATCCGCGCCACGAACGTTTTCGAGAATCTGGAGGCGGATTTCTCCGTCCGAAAACGGCTCCACTTCGGCTGCGCCGAGGGTACAACCCAGGGAGGCGCAGATTTTGGCCGCCAACGACGGGTTGGCGTTTCCTGTGAAGATCTTCAGTTGCTCGAATCTCATCGTGCGTACCGGTCTTGGGGCGGCCATGTCTTACTTTCCGAGGAAACTGCTAATTGCCGCCACCAGAGCGCACGGTAACGGCCACGGCTCACCATGGTAAATGGATAAACCTGATTGCTTGGGAGTTCCTTCTGCATCGACCCCGCGGCACGATCCCTCAGCTCGCGGCTCGGGAACAGCCCGAAAAGAGCGGATCCGCTCCCGGTCATCATAGCCCGCCAAGCTCCCAACTTCAGCAGCTTTCCCTTCATCGATTCTAGTTGAGGGTATTGGTTAAACACAACCATTTCAAAGTCATTGGTCCATCCCGGATCGTAGGATGACCCAGCATCGCCGGTGCTCCAGGCAACCGCCTGGAACTTGTTGATCATATCAGGTGGGACCTCGGGAAGCACTTCACGTCCGAGCGCCGCATAGGCTAAGGCCGTCGAGGAATGAATTCCAGGCGTGATCAGAAGGCCCGCGCTGGGGGGGACATCCTGCAACGGATAGAGCTCGGTGCCTCGTCCCAGGCCAGCCGCGGTTCCTCCGAGCAAGAAGAAAGGCACATCGCTGCCTAGCCCAGCTGCAAGTTCCATCAGTGTTTCGAACGGGACCGCCTTTTTCAGGAGCATGGGCAGCGCCAGGAGCACGGCGGCAGCATTGCTGGATCCACCGCCCAGCCCGCCGCCCAGGGGGATTCTCTTGGTGAGACTGAATCGCAGGCGCCCCGTCGCGCGAGCGGCCTTTAGGACGCTATCTGCCGCACGGAGAATCAGATTGCCCGGGATATTCAAGTTGGACTTCAGCTCAATCTTGGTCCGCCCGCGCTCGAATTCCACATCAATCGTATCGGCCAGGGAGATGGTTTGAAATATGCTACGAAGCTCGTGGAACCCGTCCGGGCGCTTGTGGAGAACCCGCAAATCCAGGTTGATCTTCGCCAACGAACGGAGCCGGACACGCTCGGACATTAGTAGTGCAGCAGCGAGAATACGTCGTAGCCGTGGAGCTTTTCGCGCCCGTTCAGGAAGTCTAGCTCCAGGATGAATCCCAGGCCCGCGACTTTGCCATCGAGCGTCTCAACCAGGCGCGCGACGGCTGCGGCCGTTCCACCGGTGGCCAGCACGTCATCGATGATGAGCACGTTTTGTCCGGGCGAAATTGCGTCCTTGTGGATTTCAAGCACGTCGGTACCGTATTCGAGCGCGTATTCGATGCGCTCCCGCTCGGCCGGCAGCTTCTTCTCCTTGCGGACCGGGATGAACCCGTATCCGAGCGCATAGGCGACGGCGGGGGCGATGATGAATCCGCGAGCTTCGATGCCGAGCACCACGTCGATGGGCGTGGAACGATAGTGCTGGGATAGCGAGTCGATCACGCCCTTGAATCCAGTGGGGTTCTTGAGCAGCGTGGTGATGTCGTAGAAGTTGATGCCCGGCTTTGGAAAATCGGGGACTTCGCGGATGAGCGCTTTCAGATGGTCCATTTAGAGAATTCGTATTGTAACATCCGATGTCGTAAGCTTCCCTAATGCCACTGCTCTCTACCGCTCCCATCGTGGCGTTCAGCGCGATCACGGATGCCGATCGCGCCAAGGCGTTCTATCGCGATCAGCTTGGCCTGCGACTGGTCAGCGAAGATGGGGTCGCATTGGTGTTCGATGCCGCCGGCACCATGCTGCGAGTCCAAAGGGTGGAGGAAGTCCGCGTGGCGCAGTACACGGCGTTGGGCTGGCAAGTGCCGGACATAGCTGCGAAGGTGGAGGAGCTGGAGAAAGCAGGCGTCCATTTTGAGCACTACGGCATGCCTGGCCAAGATGAGCGAGGTATCTGGACTCCGCCGGGCAGCACCGCGAAAGTAGCATGGTTCAAAGACCCGGACGGGAATATCCTAAGCCTGACGCAGTTCCCAGCCGCCGATGAACACGGATGAACGCCAATCAGTGTTTATCTGCGTTTATCTGCGGCCAAAACGTTTTCAGTCGATCAGGCCGTTGCGCACCGCGAATCGCACCAATTCGCCCGACGAGTGCAGATTCAGCTTCTCCATGATCTTGCCGCGATGCGCATCCACTGTATAGACGCTCAAGTTCAGCGTGCCCGCGATTTCCTTATTGGTTTTACCTTCGGCGATCATCTGCAGCACTTCGCGCTCGCGGCTGGTGAGCAAATCCAGCGGATCGGTGACGTGTTTGCGGTAGTCGCTCAAGACGGCGTCAGACACGCCCGGGCTCAAGTAGCCTTCGCCTTTCGCCACGGCGCGGACGGCGTTCACCAGATCGCTATCGATGGAATCCTTCAACAAATAACCGCGAGCTCCGGCGCGCAAAATCTCGCGCACGTAGACGGAATCCTTGTGCATGCTCAGGGCGAGAACACGTGTTCGTGGCGCCGAAGCTACCAGACGCCGCGTCGCCTCGATGCCGTTCAGCTCCGGCATGGCCACATCCATTACAACGACGTCCGGATGTAGCTGCTCCGCCAACTCCACAGCTTCGCGGCCATTGCCGGCCTCGCCCACGATCTGCATGTCGGGCTGCGTTTCCAGGATCAGGCGAAAGCCTTTCCTGACCATGGCGTGATCGTCGGCCAACAAAATCCGCAGCATTAACTCTTCACCCCTTCGAGCGGCGCCCACAGATCCACGACGACGCCGTCCTGAGAGTTGATTTGAAGCTCGCCACCCACGCTTTGCGCGCGCGCCCGCATGCCGACCAAACCCAGGCCCGCAGAGCCATTCGGTGTGATGCCATTCGGTGTGAAGCCGTGGCCATTGTCTTTCACCCGCAGATGTATGCGGTCGCCGTTACGGGCTAGCTCGATGTTCACTCGCGTTGCGCCCGAATGCCGAGCGACATTGGTCAGCGCCTCTTGCACGATGCGGAACAAGTGCGTTTCGGTTTCATCGGCCAGGCGCTCGTCGAAGGTGGATTTGTAATCGACGTCAATGCCGGTCCGCTGGCCAAACCGCTCCGCCAGCCATCGGATGCCCGCGTCGAGTCCGAAGTCATCCAGGATCGTAGGCCTCAACAGATGCGATAGCTCGCGGACGTTTTGTATCGCCTCATCGATCAGCCGCCGGCAGTCCTCCAGGCGCGCCGGATCGGGCGGTGTGGATGGATCGAGCGCGGTTACATTCGCCTTGATCGCGGTGAGCGACTGGCCGAGTTCATCATGCAACTCGTGCGAGAAGCGCCGCGCTGCGGTTTCCTGGCTCTCCAGCATGTGCCAGGTGACGCGCGCCAAATCGGACGATTGCTGCTCCATCCTGCGAAACAGCTGCGTGGTGATGCGCACGGTGAAGATCGCACAGACCAGCGCGAGCAGCAGGCATCCGCCCAGCAGCCCGAGCGATTCTTTGACCAATTGCGCCGATCGCTGATCGATGCGCGTTTGAGCGGCCAGAGTATGGCTGGCGTTGTTCGCGATCATCTTGGCGACAATCGCGGTCACCTCTTCGTGATGGCGCAACAGATCGCGCGAGGTATAAGTAGGGACGTTCTTGCGGACCAGCAAGCGGCGCGCTTCGCTAGAAAAGCCTCTCACCGCCGTACTGAGCTGACGCCACTGTTCGGCTTGGGGCGTCCCGGCGGCTTCGGTGACGATCCGCTCCACGGCTTGATCTGCGTCATCCAATTGGGCGAGCAGCCGTTCGCGCTCGGAAAGCTCCGTACCGCGAGCAAGTTTATAGAACGCGGCGTTGAGCGTATCCTGCTCGCGCTGCAACTCGTCGATGAGGCGCGTGGTGATTAGCCCGTTGTGAACGATGTCGGCCGAATTTTCTTGAATCAACTGAGCGCTCTTCAGGCCGATGAAGCCAGCCGCCATCAGTAGAACGATGACGGCCGAGAAGCCGAAAACAAGAACGCGCAGGATCTTGCGAACCGTAACTGGATCGGAATACACGCCATCTCTAGGATCGCTCAGACGCGCCGGGCCGTGAATCGCCCGGGCAGGCTATTTTGGATGCCAAAACCGGGTAAATTTTCATTCATTAAGATCCTCGCGTCTTTAACCCCGTATTTTGGTGTCAGGAACTCCCCTACGCAGGCTATCGTTGATTTTTGCTTCCGGCCGCAAGATGGTTATGCGAGGCGGAAATGAGCCCCTCGCAAAAGGAGAACCAAAGTGAACAAACTAATTTTCGCCTCTCTGTTGAGCGTGGGTGCCATCCTGGCGGCGCAGGCGCCGGCTACGTCCGCACCAGCGGCCAGCACCAAGACCACCACCAAGGTGAAGACCAGCAAGAAGCATCACAGCAAGAAAGCCACCCCGGTGAACAGCACCAGCGTCAAGCCCGCCGCCAAGTAAGTAAGGCCGTGATTTTCCCGCCCGGAGTAGCAGGCTGATCGCTTGCCGCTTCGGGCGTTGCTTTTTTGACGCTATTGCCGCGAAGATCTAGGAGTGCAGTATTCCCTACCCCCGGACAAACTGCAACGCGCGATCGAGTACGCCCACGCCGGCTACTGGCTGCACTTCAGCAGCGAGATCTATGCCATTGTCATTCTGGCGGCAATTGTCGCAACCGGACTCTCGGCCACCTTTCGCGACTGGGCCCAAGCCGCATCCAAGCGCCGTTTCCTCCAGGCTCTGGTCTTCATCCCGCTGCTATTAGTAACCAACGACCTGCTCTACCTTCCGGCGAATCTCTTCGGCCAGCATCTGGAGCTGAAATTCGATCAATCCATCCAAAGCTGGCCTTCCTGGTTCTGGGACTGGACCAAAAGCGAACTGATCATGCTGGTTTGCGCGGTTCCCCTCGCATACCTCTTGTACGCAGTGATTCGCCGCAGCCCGCGCTGCTGGTGGCTGTACTTCTGGCTCGCAACGCTACCGATCATCGTTACCGTGATGTACCTGGAGCCGATGGTCATTGAGCCGCTGTTCTATCGCTTTGAGCCGCTGGCAGCAACTCATCCCGCGCTGGTAAGCCAGTTGGAGAAACTGGTCGCGCGCAGCGGGCTGGCCATTCCTCGCAATCGAATGTTCGAAATGAAGGCCAGCGAAAAGCTGAATTCGCTCAACGCCTACGTCAGCGGATTCGGTGGATCGAAGCGGGTGGTGGTTTGGGACACCACGCTCCAGCACCTCACTACGCCCGAGACCCTGTTTGTATTCGGCCACGAAATGGGGCACTACGTCTTGGGACACATTCGCAATTCCCTGCTCTGGTTAGCGTTGCTGCTTCTGGTCCTGCTATTTCTCGGCTCCCACATCGTTCGCTGGATCATCGCGCGCTGGGGACGGCGATGGCGCATCAGCGACACGGCGGATTGGGCGTCGTTGCCCGTGCTCCTTCTGATTGTCGCGATCTTCAGCTTCCTCACGGAGCCCATTGTTAACGGTTACAGCCGCTGGCAAGAGCATCAGGCGGATATTTACGGCCTGGAGGTCACCCACGGCATTGTTCCGGATTCCTCCCGAGCGGCCGCGCACTCATTTCAGGTGATGGGCGAGATCGGTTTGGACGAGCCGAACCCCGATCATTTCATCGAATTCTGGCTCTTTTCGCATCCCTCGACGGCCGACCGGCTGCGCTTCGCCTTCACATACGATCCCTGGTCGAGCGGCACGGCCCGCTACGTGCCATAAAGCCCTCGATGCGACGATTCCTCTTGCTAACGGTGATGCTGTTCGCCGCTGTAGCCCAGCTTTCAAGCCAGGAGACGACCGAAGAGCTCCTGATCGACGCAAACGCCCCGGCGCGTCCGTTCCCGCACTACTGGGAGCAGATGTTTGGCTCGGGCCGCGCCATCCTTTCGTTGCGCGAGAGCTACCGGCGCGATCTGCGGGCCATGAAATCGGCCACCGATATCCGCTACGTTCGCTTCCACGCCATCTTTGGCGACGAAGTGGGGGTCTATTCGGAAGACGCGCAGGGCCAGCCGGTTTACAACTGGTCTTACGTCGATCAGATCTATGACGGCCTACTGGACAACGGAGTGCGGCCGTTCGTCGAAATGAGCTTTATGCCGCGTGCATTGGCCGCCTCGCTCACCCCGCACGTGTTTTGGTACCATCCGTTCCCTTCACCACCCAAGGACTATGCGAAGTGGGAGGAGCTGGTTTACAACTTCGCAAAACATCTGGTGGATCGATACGGCGCGAACGAAGTGTCGCAGTGGTATTTCGAAGTCTGGAACGAGCCGAACATCGATTTTTGGACCGGCGAGCCAAAACAGGCGACGTATTTTGAGCTGTACGATCACGCCGCCCGGGCCATCAAGCGCGCAGACTCGCGTTTGCGAGTGGGCGGGCCGGCCACCGCGCAGGCGGCTTGGATTCCCGATATGATTACACACGCCGTCCAGGGACAGATTCCGCTCGATTTCGTGTCCACCCACGTCTATGGAAACGACCTATCGAAAGACATCTTTGGAACCGATGAAATCATAGATCGATCGGACATGGTGAGCCGCGCCGTCGAGAAAGTGAACAAGCAAGTGAAAGCATCCGCCCGGCACGATTTGCCGATCATCTGGAGCGAGTACAACGCCAGTTACAAGAACGAAATCGACGTCACTGATTCCGCCTTCATGGGACCGTGGTTAGCGAACAATATTCGGCTGTGCGATGGCCTGACCACCATGATGTCCTACTGGACTTTTTCCGATGTCTTCGAGGAGCAGGGCGTGATTAAAACACCGTTCTACGGAGGATACGGGGCGATCGCCGAAGGCGAAGTACCAAAAGCCGCGCTTAATGCCTTTGCGATGCTGCACCGGTTGGGCGAACACAGATCGCAACCAGACCTGGCCAACGCGCTGGTTACCAAACGAGCCGATGGCGCGCTCGCGGTCGCGGTATGGAACTACGCGGCGCCAGGTACTACCGGAGCCGCTCGGAAAGTTCACGTGGCGATCGCTGGAAGAACTGCTACCCAGCGGTATCATGTCGAAATCCTGGATCCCGATCACGGGTCGGCCCTGGCAGCATGGCGGGCGATGGGTAGCCCGGCTAGTCCCACTCGCGAGCAATATGAACGGTTACGGCGTGCCGCGGCGGTAACCCAGAAGCTGGATGGCGCGTCCAGTTTTATGCTCCCAGCTCATGGACTGGCTTTAGTAGAAGTGCGGCCTCGCTGACCCTATGCTCTGTCGCGCCACGGCAATCCTTCTTAGTGCGGTCGTGCTCATCCCTGGGGTGGCCCCGGCGGCGACCGCGGAGCAACCTCGCCCGGTCCTCAATAGCGATCAAGTAGCGCCCGTCTCAGCGGCGGATCGCGCCTTAGTGGAAGACCTGGAACATCGCAGCTTTGTGTATTTCTGGGAGCAGGCCGACCGCGGAACGGGCCTGGTGCTGGATCGTGCGCGAGTGGATGGTGGACGTGCCAAAGGTCCCAGCCGCGATATTGCCAGCACCGCCGCCACCGGTTTTGGGCTCACCGCGATCTGTATCGGCGCCGAGCATGGCTGGATCACAAAGAAAGAGGCGGCCGATCGCGTTCGGGCCACGCTTGATTTTTTTGCCAATAAGGCAAACCAGGAGCACGGCTGGTTCTATCACTGGATGGACGTATCCACCGGCGATCGCAAATGGGACAGCGAAACATCGTCGGTGGACACGGCGTTTCTACTCGCGGGCGTCCTCACCGCTGGACAATACTTTTCCGGCGATCCCGAAATCCCCAAACTTGCAACCGAAATCTACGATCGTGTCGACTTCCAATGGATGCTGGATGGCGATCCCTTACTGCTCTCCCATGGGTGGCGTAACGGGAAGGGCTTCATCAAGAACAAGTGGGACACCTATTGCGAGTTGGGTCTGCTGTATGTGCTGGCCATCGGCTCGCCCACCCATCCGATTTCGGCCGAATCCTGGTATGCCTGGCAACGGCCCTTCTACCAATACGGGAACTATGAGTTTGTCAGCGGCGGCCCGCTATTCACGCATCAGTACTCGCAGGCCTGGATCGATTTCCGCAACCGCCGCGACAGAGGCTTCGTGGACTTCTTTCTGAACTCGGTGAATGCCACGCGCGCCAACCAGCAATACAGCTTTAATCTGGATCTGCCCAATACGTTCGGTAAAGACATTTGGGGTATTACAGCGTCCGACGGGCCCAAGGGCTACCGGATCTACGGAGAGATCAAGGCGTTCGATCCGGTGGATGGAACCGTGGCTCCCGCCGCCGCCGGTGGATCGCTGATGTTCACCCCGGACATTTCGATTCCGGCGCTCAAGGCCATCCGGCAGCATTTTGGAGATCGCGTGTTTGGCCGCTACGGGTTCGTGGACGGCTACAATCCCACGCTCGATTGGTTTGACACGGATGTAGTTGGCATCGATGTCGGCATCACGTTGCTGAGCGCGGAGAACCTGCTGACCGGCGACGTCTGGCGTTGGTTTATGGCGAATGAGCCGGCGACGCACGCCATGGACCTGATCGGCTTCAGCGAGCCTCCCGGCAAGGAAGCGCCCGTCAAGGAAGTAAAGAAGTCCACTCCGAAAAAGCGGGCACGCTCCACTTCTTCGGGAGCCAAGCGAACGGTGAAAGCTACGCCGCCTCGGGCACAGGCGTAACATCCACCAGCACGGGCATCCGCTCTTCCAGCAGGAACTCTGTGGATTGAACCAACGGGTCGTGATGAAACCGTTCTTGCATCCGGTTCCCTAAGAGTGCGTTGTCGATAGCCAGAAGCGCCATCCCCTGATGGTGCGCCATGAAGCAATGGACCACTTCGGGCCCGCCGCGCGAATAATCGATGGACTCGAAGAAGCCATGCCGCGTGCGCCAGCCGTTGGCCGCCATCACTCGCAGATTAGCCGTGGCGCGCGCCGGGTCAATCATCAATGCCAGCATCGTGGCGTAAGGCGCAACTACCAGGCCGTGGGAATCTTCGCCACTGGCGGCTAGAGGCGGCACTCCGAACGCGTGGTATTGATATTGCCCGCGCTGATCGCGCTCGGCATGCGCGGCTTCCGATATACCCCACGGCACTCCGCGCTCTTGTCCATACGCTTGCTGAACGCGAACCGCCGCCCGAAGCGCCCTGTCGAGGAGCGTACCGGCATAGGAGCGCAGGTGGATCTGCGGCATCAGATATTCAAACATGGTGCCGCTCCAGGCGAGCAGCGTCACCTGATCGCGATAGGCGGTGAGCTTTCGCCCCAACCGGAGCCAGGTCTCGCGCGGGATGTCGCCTTTGGCGATGGCCAGGAAAACCGCCGTCCGGGCTTCGGATGCCAGTAAATCGTAGTAGGAATTATCGCCCCGACCGGCATCCACGTTGTAGCCAATGCGAAGCAGCTGCCGGTTCTCGTCGAACAGGAAGCTGAAGTCCATGTCGTCGAAGTATCCTTGCGCGAGCCTTGCAATACTGTGGAAGCGGTTTGCCAGATCGAGCGCTGCGCCCCGAGCGGCAGGGAGCTGGCGGAGCAGTTGCTCCAGAACATCGCGCACCATCGGATAAAGCGGGCGCTGACTCGACAGCCGCTCGCGCACCCGTTCCCGGATACGCTCGTAGGCTTCCGGCAATTCGCCGAGCAACGGCACCTTGCTCAATTCCGCCATCAAGGGAGTGAACGTGTCGTCGCGCATGCACACGCGCAGTTCAGGCTCCAGTGCCGGCGCGAGCCAAGGCGCCAAGCGATAAAGCTGCGCCAGCGAAGCGTCCATGCGCTCGGAAAGCAAGCCTTCCCAATAGCGCAGCTCGTCTGATTTGGTACGCGCGTGCACCGGAACCAGTTGGGCTTTGATGCGCTCGATCAGATCGCGCGATTCGGTGAGCACAGCTTCCCAGAAGAAGAGGTCCTTGGGCTGGCATTCCAGCTGGCGCAGCAGGCTTCCAAAAAGCTTCATCCTGGAAAACGTTCGCGATTCATACGGCACTTCGTCCCGCAGCCGCAGAACGTGATCCCGAAGGCCATCCAGAGTACTCTGTTCGATGACCGGCAGCTTGAGTAATAGCAGACAGCCCTGGCGTAGCGTGGCGAGAGAAGCGGCCAGATTTCCACTATCGACGCTCGACACATATTGCGGCGTGAGCGGCTGTCGCGTTTGGGTGTGATACCAGTTGAAGAAATGCCCCCGGTAGCGCGGCATTTCGTCCAGCGAATCCAGAATTCGCTGCACGCGGTGCGACATTTCGTCCAGGTTTAGGTATCCGAAATCGTGAGCCGCCAACTGCGAGGTGAGAGACAACCCCAAATTGGTCGGTGAGATATGATGCGTCACCAGCGATGGGTTCTCCTGGATATTGTCGGGAACCAGCCAGTGATGCTCCTCCCAGGAGTGATCGGCAAAATAACGCCAGGTGCGGAGAGCCGTATCCCGCAGAAAATCACGATCCTTGGAGGTGATGGCCGCCGATTTCGGCAGCGGTTCATTCAGCCATCCCGCTACCAGGGGCGCAATGATCCAAAGAGCACAGATCAGCAGCACAATGATCGGGAGCGGACCCGCGAGAAAAAGGAACGGCAGCCACAGCAGCGATGAGACGTAAAGATACTGATCGAAAAGAACGAAGCGCGGTACGCCTACGATTTCCGATTGCGCCATGGTCTCCCACTCCAGCAAGTTGGCGTGACTGAAGTATTTTCGCCACAGCGTGCGAACAATAGCGTCGGCCATGAGGCAGGCTTGATGCGGAATGAAGACCATGTTCAGCAGCGTGTCCCGGTGGCTTTCGAGGAAACGGCCGCCCAGCACCTTACTGAAGGCTTTCCAGAAGCGCCGCTCCGGTGCGCGAACAATGCTGTGCAGCATGTCCACATAGGCGGGAATCTGCAACAGCAATAACACCGCGATGGTCCAGCGAGCTTGGCGAGTGGTGGCGAGCCAACCCGCCAGCAGCAGCAAGAGTATCGAGATCTCGAGCAGGCTGCGGCGCAGGTTATCCACAATCTTCCAGCGCGACAGAGCCGGCAGCGGATTCTTCTTGGCGCGGCCACCGAACACGGGAGGATGTGGGAACAACCACGGCAGCAATTGCCAATCCCCGCGAACCCAGCGGTGTTTGCGTTTCGAAAACGCGCCGTAAGTGGCGGGGTAATCTTCCACCAGTTCGACGTTGATCAGGCCAGTGCGGGCGTGCTCGCCCTCGATCAGATCGTGGCTAAGAATTGCGTTCTCCGGAAAACGCTTTCCGACGGCCGCATCGAAAGCGTAGACATCGTAAATCCCCTTGCCCGTGAAGCTGGCCACGCCATGCAGGTCGTGATAGACATCGGAGACCGAGGCCGAATAGGGATCGAACCCGGGCTGGCCACTGAAGATCCTGGCGATCCAGGAGCGCTGCGCGGAATCCACGCTCACGGCCACCTGCGGGCGAAGAAGCGCGTGGCCTTCCGTCACCGCGCTGGTTTCGGGATCGATAATCGGCCAGTTCAATGGATGGGCCATCGCGGCCACCATCTTCGCAGCGGTGTCCCGAGGGAGCTGCGTATCGGTGTCGAGCGTGATCACATAGCGGATTTCAATTAAATGCGACAGATTGCCGACGATGGTGTGAAACCAGTTTCCCCGGCCTAGGAGCAGCTTATTCAGGTCGTTCAGCTTGCCGCGCTTGCGTTCGTACCCCATCCATTTGCGCTCTTGCGGATTCCAGCGGCGCGCTCGATGCAGCAGATAAAACCGTCCCCGCTCTCCGGAACCATAGCGCTCATTCATCAGGCGGATGCCGTTCGCGCACGAGGTGAGTACGCTATCGCCTTCCACTTCGGGCTGGTCGGCGTCGGCAAAATCGGTCAGCAAAGCGAAGTAGAGGTTGCGGTCCCGATTGGCAAGGTACCGAATTTCGAGATCTTTGAGCAGCTTCGCGCAATTGGCTTCCGACAGTAGCAGCGTCGGCACCACCACCATGGTCTTGGCGTCGTCGGGAATTGCATCCAGGAAGTCCATACTGGGAATGAAGCGTGGACTAAGCAGCCGGCTGAAGGACCCATTCGTAATCTCGAGGGCCGCCTGGCTGGCGGGGATGAGAAGCAGCGCGAGCATCCACCAGGAGATTGGGCCAACTAACCACGCGAATCCAGCGATTAGCAGCGCCATCACCATAGCCACGCCGGCAGCGTAAAGCACGTTGGGGTAGCGGGCCGTCAGGTTCGACAGAAAAGAGGTGAGTGTGGCCTTGCATCCCACGCTGCGCCGGAAATCCTTCACACCCGGTCCCACAAGGTAGTAGCCGACATGGAACGTGCGCGAATCGCCTTTGCCGGCATCACGCGCCTGTTCCGCCCGTTCGAGAGCGGCCTTCGCTACGTCTTCCTCCGTGAGCTTGGCCTGCCTTGCGATCCGGTTCAATTCCAGGCAGTATCGATCGCGAGTGGCAAGGTCCATCCGCTGGTACACGCCGGCCGGATCTTGCCGCAAGGCGGCTTCCGTCCGGGAAGCCGTTTCGACAAAGGTTTTCCAGGAAATGGCTTCCAGAGCCCAAAGAGTGCGAACGCAGGACGCTACCAGACGCTCGCTTTCCAAATTCGCGCAGAGCCGCTCGACAATGGCAAACATCAGCATCGGGGCGAAGGCCCACAGCTCCTCGATATTAAGAGACTCGGTCTCTCTCAAACTCTCCGCGAACGGCAAGAGGAGGTCGTTATCGATTACGCCTGGAGCATTGGCCAGCCACCCGGCAACGATTCGATAGATGCGCGGCTCTCCATCGCTGGCCTGATGAAGTTTCCGCAGGAACGACGGACGCAAAGTCTGCCGCAGGTCGGCAATTTGCGACTGCAGCAGCGCATGGTTGTCTTTTAACCAGTGCGACACAGCGGGGCTGCGAACATGCTCGCGCAACTTCGCCGCGCACTCGCGCAGGCGTTCGGAAACCTGAAAATTCCCGGCAATCTGCGGTGGGGGCGCGGTGGGAGCATTCTCTATAGTCTGCGGGTGCGTGCTCATCGATAACTCGCTGCCTGCAACTCAAAAAGGCTGGCATAGCGCCCCTGTTGGGCCACCAGCTGATCGTGCGTGCCTTCTTCGTGGATTTGCCCGTCCTCCAAAACAACGATGCGGTCCGACTTGCGCACGGTGGAAAATCGGTGCGAAATCAGCAGCGCCATTTTGCCGCGCGACAGATCGTCAAATCGGGCGAACACTTCGGACTCCGCCACCGCATCCAGCGCGGCTGTCGGCTCATCCAGGATGAGCACTTGCGCATCCCGCAAATAAGCGCGCGCCAGAGCGAATTTTTGCCACTCACCGCCCGAAAGATCCACGCCGCCTTCAAAACGCCGGCCCAGCATCTGATCCAGGCCGCCGGCAAAGCGGGTGAGCAAACGATCGGCCCGGCTCTTCTCCGCTGCAATCCAAAGCGCTTCATCGTCGTCGACCGCTTCGATCCGCCCTACGCCGATATTCATGCGCGCCGGCATGTCGTAACGCACGAAATCTTGAAAGATGACGCCAATTTCTTTGTGCAGCTCTTCGACGCTGTACTCGCGGAGGTCTGTTCCATCCAGCAAAATGACGCCGCTGGTGGGATCGTAGAGCCGCGCCAGCAGCTTCACCAGCGTGGTTTTGCCCTGCCCATTTTCACCGACCAGCGCGACGTGCTCGCCGGGCTCCAGGCGAAAGTGCATGTTCCTCAGCACCAGGCGCGTTGTCCCCGGATAGTGGAACGAAACATCCCGAAATTCGAAGCCTGCGCGAATAGGCCGGGGAATCGGCAGGGCGTTGGGGCGTGAACGAATGTTGGGCTGCACTTTCAGGAAGTCGACCAAATCCGCCAGGTGCAGGGCCTGATCGGCAATGTGCGAGAACAAGGAGAACACGCCCTGTAACTGCGTACTGGCGCCCGCGATTGAGCCCGTCAGCAAGATGAGGGTGCCAACAGTAATGCGTCCTTGCAATGCTTGCCACACCAGAAACACGTAGCTGCCGTAGTAGCCAACCGATCCAAAAACGGCGAACGTCGATCCCCACGCCAAGCGGTGGCGCGTCAGGTTGATGTTTTTGCGGATGATCTCGCCGGTCAGCAGCGCGTAGCGACTGTGCAAATGATCGCCCAGGCCGAACAGCTTTACTTCCTTGGCGTTTTCCTTGCTGGTGCCGATGATGCGCAGATAATCCAGTTCGCGGCGCACCGGCGTGATCTCATGCGCCAGCGAGTAGCCAAGGAACGCAAAATGGCTTTCTCCCATGAACGCGGGTACTACGCAAACCACCAACAATAGGAACAGCCACGGATAGTAAAAGATGACTGCCACGGAAAGCGAAATCAGTGTGATGGATTGCAGCAACAGCCGGCCCATGGCATTGAGCATTCCGATGCGGTCCGTGGCTTGCTGGCGCGCGCGTTCCAGCACGTCGTGGAAAGCGGGGTCTTCAAACGAAGCCAGGTCCAGCCGCGTGGAATGCTTGATCAGTCGCAGGCTGACTTCGCGCGTAAACTCGTCGGCCAGGCGAGCATCGGTATAGTCGATAGTCCGGCCCAACAACTGGTTCGTCGCCGCCAGCGCAAACTCAGCGGCCAGCAGCCACCACATCTGCGGCGGCATGGTCGCGGAATGTCCCGCCTTGATCAAGTCAATGATGAACTTGGAAATGGCGAGCATCGCCACGGGAATGAGCGCGCTGATCAGACGCAGCGCGATGCCGCTTCCCACCACCTTGGGCGCGGCATCCCACACCAGGCGCAGCACGGGCGGCACATTACGCAAGGCCGCTAGGCGTTTGTTCCAAGAGGTCTCGCTTGAGGAGGACACGGCAGAAGACATCCGTTATCGGCGTTCCTGTAGCAACTGAGGGGCCGCGAACGAGGAGGGCGCACACCCATGGTAACACCTTGAAATGGCGGCCATTATTTCCTGCGGCGAATGAGAGCGAGCCGCGCGGCCTTTGCGCAAATTCTGCCTGAGCCGGAAGTTGTTTCCGCCCCGCGCTATCCCGCCATCCATTGCGGCCGAATCCAGCCCAGGGAAACCCCCGTCATCACAACGCCAAGGCCCATCACTATGGCGGCGGATGCGACGGGCATCCAGCGAAAGAACGGGTTACCGCCGCTGCTGCTGGGCAGCAGGTTTTTCGCATAAATCACGAGAACGCCGATGGCCATCAGCACCAACGCCAGCCCCAAGCTGAAAGAGACAAGCAGCAGAAGGCCGAGGCCCACGCGCCGTAAGGCAATCGCGGTGAGTAACAAAACCAGAGCCGATTCGCACGGCACCAATCCGCCGCTCGCGCCCAGAGCGACCAAGCCGGACCAGGAAATTTCGTCAGGCATGTGTGTATGGCCACCCGGTCCGTGGGAATGCTCGTGAGAGTGTCCATGGGCGTGGTCGTGACCGTGGTCATGCGGATGATCGTGGTGATGATGATGTTCGTGGGCGTGAGCGTGGCTGTGGACGGCAGAATCTTCGTGCTCGTGAGATTGTTCGTGACCGTGATCGTGGGAATGGCCGCGATCATGACCATGAGAATGCGCGTGGCGGGCTCGCAAACGCTTATATAGCATCCAACCGCCAATCAAAACGATGGATATGCCGGAGATGGCGCCTAACACTTGCGTCACCTTCTGGGGCACCACGTATTGAAACAGAAACAAGGTCGCGAGACCCAGCAAGAAAACCGACACAGTGTGCGTGAACGTCACCATTGCGCCCAGGAAAGCGGCGTGCTTGAGGGTGCCGCGCGAACCCACCAGATAGGCGGCGACGATCGTTTTGCCGTGCCCCGGGGTCAATGCATGGGCGGCGCCCAGCACGAACGCGATGCCGATGGCCGCCGCGATCATCCATGGTGTGAGCTGCTGCTGGTGCAGCAAGCGGGTGAGCGCATCGGTCTGTGTAGCGGCGCCTTGCAAAAGGGCAAAAAGCGGAATCATTACCACTTGGCATTCTACCGCCAAAAACTCCACCTTTTAACGACGATGCCGGCGCAGGCAGCTTGCCGATGCTGAATATGCGCTTCTCCCGGACTCTCGCCGGAAGAGTTACCAAACCCGGCACGGCTGCGAGTGCACCATCGGCTGTCCCACCCGGCAGGCGAATGCTTTTCCGAACTCCGGCATGTTCGACACAACGCCGTTGATCCGATACTCATCGGGGGAGTGCTCATTCGTGATCGCATTCATCCGCTTGCTCTCCGGGCGCTCGTCGCCACAAGCCCATTGCGCCATACCGATGAAGAAACGCTGGTCCGGCGTAAAACTATCGATGGGCTGCAAATCCTGATCCTTCGTATCGCTCTTCCACGCCAGATAGGCCAGCCAGGTGCCGCCCAGATCCGCCAGATCCTCTCCCAGAGTCAGCTTGCCATTGATTTTGATGTCGTCAATCACGGTGTATTGCGAATATTGATCGGACACGCACTTGGCGCGCTTCTCAAACTCGTCCGCGTCACTCTTGGTCCACCAATCTTTCAGGTCGCCCTTGGCATCGAACTGGCGGCCTTCGTCGTCGAACCCGTGCGTCAGTTCGTGGCCGATGGTCGCGCCGGTGTTGCCATAATTGGGCGCATCGTCCATCTTCGGATCAAAGAGCGGTGGTTGCAGAACTCCTGCCGGAAAATTAATGTCGTTCATCTGCGGATCGTAATAAGCGTTTACGGTTGGCGGCGTCATTCCCCACTCGGTGCGATCCACGGGCTTTCCGATTTTCGCGAGCTCGCGCTTGGACTCGAACACGGTGGCGCGCTCCACGTTGCCGAAATAGTCGTCGCGAGCAATCTGGATGGAGCTGTAATCGCGCCATTTGTCGGGGTATCCGATCTTGTTCACGATCCCGTGCAACTTCTCGAGCGCGCGCTGCTTGGTTTCGTCTCCCATCCACGGCAATTGCTTAATCTCGCTCTCCATGGAGGCTTCAATGCCCTGCGTCATCTTGAGCGAGCTTTGCTTGGTGGAGGGCGCGAAGGTCTTGCCGACGAATTCCTGGCCCAGCGCTTCGCCGATGTCTCCATCCACGCGGCGCACGCAGCGTTTCCAGCGCGGCGGCATCTGTTCCAGTCCCCGCAGATATTTGCTGTAAAAGTCGAAATTGGCGTTGTCAAAAGCCGCGGGCAAAAACGGAGCTTTGGAGTGGACCAAGTGCCACCGAAGATAGGTTTTCCAATCTTCCAACTTGCGGGATCGGAGCAGCGTCTCTACTTCCTGGAAATACACGGGCTCACTTACGTTAACAACTGAAGTGTCCGGCGCCTGGCCGGTCCTGAAATAGGCCGCCCAGCGGAACGACGGTGTCAGCGCCTGCAACTGCGCGGGTGTCATCTTATGGAATAGCTTGTAAGGATCGCGCTTCTCAACGCGCGTCAAAGAAGCTTTCGCCAGCGCAGTCTCGATGTCCATCACGGTCTGAGCATGAGCCTTCGCGGCGGCTGGCGCGTCGCCCAGCAGCTCCAGCATGCGCTGCACGTGTTCCACGTACTTCTTGCGAGTCTCCACGGACTTTGCGTCGGTCTTGGTATAGTAATCGCGATCGGGAAGCCCAAGCCCCCCCGCATCCGCAAACGCAATCACACGGCTGGAATCCTCGAAATCCTGATTGGAGCCGAAGCCGAACAGCATACCGCTACCAGCCAGGCCGAGATGCTGCCGCCCCAGGTACGTGGGCAGGTCGCGAATGGAATGGAGCGCAGCAATCGCATCCAGCGCCGGCTTCAGCGCAGCGATTCCGGCCTTCTCTACAGCGGATTGATCCATGCAAGCGGCGAAGTAGTCGCCGATCTCGGTTTCCACTAAGTTGCGGCTCGCGCTGGGCTTGGATGCTTCCACCAAAATCCCCCACAGAAACCGCTCGTTGTCCTCATTGAGTTTGGAATAAACATCCCAGCGAGCCTGATCGGGCGGGATTGGATTTTTCTTGATCCAGGTCCCGCACGCATAGTGATAGAAGTCAGTGCACGGGTCGGCCGACCGGTCCATGGAGGACGCGTCGAGACTGGGGCTATAGGGCACGGCGAACAAAGGCGAGTCGTTCGTTTGACCCCAAAGAGCCGCGGCACCGCTGGAAATAGCGATCAGGAGAAGCTTGGATCTCACAGTGATATAGTAAAACATGAAGCGTTTCAGTTCCGTCCAGCCCAGTCTGGGAGGGTTTCCAAGTGAAAAACCATTTCAGCGCATTCTTGATTTCAGCGGCTGCGTTCGCCGCGTTCTCGTCCTTATCCACATTAGCTTTCGCGCAGTCCGATCCAGTCGCCCCTCCAGTAGAACAATCGTCTGCTAAGAAAGCGATCGGCGCCTGGGATGACGCCAAACGCGACAATCCAGGGCAAGTTCCTCGCCTGCCTGATGGCAAGCCCGACCTCACCGGGGTCTGGGACATTCCATACGTACAGGATATGTCGCGAGGCATCGGGCCACTGCCTTACACGGCGTGGGGCGAAGCGGATTTCAAGGCTTACGACCCAAGCAAGTTCGACTACACCGCCCATTGTCTGCCTGCGGGTCTCACGCGCCAGATGAATACCCCGATGCCGTTAGAAATCTTCCAGATGCCGAAGCGCGTGGCCATTCTTTTCGAGGCCTGGAACACGTTCATTGTCATTCCCACCGACGGGCGCGACCATCCCAAAGACCCGGATCCTACGTGGATGGGAAATTCCGTTGGGCACTGGGATGGCGACACGCTAGTAGTGGACAGCATCGGATTCAACGACAAAACGCGCCTGGACACCATCGGCCATCCGCACAGCGATCAACTGCACGTGATCCAGCGCTTTAGCCGCGCGGACCCGACGCATCTCGCTTACGAGGTGACGGTGGACGATCCGAAGGCGTACACCAGACCGTTTACCAATAAGCGCGTCTTCACGCTGAAGCCGAAGTGGGAGCTGATGGAATATTCGTGCGAGGAAAACAACAAAGAAATTACGGAGCACCTGGTGAAATGAAAACAAAACTTTTCGGTGTCGTAGTGGCGAGCATCGCATTATGCTTTGGCAGCTTGCCCGCCTTCGCGCATCATTCGTTCGCGGCCGAGTTCGATGTCAAGCAACCAGTGACACTGAAGGGGACCGTGACCAAAGTGGAATGGACGAACCCACACGTCTGGATCTACCTGGACGTGAAGGATGAACAGGGCAACGTGCAACACTGGCAGTGCGAGAACGGCGCGCCCAACACGCTGGCCAGGATGGGATGGACAAGGAATTCGTTGAAGGCGGGCGATGAAGTGACGGTGGAAGGCTTCCGCGCCAAGAACGACGACAAAACAGCGAACGCGCGTCAAGTAATTCTGCCCGACGGCCGCAAGGTGTTCAGTGGTTCGGCTGAAGACGGCGGTCCCGGCAAAGCAAAAGAAAGCGGTCAGTAGGGACATCAACCACCTTGACAGAACCAATTATGGATCTGGCCCACTTGGGCCATCTTGAAATGCTGACGCCGAAGCCCGAGGAGAGCCTGGCTTTCTTCGTGAACGTACTGGGCATGACGGAGAGCGGCCGCGAAGGAGATTCGGTTTATCTTCGTGGCTGGGACGACTACGAGCGCCACACGCTGAAGCTGACTGCATCGAAGCTGCCGGGCATGGCTCACGTCGCTTTTCGCGCGCGCAGCCCGCAAGCGCTCGAACGGCGCGTGGCGGCGGTGAAAGAGTCCGGGTACGGAATCGGATGGAACGATGGAGATTTGGCACACGGGCCGGCGTTTGTCTGCCAGGACCCCGATGGGCATAAGATCGAGCTTTATTATGAGACCCAGTGGTATCAAGCGCCGCCCGAGCTGAAGCCCGCGCTCAAAAATCAAGCGCAACGCTTCCCGGCCCGCGGGATCAACGTCCGCCGGCTGGACCATTTCAACGGACTGGCCGTGGACATCGAAGCCAATCGTTCATTCTTCGAAAAGTATCTGGGCTTCCGTCTCACCGAACAGATCGTGTTGGACAATGGTTCGGAAGCGGCCATGTGGATGACGTGCACCAACAAGAGTTACGACTTTGCGTACACGCGCGACCATACGGGAACCAGGGGCCGATTTCATCACGTGACCTACGCGGTGGATAGCCGCGAGGATGTGCTGCGAGCCGCCGATATTTTCCTTGAAAACGGCGTGTACATCGAAACCGGGCCGCACAAACACGCCATCCAGCAGACGTTTTTCCTATACGTCTATGAGCCCGGCGGCAATCGCGTGGAAGTGGCGAACGCGGGAGCGCGGCTGATCCTGGCGCCGGATTGGAAGCCCATCCGTTGGACGGAGGCCGAGCGCAAAAAGGGGCAAGCCTGGGGCCTGAAGACCATCGAGTCGTTCCACACCTACGGCACGCCGCCGGTGGTAGCAGACCACTAGAACGTAATCGAGATCGCGCCTTCTATCTGGTTTCGTTGGGTGTTTGTCGTGAGATTCTCAAAGATCGGATTTACCCACCTCGTGTAGCGGAATTCCGGAACCACGTGGATGCCGAACTCATCCACCAGTTGGATTCCCGCTCCCGCCATCATTCCGATAGCGGAGTTGTGCTGCGGTACCGTGGCCGTCGTGGTGCAGCAGGTAACGTTACCGGAAGCGTCCGTGCTGTCGATGGAAGTACGGACATCGTTCGCCAAGCGCCACGATCCGCCGGCTTCCAGAAACCAACGCGGGCTCCTGGGGCGTTTTCCGGTCCCGTAATATCGCAGCAGAAGCGGAACGTCGATCAACCGGGCGCGAGTGTCCTCATGCGTGCTGGTGGTGCTGGTGGACGGGTAGCTTGTGCCGTTCAACACGCTGGTGGTGGTTGTGGAAACCGTGGTGGTCAACTGATAGCCGATGCGCCGCAGGATCCCGCTCAGATCGAGATAGAAATGGCCGGCGATGCGAGCCTGCACTGTGAGTCCATATCCGAGCCGCTCGGACGCACCGGTGGTTTGGTACTGCGTGCTGACCTCCGAAGAGTTGTTGACCGTGCTGGAAGCCCCAGGGATGAGGCTGAGCCCCATCCCCGATAACGTAATGCCGCCCGAAAAGCGTCGTTCCGATGGCGGAGCCGGCGCTGACGATGAGGACGACGACCCGGAACTGGGAGTGGACGCTGGAGGCGGGCTTTGCTGCGTGTCCGGTTGGGCCGGCTGGGCGGCGGCAGAATATCCACAAAGAAGAACCCACATACTTACAGTTACAAGCGTCTTCAGACAATCCTCCAAGAGATGTTTGAACCAACGAGGTCGGTTTCGATCCTATTAATTGTATACGGATGCGGGCGCGATTCGGGTACGGGCGCGCCAGCGTCACTCGTATCTCAACGCTTCGGTCGGATTGAGCTGCGAAGCGCGATTGGCCGGCAGCATCCCAAAAACCACGCCAACCGCTACCGAGACCCCGAACGCCACTAGGACCGATGTTGGCGAGATGGGAAGGCGGATGGCAGCGGTGAAAAACGGAATGCGCAGGGCGTCGGTGAAGAACCGGACGCTCAACGGAATCGAAATTCCCACCAGGATGCCGATGATTCCGCCACCCATGCTGATGACAATCGATTCGGTGAGGAACTGCTCCAGCACAGCGTGCCGCGAGGCGCCCACCGCCATGCGCAGCCCAATTTCACGCGTGCGCTCCGTCACAGTTACCAACATGATGTTCATAATGCCGATGCCGGAGATGACCAGCGCTATGGTCGACACCAGGACCAGCACAATCGTCATCACCAGGGCGATCCGCTGGGCCGCATCGAGAATGGCCGACAGATTTTCGACATCATAGCGCGCGCCGGCTCGATGACGGCTCTCCAGCACCTGTTTGATCGCCGCTGTCAGCGGCCGCACGTCGGAAGCCTGACGGGCCTGAATATACATGGGGTCGATCCGCTCCACGGGAACAAAGAGCTTCATCACGGTGATAGGCATCAATACGGTTTCGTTCGTGATTTCCGAGATCCCGAAGGTCCCAGTCCGCTCTTTGAACGTTCCCACCACGGTGAACTGCAGATCGTACAGTTTAATTACCTGGCCGACGGCGTCCTGCACGTTGCCATAGAGCCGTATGGCCAGTTTTTCGGTGAGCATCACCACGTGCTGGCGGGTTTGGACGTCGCTGACATCGATAAAATGCCCCGAGAGGAGCGCCATGTTCCGGACTTCGGGATAATATTCATCGGCGCCAATCGCGGACACATCCTGTTCCTTGCCGTTGATGAGTAGCCGGCCGGAGTTGGACATCACGCCCGTGGCCGCTACGATGCGCGAGCCCAGTTGCTGGCGAACAGCCTCCACGTCGGACATCTTGATGAAGTCCGCGTCCACCTTGGTGGAGGAATTGGTGCCGGCCGAATATTGCGCGTAGATCAGGTTCGAACCAACGCCGCGAATCAGGTCCAGGATGTAATCGCGGCTGGCGATGGAAATGGTGACAACCAGAATTACCGAAGCGTTGCCAATGATCAAGCCGAGCGCCGTTAGAAAACTGCGGACCTTGTTGGCGCGCAAGGCCTGCACACTGAACCGGAGCGCCTCTCCGAAATACATCAGACTCCGGATGCTTCCCGGAGCAGTTTTTCGGCCTGCTGGCGCGAAGGATCGTCGGGAGTGAGATCGCTCTTGAGGTATTGCTCCAGCAAAGCTTTGGCTTGATCCAGGTTGCGCTTCTGTTCGATGTAAGTCTGCGCGCGCGCAAAACTGACTTTGGGCGAATCTGGCGCCAGTTGCTTCGCTTGGTTGAAGGCAGCTTCACTTTCCGGTATTCGCCCATGTTTCGCCAGGTACCGCGCCAGATCCAGCACGCGTTGCACTTTGCGGGGCGCCAATTCAATGGCCCGGCGAAGCTGTTGTTCGGCCGTGTCGAACTGTTTCCGCCTGTCGGCCAACTGCGCTTGAGCGAAGTGGCCTTGGGCCGGGTTCTGCTCGGCAATCCTTTTCGCAATCGCTTCCGCTTTGTCGAAGCCGCCTCCCAGAAAGCCGGGCGCCTCTAAATAGTAATCGAACAGGTCGTTCAGAGCTTCTTCGTTTTTAGGATCGAGGGCTACAGCCTTCTCGAAATAGCCGCGCGCTTTCGCGGCGTACCTGGGAGCGAGAAAGGGCGAAGCAGTCTCGGCACGGCGTCCGAAGCCGCGGCCCAGCCACAGTGCATAATCCGCATTGGCCGGCTCCAGCGTGAAAGCTCGTTCGAACGCTTCGCTCGCCTTTTTGTAGTCGCCCAGCATGAATTCGTCTTTACCGGCTAAGCAGAAGGCCTGGGCGCTCGATTGACCGCTTTCGCGCATCATCGTAAGAGAAGTCTGGTAATCGGTACGGCGATAAAGATCTTCGGCTTTCGACAATGAATCTTGGGCCAACAACCCCGGTACCGTAAGCAGAAACAGAATCAATACACGCACGCCGGTGAATCCCCGAATTTGCTCCATTATAACCCCTGAATCACGGTAACGCTATCGCCTCTCAGAGATGTTCTTTTTTTCGATGCGCGTTGCGGCAACTTGGATGCAGTGTTGAAAGTCCGCGCCACGCGGATATGCGTCGTAGTATGCTGAAAGTGAAAGCTTAACTCCTGGGGAGGAAAAACATATGCTCGCTCAGTCCCGCGGGTACATATTAGGCGGTTTCTGTTTCATGCTCTTCGCTGGCGCATCGTGGGCGCAGATTGCAGCGATCGAGGGAGATGTGAAGGGCCCGGATGGCCAGATGGTCAAAGGGGCTGTGATTCTTATTGAACGCCAGGACATGAAGGGCACCTACAAAGGCGCCAAAACCGACAAGAAGGGCCACTACATCTACAACGGCCTGCCCTTCCCCGGCACCTACAACGTGAGTGTGTCCATTGACGGCCAGAAGCGCGACGAGACGACGGGCGTGAAGACCCAGTTGGGCGATCCGGTGAACGTTTCGTTCGATCTGAAGCAGAGCGCCGAACAGCAGAAATCGGCGCAAGCGGCAGCGGCAACTGGCAGCGCCACCCCGGAACAAGAACGCGGGATGACCAAGGAACAGAAGGAAGCGCTCGAAAAGCAGTCCAAAGAGAACGCGGCCATCATGGCCAAGAACAAGGCTCTGAACGACACCTTCAACGCGGGGAAGGACGCGCTGGCCGCCAAGAACTACGATGCCGCCGCCGATGCCTTCCAGAAGGGCGTCGAGATGGATCCCAACCAGAACGTGATCTGGGCCAACTTGGCCGATGCCTATGTGGGTGAAGCTACCGCCAAAACGGGCGCCGATCAGCAAGCGGCTCTCGACAAGGCGCTGGACGCATACTCCAAAGCGATCGCGCTCAAGCCGGATAACCCCGCTTACCACAACAATTACGCTCTGACCCTGGCGAAGGCCAAGAAGATCGATGAAGCACAGACCGAGTTGAACAAGGCCGCGCAACTGGATCCGCCGCAAGCGGGACGGTATTACTACAATCTGGGCGCCGTGTTTGTAAACAACGGGCAGGCAGCCGCGGCGGAAGTGGCTTTCAAGAAGTCGATCGAAGCGAATCCCGAATATGCCGACGCCCAGTTCCAGTATGCGACCGCTCTCTCGGCAAAGCTGGTTACCGGTTCGGATGGCAAAGTGGTGGCGCCGGATGGAATGAAGGAAGCGCTGGAGAAGTATCTTCAACTCGATCCCATGGGGCAGTTCGCTGACGCTGCCAAGGGCATGCTGCAACTGATCGGGGCCACGATTCAGACCAATTACCAAAACCCAGACGCAAAGAAAGGTACAACCAAGAAGAAGTAACGAACTAGCGGTCAAGACGAGCGTCCCCGGAACGGCCTCGTATCGGCAGCGCTGAAAAAACGCTCACCATGCTCGACACGACCAACGTACTCTGGTACAGCTCGTTAGCTGTGCAATTGCTGTTCTGCATGTACTTGGTCTGGATCCGGCTCGCCAAGAACTATCCGGCCTTTACCGCTTGTCTGGGGTGTTCCGTACTCCGCGCTCTCGTAGCAATGTACTTCATGCGAGGGGCGGTGGGCGCCAGACTGCCTCTCTCTTATACCTACTTCTGGCTCTGGTCCGAGCCTTTTTGGTTGTTGATTCAGCTTGCTGTCGCACTAGAGGTCCACGCAAAAATGTGGAAAGAATACTCTTCCGTGCTGCGGCAAACCCGCCCGCTACTACTATTCGCGCTCTTGACTGCCTTGGTAGCAGCTGGAATTCCCGTTAAAGCGGAGCTAAGCCGCGCAGACGCTTCGCGACTGATTGCCGTAATGCACTATGAATTTCTTACGACGCGCTATGTTTCGAGCGTCCTTGCGATCTTTCTAATTCTCTCCGCGACCCTGTTCTTGATCGTTGTTCACAATGGGACAAAGAGCAGCTTATTCCGGCATGAAGGCATGCTGGCGGCGTATTTCAGTGTTTACGCGCTGGCCGCGTTCCTGATTGACATGGGCTGGGCGAGAGCCATTTTTGTGAACGGTTATCTGGCATCTGGACTCACACTTTGCTTTATCGCTTGGTTTAGCGTGCTGAGGCCCCAACCATTGCCGACCGAGTGACGGTAGTATGCGGCGAGGCCTGATGGCATCTCGCCGCAAGATTCGTAGACTACTTGTGTGGACAGTCCGGGGGACAGGTCGGGAATGGCACATTCATACTTACCGGATGCGATGGCGGCATAGCCTGAATGGCAAAGATTCCGGCGGCGGCGAGTGCGAGCCAGAGTGACATAGTCAGCTTCTTCATGTTAATTCTCCTTGAGTTTTTTGGTACCGCAGCCTCGCAATAAGGCCCGCGGCCCGTGAATTGCGACGAATTCGCGTTCAACGATATCAGACGCATACTCCAAGGAGTGATAGAACTTAAGTTACGGTACTTCCTATCAGTAACAGTACGGCTCTTTATATAACACTCACTTCTCCGTATTTTGGATGTAATTTGGTTTCATTTATAGTGGGATTCCAAGTCAATCCACAATACCCTCCTCGACCCTGGCCCATGCAATTCTTTCGGAACCTGCCGCCCCTGGCGTTCGTCCATAGAATCAACTAAGCAGCTACATCTCCGTGCGGTTACCCTTTCCCCAACAAACCACCCGCACGGAGATGCACTTCCGCCTGCCAGCCCCACCAGATTCTGGTGAAATTGGGGCGTCACAAGCGTCCGTCACAAGCGTCTAACGCGCGGGGGAACTTTATGAAGCTGACTTACTTGCTAGCTGTTCCACTTCTGATTTCCGGCGCGCTTGCGGGACAACGTGGCGATAATCCCGTATCTCCCAGGGGTGAGGACAGAATCGTGCGCGAGGTGCACCACGAGCTTGTCATGCTCCCTTACTACAGCGTGTTCGATAATCTCGCTTACAAGGTGAACGGCTACGCGGTTACGTTAGAGGGCCAAGTAACAAATCCGGTGGTAAAGAGCGACGCCGAGAAGGCCGTCAAGAAGATCGAAGGCGTGCAAAACGTCGTGAACAACATTGAGGTATTGCCGCTCTCACCCATGGACGATCAGATCCGGCGGGCCGTCTACCGCGCTGTGTACGGGCAGCCGGGCCTTGAAATGTATAGCCTGCGCGCCGTTCCCACCATTCATATCATCGTGAAAAACGGGCACGTCACTCTCACTGGCGCGGTCGGCAACGCGGGCGATAAGGAACGCGCCGGCATCGCCGCTAATGGAGTGTCGGGCGTTTTTTCCGTCACCAATGATCTGCTAGTAAATCCCTAGCTGGTTTGCGCGACACCAGTGGACGATTGAGGTAACCGAGCAGGGGCGCCATCACTCGAAAACGCTCCACGATAGCAGTGTGGAGTTCTGGCGTGGTCGCCAGGTTGGCATCCAGCGTTACATCCAAGATCCAATCTTTCCTCTTGATGAATTCCACAGCGGGATGCGCGGGATCGAAACCTTTGGGCGCGCGGCTCAACGCGCTTCCTTGCAACTCCCCGGCCACCTTCCGTAGCTTGGTGCCGGCCAGAATCCGGCTGAGCTCCTGGTGCGTTTCTGCGATGTGATTGCGTACCAGCAGCGTGACGTCGCGATCCGGGTGCCAAATGCCCGCGGCAATTTCAATCACCTCGTGCGAAACGCTGAAGTAGAAACCGCCCGTTCCTAGCCGCTCGCTGCCGCGCCGCGAAAAGGACGCCGCGATGTGGGTTTTGTAAGGCGTCTTGTCCAAGCTGAAACGGGTGTCTCGATAAATGCGGAAGATCGCGCTCTTCGGCTCCGTCACGTACTCCGGCGCAAATTTCGCAAGCTCGGCGTTGATGGCTCCCACCAGGTCAAGCATAGGCGCTTTGACGTGCTGCTCGAAAAGATGCTTGCGAGGCTGAAACCACTCGCGGCGGTTGTTGCGCTTTAAGCTTCGAAAGAACCGGACCATGTCCGGCGGAAAACCAGCAAAAGCAGTTCTCAAGAAACGCTCCTCTATAATTTGACAAGATGACCGTACGGAAAGAGACCATCGATCGGCTTGCCGGTATTCCCAATGTATCCGTCTCGGAGTGCGCCCCGCTGAGCCGGCATACGCGTTTCGGAATCGGGGGGCCGGCCGGAGTGTTGGTTGTGGCGGCGTCCGAACAGAGTTTCGCGGAAGCTTGGCACGTCACGCAATCCAGCGGCGCCGCTTACAGTGTGATCGGTAGCGGCACCAATCTAATCGTTGCCGACCAGGGCTTCGATGGAATCGTGTTGCGGTTGGCCGCGAAAGCAATCCATCGCGATGGTGCAACGGTACGCGCCGAGGCTGGAGCCGAGCTGCAGGAGTTGGTGGATTATTGCATCGATCATGGGCTGCGGGGTCTGGAAACAATGACCGGCATTCCTGGATCGGTGGGGGCGGCCGTCTATGGAAACGCGGGCGCCTACGGCCATTCCATCGACGAACGGGTCCGGCTGGTTCGGTTCCTGGACGGCGCGCAAGTCCGATCGTTTGGTCCTGCCGAGTGCCAATTTCATTATCGCGAGAGCGTCTTCAAGAAGCACAAGGATTGGATCATTCTGAGCGTGGAGCTGAGCATGACTCCGGCGCCCGCGGCCGATCTGCGCCAAACCGCCGATGAGATCTTCAAAATCCGCCTCGCCAAGTATCCGCCTACGATGAAATGTGCGGGCAGCATTTTCAAGAACCTGATTCTGGCCGAGCTGCCCGAGTCCGTTCGCCGTCAAATTCCCGATCGAGTGGTGCGCGAAGGAAAGGCCCCATCGGCGTACTTCCTGGAACAGGTGGGCGCGAAGGGCATGCGAAGCGGCGGCATTCACGTGGCGGACTATCATGCCAACCTGATCTACAACACGGGAGAAGGCACGGCGCGAGAACTGTGCGATTTGATCTGCGAGCTCAAAACACGCGTCAGAAAGCAGTTTGGGCTGGAACTCGAAGAAGAAGTGCAATACGTCGGATTCCCGCCTCCGCCGCAGACCGCTTAATTGCGTTATAAGCTAAAGATATGCGGTATTTGTGTGCCCTTGCCTTCGTCATTGGTGTGCCTTTGGCGCTGGCCGCGGATCGCCCTGTCCCCGTCATCGTAGAGTTATTCACCAGCGAAGGGTGTTCCAGCTGTCCCGCCGCGGACCGCATTCTGGCGCGCCTGGAGCAAACGCAGCCCGTTCCCGGAGCGCAAGTAGTGGCCATCGAAGAGCACGTCGACTACTGGAATCAGCTCGGCTGGACGGACCCCTTCTCCTCTCCGCAATATCGCGCGCGGCAAAACGATTACGCCGTTGCCTTTAAAGCCAGCGACATTTACACACCGCAAATGGTGGTCAACGGGCAGAGCGCCTTCGTCGGCAGCGATATGAACCGGGCTTATCATGAGATCGGGGATGCGGCACAGACCGCGACGACGCTCGTCGACCTGGGCGCCAATACCAATCCGCGCGACCCGGACCTGATGGATCTTTCCGTGCAGGTGACCAATCCTAAAACCGTCAAATGGCGAGATTCCAACGTTTACCTGGCGGTAACCGAGAAAGGGCTGATGACCTTCGTGCAGCGCGGCGAGAATGGCGGCCGGACCTTGCGGCACTCCTCGGTGGTGCGCAGCTTCGGGGTGATCGGACGAATCAATCCGCAGGGCGCGAGCGGCGGCCAACTGGTATCCACACTGCGCCTGCCCCACGAATGGAAGCGCGAGAACCTGCGCGCGGTGGTGTTCGTACAGGAGCGCGGTACGTTCCGCATCACCGGCGCTGGCGTGGTGGATCTGCACTAACCTGAGCCGCGACCACAGGAAGCGGAGGCGCTCATATAGAATCAAAACTATGTCCATTGTCGTAGTTGGTTCTGTGGCCTATGACGGAGTTGAAACTCCGCATGGCAAAGTCGAACGCATGCTGGGTGGCGCATGCACTTACATCTGTTTAGCCGCCAGCTATTTTGCCAAGACCAGGATAGTCGCCGTGGTGGGCGACGACTTCGCTGCTGAAGACGAGAAACTGCTGTTGGATCGCGGGATCGATCTGGAAGGCTTGGAGCGCGTGAAAGGAGGCAAGACGTTTTTCTGGGCGGGCGTTTACTCGCATGACATGAACGACCGTACCACGTTGCGCACCGACCTGAACGTGTTCGCCGACTTCAATCCGAAGCTGCCGGAAAGCTACAAGAAATCACCGTACCTGTTGCTCGGCAACATTCAACCGACTTTGCAGCGCAGCGTACGCGAGCAAATGAATGGTCTTCGCCTAGCGGGCGGCGACACCATGAATTATTGGATCCAGGATTTCCGCGAGGATCTGCTGAAGACCATCCACGATTGGGACTTCCTGCTAATCAACGACGGCGAGGCTCGCATGCTTTCGGGCGAAAATAACCTGAAGCGTGCCGCCGCCAAGATCATGGCGATGGGGCCGAAGACGCTGGTGATCAAGCGCGGCGAGTATGGCGCCATTTTATTCCACGGGAACTCGCATTTCATCGTACCCGCCTATTTACTCGAAGAAGTTTTCGACCCCACCGGCGCAGGCGACTGCTTCGCGGGCGGCTTCATCGGCTACCTGGCCGAGAAAGGCATCGATCTCAAGTCCGGACACGTGACCGCCAAGGATATCAGCCGCGCCGTGATCTATGGGTCCGTCATGGGCAGCTTCTGCTGTGAGAAATTCGGCGTGGACCGGTTTCGCACGCTCACCCGCAAAGACATCGACGCGCGCTTCCAGGAGTTCCGGGACTTCACTGAGTTTTGAAACATACCTGGATCGAGCTCGCGCTGGTCTTCGTTCTGTTGGCCGCGATCGGCGGTCTGGCTACCAAGTACGTAAATCAATCCGGCTGGACTTTGTATTATGGCGATGCGGAGGCGCACCTGGATATCGCGCGCCGCGTGGTGGATTCGCGAAATCCCGGGTACGATCAGCTGGGGACGGTCTGGCTGCCGCTACCGCACGTACTGATGCTGCCGTTCGTTGGGAACGATCGGCTGTGGCGCAGCGGGCTGGCGGGCGCCATCCCCTCCTCCGCCTGTTTCGTTTGTGCGGGACTTTTCCTTTATGCGGCACTTCGCCGCGCGGCGCATTCGTCAGCCGTTGCCGCAGCATCCTTGGGCGTGCTTGCGCTCAATCCGAATCTTTTGTATTTGCAAGCCACTCCCATGACGGAAACGGTAGTGCTGGCGGGATTGATGGCGCTCTTGTACTTCACGGTGCTTTTCCGGGAAACTCAATCGCTGGCTGCCCTAATCGGCGCGGGCATTGCCAGCATCGCAGCTTCGCTGGGGCGCTACGAAGGCTGGTTCGTGATTCCATTCGTCGCAGTCTACTTCTTGATCGCAGGGCGGAAGAACCGGATCGCCGCCGCGCTGCTTTTCTCGGCCATTGCAGTCCTTGGCCCGCTCTACTGGCTTGGTCACAATTGGTGGATCTATTCCAATCCGTTCGAGTTCTTCAATGGATATTACGCTCCCATGAGCATCTACCATCGGGCTCTGGCGCAAAACATGATGCCTTATCCCGGCGATCACGATTGGCGCGCGGCTGTGCGCTACTATTTCATGGCCGTGCGGCTTTGCGTGGGCTGGGCCACCCTCGGGATCGGAATAGCGGGGCTGGCGTATGCCCTGGCACGTCGTCTGTTCTGGCCGGTCTTGTTCGCCGTCCTTCCACCCGTGTTCTACGTGTGGAGCATGGACTCGGGAAATGCGCCCATCTACGTTCCCACACTGTGGCCGTTTTCCTACTACAACACGCGCTACGCGCTCACTGCGCTGCCCCTGCTCGCGATCGCCGCTGGAAGCTTGGTGCTCCTGGGATCTTTGCGCTGGCGGCCATGGATTGCAGCAGGCATCGTGCTCGCCGCCATCGCGCCCTGGCTCATCCGGCCGCAGCCCAACGAATTGATCACTTGGAAAGAATCGCAAGTCAACTCCATCACTCGCCGCGCTTGGACCACGGCAGCTGCGTCGTCACTCGGCGGTTCCTACCATTCAGGCCAGGGCGTCATCACCAGCTTCAGCGATCTAAGCGGAATCCTGCGAGCAGCCGGCATTCCTTTGCGTGAGGCCCTGCATGACGGTGATGAACCGCAGTGGATGGCGGCTACCACTCGGCCCGACCTGTTTTTGCACGAAGAGTGGGCGGTTGCATTTTCGGGGGACACGGTTGCCACAGCCATTCAGAGAGCATCGTTTCGAACCGGCCCCCGCTATCATTTGGTACAAACAGTTAGAGTCAAAGGCGCTCCGGTGATCGAAATCTATAAACGCGACTGAGCATATGCCGATCCCATTCACGAAAGCGCACGGCGCTGGAAACGACTTTCTGCTCACTTGGGCCGATCAGGTTCCAGACGTCGATCTCGCGTCTACCGCGCGCGCCATCTGCGATCGTCACACCGGAATCGGCGCCGACGGCTGGATCTTGATCCGCGATACCACCATCCGCCTGTTCAACGCCGACGGCAGTGAACCGGAAATGTCGGGCAACGGCACACGCTGCGTGGCCGCATTGCTCATCGATGCGGGCCGGGCCGGCGATCGACTGACGATTCAGACCGGCGCTGGGCCGAAACATTTGCGTTTGTTGGAACGCAATGACCGGCACTTTGTGTTTGAGATGAACATGGGATCACCGAGATATGACGCGGCGGAAATCCGCTGCAATATCCCGCTGAAGGCGGGCCCCCAAGAGGTAACGATCCTGGATGTCGGCAACCCGCAATGCGTGGTCTTCGTCGGGCGCTTCCCGGAGAATTGGGAAGCGATCGGCGAAGAGATCGAAGGCCATCCCCATTTTCCGAAAAGGACCAACGTATCGTTCGTTCGCGTCATCGATCCGCATACCATCGAGACCCGCTTCTACGAGCGCGGAGCGGGAGTGACGCTCAGTTCCGGCACCGGATCCACCGGCGCGGGCGTCGCCGCCATTCTACGCAAGGTGGTGGCCAGCCCGGTTACGGTACAAACTCCAGCCGGTGAATCGTTGCAACTGCGATGGGATGAATCGGTTTATCTCACCGGCCCGGCGGAAATCATCGGAGCCGGCGAGTTTTACGGGTGAGCGCTTAGAAGTACCCTTTGATGGCGGTAAATTCGTTGTCGAACTCACCCAGGATCGCGGGCAAACGTTCACCCAGCCCCAATTGTTCCAGCGCCGCTTGAGGGTCCTCACTCGGGCTCTCGAAAAGGCTGACAAACACTCCCGTTCCCTTGACGTAACGATCGGCGGCACTCAAGACGTGGCTCAAAGTGAGCTGGCCAGGCCCTGCCTGCGTTGGATCCAGTTCGGGCGAAGCGTGGAAGCGCACCGCAGTCTGGATTTCCTCCGGCAGGTTCCACTGCGCCAGAGCTTCGGCGGAAAGTTCGGCATGCGTCATTCCCAGGACCTGGATTTCATAGTCCTGCGTCCATTGCTTGTTTTCCTGACAAAGCAGCGTCATCTGCCTGTACTCATCGTGTAGTCCGATGGCGATCAATAGCAGACCCAAATCGTGAAAGAGGCCGGCCGCAAAAGCGCCTTCGGCGTACGCCACATTGAGACGCTGCGCCAGAAGATCCGAAAGGATTCCCACGCCCACCGAATGCTGATTGAAGTTCGGGGTAGACCAGCCTGGAGGGGTCTTCACCTGGTTCCACATCCGCGCCACCGACATGCTAAGCGCGGCGTTGCGCAGCTTGGTGATCCCGAGCAAGGAAACTGCATGGCGGATGGAGTTCACCGTCCCAGCCAAGCCATACAGCGCCGAATTCACTAATTTCAGGATGTTCCCGGCAAGTACCGTATCCTTTTCGATGAGATCGGCAATCTTGGCGAACGACACATCTTCACTCGCCAAGCTGGCAATCAGGCGATTCAAGATCGGCGAAAAAGGCGGAAGTTGCCCTAAAGCGATCAATGATCGCTCGCGAACCGTAGGCGTGCCTGCCGTGGAAGTGCTGGCGGAAGCTGTCACCTTTGGATTATCGTCAGTTCACATGAAAAGCTTGAGTCTCCCAAGTTCAGGCCCCGCGCTTGTAACATGGAACACATGGACTACAGCGCCGCCATTGCGGTCCACAACCTCCGCAAGGTCTATGGAAACAAGGCGGCTGTGGACGGACTCGACCTGGAAGTGCCTCGCGGCTGCTTTTTCGGCTTTCTGGGACCCAACGGGGCGGGTAAAACCACTACCATCCGTATGTTGATGGGCTTAGCGCCCCCCACCTCCGGCAGCATCGAGCTTTTGGGCCTGTCTATGCCAGAACATGCGCAGGAGGTGAAGGGCAAGATCGGACTGGTTCCCGACGAAACCCTGCTATTCGACCATCTCACTGGCCTGGAATTCACCGAGTTCGTGGGAAGAATGTACGGCCTGGAGCGCCGTGTCGCGCGTGAGCGGTCGCGGGAGTTGCTGGCGCTGTTCGAGCTGGATGGCGAGCCGGGCAAGCTGATCGGCGACTATTCGAAGGGCATGCGCAAACGCGTGGCAATGGCGGCCGCGCTGATCCATCGGCCCGAGCTCTTCTTGCTGGACGAACCCTTCGAGGGCGTCGACGCGGTGGGCGCCAGGCTCATGAAAGAGATCCTGCTGGACCAAGTACGGCGCGGCGCGACTATGTTTCTAACCTCGCACGTGCTGGAAGTGGTGGAACGGCTGTGCGACCGCGTGGCCATTATTCATGATGGCCGGGTAGTCAAATCGGGCACCATGGCCGAGCTGCGAACCGGTTCAGAGACGCTGGAAGACGTCTTCGTACGCGTGGTGGGCGCGGACCATCCAGCCGAGACGCTGGATTGGCTGTAGTAGGCGTACGCCCGCCGACACTCTTTCATGGGTCGTCTGCCTTGATTCCCGAACACTGGCGGACATCACACTATCAATCGCGTCCACGTGCCGGCTATCCCGTTGTTCGAGAGCACGATCGATGCTTTCTTCCACACTAAGAATGCAGTACAATCTGACGTATAGGACCGCACGGCCCCCTAACTGATCTGCAATTTAGCGCGAGTCCGCGCAATATGGTCGCCCCGAATTCATAGAGGAGGGCAACTTCGATAGCACGCTCCAACTTCTCAAGAGTCTTAGCTCTGAACTATCAACCGGCAACCGATGGTTCAAGGGAAATCTCCATGTACACGCCCAGGGAAAATCACCTGAGGATATCGTGGACAGTGCCCGAGACCAGGGCCTGGACTTTGTCGCCATCACCGATCATCAAAGCTTTTCCGCTGTACAGGGAATAGTTCGGGCGGCTGCGAGACGAGATAGGCCGCTCACAGTTTTCCCAGGTATCGAGATCACCTCTGTCGAAGGAGCACACCTACTCGCGGTCTTTCCCCCCGCCTTTGACGTTGACCAGCAGAAACGGTTCGAAGGATTTCTGGAGGTTGACGGGCAGGGCGACACCCGTCTCGCATCGCGTCAAACGGTGACTGAGATTCTCCCTAAAGTTCACGAGGAAGGAGGAATTGTTGTTATACCCCATCCTTTTAGCGACAAGATTGGACTCCTGGACAGTGCCCGGAAAATAGGGACTAAACTTGAATGGCTAGAGAGCGGACACATTCGGTTCATCCAAAGCCCCGAGGATAAAGTGCGTTACGTAGGATGGGATGAAAGCGGGGTCTGGATCAATAGATTCGTATTATCGTCTGCAAACGCTGAACAAATTCAAAATAGCACCTATTGCCTCGCTCCGATAAACATAAGTGACTGCTACGATCCACCTGAAATCGGTGACGGATGCACGTGGTTCCACATGAGTGAGGTGTCGATAGAAGGTCTAAAACAAGTCGCGTGCGAACCCGCCTCGAGAATACTTAAGCAGATTCCGTCCCAAGATGCGCATGATGCTCTTCTAGCCCTGCGGATCACAGGTGGGTACTGTGATGGTCAGCTCTTCATGTTCAACGGCGGCCTCAATTGCATCGTGGGTCCGAACCACGCGGGCAAGTCAGCCGTTTTCGACTTTGTCCGATTCGCTCTCGAACTGGACCGCGACAGTCCCGGCGACTCGAAAGAGAAGTTGCTTTCGAGACTTAACGCAATACTCGGCCAGGAGGGGGCAGTTGAGCTAATTGTGCGCAGCGAGGCCACGCTACACGTCCTCCGACGAACCTTCCGCCCGCAATTTGGAAGTCGAGACAAGGCTGCGGTTCCTTCAGACGTGGCCGAACGCACTCAGTGCTTTCGCTACAACGCGGAGTCAGATGTTTGAGGTGGACCCCATCGTTTGGACAAAAATTCGGCAGTCCTTAGATGGTGTGGCGGGCTGACCAAGACGGCGGCCGTGAGGCCGCCATCCATTCCGGGCTTGAATCGGCGCTCGGGTCGTA
>JBEKRO010000054.1:0-42773 GCA_049518655.1 Bryobacteraceae bacterium | reverse complement strand
TCCCTACCGTGCGCTCTCCGACTGGCTCGGACAATTCGGGTCGCGACTATTTCCGGAAATCAGCGCTATACCCGGTTGGCGAGTCGTTCCTCGGTAGAGGGGTTTCTGCCACGGGCTGCTAAGCGAATTGCAAGCGCTTGAGCTTCAGCCTGCCCGTGCGAACCTGTGCCAAGTCGTACTGCGCCTGTTGCACCAGCCAGCTTTCGGCGCTCCCGCCGAAAACCTGGGACAGCCTGACTGCCATTTCGGGAGAGATGCCGCGCTTTTCGTTGACCAATTCCGATAGTGTGGTGCGAGTCACTCCGAGAGCGGCGGCCGCTTGCGTGATGCTCAAGCCCAATGGCTCAATGCACTGGCGCAACACAAAACCGCCGGGATGGGGTGGATTCTTCATAGGCATGGTTTAATCCTTTTTCAGTGGTAATCCAGGTAATCGACATCGAATGCATCGTGGTTGTCAAAGCAGAAAATCACTCGCCAGTTGGCTCGGACCGTCACCGCCCAAAACCCTTTCATCCCGCCCTTAAGAGGATGCAACCGAAGGCCAGGCACATCGATATCGGCGACGGCCCGGGCCGCATCGAGCCGCGCGAGAATGTCGCGCAACTTTTCAGCATGTTCAGCCATCACACCGCGCGGATCGTCGTCCTCATAAAGGCGGTTCAGCCCTTTGTGACGGATCGACCGGATCACCTTCGAACGTAACGCGTTACGTTACGGATGTCAAGCGCGCGAACAACATGAACTAGCGCGAAGGCGTTACCTTGATCGTGAACGGAATGGTAGCTGCGCCGGCCCTTACGATGTTCTGCCCCAGCAGGTCGATGCACGCAGCGATACCCGGATCGTCAATGGTCTTAGGTTGCAGACCGGAAGCACTATCGCTGGAGGTCTCGATCTTAAAACGAATGGGAACCTGAGCGGCGCCCTTCTGTATCAAGTTTTGCCCCAAATGGTTTACGCATGCGGCGACTTTTGCATGGCTGATCGTAGTGGGTTGGACGCCGGTTTCTTGCGCCGGAAGCACGGCACAAACCCAAAGCCCCATCACCCCGAGCGTCGCGAACCGAAAGAGATGTCGCATCGTGGAACTCCTTTCGTGCGTTGTAAGTATAGTACTCTGGACCGAATTCAATGCGAGCCACAAATTGGGAGTTCAAGAACCGGGCGCTGGTCTTCGGATTGATCTTCGGCTTCGCATTCGGCGCATACTCTATCGACCCTCAGAATTCAACGGCTGCGTTGGCGAATTGGCTAGGCGCAACGCTCGGGATCAATGCAAATCTCATCGCCCGGATCCTGTTTGCCGTCGCCACCTGTCTGCTTTTCGGGGCCGCTCTCCTCCGCACTCGGGCCTCTTCGTACCTTCACTCGAGTGTGGTGTACGCGGAGGAAGTGAAGACTGAATCGCTGGTCGCCGATGGACCTTATCGGCACACGCGCAATCCCCTGTATCTCGCCAATGTATTGCTGGCCATCGGCATGGGCGCGCTGATGAGCCGGCTCGGATTCTTCGTGGCGGCTATGGCGATGCTGCTATTCTGCTACCGGTTGATCCAGCGCGAAGAATCGGCGCTGGTGGCGAGTCAGGGCGCACAGTACGATCTCTATCGAAATGCTGTGCCGCGTTTGTGGCCCGCTTTCAAGCCGCGCACTGCCGCGGCCGGTGGCCAAGCGAGTTGGTCCGCGGGATTCAGGGCAGAATTCTCGTGCTGGGGATTCGCGGTGGCGGTTGCCGCGTTTGCCATCACGCTGAACACGACGGCGTTTTTCGTGATCCTGGGCGCCAGCATCGTTTTGCTGTGGTTGTCCAGGCGGCTCATTCAAAGGAACACGCGCGGCGCGCCCGCGGCTGATCCCTAGCGTTAGACTTAATTCTAGTGGGCCCCAAAGTTTTAATCTCCGCTGGTGAAGCGTCGGGGGACCTGTACGCGGCCGGCCTGGTGGAGGCGCTCCGCCGCCATCGACCCGACCTGCAGTTCTTCGGTTGCGCCGGACCGCGCATGCAAAAGGCCGGCGTTCGCCCAGTAGTGGATGCGCACAGCTTGGCCGTGGTCGGCCTGGTGGAAGTGGTCACTCACATCCCGCGCATCTACGGCGAGTACAAGAAATTGCTAAACACGGCCCGCGCCGAGCGCCCCGAAATCGCCATCCTTACCGACAGCCCCGATTTTCATCTGCGCGTTGCCCGCCGGCTGAAGAAGCTTGGCATCCCGGTGTTCTATCTGGTTGCACCCCAGGTTTGGGCGTGGCGCAAAGGCCGCCTGCCATTGATGCGCCGCACGATCGACCGGCTGCTCTGCATCTTCCCCTTCGAGCCGGAATTCTTCGCCCGCCACGGCATCGACGCCACCTACATCGGACATCCACTCACCCGCCTACTGCGGCCATCCGCCAGCCGCGCCGAGCTGCGAAGCCGTTTCGGAATCCCGGAGGGTACGCCGCTGGTCGCCCTTCTGCCTGGCAGCCGCACGGGCGAGGCATCGCGCCATTTACCCATCTTGCTGGACGCCGTGGAACGCATTCGAGCCACCGCGAACCCCGTGCCCCGCTTCATATTGGCGGTCCCTCCCGGTACCATCCCGCTAGGGTCAAATTTCCGGGAACGGATTTCTTCGGCGTCCATCCAACTGCTTGAGGGAAAAACCTGGGATGTGCTCGTCTGCGCGGACGTAGCGCTTGCCGCCAGTGGAACCGTCACCATTGAGGCGTGCCTGCTGGGAACCCCCATGGTCACCTTTTATCGAGTTAACAATTTAAGTTGGTGGATGGGAAAGGCTTTGGTTCGGGTGCCGTTCTATTCGATGGTCAACCTGGTGGCGGAGCGGCGCATCGTGCCGGAGCTGATCCAAGATCAGATGACCGCGGAGAGTCTGGCTCGCGAAGCTCTGGCGCTCCTTGAAAATGAGGCTGCGAGGGAAGGTATGCGCCGGGATCTGGCCGAGGTGGCTGAGAAGCTCACCGGTACTGAGGATCCCTTGGAAGTAGCGGCGGCGTTGGTGGAAAAGCGTCTGGCAGATAAGCAATCAACAAAAGAGGAAATGGTTCATGTCTCGTAAGATTTTGCTGGTAGCGCTCACGCTGGCCCCGCTCGTTTTAGCGGAGTTCGCTTTAGCGCCGTTGCTCGCCGCACAGGACAGAGGCAGCAAGTCCGGCCGCATCGACGTGGATAACTACGCCATCGACGCCGAGATCAATCCGCGCACGCAAACGCTTACCGCCAACGTGAAGGTCCGGTTCAGCGCGCTAGATAATGATGTCTCCTCAACTTCCTTCGAGCTGAATAACGCCTTCAATGTTTCGCGCGTCGTGGATGACGCCGGTCATCAGCTAACCGCTTCTCGGTCGGGGGACATGAGCGTTCGTCTGAACTTCCCCGCCCCGTTGGTGAAGGGCAAACCCACTACGGTCACATTCACCTACGACGGCCGATTGACCGGCCAGGAAGAATCGCCGGTTTACGGCATCAAGTTCGGCGCCATTCAGACCGACATCACGTACCTAATGTACCCGGCGCGCTGGTTTCCAGTGAACGGCTACACAGCGGATCGATTCACGTCCGACCTGCACATAACAGTTCCCGCCGGGTACCAGGTAATTGCGAGCGGCACGGGTAGTTCCCAGCCTGCGGGCGCGGGCAAGACAGCCTTCAGCTTTCGATTTGACAAGCCTTCATTTCCTGGAAGCATCGCGGTGCTGCAAGGCGATCCTGTAAAGGTAAATTCAGAAGGCGTCACATCGACCATCTATTTCCGGCAGAAGCAGAACATGGCCAACGCTTATGGCGAGGAGACCGGAAAGGTGATGAGTTTCCTGAGCAGCGTCTATGGCCTTGCGCCGCAAGCCAATCTTACGCTGGTTGAGACCGAGGACGGCACCCCGAACGGCTTCTCCGCGCCGGGAATCATTTTCCTTTCGCCCCGCGGCATCGGCAATCAAGTGGCCTCGCGGCTGTTAGCGAATCAGCTGGCGCGCCAATGGTGGGAGACGCTGGTGTCGCCGGTGGACCGCGATCATTTGTGGTTGGAGAACGGCAACGCGCGCTTCGCCGAGCTGCTGTGGGACGAGCACGCCAACGGTCCAGCGGCCATGGAACAGGACCTGCACGATACCTACGTCGAAGCGCTGACGGTGGACAATCCGCCCATGATTCAAGCGGGGCGTCTGGACGACTACTCGCCGGAGTATTGGGCGCTCACCGCAGGCAAGGGCGCCGCGATGTTGAACATGCTCCGCAGCGTGATGGGCAACGACAATTTCAACAAGCTGATGTCGAGCTTTCCGGAGAAGTACGCCTGGCAATCGGTGAGCACTGTGGATTTCCGCAAGCTGGCCGAGCAGATTTCGGGGCAGAACCTGCAATATTTCTTCGTGCAGTGGCTGGAGTCGAGCGGCGCGCCGGAATTCAAGATGGAATATACGGTGTTTCGGACACAGAAGGGCTTTCGCGTGATGGGCAAGATCACCCAGGATCTGGACACGTTTCAGATGCCCGTTGATCTGAAGATCGAAACGGAAGGCAATCCCGAAACCAAGCGCATCGACGTCGTAGGAACATCGTCTGAATTCACTGTCGATACCTTTGGAAAGCCGAAAACCGTGACCATCGATCCAACGGGCGCGGTGCTGCGCTGGAGTCCCGCGATGCGCGTGGCGGTGGCCATCAAGAAGGGCGAGCAGTTCGCTGCGATCGGCGAGTTCGGCGACGCCTTGAAGGAATACCAGAAGGCGATTGAAGTAAATCGATCCAGCTCGCTGGCGCACTACCGCGTGGCCGAAGTTTTCTTCCTGCAGAACAACTATCAGTCGGCCGCCAACGAATATCGCGAAGCGCTGAATGGCGACCTGGAGCCGAAGTGGGTAGAGGTGTGGGCCCACATCAAATTGGGCAACATCTTCGACGTCTCCGGGCAGCGCGATCGCGCGGTCAACGAATATAACCACGCCATCCGCACGAAGGACGATACGCAAGGCGCGCAGGAAGAGGCCGCGAAATATCTGAAGCAGCCCTATGAAAAGAAGCGCACCAACGTTTAGGCGGCCACTGCTCTCACGAGGTTCAGCTTCCGGCAGCAAGCTTGGACGTTAGCATCCAGCGCAGCACGCCATGCGGCTCGGCCCCAAACCGCTCTATTTCGATACACGCGATTGCGCCCTTCTTGAAATCCACCTGAAGGCTCGGCGACCCGAGCAGGTACGCCGTCAACCGGCCGAACAAAGGCTCATGTCCCGCCAGCAGAATTTCAGCCTGGTCTTTGTGCACGCGGATCTCATCCCAAACCGCCTTGGGGGATGACGCAGGCTCCAGCGCCTTGGTGCGCAGCAGCTCGCCCTTGTACTCCAGAATCTCCGCGGCAAGCTGAGCTGTTTGCAGCGCGCGCTTGTAGGGACTAGTAAAAATCAGCGACGGCGCGACGCCGGCCGAGGCTGCCGTGCGCAAAACATTCCGCAGCTTCTTGCGTCCATCGGGAGTCAGGGCGCGCTCGGAATCCGGCTGACCGGCCTGTCCGTCTTCGGCCACTCCGTGCCGGAGGATATAAATTTCCATTCCTGATAGCCTACTGGTTTGAAACTCGATCTCGACCGCAGCGCCTTTTATCTCACGTGCGGCGCGCTCCTCTCCATTCTATTCTCGATCGCCGTCTCGCAGATTCTTCTCGCTGTGGCGCTGGCGGCATTGTTGCTTTCGTCCACCAAGATCCGGCTGCCGCCGATCAAGCTCCCGCTGGGGCTTTTCTTGGCCGGGACCGTGATTTCACTTCTGGCCTCCGGACATATTGCCGAAGGCATGCCGCAGATCCGCAAGTTTTATGTGTTCTTCATTTTGCTGGTGGCGTACAGTACGTTCCGCAAGGTTTCCGAAATCCGCGCCATCGTACTGCTGTGGACCGGAATCGCGACCCTCTCGGCCGCGCGCAGCTTCTTCCAGTTCTGGCGAATCTATCAACAATCGCAGGCCCAGCACGTTAGCTTTTACGCCTTCTACATGGGGTCGCGCATTACAGGTTTCATGAGCCACTGGATGACGTTCGGCGCCGAAGAGATGATCGTGCTTTTGCTGCTGGCATCCTATTTGTTCTTCTCGCGGGAGCAGCGCTGGAAACGGCTGGGATGGCTGTGCGTTGTGATTCTGGGTTGTTCGATGGTGCTGGGATTTACGCGCAGCATCTTTCTGCTCGGGTTCCCAATCGGGCTGCTGTACCTGCTGTGGTTCTGGAAGAAATGGCTGGTAGCAGCTGTCCCTGCGGTGGTGTTGATCGCATTCTTCCTCGGGCCGCATGCGCTCAGGGAACGGATCACTTCCGTCGTAGATCCGCATGGTGAAGTGGATTCGAACCAGCATCGGGCCATCTTGCGCGAAACCGGGCTCCTGATGATCCGCGCCCATCCCTGGCTCGGCCTGGGACCCGAACAAGTGAAGTATCAATCGGACCGATGGATTCCGGCGTCCGCGCTACCGTTGCCCGTTGGCTATTACGGACACTTGCACAATGTCTACCTGCAATATGCGGCCGAGCGCGGTGTTCCGACGCTACTCATTTTTCTATGGATGATCGCGAAAATCCTGTGGGACTTCGCGCGGGCGTTACTCCGAAAACCGCCGAGCGGGGAAGCGCGCTTCGTGCTGCAAGGAGCGATCGCGGTGATCCTTGCGCTGTTAGCCGAGGGCTACGCGGAATATAATTTCGGCGATAGCGAAGTGCTGACGATGTTTCTCGCGGTGGTGGCCTTCGGGTACGTTGCCGCGAATTCCTTGGATTCCAGCCAGCCGTAGGCGGCTATGAATTCGAGCGGACAGCGTCCGCTATTCGGCCGCAGAAGCGGCCCTACTGCATTGGCCCGTGATGCTCTGGTGGACGCTTCTTGCGCGTCCCACCGCCGCCACGCCGCGGCCGATCGCTAGAGTTGCCCGCCGCGGGCTTGCGTGCGCGTCGCACCGGCTTCGGCTTGACGGGCGGAGGATTCGGCTCGAGCAGCGAAGGCTGGCCTTCGACGATAGGCTGCTTCTCGTCCTCCTCCTCTTCGGCATGTGGCTCCGGTGGCCTCTCCGGCTCCGCGGGCGGATAGAACTCGGCACCCATATATACGATGGGGCCCTTCTCTTCGTCCGGTTCCACCCGTACCACCAGCTTGTCCTGCGCGTAGTTGAGGAACTCGGAGAATTCCTGGAATCCGTAGGCGGCGGCGGAGAAGTTCGGGACCTCGGTTTGCACCCACCCTGCCAGATCGTCGAGCAGAACGCCGTTTTCCATCTCCAAGCGATGGGTCTCCAGCACGTCGCGCAATGGCGGCAGCGCCTCTTCCGGCTTCGGCGTGGGACGTTCCGGCTGGGACGCGCCCTTGCGTTCGATGATATATCGTCCGCCCTGGCCACTGACGTTCACGTAATCGGCCTTCTTCAATTTCTCGACAAAGTCCGAGAAGCTGTTTGCACCGTACGCTTTTTCAGTGAATGCCGAATCCAGTTGCAACATCGTGGATTTCAATAGCCCGAGCTGCGGCTGCACCGCGCGGCGCTCCAACACTTGCAAAGCGCGTTCCACCAGTGGCATGGATTGCGCCAGCTCGAGCGGCGCGGGCCGGCTGCGTTGTCCGCCTTGCGGGCGATCTCTGCCAGCTTGCTGTTCTCCGGCCAGCCCCTGCGGGCGCGGCCCACGGTCGCGACTCTGACTCTGGCCGCGATCCTCCGACAGCAGCGATTCATAACTCACGAATTCGTGACAGTTCTGTTGCAGGATGGTGCTGGTGAAAGCCTTGCCCCCGACCACAAACACGGTCTTGCCGTATTCCTTGAGCTTGTTCACCAGCGGGATGAAGTCGCTGTCGCCGCTGACGATGGCGAACGCGTTCACGTGCGGGTGAGTGAAGGCCATTTCCAGCGCGTCGAGCGCCAGGTTGATATCGCCGCCATTCTTGTCACCGCGCGGCGAAGGCAGACGCTGCACCATTTGCACGGCGTTCTCCGCCATGGACCGAGCCGCGCCTTCCTGGCGCCCCCAGTTGGCGTAAGCAAATTTCGCGACCAGGTCGCCGCGCTCCTTGAGCGCATCCAGCGGCAGGGAAACATCAAATTCCCGCCGCAAAGTCGATTTCACGCCGATTTCAATGTTGTCGTAATCGACAAACACGGCGATGTTCAGTTTTTCTTGCATTTAGTTTTTAAGTACACGGGCGCTGAGCGCCCCTGTTTTGTTTTCAATATATGCGGGCATTTCAAGCCCGCGGTTGCTTCACGCGGTCTGCTTTACAGAAGACCGTATGAAGTCGACGATCGCTTCGAGTGACGCCCCAGGCTGGAATACAGCCGCGACGCCCAGCTTCTTCAGCTCGGCGGCGTCCTCGTCAGGAATTATACCGCCGACCAGGACCAGGACATCGTCCATGCCTTTTTCGCGCAGCAAATCCATAATACGCGGAACGATCGCGTTATGGGCGCCGGACAGGATGGACAGGCCAATTACCTGCACGTCCTCCTGCAAAGCGGCACTCACGATCATTTCCGGAGTCTGGCGCAGGCCGGTGTAAATCACCTCCATGCCCGCGTCGCGCAAAGCTCGCGCGATGACCTTCGCTCCCCGGTCATGGCCGTCCAAACCCGGTTTGGCGACCAGCACCCGGATGCGGGGATCCATACGCTCTGATGTTAGCACTGGTGATGGCAGCCCTGGATCGCGCTATAGCACGCTGGTTTCCGTATAAGCGCCGAAGACCTCGCGCAGCGTATCGCAGATTTCGCCCACTGTGGCGTAGGCGCGGACAGCATCCAAAATGGCCGGCATGGTGTTTTCTTGCCTAACCGCAGTGCCCCGCAAGGCCTTCAGGCATGCCTCCACCCTGGCGTTATCGCGTCTCGACTTCAGCCGCGCCAGCTTTTCCAACTGATCCGCCTCGGCCGATGCGTCCATCTGCAGTAGCTCGATCGGCTGCTCACTCTGCTCGACGAAAGCGTTCACGCCCACGATCTTCTGCTCGCCCGTCTCGATGGCGTGTTGATATTCGTAGCTGGCGTTTGCGATCTCGGTCTGCGGGAAACCTCGCTCGATAGCTGGAATCATGCCGCCCATTTCGTCGATGCGCCGGATGTAATCTCGCGCCTGTTTTTCCATTTCGGCGGTCAGGCTCTCCACGAAGTAGCTGCCGCCCAGCGGATCCGGCTCTTCCGCCACGCCGCTTTCGTATGCGATCACCTGCTGCGTCCGCAGTGCGATGGTTACCGCGTGTTCGCTCGGCAGCGCGTACGCTTCATCCAGCGAATTGGTGTGCAGAGATTGTGTCCCACCCAATACCGCCGCTAGCGCCTGCAGGGTGGTCCGGACGATGTTGTTGTAGGGCTGCTGCCAGGTGAGCGAACATCCGGCGGTTTGCGCGTGCGTGCGCAGCTTCCAGCTCCGCTCGTCACCGGCGCCGTAGCGATCCCGCATCGTCTCGGCCCAGATCTTGCGCGCGGCTCGAAACTTGGCGATCTCTTCAAAGAAATCGTTGTGCGAATTAAAGAAGAAGCTGAGGCGCGGCGCGAAGCTATCGACGGGCAATCCGCGCGCGACGGCCCATTCCACGTATTCCATGCCATCGCGCAATGTGAAGGCGAGTTCCTGCACCGCAGTCGATCCCGCCTCGCGAATGTGATACCCGCTGATCGAGATCGGATTGAAGCGCGCGACATGCTGGGTGGAGTATTCGATAACGTCCGTCACCAGGCGCATGGAGGGCCGCGGAGGAAAGATGTACTCCTTCTGCGCGATGTACTCCTTCAGGATGTCGTTCTGCAGCGTGCCCGAGAGCTTGCTCCAATCGGCGCCTTGCTTTTCGGCCACCGCGAGATACATCGCCCAGATCACCGGCGCGGGCGAGTTAATGGTCATCGATACGGTGACGTCGGCAAGAGGAATGCCGCGGAACAGAATCTCCATGTCCTCCAGCGAGCTGATGGAAACGCCGCACTTGCCCACTTCGCCGGCAGACGTTGCATGATCGGCGTCGTAACCCATCAAGGTGGGAAGATCGAACGCGACCGATAGCCCGGTCTGTCCCTGGCTCAGCAGATACAGATAGCGCCGATTGGTCTCTTCGGGAGTTGCGAATCCCGAGAATTGCCGCATGGTCCAGAGCTTGCCGCGGTACATGCTTTCGTGAATGCCGCGCATGTACGGGAATTCACCCGGCGGCGGGACGTTGAGACCGGCGATGTCCTGGGCCGTGTAGACGGGTTCGATGGGGATGCCGCTGAGCGTTTTGCGGGCAGGCGCGGTGGTTGTCCCGCTTGACATTGTCGGCAACTTTGCCATCAACTTCATTGTAGAGCTGTACGGTATGTTTAGAGCATGCCCAAGACAATCCAGGTGCGTAACGTTCCCGAGAAGTTGCATCGGAAACTAAAATCGCGTGCGGCGATCGAAGGGCTTTCGCTTTCCGATTTTGTGTTGAGTGTGTTGAGCGAGATGGAACAGCTTGCCGAGCGGCCCAGCATGAAAGAACTCGCGGAGCGCATCGCTAGCCGTCCAGCGGTAAAACACAAGCGGTCGCCGGCGGAAATCATCCGCGAGGAGCGGGCCAGGCGTGATCGTGCGCTGGCGCGAGTTCTCGATCCCTCGTTAGTAGATAGCAATCCTGCTAAGCGATCGGAGCGGACCCACTGCGGGAAACGAACTCGAGATCTTCGTCATCCTGAGGCTTACTGACGAAGACACGGCCAAAACTCGGCGCCAGAATCATGCAGCCACCGCCGAACTGTTCGACATGCCAAGCATGCTCCGAGTCTTCCGGCGTGGTCACAAAATCGATCGTGCCCGGTTCGGAGGCGTAGAGAATCCGGTCGCCTGCTAGAATCTCCTCTCCAGATCGGTACTTGAACGACATCGCGGAAATCTTAACACGGCCTTTCTCGTGCCACACTAAGTCCTGAACATGAAGATCCGTATCAAGAAACTCCATCCCGACGCCATCCTTCCCAGCTACGCTCACGGTCCCGATGAGGACGCCGCCATGGACCTGCGAGCGCTGGAACGGATGGTGCTGACGCCTGGCGCCGCGCAGGCCGTGCCCACCGGTATCGCCATCGAGCTGCCGCGCGGCCACGAAGCGCAGGTGCGTCCTCGCAGCGGCCTGGCCCTCAAGAATTCCGTCACCGTAAACTTTGGCACCATCGATCCCGGCTACCGCGGCGAAATCCGCGTGGTGATGTTCAACCTGGGCCACGCCGATTACGTCGTCGAAAAGGGCGACAAAATCGCGCAACTGATCGTGGCGCCCTACGATGCCGTGGAATGGCGGGAGGGGGACGACTTGACGGATTCGGCTCGTGGGGCCGGAGGGTTCGGGTCTTCTGGAAGATAGGCGGGGCGATAAAGCCGGGCCGTGTTGGAAGCGCTACGATAAAAGAAACACTATGTTGATACGAAAACCCGCCGATCTCCGCTATTCGGACATCACGCCCAAGCAGTTCTACGTCAACCGTCGCCGCTTCCTGGCAGGCTCCCTCGCGTTCGGCGCTCTGGCGAGCGCGGCGCGAGCCGGTAATCTCTCCGACGTCAAGAAGACTTCCTACGACGCCGGCGGAGAAAAGGTAACCCCGCTCGACGCCATCACGCATTACAACAATTTTTACGAGTTCGGCACAGGTAAAGAGGATCCGGCCCAGAACTCCCAGAAATTCCGCACCTCACCCTGGACGTTAAAAGTGGACGGCGACGTGGCCAAGCCCATGACTTTCGACCAGGACAGCCTGCTCAAGATCGCCCCTCTCGAAGAGCGCATCTACCGGCACCGCTGCGTGGAAGCGTGGTCCATCGTGGTCCCCTGGATCGGCTTCCCCCTGAATGCCCTGCTGAAGCAAGTCGAGCCCACCGCGAAAGCAAAGTACGTGGCTTTCGAGACCTTTTACGATTCCAAGCAGATGCTCAGCGAGCGTGAGGCCGGCATCCAGTTCCCTTATGTAGAAGGCCTCCGCCTGGACGAAGCCATGCATCCACTCGCGCTATTGGCTGTTGGTCTTTACGGTGAGAAGCTGCCCAATCAGGACGGCGCGCCCATCCGGCTGGTGGTGCCGTGGAAATACGGCTTCAAGAGCGCGAAATCACTGGTGAGGATACGCCTGGTGGAGAAACAGCCGCCCACCACTTGGAATATTTCCGCGTCCAACGAGTATGGCTTTTACTCCAACGTGAATCCGAAAGTGGATCATCCTCGCTGGAGCCAGGCCAAAGAACGCCGCCTGGGCGAATTGTTCAAACGCGATACGCTGATGTTCAACGGGTACCCCGAGGTGGCGAGTCTCTACGCGGGGATGGATCTTCGCAAGAACTACTAAATCCGTTTTGAACACGCTTTTCGGCAAGATACTCGCCAGCCGCTGGACCAAGGTGGCGCTGTTCGCGGCCTGCCTGATTCCATTCCTGGTGCTCCTGGGGCCGTTCTACAAGCTTTTGACTACCGGTGTCGCACCGGAGCTGACTGCGAATCCGGTGGAATACATCACGCACGACACCGGCACCTGGACCATCCGCTTCCTGTTGATCACGCTGTGCGTGACGCCGTTGCGCAAGATCTTCAATCAGCCCCGGCTGGCGCGCTATCGCCGCATGTTGGGACTTTTCGCCTTCTTCTACCTGTGCCTGCATTTTATGACCTGGTTCATCCTGGACAAGGCTTTCAGCTTTTCCGATATGTGGGCCGACGTCGTGAAACGCCGTTTCATCACCGTGGGAATGCTGGGCTTCGCGATGCTGCTGCCGCTTGCCATTACGTCCACGGCGGGCTGGGTGCGGCGGCTGGGATTCGCGAAGTGGCAGCGGCTGCACCGGCTGATCTATTTCGCCGCGCTAGCGGGCGTAATTCACTATTACTGGCTGGTGAAATCCGACGTGCGTCTGCCGCTGATGTATGGGGCGATCCTGACGGTGCTGATGTTTTATCGATTTTTCATCTGGAAGCAGACAGCGGCCAAACGCGCGCCGGCGCCTCGCGCGGCCGCTACCAGTCCGAGTACGGCGTCCCTTCCAGACTAGTTCCGTCGGCGCCGCTCCGCACATCGAAAATCCCGGGCTGTGTTTGGTTCACCGTGTTGCTGGCGTCTTCCATGATCAGCTTCCAGGAATCCGCCGTGCCCGTAATCGGATCGATGGGAACCTGCCGCAGATAACCGTCGCTCACCAGGTCCTCCAGGGTTTGCGGCGCTTTCTGCTTGTCGTAAGTGTATTCGTCGATCACCGTGCGCAAGGTGTACAAATTATTCTTGAGTACGCTCTCCTTGGACCGGATGATGGAGCGCGTGTAGATGGGTAAAGCCACGGCCATCAGTATCGCGATGATCGCCATCACGATCATCAGCTCGATGAATGTAAACCCGAAGCGGCGGCGGCTGGAAAGAGCTGGCACCGTGCCCGTCTTCACTGGATCACCATTGTGAATAGGGAGTTCCATCTCGCGCCTTGTCCATGCTCTTGGTGTACACATCGAATACGTTTTGGCCGCCCCACGACTGCGAGGTCGGATCGTCGCGATCGCTTCTGAGACCCCACTCGTAAGAGTTGGTCATGGGGTCCTTCGGAATGCGGCGCAAGTATTTGTTCTTCTTGTCCACCGAGCCGGTGGCTTTGATTCCGTCCACGAGTTGCTGCAGGCTCTCCGGATAATTGTCGGAATCGAGCTTCGCCGGGCCGATCTTCTGGGCGTCCATATCGTCTTTGAACTTATCGATCGCGTTCCGGATCTCGCGCAAGGAGCGCTCCAAATCGCGCTCCTTGTCACGCTGCACCTTATAACGCGCGAGCGGAACCGCCATGGACGTCAGCACCATCATGATGGTGAAGGCCACGATCAATTCCACCAGTGTCAGGCCGCTTTGTTTCTTCCGACGCATTCCTACTCCGAAAACTTACCGCACCCTCCTACTGCAGCTTCTACTGAACAACGACGGTAACCGACGGCCCTTGCACCATGATTGGCTGCTGGCTGGAATTCTTCAGCTGGGCTTCCGTGACGCTGACCGTCGTGGTTCCTTTGCCCACGGCTGTAAACGTGAGCTGCAACAGCGGACCTGTGCCGTTCACGCCGCCCGCGCCGGCTAAGCGATTCACGTCGATAGTCGCATCGCCGGTATCATTGCGAATGTCGAGACTGGGCGCCGCCACTTTGCCGTCCTGAGTCAGCAGTACACCCGGCGAGATCATCTCCAATCGCAGCACCTTGGGATCCCAGCGTACTTTCACTGGGACGGTCGCCAGATCGGTCATATTCTGAGCTTGGAGAGCAATCGTCACTCGATTGCTCAACTGCGCCTGCACATTGGCCGGATTGAACGCTAGAGCAGATGCACCGCCCGGAATGGCGGGCGTTACCGCGGACGTCGCTCCGGGCGCCGCAGGCGTTGTGCTCGACGACCCGGGGGTGGGAGTTGCGGGCGCTGAGGCCTCATCCGGCCGCGGTCCAAAATTCAGCTTCACGGCCGCATCCGTTCCCGCTGCAATTCCTCTGAGATTCAGCGCCGTAATATCCGGCCTCCGCACGATGTGCGGAATCAGAGCGATCATCAACTGCTCTTTCTGCTTATCTTTGGAGGTGTTGCCGAACAAGTATTTCCCGAGAATCGGAATGTTTACCAAGCCCGGAATTCCGCTAATGACGCTAGTATCTTGGTCCGACATCAACCCGCCCAACAGGCTCACTTCGCCATCTTTCAATCGGATGTCGGCCTCGTTTTTCTTTTGTCCGATCACCGGCTGGCTGAGCCCGCCCAGATTGAGCGTATTCGCAATGTTCGAAATATCCACGCTCACGTGCAAAGTTACTTCGTCGTCGCCATGCACGTGCGGCGTCAGCTCCACATTCACGCCGATATCGACGAATTGAAATTGGGTGCTCACCAGCGGGCTCACACCCACGGTGCCGACTCCCGGCTGGAAGCTGCCGGTTGCATAGGGATATTTCTCCCCGATTTTCAAACTCACCTTCTGGCCGTCGGAAACGCGCACTTCCGGCGATTCCTGTATCTTGGTCCTGGAATCCGACATCACAGCCTGTAACATCGCGCCCGGCAGACTGGTGGAAAAATCGCTGGTGCCCAAATGTCCCAGCTGTGAAAGAGCAACAAAGGTGGATGTTGACGTTCCCGTAGTGCCCGTGGTTGTGCCGTTGGTGGTTCCGGTTGCACCCGTGCCGCCGGTCCCGTTGGCCCCCGTCGAAGAGTTGGAAGTGATCGGATTGGTGGGCGAGAACGCGAACGGTACAGCCAGACCGTTCGTCCCGTTGGAGACCAGACCCGCGCCAATGTTGTGGCTCACGTCACTAGCCACGTCCATCACGATTACATCCACCACCACTTCGGCTTTCGGCTTATCCAGATCGTGCAGCAGCTTTTCCACGAGGGCGACTTTATCCACGGTGTCGCGCACCACAATCGCGTCCTCGGCGTTGAACTGAAACATCCGGCGTACGTCGGTAACCGAGCGCACTGCGGTCACAATTTCAGAAAACTCCTGCGTCGACGTGGGATTCTTCAAATAGAAGACCTTCACTACTTCGTCTTCATAATCCCGGCGCTTGGTCACGTTATCTTCGGTGACGAAAATGGCGTTCGTGCTCACCGGCTTCCAATAGGTCTTGGTCAGGAGCGCAATATAATCCAGCGCTTCCTGCAAAGTCACATTGTTCAGATCCAGATTCGCGTTCTTGCCGGGCTGCATTTGTGGATCGAACAGCACGTTGATTCCCGCCAGCTTGCCTACCGTCTCATAGAGCACTTTAGGCGGCTGATTGTTCATCTTGAGCAGGCTGATCTGGTTCGTTACCGGCTTCAACTCAGGCACCGACTGGAGCGACTGCATCATCTCCAGGCTTTCCTTCTGCGCCTTCTCGGCGGATGTCATCGGTTTTTCGCCTGGCGGAACCAGTCCCTTTTGCTTTTGCTCCATCAACTCCTTGGTTTGCTGCATGTCCTGGAGCGCGATCATGGAGCCGGGGTCCGTCGCGAACGCCTTTTGAAACTCGGTGTAGGCCTTTTCCAGATCCTCGGCTTTCAGCAGTTTCTTCCCTGCCTCGACGTGTGCCTGGCTGGCTTCAAATCTTGCCCGCCGCGCCGCCAGCTCATAAGTGGTTTCCTTAGGCTCGATATCCAAGGCTTGCTGGAAGTACTGGAGTGCCTTGTCGTAGTCTTTACGCTCTTCGGCTGCCACCCCCAGTTTGTACAACTTATCGCCCTTGCGGTTGTTAGCGTCCAGACTGCCGGAGGGCATCAGTAACAGCGCCACGCAGAGCGGAGCCACAGCACGTAACCTATTAAAAAGAATCATCTTATGCTTTATTAAGGTCCTATGCTAAACTAAACTTCAGGTGAAGCTGGAAACTTCCACATAAACGCTTGACGCGGCGGGCTTTCCTGGCGTTGACTAAAAAACAGGCCCGGACCCGGGTATCAAACCGGAGCTTGGTACCAAAATGGCAGAGCCAGCTATCAAAATCTTGAGCGACAACCGTCATGCGGGGCATGATTACCATCTGCTGGAACGATTTGAGGCTGGACTCGCACTTACCGGCACAGAAGTGAAAGCCGCCAAGGATGGCCGAATCCAACTCAAGGACGCTTTTGCAGAGGTCCAAGACAACGAGGCTTGGCTTCTCAACGCCCACATCGGCCAATATTCGCATGGCAACCGTGAGAATCATGAGCCCACCCGGCGGCGCAAGCTGCTGCTTCATAGAGAAGAGATCGACAAGTTGCTGGGAAAAACGCGTGAAAAAGGGCTGACGCTGATTCCCACCAAGATCTATTTAAAGACCGGGCACATCAAGGTGGAGCTGGCCGTCGCCAAGGGCAAGAAGGTGCATGACAAGCGCGAAGCCGAACGCACCAAAGAGATGGAAGCCGAAGCTCGGGCCGCCATTGGAAGACGAAGATAAAAGAAGGGGATACGGGGATCAATGGACATCAAGCTGGAACCGAAGAAATTGGGGGACGTGGATTCGGATGCATTGGTCATGGTGGGATTTGAAGCGACGCCGCCCCAGGCTGCCGCCGCAGAACAGGTAAAAGAGCTGTACGATTCCGGGGAGTTTTCGGGAAAGGCCCTGGAGATCGCGATCCTGCATCGGCCCCCAGGACTGAAGGCCAAACGGCTGGTGCTGGCCGGCGGCGGGAAGCACGACAAGTTTGATGCAGCCGAGCTTCGCAAACTCACGGGCGCGGTGGTCCGCTCGCTCAAGAGCAAGGGCATCCGCACTATCACGCTGGCTCTGGATGAGCCCTTCCGCTCGGACGATTTCGCCGCCGCGGCCGTTGAAGGCGCGGTCCTCGCGGATCTTGAAAATGATCGCTACAAGACCGATCCGAAGAAGAACGAAAAGCAGGTTGCCTCATTTTCAGTGTTAGGGGGATCGCAATCGGCCGTGGATCGCGGGCGCGTCCTGGCTGAAGCCCAAAACTTTACGCGCGATCTCGCCAACGAGCCCGCCAATGTCCTCACTCCCACCTTACTCGCCGAACGCGCCAGGCAAATGGCCTCCGAATTCGGACTGGAGTGCGAGATTCTGGATCAGGATCGCATGCGCCAGCTTGGCATGGGCGCTCTGCTGGGCGTTTCACAAGGCAGCGCCGAGCCTCCCGCGCTCATCGTCATTCGATATAAGCCCGCAAGCGCTCCCGCATCCAAGGATCATCTCGGCCTGATCGGTAAGGGCGTCACCTTCGACACCGGCGGTATCTCCATCAAACCGTCCGAGGGCATGGAAAAGATGCGTTACGACATGGCTGGCGGCGCGGCCGTACTGGGCGCCATGCGCGCCATTGCGCAAATCAAGCCGTCGATTCCTGTGACGGCCTTGGTCCCCACCGTCGAAAACATGCCCGGCAGCAAGGCGCAGCGCCCCGGTGACATCGTCACATCTCTTTCGGGAAAAACAGTGGAAGTTTTGAACACCGACGCCGAAGGCCGGCTGATCCTGATCGACGCGCTTACCTATGTTCAGCGCCTGGGCTGCACGCACCTCGTGGACGCCGCGACATTGACGGGCGCAATTGTTGTGGCGCTCGGGAGCGTGAATGTCGGTGCGTTCACCAACAACGAAGCTTTTTTGCAGAAGCTGCTGACGGCGGCCCGGGCGGAGGGCGAAAAAACCTGGCAATTGCCCATGGATGAAGAGTACAAAGAACTGCTGAAAAGCTCGTTCGCCGATCTCCACAACATCGGCGGACGTTCGGGCGGTTCCATCACGGCGGCTTGGTTCATTCGCGATTTCGTGGACGAAACGCCGTGGATTCACCTGGACATCGCGGGAACCGCCTGGTTAGACGATGCGAAACCGTACATGGCGAAGGGCGCCACGGGCGTGGGCCTGCGGACATTGGTGCGCTTGGCCGAGACCTGGTAACCCGCCTAGGGCCACGGCCACAGCTGTCCGGTTCCGGGCACCTGATCCCGTCCTTGAACAGCCGATGCGTGAGTTCGGCCCGAATTCCCTTTAGATCCTGCGGCCCAGCGCGTGGCCGTTGTCGTGCCATGATGATCCATCATGCGGACTGTGCTGCAGGACATTCGTTACGGCTGGAGAATACTCCAGAAAACGCCCACGATGACGGCCGTCGTCGCGATCACCCTGGCAGTTGGTATCGGGGCCAACGCGTTGATCTTCAGCTTCGTGAATGGATTCTTGCTGCGGCCGTTGGCCGTTCCGCACCCCGAGCAAATCGCCGTCCTCGCCGCTCAACAAAAGGGTAGTTCCCAATTCCTCTCCTACTTCTCGTATCCGGATTTCGTCGATTTTCGCAAACAGGCGGATTCGTTTGCCGATTTATTTGGCTACATTGCTTTTCTGCCGGCCTTGAGTGCCGATGGCCACGCCGATCAACTTCTTGCCAGTTATGTCACCGGGAACTATTTTTCTGTGCTGGGCGTAAAACCGCTGCTGGGACGCCTGGTTCTTGCGAGCGAAGAGAATCAACCTGGGGAGCAGCCGGTGCTGGTTCTGGGATATTCCTACTGGCAGAAAAGATTCGGCGGCAACCCCCGAGTGATTGGCAAGCAAGTCCGTATCAACGGGAAACAGGCGACGATCGTTGGCGTCGTGCCCAAGCAATTCCAAGGCGTGCTGGCTCTGACCGAGATGGACATGTACGTGCCCTTGAGCAATGGCGCATTTCTGGAGCAGAAGGCCGCCACCAACCCTGCCACCGATCGAAGTGCAAGGATGGTCAGCGTGCTGGCGAGATTGAAACCCGGTGTCAACTTTTCTCAAGCCCAGGCGTCGATCAACGTGATCGCTGCGCGGCTGGCGAAACAGTATCCCGACACCGACGCCAACGTCAGCGTTCAAGTTTACCGGGAGCAATTGGCGCGCCCACGGCCCCTGGGCAACAACATCGTGGCGGCAATTGCCAGCTTCTTCTTGCTGCTAGGGGCACTGCTCTTGCTGCTGGCGTGCATGAACGTGGTCAATGTTCTGTTGGCGCGCGCCACCGTGCGGCAGCGAGAGATGGGCTTGCGTGCCGCTTTGGGCGCGGGGCGCAGTCGGCTGATTCGTCAGATGCTCACCGAGACCCTGCTGCTTGGCCTACTGGGCGGTCTGCTGGGAGTGATTCTGGGGGAATGGGCCAACCCCGGAAACGTCTCTAACATCGCGTCATCCGGTACCAGTGTCCCGGTCCGGCTGGATTTCAGCTTCGACTGGCACGTTTTCGCCTACTCGTTCGTGGCCGCCCTCTTTGCCGGAGCTTTTGTGGGACTCTGGCCAGCTTTGCGTGCGTCGCGCGCCGACTTGAACAGTATTCTGCAAGGTGGACCCGGCGAGACCGCGGGAAAGGGACGCCATCGCCTTCGCAGCGCTCTGGTGGTGGCTCAAGTGGCCGGTTCGCTGCTGTTGCTGATCATCGCGGGACTCTTCGTACGCAGCCTGCGGCACGCCGAAACGATGTATCTCGGTTTCGATCCCGAGCATGTTCTGAACGTCAGCGTAAATCCACAGGGTATTGGATACGACGAAGGGCGCAGCAACGAATTCTATCGTCAACTCGAAGCCCGGGCGCGAGCCTTGCCCGGAGTAGAGTCGGTGAGCCTGTCGTATGGTGTCCCAATGGGAAACACTAACATCGTCCATGCAGGCGCTGTCACCTTCGAGGGTCAACAGCTTTCTGCCGGTCAGCAGCCACCATCCCTGTTCTTCAACAGCATCGATCCCGGATATTTTGCAACCATGCGGGTTCCACTGATCCGCGGCCGGGAGTTTTCCGCCTTCGACAACGAAAACGCGCCCCAGGTGGCCATCGTAAACCAAACCATGGCCGACAGATTTTATCCCCACCAGGATCCCATCGGCAAGCGTTTCAGCGTGAAAGCTCCCGCGAGCCCAGCGAAAACCTTGCAGATCGTGGGTATTGCCGGGAACGGAAAGTACGTGTTCATCGCGGAGGAGCCGACGCCGTTCTTCTATGTTCCCCTGGCGCAAAACTACGTTTCGACGCGTGCGCTGCAAGTGCGGTCGTCGGTTCGGCCGGAAACGTTGCTCACCCCGGTACAAAACATAATCCACAAACTCGCTCCCGATCTTCCGATCATGGACGCCAGAACGATGAAACAGACCACGGAAGGGCAGAACGGTTTGTCGGTTTTTCGCGCTGGCGCGACGGTGGCCGCTGAAATAGGTGCGATCGCTTTAATCCTGGCGGTGGTCGGTATCTACGGCATCGTCTCCTTTGCGGCGGCCCGGCGTACGCGTGAGATCGGAATTCGTATGGCGCTCGGCGGCAGCGCGCGCGACGTGATCAGCCTGATCCTGCAGCAAGGCGTCCGCATGGTGGCGGCCGGATTAGGTATCGGACTGCTGGCTGCCCTAGGCATCACACGCGTGATGACGCGTTTGCTGGTCGGCGTCAGTCCGAGCGACCCCCTGACCTACATCACCGTCGCACTGCTACTTGCGGCAATTGCGCTGTTAGCCTGTTGGATTCCTGCGCGCCGCGCCACGCATGTAGATCCCAACGTTGCCTTGCGGCACGAATAAGGACGTTATGAAACCACTGTTCCAGGACATCCGTTATGGCTGGCGAATGCTGGCGAAGACTCCCGGGCTGACGGCCATCGTCGCCACCACCCTGGCCTTGGGCATCGCTGCCAACGCTCTCATATTCAGCATTGTCAACGGTTATCTGCTTCGCCCGCTGCCCGTCCCTCATCCCGAACAGATCGCGGTGGTGGCCGCGCGGCAACAGGGCAGTTCCCCTTTTATGTACCAGTTCTCGTACCCTGATTTCCTGGATTTCCGCTCGCAGGCAACGTCCGTCGCCGATCTGTTCGGTTACATGCCCGTGCTGCCGGGCCTGAGCGCGGATGGCAGAGGCGATCAAATGCTGGCCTGCTATGTCACCGGGAATTACTTCACGGCACTGAACGTGCAGCCCGCCTTAGGCCGCCTGCTGCTGCCGAGCGAAGAGAATCAGCCCGGTAACGCAGCCGCGCTGGTGCTCGGATACTCCTACTGGCAGAAGCGATTTCGCGGCGATCCGCGCGTGATTGGAAAGCAGGTTCGCATGAACGGCCAGCCGGCGATTATCGTCGGGGTTGTCCGTAAGCAGTTTCTTGGCACTATGCCGGTGATTGAAACCGATGGCTATTTGCCGTTGAGTAGCGGGGGCTTCTTAGAGCAGGGCTCAGGCAACCTTATGCAAGCTCGCGATTCCCGGCTGATGCGAGTGATGGCACGCTTGAAGCCCGGCGTCAGTTTCGCCCAAGCGCAAAGCACGCTCGATGTCATCGCAGGCCGACTTGCCAAGCAATACCCCGCCACCGATAAGAACGTAACCGTTCACGCTTACCACGAGCAGTTATCACGCGCGCAGCCAGGAAACGACGCTGTGGTTGTTATCGCCGGCTTCTTCCAGGTTTTGGCGGCGCTGGTCTTGGTGCTGGCGTGCATGAACGTAGCAAATGTTTTGCTGGCTCGCGCCACCGTGCGACAGCGCGAGATGGGTCTGCGAGCCGCGTTAGGAGCCAGCCGGGGTCGGTTGATTCGCCAGATGCTCACCGAATCTATCCTACTGGGCATCCTGGGCGGAGTAGGCGGAATCGTTGTGGGCAACTGGTTTAATCCAGGCGACCTCGCGCGGATCTTGAGCACTAGCTTCCCGTTTCGGCTGGACGTCAGCTTTGATTGGCATGTCTTTGCCTACGCCTTCGCCGCAGCGCTCCTGAGCGGAATCCTCATTGGGCTGTGGCCTGCCTGGAGATCCTCCCATGCCGACGTCCACAGCTTGTTGCAGGAAGGCGGACGCAGCGATACCGCTGGCGTGGGCCGTCAGCGCTTCCGCAATTTCCTGGTTGCCGCGCAAGTGGCCGGCTCGCTGATCCTGTTAGTGATCGCCGGCCTGCTGATGCGCAGCCTGCAGCACGCCGCAAGCATGCATCTGGGCTTCGATCCCGATCACGTATTGAACGTCACCGTGGATCCACACCAGATCGGTTATAGCGAAACACAGGAGCGTGAGTTTTATCGGCAAGTCGAGACCCGGGTGCGCAGGCTACCGGGAGTGCAATCGGTCAGCTTGGCGTTTGGAACTCCCATGGGGAACCTGAACACGGTCAACGGCGGGGCTGTTTCCATCGAAAGTCATCCCACCCCGGCCGGCCTGCAGCCTCCTCTCGTTTTCTTCAATAATGTTGACCCCGCCTATCTCGACACCATGCGAGTTTCCCTGCTGCGAGGCCGCTCTTTTACCGACTCGGACAACAAGAACGCTCCGCCTGTGGCAATCGTGAATCAGACTATGGCCGAAAAGTTCTGGCCACACGAAGATCCTCTTGGCAAGCGCTTCACCTTGAAGATCGCCACGGCGCAGGCACAAACGATTCGAGTAGTGGGGATAGCCGCCAATGGCAAATACGCGGCGATTTTTGAGGATCCCAGCGCCTTCTTCTATGTGCCTCTGGCACAGAATTTCGTTTCGGTGCAAACCCTGCAGTTGCGAACGTCCGTCCCGCCTGAGTCACTGATCGCGCCAGTCCGGAATGTGATCCACGGGCTTGCCCCGGATCTTCCCATTATCGATGCGGTGACCATGCAAAAAGTATTGGAAGGAACCAATGGTACGCAACTCTTTCGTTTTGGAGCCTACTTCGCAGCCGCCATCGGAGGCCTGGGATTATTTCTGGCCGTGCTGGGTGTTTATGGCGTCGTTTCGTTCGCCGCCGTTCAGCGTACGCGTGAGATTGGGATTCGCATGGCGTTAGGGGGCGCTGAGAGGGATGTCTTGAACTTGGTCCTGCGGCAAGGCGTGGGTATGGTTCTCGCAGGCTTGGTGGTAGGCCTGCTAGCAGCTTTGGCCTTGACTCGCTTGATGACTCGTTATTTGCTCGGCGTTAGCCCGAGCGACCCGCTGACTTACGTCATCGTCGCGTTGATTCTTACCGCGGTTGCGCTTGTGGCATGCTGGATTCCGGCGCGCCGCGCCACGCAAGTCGATCCCGGCGTAGCACTTCGGTACGAATAAAACCACTGAGGAGATTGCCATGAACTCGCTCTCGAAAGCCGTTCTCATCATCGTGGCCGTAGCCGGTACGGCTCTGGCTGCCGACAAACCCGACTTCTCCGGCGATTGGAAGCTCAACGCCGCCAAAAGCAATTTCGGCGTCATCCCCCCGCCCGCGACATACACGCGGAAAGTCATTCATGCCGAGCCATCCATCACTATCGAAAATACGCAGACTGGCACCGCCTTGGGCGACCAGCACGATACTCGAACTTACACCACGGACGGCAAAGAGGTGGCCTATGAGGCCAACGGAGCCAGCGTGAAGGCCGCGATTACCTGGGACGGCGATGCCCTGCTGATCAATTCGACAGCCTCGGTCCAAGGCATGGACATGCTCATCAAGGACAAGGTATCGCTGGGCGACGGCGGAAAAACGATGACCGATGCCGTGCACATCGCATCCCCGCAGGGCGAGCTCGATCTCGCTCTCGTATTCGACAAGCAGTGATTGGTAACTTACTTCCGCGCACTGTCAATCTGCACTAGCTCGCTGTCGGCAGCAGGCTTCTTCGGCGGCGTCAGTAACGATCGGGGCAGCTTCGAGAAGTACACCAGCCGCTCCACCAATGGAAGCAGCTTACGCACGGTGCGTCCATGCAGCAACAAACTTCCCGCCACCAGAGCGCCGCTCGGAATGGTGGTGCAACAGCGCGCGCAGACGTCGATCTCATTCGCGCGTCCGGTGACATGGAGCTCTCGCATGCGTTGCATGGCATTTGAATTCCAGATCTCGGACAAACTTTCCGTCCCGATGTTCCCCACCGGGCCGCCGTCCAGCGTGTAGCTCTGGCAACATGGATACACGTCACCGTTCTGCTTCACGTACATTGGACCGCGCCACAGATAGTGGCAGGGATGTTTCCAATCCTCCGCCGCATGGCGCGCTTCCGGCTGCAGCACATTGGTTTCGTCTTCCTTGATGCGCACTTGATCCACGCCCGGCACGCTCTTCCAGAAGCGCACGAAATCGTCCACTTCTCCGGCGTTGCGCTCCATCCGCACCATCTGGACCACCACTTGCACTTTGGCTCCGCGCTCGTGCTTCATGCGGGCGAATCGCAGAAAATTGTCGCGCACCTTCTCGAAATTGGCGCCCTTGCGATAGTACTCGAAGGACGCTTTGGTCGCGCCGTCGAAACTCAGCGTGATGTGATCGAGCGGCGTATCCAGCAACCGCGCGCAGGTCTTTTCATCGAAAAATGTTCCATTTGTCGAAAGCAGGGTGGAAATGTTGTGGCGCTCGCAATACTCGATCCGCTCAAAAATCTTGCGATCCATGAACGGCTCGCCCAGCCCGATCAGCATCATGTGCTCGGCGCTCTCACCCGACTCGCGCACCAGCCGCTCGAAAATCTCGTCGGCCATATCCGCCTTGGGCTGCTTGTGGGTTTCGCGCGGGCACATGGGACAATACAGGTTGCACTTCGCCGTGGTCTCGACGATATACTCCACCGGCAGCGCATTGAGCGCGGATTTTCGCCGCAGGTAGCCCCACAGCAATTTGGCCCTGTTCCAGGCTCTCATGGCAACAAACTTCATTATCGAGGATCGCCGTGCCGGACTGCTGAACTCCGCGACATTCCGCGCCGGCGCGAATATGTGATGTGGACGCCTATATCCGCGGCCTAGAATAGCTATAACATGTCTTCAATGAAAATCGCGATAACGGGCGCGAACGGTCTGATTGGCACACGGCTGCGGCAGCGGCTGGCCGAAACGGGACACACGGCCAGTCCGATTCCGCGAGGGAGCAGCGATACTGCGCTGACCGAAATTCTGGCTTCCACCGACGCCGTCATTCACCTGGCGGGTGAACCAGTGGCCCAGCGCTGGACCGATGCTGCCAAGAAGCGCATCCACGATAGCCGCGTGGAGGGAACGCGCCACCTGGTGAAAGCGCTATCGGCGCAGTCGCCTCGCCCGCGCGTGCTGGTGTGCGCCTCCGCCGTGGGTTACTACGGGTCGCGGGGCGACCAGATCCTCACGGAAGCGTCCTCGCCCGGGACCGATTTCCTTGCGCGCGTGGTCGTAGATTGGGAGGAAGCCGCACAGTCGGCCGAAGCGTTGGACATTCGCGTGGTTCGCCTCCGTTTCGGAATGGTGTTGGGACACGGGGGCGCGCTCGCCAAGCTGCTTCCTCCCTTTCGATTCGGTGTCGGCGGCCGGCTGGGCTCGGGCCACCAGTGGATGGCATGGATCCACATCGAAGACGCGGTGAACCTGATTCTTTTCGCGGCGAACTACGCCGCCATTCGAGGCGCCGTCAACGCCACCGCGCCGCATCCAGTGACGAACGAAGAATTCACCGACAGGCTGGCGCTCGCGCTCCACAGGCCGGCGATTCTTCCGGTCCCGGCGTTTGCCTTAAAGCTGGCCTTCGGCGAAATGTCGGAGATGGTGCTTGCCAGCCAGCGTGTACTTCCCACCGTAGCGAAATCCGCTGGTTTCCGTTTCCAATACCAGGAATTGCACCCGGCGCTGGAGAATCTACTGTCCGCCTCAACCTGAGAGAGAATAGAACCAGTATGCGTTTTCTGCTGGTTTTAGTTACCGCCGCCGTGCTCACCGCCGCTGGTGAGATGAATCTGACCGTTGCGCAATTGGTCATGTTCATTCGTTCTTCGGTGGAACTTAAGCAGCCTGACCGGCAAGTTGCCGAATATTTACGCCACGTAAAGCTGAAGGACAAGCTAGAAGACCGGACCATTGAAGATCTGCAAACACTAGGCGCCGGACCTAGAACCGTCGCGGCGTTGCGCGAACTGAGCGAGGCTTCCGCCAGCCTGACCGTCTCGCCCCCACCGCCACCCCCGCCAGTCTATGTTCCCCCGCCTCCGCCGAGCTCTGAAGAACAGGCGAAGATCATCGACGAAGCGCGTGAATACGCGATTAACTACACCAAACAGCTGCCTAATTTCATTTGCGTTCAAGTGACGCGGCGCGATTACGATCCTACGGGCACGGGCAACAACTGGTATCACTCAGACACCATCACGGCCCGCCTGAGCTACAACGGTTTCGAGAACTACGAAGTGATCCTCCATAACAACCAGCCGGTGACGAATGCCAACATGCGGCAGTTCGGCGGCACGACGTCGGAGGGCGAATTCGGCAGCATGATGAAAGAGATTTTTGAGCCCGAGAGCCATACGCAATTCTCCTGGGATCATTGGGGCAAGCTGCGTGGCCGCAAGACGTATGTATTCGCGTACGACGTGCAGCAGGAGTACTCGAAATATCATGTGGAAGCCGACGACAAGCTCGCCATCGTGCCCGCCTATCGCGGTTTGGTTTATATCGACGAAGACACCAAGATGGTGGTGAAGATTGTCATGACCCCGTATGACATGCCCGCCACCTTCCCCATCCACGACATCACCTCATCGCTGGACTACGATCTGGAGACCATCGGCGACATGCAGTACATGTTGCCGCTGAAGTCGGTCTTGACGTCTAAACGGGATCGCCAGATGACGAAGAACGACATCGAGTTCCGGCTCTATCGTAAGTTCGGCACCGAAAGCAGCATCAAATTCGAAACGCCGGACCCGCTCCCCGAAGACCAGACGAAAGAGAAACCCTCCGAAGACAGGACTCCGGACAAGCCTCAGAAGTAGCGAGGGGGCTCAGCCGAGATATTTCCCAACCAGGAGCTCCAACTTCTTGCGCGTTGCCTCGGGCACGGCTTTGGGATCGGTGATTAACGCATGGGCCAGCGCCGATCCGCACTTGCATTCGCGAACATCCGGCATGCTCGCCACCGTGGCAGCCACCACCTTACAGGCGTTGTCGGCATTCTGCCTGAGATTCGCCAAAATGTCGGAGACGGTGACGGCGTCGTGTTCTTCGTGCCAGCAATCGTAGTCGGTGACCATCGCGATGGTGACGTAACAAAGCTCGGCCTCGCGCGCGAGCTTGGCCTCCTGCAAGTTGGTCATGCCGATCACATCCATGCCCCAAGTGCGATACACATTCGATTCCGCCTTGGTGGAAAACGCCGGGCCTTCCATGCAAAGATACGTTCCGCCGCGTGCGACGCTGACACCGGTTTCGACGCACGCGCCATGCACCACTTGCGAAAGCTGCGGGCAGACCGGATCGGCAAAGCTGATGTGCGCCACCAACCCTTCGCCGAAAAACGTGGAGACGCGGCCGCGCGTTCGATCGAAAAACTGATCGGGAATAACAAACTTCAGCGGAGCGTGCTCTTCCTTGAGCGATCCGACAGCGCTGAGCGACACAATGCGATCGACGCCCAGCGACTTAAACCCGTAAATGTTGGCGCGAAAGTTCAGCTCCGAGGGCGAATGGCGATGGCCGAGGCCGTGCCGCGAAAGAAACGCGACCTCTTTCCCGGCGAGCTGTCCGACCACATAGGGATCTGATGGCTTGCCCCACGGAGTGTCGATCGTCACTTCTTCGTGCGCGGTAAAGCCCGGCATCGAATAGAGGCCGCTTCCGCCGATGATACCTATGGTTGGTTTCTTCATTTTTGAATCAGTTCCAGCAAAACGCCACCTGTAGAGGCTGGATGGACGAAGACATAGTGATGGCCCCCAGCGCCGGCGCGCGGTTCATTCAGTAATCGTGCGCCATGCGCCTTCAGCCGCTCCACGGTCGCGGCCAGATCCGGCACTTTGACCGCCACGTGATGCAGACCTTCGCCGCGTTTCTCAATAAACTTAGCGACCACTGAATCCGGACTTGTAGCTTCCAGTAGCTCAATCCGCGACTCGCCGGCGGGCAGCATCGCGACATTCACCTTTTCCAGCTCGACCGTTTCGCGCAGGCCGGCGGCAAAGCCAAGCTGCTTCTCATAAAAGCCCAGCGCGGAATCCAGCGAGCGCACGGCGATGCCCAGATGATCAATTTCGAATTTAGTTGATCCAGCATGCCTGATCCAGCCATCGGTTATGGTGTAGGGGTCTGAGCGCCGCGCCGCTACCTCTTCCGCCGCAGCCTGAAAATCGACATTTGCAAATTGCTGGATCAGCCGTTCACGCAGCATCTCACGCAGGCGCAGAATCCAATTGGCGACGGCGCGTTGCTTGGCATCCGTGCGGGCAAGAAACGATCGTATCGCGAAGCGCGCCTCGCTGACTCCCCGGCCCTCGGTCGCGACGGTGTGGATGATGGGCGGGACCCAACGGTCGGGTGAGGCTGCCAGGCTCTGGAAAGCCAGGATCTCGCGCTCCAGACGGTCTGCGCCGGGCTGATCTGCTTTGTTGATGATGAAGATGTCGGCGATCTCCATGATGCCCGCTTTGATGGCTTGCACATCGTCGCCCATGCCGGGGACGAGCACCACCACGGTGACGTCCGCGAGCTTCGCCACTTCCACCTCATCCTGGCCAACACCGACGGTTTCGATCAGCACAACTTCTTTACCGGCGGCGTCCAGCAGCAACGCCATGTCGGTGGTTGCGGCAGCCAGCCCGCCGAGATGGCCGCGCGTTGCCATGGAGCGGATGAACACGTTCGGGTCGGAATGATGGCTCAGCATGCGAATGCGATCGCCCAGAACCGCGCCCCCGGTGTAGGGGCTGGACGGATCCACGGCGAGCACGCCCACCCGTTTTCCTTCGCGGCGAAATTCGTGGACCAATTGATCGGCCAGCGTGCTCTTCCCCGCACCGGGCGCGCCAGTGATGCCGAGCACGATGGCATGTCCGGTGTGAGGAAACAGTTCTTTCAACAATGATTCCGCGGCCGGGGAGCGGTTTTCTATCGCGGTAGCGGCACGGGCCAGCGCGCGCGGATCGCCAGCGAGGATTCTTTCGGACCAGTCGGTCATTTGTTCTTAAGCGTCGCTCTTCAGAAGCTGGCGAGCGATCACCAGGCGCTGAATCTCGCTGGTGCCTTCGCCAATAGTGCACAACTTTACGTCGCGATAGAACTTTTCGACGGGATAGTCCTTGATGAATCCGTTGCCGCCGTGGATCTGCACGGCTTCATTGGTGGCGCGCACTGCGATCTCGGAGGCAAACAGCTTGGCCATGGACGATTCTTTGGTGACGCGCTGCCCCTGGTCCTTCATCCATCCGGCGCGATAAGTAAGCAGGCGAGCGGCGTCGATCTCGGTGGCCATGTCGGCCAGCTTGTTCTGGATGGATTGAAACTCCGAAATAGGCCGGCCAAATTGTTTGCGCTGCTTGGAATACTTCAAGGCCGCTTCGTATGCCCCTTGTGCGGTTCCCACCGAGAGCGCCGCGATGGAGATGCGCCCGCCGTCCAGAATCCGAAGGCTATCGACAAATCCTTCGCCTTGTTTGCCGAGCAGTTGCGATTCGGGCACACGGCAATCGCTAAAGACCACTTCACCCGTCGCGCTGGCGCGCATGCCCAGCTTGTTTTCTTTCTTGCCGATCTGAAATCCAGGCACGCCCTTTTCGAGAATGAACGCGGAAACCCCGTGGTGCGACGCGGCACGTTCAGTAACCGCCATCGCGACACAGATATCGGCGTACCCCGCGTTCGTGGTAAACACTTTGCTGCCGTTGAGCACCCAGCATGATCCGTCCTTCACCGCCTTGGTCCGCATGCCCGCGGCATCGGAGCCCGATTCCGATTCGGTGAGCGACCACGACCCGATCCACTCGCCGGTAGCGAGCTTCGGAATGTACTTGCGCCGCTGCTCGTCGCTGCCGGCGACAAAGATATGATTTGTGCACAGCGAATTGTGCGCGGCTACGATAAGTCCCACGGAGGGATCGATGCGCGAGAGCTCCTCGATGATAATGGAGTACTCGATGTAGCCGAGGCCCGAGCCTCCGAATTCTTCCGGAAAGATGGCGCCGAGGAATCCGAGCTGACCGGCTTTCTTGATAACGTCGAGCGGAAAGATTTCCTCTTCATCCCATTGGAGGACGTGCGGGCGAATTTCCCGCTCGGCAAATTCGCGAACACTCTTGCGAAGCTGAATCTGCTCCGGTGTGAAGTCAAATTCCATGGGGAATAGGGAGAGGTCCCTGCTCCAATGTTAGCAAGCCTGCGCTAGGGATTAGGGATTGGTGACTGGGGATTGGGGTTTCGCACAAAGCAGGTCGCAGTTGACGAAAACCACGTTCCACGGGCGAATCTCCCACGATACGAATACGCCCCCGGTAGCGAAGGGATCGTCCGCGATCAGCTTGTCCACCTGGGCCGGGGTTTCGGCTTCGTAGACCAGCAATCCTCCCCGATCATCGCTGAAGGGTCCGGAAATCACGAGCTTTCCTTGCTGCTGCAGCCGTGTGAGGTATTCGCGGTGCGCGGGGCGCGCTTGGGCGATGGTTGAGGCGTCAGGCGTGTAGACAACGATGGCAGCGAACTTCATCGAAGCGATTATACTCGCACAGCTTCGATCAGAACGAATTGCCAATAAACGGAAGCATGCGGCGCCAGAACATCACGCCCACCCGAAGAAACAACGAGGCGGCGCAGATCAAAAAGCCCGATGCCCGCCATGAGCAGCGCCAAGCCGATGAAGTGCAGGCTCTGGCACAAAGGAACAATCCAAACGTAATGGTCCACGGTGCCCTGCAGGCTGATGTGCGTCAGCCACTTAGAAAATGCATTCACCTGGGACATGAACCAGTTGACGAAAACATTCGCAGCACTCCCCGATGTCGTCTAAAACTTATTCTTCAATAACGGCGCGCCTGACACCGGACCCAGATAAGCCATCAAGCGGCCAGCGAAAATGGCCTCGCTCCAACAAACCAGCACAACAATCGTCAGGGCCGGCAGGTGGTGAACGACAACACTTCGTTTTTCGTGGCGTGATTGTGGAATACCCGTCGCCGCAGCATCTGTAAAGCAATCACGGCCACGATGATGAAAGCCAGCTTCACGTAAAAATCCCAATTGGTGAATTTCGTGGTGGCGTCGGCGACCAAAAGCACAACGCCGGAAACAGCACTGACCCAGAATCCAATCCACATGACTGGATAGAATTTCTCCACGGGCTCCAGAGGCAAGCTCCTCGGGAAGCCCAGAATCCGCGATCCGATCACGATGCTTGGCCCCACCAAAAACGCTAAGCCAGCGGTGTGGAGAAAAAGAATCGCCGGGTAGGCCAGCAGAGAAGGCGACTCGCCACCCAGATGCTAAAGCCGGTCTGTTCAAGCCACGTCAAAAACTGCATCATCGCAAGGCTTTCAGCACAGCACGCTTCTCACCAACGCTAACTTCGGATCGCGTGCGCAAATTCGTCATGCCTGCGCGAAGGCACTCAGGAGTGTCACGCAGATCTGCGGGGCTACGCGCAGAAGAGCTCCGACAACCAGTAATCCGAGGCGTTCCAAATGGAGAGAATCTTGCGGGCTACACGGACCGGACAACAGTTACATTGCTGGAGGATCAACCATGAATTTTCCGAGCACTGGATTTCATCACATCACAGTGTGTTCTGGCAAGGCCCAGGACGATATCGATTTCTTTACTCAGGTGCTAGGCCAGCGGCTGATCAAACAGACCATCCTGTTTGACGGGCGCTTTGCGCACTATCACCTCTACTATGCGAACGGGCATATCGACCCTGGTACGGTAATGACTAGCTTCCCGTACAGCCGGGTGGAGGGACGTCCCGGATCGGGCCAAGTACAATCCACCGCTTATTCGGTGCAGAACGGGGCGCTGCCGTTTTGGGTGCAGCACCTGGACCGGAAGAGGGTACCGCACTCGGAGGTTCGAGAGCGCTTTGGCCAGCGCTTCATCGCGTTCCAACACCCGTCGGGGCTTGGTTTCGAGGTGATAGAAGATCCACGCGACACGCGCTCGGGAACAGCTGTTGAAGGGATCGGCGCAGACGAATCGGCGCGCGGCTTCAATTCCATCACGCTTTCGGTGCGCGAAATCGCCGAGGACGAGCGGTTCCTGGTGGAGGCGCTGGGATTTCGCAAAGTCGGTGTGGATGGAAAGTACCATCGCTTCGAGGTTGGCAAGGGAGGCCCTGGGTGCACCGTCGACCTCCATCACGATGCCGATCGGCCCTCGGGAAGCCGTACGTTTGGGGCGGGCACGGTACATCACGTGGCCTACAATGTCCCGAGCGACGAGGATCTCAAGTGGCAGAAGAGTTACTACGAAGAACTAGGCTACACGGATGTGTCTGAAGTGAAAGACCGCAACTACTTCCATTCCATCTACGTCCGGTCCCCGGGCGGAGTCCTGATGGAATGCGCGGCAACCGCCGACGGCGGGTTCGCCAAGGACGAGGCTTTCAACGAGCTAGGTACTCATCTTTTGCTGCCGGCTTGGTTTGAGGAACGGCGTGAGGAAATCCTGGCGACACTGGAGCCTATTCGCGTTCCGGAGTGGCATCCAAAGGTTCCAATCGACGCCAAGCACCCCATCGCATCCCACCGCCAGCCCGTATTCATTCGGGAAAAGGTGGGAGCCGGAGTGAACTAGTCGTCAGGAAAATCACTTTGCAAGAGTCTGGGGAGATCTTCCGGCAGGATCTCCCCCCATCCGTCCACGGGCTTCCCATCCGGGCCAACCACACACCAACTCCTAAGTCTTTCCCCTGAAAGATATTCGAACCGCTCTCCTCGCGCATCGAAAAGATCCACTTTGCCGGAGGGATTGCGTTCGATGCGCCCCGAAGTCAGATGACCCCTCACTCCGCTTTCCGCGAGGATGTACACCAGCACCGCCCTATCCGAGAGAACCATTAGGCCGGTTCTGTAAGCAGGTCTCTGGCCAACGATATCTAGTGCGATACGCGCGCTGTCTTGACGATCTGCGAGGGGTCGGCGCCTACGCGGCCAGACTCTTCCCGGGCAGTCGCGGCTCCCAGTTGGAAGTCGAAACGGATGGAAGGTAGACTCGGGAACGGCGAGCTGGGATCGTTCACTTTGGTTTCAGTAATGAGCGAGTCCGTGACGCCGAAGACCGTATCCGAATTGATATGGTCGTCGTTGCGCAGATACAGCGCAGTAACCAACTCGCGGCAGCCGGGAGCGCCCACCAGGAAGTGAATGTGCGCTGGCCGGAAGCCGTGACGACGCTGCGCGCGAATCATATCGCCCACCGGGCCATCCAGTGGGATCAGGTAGCCGAGCGGGCGCACGGTGCGCAGGCTGTACCGTCCTTCCGCGTCGGCGTGGAACCATCCGCGCAAGTCCATCTGAGAGGGGTCGTGCTTTTGCAAATCGTAGAAACCATGATCGTCGGACTGCCAGATTTCGATGGAGGCGTTCGGGATCGGCTTGCCGGCCAGGTTCACAATCCGCCCATAGATGCAGATTTCGGCGCCGTCGCCCGGTGAAGCGATGGACTCGCCCAGCTTCTTTTGCGGCGCACCCTGGCGATAGAAGGGTCCGAGCAAACTGGTTTTGGTTCCCACCTCTACCGAGCGGCGGTCATGGAGTGTATTGATGAGGCTGCTCAAGCCCAAGGTGTCCGAGAGCAGGATGAACTCCTGGCGATAGGGCGTGCACGCCTGGCCCACTGCAGTGAGGAACTTGATCCCCTCCAGCCACTCCTCGGGAGTGAGGTCGGCCTCGCGCGCAAAGGCGTGCAAGTGACGAACCAGGCAGTCCATGATCTCGCGGAGGCGCGGATTGGGCGTCGCCGACATTTGTTCTAGAGCGACGTCGGTGATGGTTCTTTCGTCGATTGCGGTCATGCATGCTGGGATGCACTTGTTCTGCCAAAGCGCGCCAGCCTTTGTACCTCAACGTTGCGAGGTTTCGTCGGGTGGCTGGTAGTTATGGAGCAGATCCTGGTAGCCGTTCATCGCCAGGCGGCAAGCGAGATCGGAGCCGGCGAAGCGCGCACGATGCCACGTCTGTTTCGGCGTGTATACGATGTCGCCCTGGTCGGCAATAAAGATCGGTAGAGACCCGATCTTGTACTCCATCTTGCCGAGCAGGACGAACCAGAATTCCGGCGACTCCTCGTGGAAGTGGCCTTTGTCGGTGTCGGGCGCTGGCCGCTGCTTCTTGGGATCGCCGATGATGATGTTGGCGACGGCGCGGTCGTCGGCGATGAAGCGGCGCTGCTTTTCCGTTCCGGCCACCACGGCGTTGAAATCGATGTACGGCTTGTTTCCTTGATCGTATTGGCCGCGGCCCTGAATGCGCACCTTCACGAAGTTCATGCCGTCCAACGGCACTGGTGTTTCATCCACGGGATACATCGTCTGCGCGCCCGCAATGTTCACTTCCAGACGCAGCGAGGGCTTGTCGCCCACCGTTTCCAGACTGTAAACGGTGCGGTACGGTACCTGAACCAGATAGCCCTTCGAGGCAACAAACGGCTCCTGGCCTTCGATGGTGAAGCGGATCTGGCCGTCTTGCACGATCCACCATGCGCGCGTGTCGGGATGGAAGCGGCGGGGCGTCTTCGCACCTGGCGCCATCGAGATATAGTCGGCGTGCAGCAGCGAATCGCTGACTACGGTCTGCGTCCAATTCGGCTGCCCTTTGTGCTGCGCAAGCAGGTCGGCGAGCTTCCACAGCGGCCGGTTGGGTGCTACCCAGGTGGCTGGCTGCGCGGGAACGGGCGCCCAAGCCAATCGGCTGTCCTGTTGAGCGGCCACAGGCGCCATGAGTGCGAGGGTCAAAAGCACAGATTTCATCAACGCCCACGTTATCACCCGAGCGAGACGGTGTAAACGGTCTGCACCTATGCTGGTTATATGAATCCTATTAGTCCACGCGCTGTTATCGTCACAGGAGGAAGCCGTGGAATCGGCGCCGCCATTGCCAAGCTGTTAGGAGCAAACGGATACAGCGTCGCGGTGAACTACGCGAAGGATGAGGCTGCGGCGCGCGGCGTGCTGGATCATCTGACGCGCGCGGGATCGAAAGCTGTAGCGATTCAGGGCGATATTTCGCGTGAGGCCGATATCCTGCGGCTGTTCGAGATCGCCGAACGCGAGTTGGGTCCGCTGCGTGCGCTGGTGAACAACGCCGCCGTTACAGGAACATTCGCGCGAGTGGAGAAAGTGGATGCCGCGTCACTGACGCACATGCTCGCAGTGAATGTCTCAGGAACAATTTTATGTGCGCGCGAAGCCGTGCGAAGAATGTCCACACGGCGGGGCGGCTCGGGCGGAGCCATCGTGAACATCTCCTCCATCGCCGCAAGAACCGGTAGCGCGGGCGAATGGGTTCACTATGCGGCGTCGAAGGGTGCGGTGAACACGTTTACCATCGGACTGGCGCGCGAAGTAGCCGCCGAAGGGATTCGAGTCAATGCCGTCGCGCCGGGGCTGGTGGACACGGAACTCCATGCGGCGAATGGCGAACCAGGGCGGCTAGCGCGCCTGAGTCCCACTATACCGATGCAGCGAGCCGCCACTCCGGACGAGATCGCGCAGGGCGTGCTCTGGCTGCTTTCGGACGCGGCTTCTTATACGACGGGGACGATCTTGGAAATCGGCGGCGGTCGATAAACAGCCGTCTCCGCTAGACGATCGTTTCCGTCCGTGGATCCCAGCGCACCGTGCGGCCCTGACGATAACTCTCGAGCGCCATGCGGCAGGCCACTGAGACGCGATAGCCCAACTCGAACGGACAGTGCGGCTCTTTGCCCGAACGGATGCAGTCGACGAAATTCTGCATGTGCGCGGTGGGGAAGTTAGCGACCTTGCCTGCGATCTCGGCGCCTTCGGGACGATTCACCTTCTGCGGAAGATACCGAATACCGGACGGGCTGCGCGAGATGGTGCCGTCGGAGCCGAGCACGTCTTCGGTAATGCCAAGCTGGCTGTTGCCGAGACCCGAGTCCCAGCTCACCAGCATCTGTTCCGGCTGCTGCAGCGTGACGTTCATGGTATCGGGAACGTCGCGGCCGTCCTTCCACAGATACAGGCCGCCCGTCATCGTGGCCGCTTGCGGGATCTGCAGATTGAGCGCCTTGTACCAGAACGCGAGCTGCTGGCTCAGATTCTCGTACACGTTGCCGCCCGAATAATCCTCAAAAAAACGCCAATTGATGAAGCGCTGCGCATCGAAATCGCGGCGTGGCGCGTCGCCCAGGAACGAGTTCCACGCGATATTCTCCGGCGTCATGTCGGGATAGACCGGCCGCGCCCACTGCGCCTTGCCGTGCGGCGTGTTGCGATACCAGTGCATACGGAGGGCGGTGATTTTCCCGACGTGGCCCGTGGCCAGGAAATTGACAGCGTCGCGAATCTGGCCTGACGAGCAGGATTGATGGCCAATCTGCACAATCGCCTTCGGTGCCTGGCGGTGGGCCGCGCGCATTCGCTTGGCATGATCGAGCGTGAAGGCCAGCGTCTTTTCTTGATATACGTGCTTGCCCGCTTCCAGCGTATGGACGAAGTGCTCGCAGTGCAGATGCTGTGGCGTGGCGATGATTACGGCATCGATACTTGGATCGTCCAGCAGGCGGCGATGGTCGTCATAGGTGGCTGCGGCCGGGACCAAGTTGCGCGCGTCATCCAGGCGCTTGCTGTAGACGTCGGAAAAAGCCGCAATTTCAACGTTCGGGCAGGCCACAGCCTGGTGCACCAGCTCCGTGCCGCGTTGTCCGGCGCCAATGATGCCGATACGCACGCGATCGTTCGCGCCCAACACACCGGCGGATGAAGCCAGCGTGGAGGCCAGGCCAGTGGCCATGGCGCCGATAAATTTGCGGCGGGAGTCCATTTATGCTTTTAAGCCTCTCCCAGCGCGGCCCGAGTTTCCAGGATTTGCGCGGCGTGCCGGCGGGAGTGGCCCGCGATGATGATCAGAAACTCGACACCGTTCATCGGCCCAAAGCGCGGATGCTCGGAGGCCAGACAATAAAGGTCATCGCAGCGATCTTGCGCGAACTCTATGCTGCGCGTGCGTCCGAGGTTGAATTGCTCCAGCGCTTGCCCGAGTGTCGCGAAGCGGCCGGTCGGCAAGGCGGCCTCGGGCGATTTTGCGCGGGTGGATCGGTCAGGGATGCGGGCCATGAGGCCGGCCTCTTTTTCTTTGTCGATCCGCGGCTGGTCCAGCTTTTTGGCGGCCTCCAGCCAGCCCAGGAAACGCTCCTCGACGGTGGTGACGTGCTCCACGCAATCCAGCACGGACCAACGCTCGTGATCCGGCCGGGCCTGCGCCTGCGCTTCGGTGACTCCGGCCACCGCGGCCATAAAATCCTGGCGGCTGCGTTCCAGGTTGTCTACGATTTCGGTTCTTTCTTTCGGTGCCATTAATCGTTTCCTATGCGTTTAGCCCACACTGCCACAACGCGCACAACGCCGTGTTGTAGAGCGCAAGGGCAGTGGTGATTTGCCCCAGATGATTGTCGTGCGTGGAAACGTACGCAGCTCGCTCCACCACATCCGGGTGCAGGTTACCGTCGGTGGAACAATCGATTGCAACTGCGCCTGGTTTCACATTGCGGATCAGATCGGTTTCCGAAAGCGCCGGGAACGCCGTAACAACGATGTCGGCCGTTTCCAGGAAATGCTCCCGGTCTTCTCTCCGGGTTTGCGGATGAACCATGACTGCCGTGGCGCCGACGCGCATGAGCATGCTTTGCAGCGGAATGCCGATGCGGGACGAATTGTTAAAGATAACCGCGGTGGGCCCAGGCTGGCTGAGATCGCGCGGGAACATCTTCTTTATGGCGCTGTGTTGCGAGAGCAGTGTCAGAATGGCGCGGGCGGTGCAGGGCACCACGCCTTCGTACTTCTCTTCTTCATCCACGGTGCGGATATTGAGCGCCATCCGGCCGGTGTTTTCCACCGTCAGGCCTTCGATGTCCTTTTCGGGCCGCACACGGCGCAGGAAATAATCCTCCGTCTTGCCGAACGGAGTTGGAAAGAAGATGAAAGTGCCGTAAATCTTCTCGTGGACTTGCGCGCCCATCAGCAGCAATTCCAAGGCGTCGGCGCTATGGGCTTCTTCCACCCGAAAGTCGATGCCGTGCTCCCGGAATTTCTTGCCCATGTAGCTGGCGTAGCGGCGTGCCCCCCGATCGAGCGGCGCTTCGGGCAGGCGGGGCAGGAACGCGGCCACCCGCACACGCTCCCGATCCAATCCGGTTCGTTCCACCTGGCTGAGTTTGCGCTCCGCCTGCGTAAAGACGTCGCTGGCGACGGTGATGCAGTCTAATCGCTTTGCCGAGGGAATGTTTTTGGTCCAGCTCATATCGGGCATAAACGAAGACATGGATGACGCGGCCGGGTTCGTCCCCGGCAATTCAAGGGTGGTCATGGGCTCAATTCAATTATCGCCTGGACCGGCCTAGGGCGCGAGAGCTGGTCCGTTTCTGGTACGCCGTCATCCGGGGCAAATAGGAAACGACGCTGAGTCCGATTTTCCAACTTCACCTCGATACCCGCAGGTGGGCGCGGTCCGCGGTTGCTCCAGCGGCGTCACCCGACGCCTCCTCCGCTAAGGCACGGAGCCGGTACGCATTCATATTATTGGGCTGGAGGCGGATGCCTTCGGTGTAGTCCCGAATGGCCTTATCGTACTGCTTGAGGTTGCTATAGGCGTTGCCGCGTTTTATATGGAACAGAGGATTCCGAGGCATGAGGCGGATGGCCTCGTTAAAATCCTGAAGGGCGCGATCATACTGTTGAAGAAGGTTGTAGGACGTGCCGCGGTTCCCGTAGGCGAGTGCGAAGTTCGGGTTCCGGCGAATCGCTTCATTAAAATCGGGCAGCGACGCGTCGTACCGCTTGAGCAGCTGGCGGCCGAACCCGCGGCAATTGTAACCTCTGGGCTCGTCGGGCTTGATTTGTATGATCTTGTTGCAGTCCTCCAGACTCAATTCGTATTGGACCAGCCTTCGCCGGGCTTCGGCGCGCTCCACATAGGCGTCGACAAAATCCGGCTGGGCGCGGATCGCCTCGTCGAAACGGCGCGCGGCTTGCTCCGGATTGTTCTCATCGAGCAGACGCCTGCCGTCGTCATACGCTGCATTAGCGTCCGTGGTGACGGTTGACGAGGCCGGTGCCGACCGGGTTGGCGTAGGTGGCGGAGCCGGAGCCTCTTCTTCCGCACTGGCGACGGGCGCGCGCGCCTCGGCCTGTTTCGCCGGAGGATTTCTGGAGGCCGTTACTACTGGTTCTTGACTGACGGGTCTCGATTTATCGGGAAACACCGGCTTATCTGGAGTCACCGGGTTGTCTGGGGACGCTGGTTTGTTTGCAGGCGTCGCGACACCAAGGCGGGACATCGGGGCACTCGGCGTCGGCGGCGCGGCGCCACTCGGAGCAGCAGCTGGACTGGTGGCACTGAGCTCCCGCTGCCCAGCGGGTGGAGTCTTCAAGCTCCGATTCGCCGGAACCGCGGAGCCGAAGAAGTGCCATGCACCCGCAGCCGCAACGGCGACTAAAGCAATACCGCCGACCAGTAGTGGAATCGAACGGCTGGCGCGAGCCTTATTCCCCCGATGATTTTCCGGGGCTGTTTCAGCAACCTTGTCCGGCGACGCCAAAGGTTGGTGTGACGCCGCCGGGACGGACATGGCTTGTTGAGGGAGAGCGGATTGAGTAATAACTGAAACTGGGCTTTGTTCCGCGCCAGGAGGCGAGAGTTTATAGACGGTGTGTTCCCGGACGTGTTTATCGGTCTCGACTCCCTTCAGCGTGAAGAGGGTCTTGTAGTCGTCGGACAGACGACTCACCACTTCGAAGTAAGACTGCGAGACGAGGATCTGGTTTTCTGCCGCAAAGCTCATGATCCGTTGTCCGGCGTTCATTCCGTCGCCGATCGCGTTCGGGGCGCCGTTGATATCCCGGACCAGCTTGACCGGGCCGAGGTTGATGCCGATTCGGACCCGCAACTGAGCTTGCTGCTCCCGCTCATCGAGAAGCAGCGAGTGCCACAGCTCGAGCGCGGCGAACATCGCCGTTTCTGGAGCGCCGAGAAAGCAGATGGCGGCTCCGTCGCCGGTGTCGAGAATAACGCGCTCATCCTCCGGCACGTCACGGATCGCGTTGGCCAGATAACCGTTAAACCTGTCCTTCCATTTCATCTGGAGTTCCACCGACTGCGATGAGTACTTGACGATATCCATGAACAGCACACTGCACAGCCAAGTGCGGTTCATTTTCTTAAGGTCGGCCATGTTACTTGCCCGGTGCTTCCAGCATGGGTCTGGGACGGATCGCATTATAACGCACTGGGTTTTGAGAAATGCAAGGTGTCTGGTTGGTCGACCACTCGTACCGAGATCGACGAATGCACACCATTCTCCGTGCGGCGCGGAAGTGCCATACGACGCCAGCAGCAACGAGAACCAACGCGAGCCCTGTGTAGGTGAGTACGCGCCGGGCGCCACAGAAATAGGGGAACGTGAGTGTGAGTGATCCCGACACTCCCAACTCCGGAATCGGCAACTCGCAAGTAACGTAGAATTGGTGGTCGAACGGATTACCTCCGGTCTGCCCGTCAGGCCAAACCCTTGAAAGTTGGGTAGCATGGTCCTCGGTGCCGATTACCCAGGCAGGGGCGAACGTGAACGAAGGCGAAGTGCCCTTGCGGATGAAATACCGGCAGCTTCTGGCGGTCGCGCCGGCGTTGGCATTGCAGGCGGGATGAGGATCAAATGAATCGAAGGGATCTTGTGCGGCTTGGGTGGGCCACCGTGATCGGGGCGGGGGCAGGCAAGCTGCGGCCCGCGTTCGCTCAGTCGCTAGCGCCCCGGCAGGTTCCGGGGCCGCCACCGCATCCGATGGTGGCGACCTTGGAACCGAAGGCCACTGGGCGCGCGGCGGATTTCACCCTGCGGATCGCACCGATGCTGGTCGAGCTGGCACCCCAGGTTGTGCTCAGCACTATCGGCTACAGCAACCAGGTCCCCGGTCCCTTGCTGCGAGTGCGAGAGGGCCAGCGCGTCGCCGTAGAGGTTGTGAACGACACGGACGTTCCTGAATACGTGCATTGGCACGGTTTGTTCGTTCCCTCGGACGTGGACGGGGCGGAGGAAGAAGGTACACCCCCGGTGCCTCCGCATGGCCGCCGTCGTTATCAATTCGTGGCCAAGCCGGCGGGTTCGCGATGGTACCACTCGCATACCGAGGCCATGTTGGATCTGCATCGCGGCGCCTACACCGGCCAGTTCGGCTTTCTCATGATCGATTCCGCGAATGACCCTGGGCTCTACGATCAAGAAGTCTTTCTGGCGCTGCGTGAATGGCAGCCTTTCCTGACCACGATGGACCCGGACGAGGAGCGGCCCGATCCCAGCGATCCGATGCCCGAAAAACCCGCCACTCCAGACCCGCGTCCCAACGGGCTCGAAGTCAGCGCTCCTCTTTACTCCATCAACGACAAAATGCTAGGTGCGGGGGATCCTCTCCGCGTGCGTTCGGGTCAGCGCGTCCTGATGCACTTGCTCAACGCCAGCGCTTCGCAAATTCATCGCGTGGCTTTGTCCGGCCACAGTTTTCAGGTGATCGCACTCGACGGCAATACCGTGCCCGCGCCTCAGCCGGTTGAAGTCATTGAGATCGCCCCGGGCGAGCGCGTGGATGCGATCGTGGAGATGAATCGGCCGGGTGTTTGGATATTAGGGGCGCTGCGCAATGTTTCGCGGCAATCCGGCATGGGCATCGTGGTGGAGTACGCCGATCAGAAGCAGCGCGCGCAATGGCTGCCGCCTAAGAAAGCGCGCTGGGACTACACGATTTTTGGCAAGCCCTCCCCGCATCCCGCGCCAGACCAGACCATCGACATGGTCTTCGAAAAAGTGCCCGGCGGGCCCCATGGGATCAACCATTGGCTCGTCAACGGCAAGGAATATCCGCATGAACGGGAATTCGTGTTCCGTCAGGGACGTCGCTACCGGCTGGTGTTTCACAATCGCAGTGACGATTCCCACCCGCTGCACATCCACCGGCACCTGTTCGAGCTTGTCGAGCTCAACGGCAAGCCGACTGCCGGCATCAAGAAGGATACGGTGATCGTTCCCGCATTTGGACGCGCCGCCGTGGATCTGGTCGCCGACCAACCGGGCCTCACGCTGTTTCACTGCCATATCCAGCAGCACATGGACTTTGGTTTCAAGGCGCTGTTTCGCTACGCCTAAGCACCGCACCGCCTGCAAAACGGGCGGGGTGGCGATTCCGCGGAGCCTACCTTGTGCATCCCTGCAGCGGCATAGCTTGAAACCGGTCGTTATAAATCGACGACGGATTCGCTTACGGCAAGCCTCTTTAGTCCTCGGTAGCGTCAAGGACATTCCATTTTGCTGATGGTTTAGCAGGCTGCTGAAAAGCTCCACCGGAGAGTATCCAAAAGGCCAGCGAGTTCGTCTTTTCCATATGCGCGGAGAAGACCAAACACAGCACGAGCTATTCGGGTATGGATCGCTGGAGGAA
>JBEKRO010000053.1:0-82028 GCA_049518655.1 Bryobacteraceae bacterium | reverse complement strand
CTAACACAGTCCGCGAGAGGAAGTCGGCAATGAAGCCGAGCTTGAGCAGTCGCGCTATCAACAGGAGCGCGGCGGTGAGCAGCGCCACCATTCCGGCCAGTGCCACATATGTCGCGCTCCCGACCTGAGCCATACCGGAGATTCCACCGGCGAGAATAGCCGCGGTTGCCGAGTCGGCGGCCACCACCAGGTAACGCGATGAGCCGAAGGTTGCAAATGCCAGAAGCGGCAGCAAAAGTGTGTAGAAGCCGGTAACCGTGGGCATGCCCGCGATGCTGGTATAGCCCAGGGCTTGCGGGATGCTGAGCGCCGCCAGTTCCACGCCAGCCACGGCGTCGCGCCGGGCACGCGCGGCTAGGAACGGCCGCATGCTTTGGAACAGGAGCGACCAACCGTGCTGGCCGGTATTCGGGCGATGTTGTAGCGATGGTTGCATGCGAACGAAACTAGACTGCGTCCCGGTCGTTCCATTGTAAGTAACAGTTCGAGGAACGACCGAACTTTCGGGCCGGACCCGGATGAGCCATCCTCCAGTCAGCGTCAAATCAGCGTCAAATTTCTGAGGAACGGTTGTCGCCCACCTCTCCTTGCGATAGACTTAGCCAGATTTTCGGGCCGTCCGAGCTTACGACTTTGGGGTTAAATTCAAGTGCGCGAGGTGGGGTTGTGAAGAAGCTGATTCCTTCAGTTGTTCTGTGTCTAGTCGTTTCAGCCGCGTTCGGTCAAACGGATCGCGGCACCATTACGGGGACCATTTTGGACCCCGCCGGAGCCGTGGTTCCCAACGCTCCCGTGGAAGCCAAGAATACAGGTACTGGCGCCGTGTACTCCGCAGCCTCTACGGGCACCGGTAACTACACGATCCCCCAGTTGCCCGCCGGCACCTACGATCTATCGGTGACAGTTCCGGGATTCAAAAAATATGTTCGGACCGGCATCCTAGTCGAAGTGGCTGGTACCGATCGTGTCGACCCCGTGCTTGAGGTGGGCGCGCCGACCGAATCCGTCGTCGTCAACGCCGAATCTCCCATGCTCAAAACGGAGAGCACTGAGGTGAGCTACAACGTTCCCAGCGACACGTTGGACCAACTTCCGATCCTCACGCTCGCCGGCGCGCCTTACGGTTTCGGAAACACCACCGGGCTGGGAAATATCAGGAACCCGCTGGCCGCGCTCGAACTGCTGCCGGGCGCCGATTTCACGACCGACAATACCCTACGCATTAATGGCATGCCTTCCAGTTCGCAGACCATCAACATTGAAGGCCAGGATGCCAGCAATGGTTTTTGGAAGCAGCTCACCCAGGTGAATCAGGCGGGCGCGGATGCCATTCAGGAAGTGACCATCCAAACCAGCAATTTCGCGGCCGAGTATGGTCAGGCGGGTGGCGGTTACTTCAACTACACCATGAAATCGGGCACCAACCGGCTGCATGGCGGCGGGTTCGACCAGTTCGTGAACACGTTCCTGAATGCGGGCTTGCCGTTCACCGACGCAGGCACCGTCAACCCGGCGAAAGAAGGACAGCTCATCCGCAACCCGATCCACCAGAACGACTACGGCTTTACGCTCGGCGGACCGGTCGTTATTCCTAAAGTCTATAACGGTCACGACAAGACCTTCTTCTTCTTTAGCTTTGAGCAGTTCCGTCAAAACAACTTCACTACCAATACTCAGACGATTGTTCCCACCGCTGCGGAACGCGCTGGGAATTTCGCCCCGGACTTGGTTCCGGCCTTTATTAGTCCTTGCAACGGCCCCGACCCGGCCGGGCAATCGGTGTGCCCGAATGAGATCTTCAATCCCACCACCCGGCGCGTGGTGAATGGCGCCACAGTAGCGAGTCCGTTCCCGGGCAACGCGATTCCGGCGAGCATGATCGATCCCACCGCGCAGATCATTCAGAACCTGTTTCCGATGCCGAATACGGTTGGCTTTTTCAACTACACCGCGCCGGGCTACTCGGATTATCGCCATACGACCATCCCTTCCATCAAGGTCGACGAACTGATCAGTTCGAAGCTCAAGTTGTCCGTATACTACTCGGCGAATAAAACGTTCTCGCCCGAGAACAACGGTTTCACTCAAGCGTTCAGTGTCGCGACAGTCCAAAACTCATTGGCGCAGACCGTACGCGTCAACTTGGACGACACCGTCGCGCCCACTTTGTTGCTGCATTTCGGCGCGGGCCTGGTGCACACCACCAATCCTGGAGTCACTCCCACTTACAGCGGCGCCTCCTCGCTGTACCCGCAAGGCGCTGCCTTCCCCACAACACTCTTTCCCTATTTATCGGGGCTGGCCGCTTCCAGCTTTCTCCCGGCTGGCTTCTTTGGTGGCGGCGGATTCCCCACCGGCAATACGGCCTCGTTCTTTGAGGCGCCTTTCGAGGAGGATGTCAAGCCGACCTTTAACGCCAGCGCGACCTGGATCAAGAACAACCATACCTTCAAGCTGGGGGCGACGGCCCTGTTTGAGGGTATCCCGACCATAACCACCAGCCGCGCGAATGGAGAATTCGAATTCGGCCAGCAACAGACAGCCGATCCCTGGCAAGCGAACGAGCCTTTTCAGGTTTACGCCAGTAGCGGACTTGGCTATGCCAGCTTCCTTCTGGGCGCGGCTCAGGGCCTCCAGGTCGCCCCGCCCTCGGAGGGTACGCGGCTGGGCATGCATTCTTATGCGCTGTATCTCCAGGACAGCTGGAAAGTCACTCATACGCTGACGGTAGAACTCGGTCTGCGCTGGGATTACGCGACCTTATGGAGCGAACAATACGGCCGAATGCAGAATGCCGACTTCAGCGATCCTAACCCGACCATCGGCGGACGGCTTGGAACAGTGCAATACGGGGCAACCTGCAACTGCAGCTTCGCCAAGCCCTACCCACTTTCCGTTGGACCTCACCTGGGAGTGGCCTGGCAAATCACGCCCAAGACCGTGTTTCGTGCCGGTGCCGCGATCACTTATGCGGCTGGAGCGGACCAAGCAGGATTAAACGTCAGTGTCCCGGACTTCCTTGGACTGAATCCTGCAGGTTACGGATTGCCCGCCGCCATTCTCAAAAACGGAGATCCGTACGCTCCAGGCAATGTTTACGGGAATCCAGTGCTCACGTTTAGTACGTTCTTGCATACTCCCGAGTACCCGCCGGCAGCTACTCCCGGCGTGATTCCTCCCAGTTCGCCCTTTATCTCGATCGCTCCCAACGCCGCGCGCCTTCCCCGAATTTTTCAATGGAGCATCGGCTTCCAGCGCGAGATTGCAAAGGACATGGTGATAGAAGCCGCCTACGTGGGCAATCGCGGCGCGTGGTGGACTGCGCCCCTGCTTTCCCAAATGAACTACGACGGCATCTCGCCACAGCAATTGCAATCGCAATACGGCCTCAATGTCCAGAACCCGACCGACGCAAATCTTTTGACTACCCCGATTAGCTCCCCACTCGTGACCGCCCGCTTCCCGAATTTGGCAAATCCGAACAATGTCTATCCCGGTTTCCCCGGCTCGGAACCCCTAATCGCGGCGCTGGTGCCCTATCCGCAGTGGTATGGGGGTATCCCGCCATTCCTGGGACCACCTATGGGAGACACCTGGTACGATTCGCTGCAGGTCAAATTTACCAAGCGTCTTTCGCACGGGCTGACCTCGCAAGTTGCCTATACCTATCAGAAAGAACTCACCAACGGCGTCAACTCCAATACCTCCTATCTCACACCCGACGCACCGCTCATCAACGACATTTTCAACCCTTCGCTGGACAAGCAGCTTTCCGGGTTCGATATTCCACAGGAGTTGATCATTTCGTTCACCTACACAACCCCCAAGATCGCCGCCGAGAACGGGGGCATGAAGGCCGTTTCGTGGTTCGCGCGCGACTGGACCTTAAGCGGGCTGCTGCGATACCAAAGCGGTGCGCTGCTCCGGACACCGCCTTCCAACAGTAATCTTCTTACCGACTTGGGCGTAGGAGTAGCTAACAATCCCGCGTTCTGGGGCGGCGGCACAACGTTCTACAACCGGGTCCCTGGCCAGCCCTTGTTCCTGGTGAATCCAAATTCCCATTTCGATCCGACCACGCAATTGGCGCTGAATCCAGCGGCCTGGACGGAACCGGCATTTGGGACGTTCGGCTCGTCCTCGCCCTACTACAACGACTTCCGCTGGCAGCGCCAGCCAGCCGAGTCGCTGGGCTTCGGTCGTATTTTCCGCATCAAGGAGGGCTTTACGCTCCAAGTTCGCGCGGAGTTCCAGAATATCTTTAACCGGCTGTTCTACTCCTTACCGGCTGATTCAGCGCCATTTTTCGGCCTCCCAGCCAATAATCCCGCGACGGTCACGGCTCACGGAGGCAACATCGGTTCCGAGGCCGGGCTCCTGTCGGGCGGTTACGGATTCGTCGCCTTTGCGAATGGCGCTGGCGCCCAACCGCGCTCGGGCCAGTTGATCGCGCGCTTCACGTTCTAAGTTTGTTGAATAACTTTTGGGGCAGGCTGACAACCTGCCCCGATCGATTCCTAGCCCGCCTCTCGAATCCGCACCTCCCACTGCAACTCACACCCGCAATATTCCCGCCTTTGAATTGGTCGACCTAGCTTGTCGTTGCAGTTCGTCCTTCCAGGGAGCGGCATGTTCGCGTCAATGACGCTAATTCCTTCCTCGGTAACGGCAATTTATCGTCAATTATCGTATCGATTATTGTTTACGCCCGATACCTGAGATAAACTTGGCCAGCTTTGAACACAGATCCGAGCTTATGACTCGGATCAATCCAAGTGGATGGGGAATTCGTTGTGAAAACACTGATTCGCTCAGTAGGTATAGTTGTGCTCGTTTCGGCCGCGTTTGCCCAGAGCGATCGCGGCACCATCACCGGTACCCTTTCAGATCCCGCGGGCGCCGTGATCGCCGGTGGCGCAATCGAAGCTAAGAACACTGCCACCGGCGCGGTGTACCCGACCGTTAGCTCGGGAACGGGCAATTACACCATCGCGCAATTGCCTGCGGGTATTTACGATCTGTCCGTCACTGTACCTGGCTTCAAGAAATACGTCCGCCAGGGCCTCCAGGTCGAGGTGGCAGGCACCGCGCGTATCGACGTCGCGCTCGAGGTCGGCTCCGCCACCGAATCGGTTACGGTGGAAGCCGCAGCACCATGGCGGAAAACCGCAGGAGGCGAGATAAGCCACACCGTCTCCACCGAGACTTTGGACGAGCTGCCGATTCTCACGCTCACCGGAGCGGCAGCCAGCATTGGAACCGCAAACAGCCTGGGCAATATCCGGAACCCGCTGTCCGCGGTCCAACTGCTGCCCGGCGCGCGGATCTCAACCGATGCCATTCTGCGCGTGAACGGGATGCCGTCCAATTCGCAGTCCATCAACATCGAAGGCCAGGACGCGACCAACGGCTTCTTTAAACAGCAGAACCAGGTGAATCAGGCGGGGATAGAAGCCATCCAGGAGGTGGCCATCCAAACCAGTAATTTCGCGGCCGAATACGGTCAGGCGGGCGGAGGTTACTTCAACTACACCATGAAATCGGGTTCTAATCAGATTCACGGGAGCGGGTACGACTATTTCGTGAATGAAGTCCTGAACGCCGGCACGCCTTTCACGAACGCTGGCACCATTAACCCGTCCAAGGAAGGGCAGCTTATCCGCAACCCGATCCGGCAGAACGATTATGGGTTCACATTAGGCGGGCCGATCGTCATTCCCAAACTCTATAACGGTCACGACAAGACCTTTTTCTTCTTTAGTTTTGAGCAGTTCCGTCAAAGCGCCTTCATCGGTAACACATACGCCATCGTGCCCACGGCGGCGCAGCGTAGTGGGAACTTCAGCGCCGCGCTATCCAGCACTTGCAACACCGATCCCGCCGGCCAGCAGGTTTGTCTGAACGAGATCTTCGATCCCACCACCAATCATTCTGTCAATGGCATCGTCGAGCGGAACCCCTTCCCCAACAATACGATTCCGATGAGCATGATAGATCCGACGGCGGCCATCATTCAGAACATGATTCCGCTGCCAAATACGCCCGGCGTGTTCAACTACACTGCGCCTGGCTACTCGAATTTCCGTCACACCACCATTCCTTCCGTCAAGATCGACGAACTCCTCAGTCAGAAGATGAAGTTGTCGGGATACTATTCCGCCACCAAGACCTTCTCGCCCCAGAACAACGGCTTCACGGAACCGTACACCGCGTTACAGCCTCAGAACGCGTTGGCGCAGACCATTCGCCTCAATTTGGATGTGACACTCACCCCGACCCTGCTGTTGCATCTCGGCGCCGGTTATCTGCACACGTCCAATCCCCAGACCGCTCCCACTTACGATCAGAAGCAGCTGTTTCCCGACGGCGTTCCCTTCACCGCCGGCAACTTCTTCCCCTACATGGCGGGCATGTATAGCACCAACGGCGGTGGATGGAGCGGTGGCGGCGGATTCCCTTCCGTTACCAACACCGGCGTGGCGTTCACTTTGACACCAGAGGCCAACGATTACAAACCAACTTTCAACGCCAACTTGACTTGGGTGAAAGGCAACCACACTTACAAATTAGGAGCCACTGCCCTATTTGAGGGGATACAAAGCATAAACGACAGCCGCGCCGACGGACAGTTCGCCTTTGCCCAGCAGCAGACCGCGGATCCGTCGCAGAATGGACAGCCCTTTGCGAATTTCGCGAGCAGCGGCTTCGCATACGCCAGCTTCTTTCTCGGCGCGACCAACACCGTGTCGACAGCAGCGCCCGCGGACGTGAGGCTGGGTACCCATTCCTATGGAATCTACGTCCAGGACAGTTGGAAGATCACGCGCAAACTGACTTTCGACTACGGCCTGCGCTGGGATTACGCCATTCTGTGGAAGGAGCAATACGGCCGCATGCAGAATGCCGACTTTACCGCGCCCAACTCCTTGATCGGCGGACGGCTTGGAACGGTGGAATACCAGGCTACCTGCAAGTGCAACTACGCCAACGCTTACCCGTTTGCTTTCGGACCGCACCTGGGAGTCGCTTATCAGATCACGCCGAAGACGGTGTTCCGCGCGGGCGGCGCCATTTCGTATGCTGCCGAGTCGGACCAAGCCGGGCTGAACAGCAGCGCGGGTGATTTCTACACGATTCCCGCCGCGGCCTATGGCGCCTCCTCGGGGCGTCTTGAATTTGGGGACCCCCTGGGGCCCGGAAACCCCTACGGCAATCCGGTGGTTCATTGGCCGAACTTTAATCCCCAATACCCTGTTCCCGCAGCGCCGGGTGTGATCCCGCCATCCTCGCCGTTCGTCTCGATTGCGCCCAACACTGGCCGCTTACCGCGCACGTTTCAGTGGAGCATCGGCTTCCAGCAAGAAATCACCAAGGACCTTGTGGTGGATGCCGCCTATGTGGGCAATCGCGGCGCTTGGTGGGTGTCGCCCCTACTGAGCAGCCTGAATTACAACGCTCTTACGCCGCAGCAGTTGCTATCGGAATACGGACTCAACGTGACCAGCAAGGCCGACACGACGCTCCTCAATACACAAATTAATTCGCCCGCCGTCATCGCCCGATTCCCGTTTTTGGCCAATCCGAATAACGTTTACCCCGGATTCCCCGCCACGCAAACGCTGCTTCAGGCGCTGCGGCCATATCCGCAGTGGAACGGTATTCCGCCTTTCCTCGGGCCACCAGATGGAAATACCTGGTACGACTCATTGCAGATCAAAGCCACCAAGCGCTACTCTCATGGCCTGAGCGCGCAGGTGGCTTACACCTGGCAGAAGGAGCTCACCAACGGCACCAACTCTAACACCAGCTACGTCACGCCCTCCCCGCCGCTCATCAACGATGTATTTAACAAATCTCTGGACAAGCAGATTTCCGGGTTCAGCGTCCCGCAGGAGTTGATTATTTCGTTCAACTACACGACGCCGAAAGCTGAACTCAATTTCAACGGCGGAAAGGCGCTGTCCTGGCTGGCGAGGGATTGGACTATAGGCGCGGTGCTCCGCTATCAAAGCGGCCAAATCCTGCAAACTCCATTCTCCTCCCAAAACCTCCTCGCGAACCTGGGCAGAGGACCGGGCAACAACCCCGCACTGTGGGGCGGCGGCTATACGTTCATGGACCGGGTGCCGGGACAGCCTCTATTCCTGGTGAATCCGAATTCCCATTTCGATCCGACCACACAACTGGTGCTCAATCCGAATGCGTGGGTAGAACCGCCGTACGGCACGTTCGGGGCCTCCGCGCCTTACTTCAACGACTTTCGTTGGCAGAGGCAGCCCGCTGAAAGCATGGCCTTCGGGCGAGTCTTCCGCATCAAAGAAAGAGCCCAGTTGCAGATTCGGGCGGAATTCCAGAACATCTTCAACCGTCTGTTCTATCAGGCGCCCGCCGACGGCGCGCCTTTCGGCTTCCCGTTTACGTCGGTCGCTACGCCCACGTTGCACGGCAACCCCGGAGGCACTTTGTCGCAGGGTTTCGGCTATGTGAACTGGGTAAATGGCGGTCTGACGCAATTCGGAGGAGCTCAGCCCAGGTCGGGCCAGATCGTGGCGCGGTTCACGTTCTGATTTTGTGCGGCAGGATGACCGCCTGCCGCACACGCTTAAGTTAAAATCAGGCGATGTCCAGACGTGTCCCAGTAGCCCGGCGGGAGTCTGCCCAAACCACACAGGCCGAGACAGACGCCCCCGCGGCTGAGCGCAGTTACCGCGATCTGCTTCCCTGGCTGCTGTTGTTCGCCGGCAGTGGCTGCGCCGCTCTCATTTACGAGATCGTCTGGTTCCAGTTGTTGCAACTGGTAATCGGCTCGTCCGCCGTGTCCCTGGGATTGCTCCTGACCGCCTACATGGGCGGCCTGTGTTTGGGCAGCGCCGCGCTTCCATGGCTGGTCTCAAGGCGGCGTCATCCCATGCGGGTGTACGCGCTTCTGGAGTTGGGCGTCGCGGCGTTCGGGATCATCGCGCTGTTCGGGGTCCCGTTGATCGGACGCATTTACGTTGCGGGCGCCACCACTGGGTTGGTGGGACTGGTGGTGCGCGGCGCGGTTGCTTCGGTGTGCCTGCTTCCTCCCACTTTATTGATGGGCGCGTCGCTTCCCGCCATCGCCCGCTGGGTGGAAACGACGCCCCGGGGAGTCTCCTGGCTCGGGCTGCTATACAGCGCCAATGTCGCAGGCGCGGTCACCGGCTGTGTCTTGGCCGGCTTCTACCTGTTGCGCGTCCACGACATGGCTTTCGCGACGTATATCGCGGCGGCGATCAACGTGGCGGTGGCATTGCTCGCGCTGTCCCTGGCGGGGCGCAACGGGCGCTGGGCGGGCGCGGATCCCCAGGAGCGCGGTACCCCAGTGACGCGTGCACCAGGCGTGGTGTTCATTTACGCGGCGATTGCGTTTTCCGGACTCACCGCCCTCGGCGCAGAAGTGGTGTGGACGCGGCTGCTCGCGCTACTGTTGGGCGCGACGGTCTACACCTTCTCGATTATTCTGGCCGTTTTTCTGACTGGGCTGTGGGCGGGCAGCGGCGCCGGTTCTTTCCTGGCGCGGCGGGTGAGGGATCCGCGCCTGGCACTGGCAGGCTGCCAGATCCTGCTGGCCGCCGCGATCGCCTGGACCGCCTTCACGCTGGCGTACGTGCTGCCCTGGTGGCCTGTAGATCCCTGGCTTGCGATTAATCCTTGGGTCAACTTCGATCTGGACCTGACGCGTTCGATCCGCGCCATTTTCCCAGCAACGCTGCTGTGGGGCGCTAGCTTTCCACTGGCGCTGGCGGCTGCGGCAGCGAAAAGGGAAGATCCCGGACGATTGACCGGGGAGGTCTACGCAGCCAATACTGCCGGGTCCATTGTGGGCGCGTTGGCTTTCAGTCTGCTGCTGATTCCAGGGATCGGTACGCAAAGCTCTCAACAGGTATTGATCTGGCTGGCCGCAGCCGCTGCCGTGGTTGCGGTAGCGCCGGTGGTTTTCAAGAAGCCCCTGGCATTTGCGGGGGTGCTGGCTTGCGCAGTCGCCCTAGCTTGGGGCCTGTCTACAACCGTGGGCGTCGTTCCCTGGCAGGGCATCGCTTATGGACGCCGCGTGGCGCCCGTCTTGCGAGGGCTGAATCCCGCCATCGATGGCGAAACCCGCCCGGTGTTCGTGGGCGAGGGAATCAACTCATCGGTGGTAATCACGCAACGCGGGGATCAGAAATTCTTTTACGTCAGCGGTAAGTCGGAAGCATCGTCGGCGCCGCTCGACATGCGCCTGCAACGCATGATGGGACATCTGCCCGCCCTCGTTCAGCAAGCCCCACAATCGGTGTTGGTGGTGGGTTTCGGCGCGGGCGTCACAGCCGGGTCCTTCGTTCTTTACCCCGAGGTCCGCAGTATCGTGATTTGCGAGTTGGAGCCTTTGATTCCGCCCGCCTCCGATGAGTTTTTCGGGAAAGAGAACTATCACGTGCTGCGCGATCCGCGCGCCCGCTTGGTTTACGACGACGCCCGGCACTACATCCTGATTACGCCCGAAAAGTTCGATGTCATCACCACCGATCCCATCCATCCCTGGGTGAAGGGCACTTCGACACTCTACTCCAAGGAATATTATGAGTTGGTCAAGAGCCATTTGAATCCGGGCGGTGTCGCCGCGCAATGGCTGCCGATTTACGAGAGCGACGAGGAAACCGTGAAGACCGAGCTGGCAACGTTCTTCAGTGTTTTTCCGAACGCGACCGTGTGGAGCAACTACTTGGACGGCGATGGGTACGACCTGGTGCTGCTGGGCACGCCCGAATCCTCTCCCATCGATGTGGATGCGCTGCAGCGGCGTCTGGACCAGGCCGGTTACTCGCGAGTATCCGCGTCGCTGGCCGAAACCGGGTTCCATTCCGCCGTGGATTTGCTCGCAACCTACGCGGGCCGAGCCCGAGATTTGGCGCCCATGTTATCGGGCGTTCCGCTGAATCAGGATCTGAACATGCGCTTGCAGTATCTCGCGGGACTGGGGCTCAACTCGGCGGTCGCTCCCCAGATCTATCGCGAGATCTTATCCTATCGCAAGTTCCCCGAAGACTTGCTGGTCGGTAAGGGTCCGGGTGTGGATGCTTTGCATGAATCGATTGCACGGCCAGGCCGAACGTTCTGATGACGACCGGACTCCTCTCCACACTATTGCTGGTATCGAGCGCGAGCGCCGAAGTGATTTGTGCGCTCGGGCCCGGCGCTGCTTCTTACGATGCCAGGGCCGATCAGCGTCCCAGCGGCGACGTCATGCAACTGGCCAAACGCTTGAACACCGCGGTATCGTCCACCTGCTCCCCCAAGTGCCCCGAGATCGCCATTCTTCGAAACACCACCGCGCCCAACGCCATGTTGGTGGTAACACCCGATCAGGCGAAATTGGTGTACGCGCCGCAATTTTTCGCGACCGTATATGACAAATATGGCGATGGCGCCATTCTGGCGATCATTGCACATGAGTACGGCCATGCCCTGGACGAGGTTTATCCGGCTGCATGGATGAAAAAAGCTTGGACGCCGGAGCTGCGCGCGGATGCGTGGGCCGGATGTGCCTTGGCGAAGAGCGATCTCAGCAGGAATAGCCTTTCAGAGGCTCTGACGGCAGTCTCGAAATATCCTCCGTCTACTCACCCGGTGTGGAGCTCCCGATTGGCCGCTCTGCGGTTAGGGTACATCCATTGCGGCGGCGATGCTTCAAAATTCGATCACTGAGCGTTAACGGTCGACGTCAAGATTGAGCCGTTCCAGCGCGTAACTTTTCGAGCCCTTCCACGGATTATCTTAACGAGAGCAGGCCAGCGAGGGCGATGACGCAGAGCACCGACGACCGGCCGGGGATTGAAGCCGCGCAACGCGACCCTGCTCGCTTTGGCGAACTCTACGAGGAGAATTTTTGCCGCGTCTACGCGTATGTTGCGCGCCGCGTTGCGGACCGGCATCAGGCCGAGGATCTGACGGCGGACGTTTTTCGGGAGGCGCTGGCTGGAATTGGCAAGTTTGAATGGCGCGGGGTCCCTTTCGCGGCGTGGCTGCTGGGGATTGCTTCGCGCACGATTGCCGATCACTTTAGACGCTCGGGTCGGGAGGCGGCGAATCCCGCGGCCCAGCCCGAACAGCCGGGTGACGGCGATATCGAGCGCCGCGCCATGCTGTTTCAGATGGTAGAGCGGCTACCCGAGGCTCAGTTCCGCGTGATTCACCTGCGATTCGTCGAGCAGAAGAGCATCCGCGAAGTTGCCCGGGAGCTGGGGCGGAGCGAGGGCGCGGTGAAGCAGCTTCAGCTTCGGGCGATCGAGAACTTGCGGGCTCAAATGGAGGGCGCACATGCCTGAACGCGCGCTCGCTGACCAACTGGATCGCGCCATCGAGTCGGTGCTTACGGGCGCCGAGCCTGCCACCGGCGTCGGTCGCACGTTGGCGGCGCTAACGGAAATCGCCGGCGCGCTGCGTGATCTGCCGTCGGAGGACTTTAAGAAGCGGTTGAAAACGGAACTACAAAGGAGAGCAGCTATGTTGACATTGACACCCACTGGGGCCGGCACTGGGGCGGGCTTCCGCACCATCACGCCGTTCCTCATTCACGCCCAGGCACCCGAGCTGGTCGACTTTCTGACGAAGACGTTCGGCGCTCAGGAGTTGAAGCGCAACACCGCGGGCGAGGCCTACGGATTCTACTCGGAGGTCCGCATCGGCGATTCCGTAATCATGATCGGGGGCGGCACGGCGGCCAGCAGGGGCAATCTGCCGTCGGTGCTTCACGTATACGTGAAAGATTGCGACGCCGCCTACCGCCGTGCCCTCGACGCCGGAGCAGTTACCTTGATGGGCGCCTTGGGAGAGCCCGCCGACCGGCCGTATGGGGAACGCTCCGCGTTTGTGCAGGACGCATTTGGGAATCATTGGTACATCGCGACCCGGTTGTCTCCCGCCCCAGCCGCGGAGGGTTTGGGAACGGTCCTGCCGCACGTGCATCCGGGGCGCGCGCGCCCGTACATCGATTTCCTAAAGCGGGCTTTCGGAGCCTCAGAGCTGGCCGTGGTCGAACATTCGGGTCGCGTGATGCACGCCACCGCGCGCGTGGGCGACGCAGTGCTGGAGATGGGGGAGCCGGACGACCGGACCGGCATTCCCTCCAACGGATTCTTCTTATTCGTCGAGGATGTCGAAGCTGCGTATGCGCGGGCGCTCGCAGCGGGGGCGACATCGGTCAGGCCGCCCGCTGATATCCCTTATGGATTGCGATCCGCGATTGTGAAGGATCCTGAGGGTTACTTATGGTGGCCGGCCCGGTGGATTGCTTAGTGTAGACAGGCGGGAAGCCGCCGGCCGTTGGGCTCATCGGCCGCCTAATCGTTATTTCCCAACGGCCTTCCACACATCCGCCTTGGTCTGTGGAGCAGCGGAGGCGTGCACGTTGATATAGCGGTCAAAGTCCAAATTGAGCCTCTCTAGAACCGGGACCAAAGCTTTGACGTGATCGTTCGCTGGTTCGCCGGGATTCACCGAGAAATCGCCTTGAAACAGGACCTTCTCCTTCGGGATGTACGCGATGATCAATCCGTTGGAGTGAGGAGCGGGATAAACGTGGTACATCTCCACGGTTCGCGTCCCGTCCGAATAGACCCTTTTCTCCAGGACCGTTTCGATCTTGGCTTTCTTCGGATTCTTGGCGAGTGTGTCAGTCATGAGCGTCCTCGGAGTGTTGAGCGCTTTGGAGAGAAACTCCTCATTGTTCTTCTGCGTGATGATGGTTGCGCCTTCAGCCACCAACACGGGCAGCCCTCCGGTGTGATCGGAATGGGGATGCGTGTTCATGACGTAACGGATCGGCTTGTTAGGAATCAGCTTCTTTGTTTCGGCAACGTACGCGAGAGCACGCGCCTCGGATTGGCCGGCCTCCAGCATCATGATGTAGTCCTTGAACTCGACGATCACCGAATCGTAGCTGCCCGGTCCAGTGGTGAGCCGGTAAAGGCCGTCGCCGAGCTTTTCGGAAGTGACGGTGAGTGGCGCTTGAGCCGGCGGCCCTCCCCCGCCCGGGCCGCCACGACCGGCCGGCGCCGGAACCAGCGACGCGACATCGGGAGGATTGGCCTTCGCGGCGGTTACGTCCACTTCAAAGAAGGGCCAGCCGCCGCGCGTCTGCACGATTTTCGAAGGAGCCATCACACCGCCAAAATCCTTCCATCCGCTGTAAGTTGCGACGATGTGCATGTCGCCCATGATGTTCTCACCGAGCCAGGTCTCCACCCGATCGACCATGTTCTCTTTGTTCACATAGCCATTGATGACATAGCTCTTGCCGGAAGGCGCCTTCACCGTCGGGCTCCAGCTCAAGACGGTGTAGTTCTTGCCGTCGACCTTGCGATGGCTCACCGTGGCGTTATTCTCAGAGGCGCCTTTCAGAAACCCCCAGGGCGTGATGTAAAACTCCAGGGAGTTGGCCCAGGGTTGCGAGACGTCAGCCTGTTTCGACGTGACCTGTTGGAAAAAGATTCCAGGCGTCACCGTCGTTGAACCGCCAGGCCCAATGTTGTTGGTGGTTCCCGTGTGCCGTGACGCGGGGGCGGTGAGGTCAATCACGCGGACGTAGTTGTTTATCGGCCGCATTGGATCGTGCGTCCCCCTGCATGTCATATCGGCGGCGTTGGCTCCGCACTGCTGGAACGCCACATCCTTCGCCGATCCTGAATACGTAATCGATGTCAAATCGCCCAATGCCTTTTGCGCATTGGCGATCACGGTCTTTGCATCCTGCGCCATGGCGCTCCCGCACCAGAACGCAAAACAGATTGCGACGACAGCAAGTTTCTTGAACACGGCTTCTCCCTATTGGTCTGATTGCCCGGTAAAACACACCCGTCCTGAGTATTCTATATCCACTCGATCTCGCGTAGTCGGCGTCTCGTCAACTGGACGAAACACGGCCTGCTCGCGGATGTCGCAAAAGAGTTCCGATCATGGCGATTATGGGGCCCTATCAGCGGTTGGCCGACCACCCGGACACCCGGAAACGGTTTATCGGACGCCGAGCTGTTCGAACAGAAACGCCAAGACGTCGGCCTCTTGAGCCACGTACTCGCTCAGTGCGGTGCCAATACCGTGGCCGGAATTGCCGCTGGTGCGCAATAGAACCAAATGTTGCGTGCCGCTGGCCTGCAATCGGGCGGTCATCTTGCGCGAGTTCAAAGGGTCCACTCGCGGATCGTTGTCGCCGGTCAGAAACAGGACCGGAGGATAATTCGTTCCATTCACGACGTGATGATAGGGCGAGTAGGCGTACAGCGCTTTGAACTGGTCGGGCTCTTTCACCGTTCCGAACTCAGTTACATTGAATGCGCCGTTGGGTTGCAGTTCCACGCGCAGCATGTCGTAGATGCCGACGTGCGAAACCACGGCGCCGAATAACTCCGGATGCTGAGTCAATTCGGCGCCCATAAGCAAACCGCCATTACTGCCGCCCTCGATCCCCAGTTTCGCCGAAGTGGTGTACTTATGATCTATCAGATAGCGGGCGCACGCGGCGAAGTCGTCGAACACGTTTTGCTTCTTGGTCAGCATGCCGGCGCGATGCCAAGCTTCTCCATATTCGCCTCCCCCGCGAAGATTGGCTTCCGCGAACACGAAGCCATGGTCCAGCAGCACGCGCAGGTTCAGCGAATAACTAGGGGATATGGTGAAGCTATAACCGCCATATCCCGTCAGCAGCACCGGATTCCTTCCATCCAGCTTGGTGCCTTTGCGGCGGATGATATTCAAAGGAATTCTGGTCCCGTCCCTGGAAGTAGCGAACACACGCACCCCTTCGGCGTCGCTGAAATCGGCGGCTGGCTTATCGAACAGGGCCGTACGCATCACCTTGCCGGCAGCGGCATCGTATCGATACCAGGCCTTCGGCTCGAGATAAGTCTCGCTTTGGAATAGGAGCTCGTCGCTCGCGGAGCGCGCCATCTGTTCTACGGCAGAAAGCGGAGCGATAGGCACTTCACCCCGCAGCTTTCCCGCCGCGTCAAAGATCCGGATCTGAGATGGGCCTCCCAAGACATCCTGCACATACAGCGCATTGCCCAGCGGAAGGAATCTCTCGATAACGGCGTTGCTTTCGGGAACCACCGTCTGTGCTTCCGCAACGTTCGGGTGTGCCAGCGAAGTTCGAAGGATTTTTCCCTTCGGGGCTTTCAAATGCGAGAGGAGATACAAATAGCCATCCGTGCCGAACGCAGCGCCGGTGATCTCGTCAGAAAGCCTGGCGATTTGATGCCATTGACCTTCGGGGCCAATCAGAAAGTGGGCGAACTCGCCGCCATCACCATAGGCCATGGTGGCGAGGATGTAGCGTCCGTCCTCGGCAGCCCGGAGTTCAATCTCGGCGATACGCGGGAAATCTTTGCCGAGTGAATAGGCATCCTGCTTGGTGTCCGCGCCGAGCCGGTGAAAATAAACTTGCTGAAAGAATTGCAGATCTGCTGCAGGGCGCTCGCCCGCGCGCGGATAGCGGGTGTAGTAGAATCCCGATCCATCCGCATTCCACGCCAGGCTCCCACCCGCCGTGCCGCCGTTGACGCCCGGTACAGGGGCGCCCGTCTCCTGGCCGCTGGCCACGTCGTAAACGTGTACATCCCCACTCTCGCTGCCGCCTTTGGACAGGGAGACTGCGACCAGCTTTCCATCGTTAGATGGAACGTAGAAATCGATCGAAGTTCCGCCGGTTGCGTCCAGCAGGTTCGGATCCAGGACTACGTGCTCGGACCGAGGGTCGTCGGCCGACGTTAGAGTGACCAGGAGTGGTTGTTCTTGCGGCGGCTGGGTCTTGAGCGCGAACAACACTCTGCTGCGCGCGTGAAGGTCGGAATATGTGGCGGAGGGCTGCGAGTAGAGACGCTTCAATTGCTCATTGAGGGTCGCCCGAACTGGAAGGGAATCCAGGTACTTTCTCGCGTACTGGTTTTGCGCACCGCTCCAGGCGCGCACAGCCGGATCCGAGTAGTTCTCCAGCCAACGATAGTCGTCGGTCACGGCCACGCCATTATAAACGTCAGTGACCGGTTTCTTTGGCGCCGGAGGCAGCTGCGCAAGGCTTGTGAACTCTGCAACTACCAGGAGTCCCGTGCAGCCGATGCAAAGGCGCGAGAGGTTCATGGCACACCATTGTAGCCCGCATTGTCGCGCTTCTTGTCTCTCCCGACGCGGACAAATTAACCGAGCTATCGAACCGTCTGCCAACATCCGCTACCCGCAGACGCGCGTCCGAGCGAATCTTCGGACGGGACGGATTCCTACTGGAAGGGTTGCGCGCCATCCAGGAGTAATCAGACCAGGCTTGATCCAAAGCGGCCGGCGTCTACGTCTTGAATAAAGTTGATGATTCCCCCGAAGTAAACCTTTCGGTCATGGTAAATCGCTTCACCCCTTTGGCAATCCGCTCCATCTGTGAAGGCTCCATAGCGTCGTAGCGAGCACCGATGGCGAGCGTGGGCACGGTGATTCTCCCCTTCACAAGGACCTAGAACGCCTAACCAGTCGATGTGCCCGCATGTACCTCCATCAGCGGAGAAATATTTTGGCGATGGTCATCCACCCGCATCTTTCTTCCCTCCCCCGCGAGTCACTGACGCCCCGCGGTCGAGCTAGCTCGGCATCACCACGATATTCTGGGCGTGATGCGTCCCACCCTTCTGAATGAACAGGTTCCAGACGATTTTGAGTTGCATCGCGCGCCTGCTGAAACTATTCTCGACAGAGCGCTCGGTCCGTGATCTAGCGGCAAGCTAGGTTTTTGAATTAACTTGGTTACTGCGCAAGCGATGGAGGTGGGTAGTGCCCGGATTGAGATGTCGACCTGTGATGCTGTCCTTGTTGTTGTCCACCAGCCTGCCGGCCTTCGCGCAGTCCGGGGCCCAGGGCGGCGAGTGGCGCACCTACGGCGGCGATCTCGGAAACACGCGCTATGCGCCGCTCGATCAAATCAACGCGGCTAACTTCGATAAGCTCGAAGTCGCTTGGCGCTTCAAGACCGACAACCTGGGTCCCAGGCCGGAAACCAACTTGGAATCCACGCCGCTGATGGTGAACGGCGTCCTCTATTCCACGGCCGGCACACGGCGGGACGTGGTGGCTGTGGACGCGCGCACGGGTGAGCTGCTATGGGTCCACGGGGAAAAGGAGGGCCGCCGCGGCGACGTCGCACCGCGAAAACTTTCCGGCCGCGGGCTCGCCTATTGGACCGACGGGCGCGAAGAGCGCATCCTGTACGTCACCGCCGGATACCGGCTCGTCGCGTTGGATGCCAAGACTGGATCTCGGATTTCCAGTTTTGGAACCGATGGCGTCGTGGACTTGAAGCTGGGCGACGATCAGGAAATCGATCCGATGAATGGAGAGATCGGCCTTCACGCCGCCCCAGTGGTCGCGGGCGATGTCGTCATCGTCGGAGCCGCGCACAAGGCTGGCGACATACCGAAAAGCAAAGCGAACGTGAAAGGTTTCGTTCGCGGCTTCGATGTTCGCACCGGAAAACGCCTCTGGATCTTCCACACCATTCCGAAACCGGGCGAGTTCGGCTATGACACTTGGGAAAATGATTCCGCCGATTACACCGGCAACACCGGAGTCTGGGGCCAGATCAGCGTTGACGAGCAGTTGGGAATGGCGTACCTCCCTGTGGAATTGCCCACGGGGGATTTCTACGGCGGCCATCGTCCGGGAAACGGTCTGTTCGGCGAAAGCATCGTGGCTGTCGATCTCAAAACCGGCCAGCGAAAATGGCACTATCAGTTGGTACACCACGGCCTTTGGGACATGGACATTCCGTGCGCGCCCATGCTCGTCGATATCACGGTGGATGGCCGGCAGATCAAAGCCGTCGCGCAGCCCACCAAGCAGGCGTTTCTCTACGTATTCGACCGCGTTACGGGTAAGCCCGTCTGGCCCATCGTGGAAAAGCCCGTGGAGCAGTCCACTACGCCCGGTGAAAAGACCAGCCCAACGCAACCCTTCCCCACCAAGCCGCCGGCTTACGATCGCCAGGGTTCATCCCCTGACGACCTGATCGACTTCACTCCGGAGCTGCGAGCGGAGGCGGTGAAGATCACCTCCCGTTACAAGTTCGGGCCTCTCTTTACTCCGCCTGTGGTGAGCAAAGCGGACGGCCCGCTGGGCACGTTAGTCATGGGGCCATTCGGTGGCGGTTCCAATTGGCCCGGAGGATCCTACGATCCCGAGACACACATCCTTTATGTCTATTCGCAACGGACGCTCAACTCCATGGGGCTGGTCCAACCGAAGCCGGGCTCGTCCGACATGGCCTGGGTTCTCGGGAAACCAGCGGATGCCGCCGGTGCGCCTCCGCCGCTCCTGGTTCAGGGCATGCCGATCATCAAGCCGCCGTACGGCCAGATCAGCGCCATCGATCTGGACAAGGGCGACATCTTGTGGCAAGTTGCCCATGGCGAGACGCCCGACAACGTGCGCAATAGCCCCGCTTTGAAAGGCATCCCTATTCCACGCACCGGCCGCCAGGGAACCATCGGGACTCTGGTGACAAAGACACTCGTGATCGCCGGCGAGAGCGGCGTGGTCACTATGCCCTCCGGTCAGAAGGGCGCCATGCTTCGCGCTTATGACAAGAAGACCGGAAAAGAAATAGGCGCGGTGAACATGCCGTCGGGACAAACCGGATCGCCGATGACCTATATGCTCAACGGCAAGCAGTACATCGTGGTTGCCGTCGGCGGAAATATACCGGCCGAGCTGATTGCGTTCGCGTTACCGGGGACCAACAATTAATGCCTTCCTTCAAGCGTCTGCCTTTGCGCGAATCGGTGATTCGCCGGACCACCATCCAGGCTCTTCAAGTGGGAGCCGTCAATCTTTCGCAAGGATTCCCCGACGATGACGCACCCGCGGAACTCAAAGAGCTGGCTCGCCAGGCCGTAGCCGGCTGCAATCATCAATACACGGATCCAGCGGGCGCGCCCGTTTTGCGGCACGCCATCGCCCACAAGATGGAACGCTTCAACGGCATCCCGGCGCATCCTGACCGGAACGTCGTGGTCACTTGCGGCGCTACGGAAGGAATGGTGGTCGCCATGGAGGCGCTGGTAGAGCGCGGCGACGAAATAATCACCTTCGCGCCGATGTACGAAAATTATGTGCTCCAATCGATTGTCTCCGGATTGAAGTTACGCATTCTGGAAACGTGCGAGCCGAATTTCTCTTTCACCCTTGATCAGCTCGAAAACTTGCACAATCCTAATACCGCAGCCATTCTGCTTTGCAATCCGTGTAATCCCACCGGAAAAGTCTTCACGCTCGATGAGCTGCAGATCATCGCCCAATTCGCCGCCGGTCACGATCTGCTGATCTTTGCCGACGAGACTTACGAATACCTGGTTTGGCCAGGACACCGGCACCTCAGCATCGGATCGCTGCCCATGGCTCGGGATCGCACCGTCACGGTCACCTCCATGGGAAAGACGTATTCAGTCACCGGATGGCGTGTGGGCTATGTGGTGGCGCAGAACGAAATCACCGAGCAGATCCGCAACATGCACGATTTCCACACGGTGACCGCTCCGCACCCGTTTCAAGTCGCGCTGGCGGGAGCGCTCGCGCTGCCCGATGAATTCTACGACAAGCTTCGCCGCGAATACTGGGAGCGCAAAGAACTGCTGTGCGACGCGATTGAGAAATGCGGCATGACGTTCTATGAACCGGGCGGATCGTACTTTCTGTGGTGCGAGTACGCCGAGCTCTCGGACGAAGACGACTCCGTGTTTGGAGAGCGTCTGATGCGCGAAGCTGGCGTCGCTGGTGTGCCGGGTTCGGTGTTCTATCCGGCCAGAGACAAAAATCCCCAGAGAATTCGTTTCACTTTTTCGAAGTCTCGAAACACCATTGAAGAGGCGGCACGGCGGTTGTCCGCCGTGCCCCAACTGGACTCCTTTAGAAAATGAACTTCGCGCCGAGCTGAATAATGCGCGGGTTCACACTGGTGCTGGTGATGGTCCCCTGGCCTGCGACCAGAGCCTGCGGCAGGGAGGACAAAGTACCGCCAGTCCCCGAACTAGGATCGATAGCGTTGAACTGCGGATGGTTGAGCAAGTTGAAAAACTCGAAGCGGAGTTGGAGCGTCGCCTTTTCGGTGACATGCGTGGTCTTGATCACCGAGGCGTCGAAGTTGAACTGGCCTGGTCCCAGAAGGATGCCCTGGCCGGAGCTGCCAAACAGAGTGGCGCAGGTGGGACATGCGGCTTGGGTCGTTAATGTCACTCCGTCCGGCATAATCGCCGGCGCGGCGCAGAAAGCATTGGCGTTGAAATAGCCTGGGCCGCCGCTGTATCCTCCCAAGCGAGATTCGATGCCTCCCGGAGTCGGGATATTGGCATAGGTCATTCCGGGGCACAACTCCGCGCGCCCGAAACCCGATTGGGTGCTGGTTCCGTTGGTTCCGTATGCCGAGCCGGCGGTGCCATCGATGAAGCTCATGGGCGAGCCATCCTGAATGGTCGTCACACCCGAGATCTGCCAACCTTCCAGCAATTTGCCTGTGAATCCGTTGTGCTTACCAAACGGAAGATCCCAGCTATAGTTGATGATGAATCGCTGGGGCCGGTTGAAATACGACGGGCCATACTGCTGATTCAGATTGCCCGCGTTGTTGCTATTGGCTCCGTCGACCGTGAGGTCAGTGAGCGATTTGCTCCAGGTATAAGAGCCCTGTAGCGTCACGCCGTGTGAATATTGTTTCCGGATCGTGACCTGGAGGCTGTTGTAGTTGGAACTACCGTCGAACGCCGTAACTTGCAATCCAGCCGGAGCATAGCCGACGTAAGGCGTGCGGAAAAATACGTTCGACGTCGTTGTGGTTGTGATCCCGTTGATCGGATCGGAGGCGCTCGCAAGTTGAGCGGTATTGACATTGTGATTGTAGTCCAGCAGGTTGATACCGCTGGAACCCACGTAGCCTGCTTCCAGCACCCAGCGGGGAGCGAATTCATACTGGATGTTCAGGTTGTACTGTCTTACCAACGGCGTGTGGATGTCCGGGTCGAGGTAGGGCACACTCAGGTTCGAGGTGCAGCTCTTTAGGATTGGCGCTGAGTTGGCCAGGCATGCCGCACTCGGATCGGAATAGCGTTGGGCAAACACGCCAGGCGGAAGGTAAGGGTACGGATTCTGGATGGTGAATGGCGCTGCCGCGGCGCCGCTATAATCCAGCGTCTCTGCATATGGGTTACCTTGTTCCACGGCGTGGACGAAGCGATCGGCGCCGATACGGTCGTAGAAAATGCCCGCGCCTCCGCGAATCACCAGTTTGCTATTGACCTGGTACGCAAATCCCAGGCGGGGACCGAAGTTGCTCAGGGGCGGGTGATCTTGGATGGCGCCGGTGCCGCTGCTATTGATGAGCACGCCAGCGGGCGGCTGCGGGTAGTGGGCTAAATAATTTCCCGCGGTGACCCAGCCGGCGTAGTTAGCCGGAAGACCCTGCGCTGAAGTTGGCACCTGCGAATTAGGCGCCAATTGGCTGGGCCATGTATTGGTCAGGTTGGCGTACTTCTCCGAGAACGTGCCGTCGTATTCCCAACGCACTCCCAGATTTACGGTGAGTTTCGAACTTACCTTCCAGTCGTCTTGAACGAACGCATTCAAATTTGGCAGGCGGTAGGCGTGGATGATTCCACCGGCCGCGGGCGGACCGCTCGCTACACAGTACAAGCATTGGAAGATATTGCCAGGGTTATTCGCCGCAAGCAGGTTAGTGAAACTTCCGATAAGCAGCCACCCGCGCGTCAGGCCTGCGAAATCGAGGTTCCACTCGGTTTTTTCCATCTCGAAGCCGGCTCGAATGGTATGTTTTCCGTGTGACCAGGAGATTTGATCCTGCCATTGAAACTGATTGGTTGGGCTGAGTACGGGCTCCAGGAACCCGCCTATGCCGAAACCGTTGATAAGGAAATCAATTGGTGGACCCTGGGTCTCGCTGGGAACGATGGGGGTAATGCCGAGATTCTGAGGCGTCCAGCCGGCAGGCAGAGAATCCGACGACTTAGTGAACAGTCGTTGAAAAGACCCGCGAAGTTCATTGACGAAAGTATTTGTCACAATACTGGTCAGTTTCAATACCGCGTTGGTGTTGGAGTATTGCGATAGTTCTGGGGCTCCCGGCACTGCTCCGCCGATCCCTGTGTTGAACTGGGTGGTACGCGGATCGGTGCTGTACATGAACCGCATCGCGAGCGTGTTTTTCGGGTTGATTAGATAGTCGCCATTCACCAAGGTCTGCTTTTCCGAGAACAACGCCGGCTGATTGAAGGCGACGTTGCCAAACGTGGGATTCGAAGGGATGTAATAGCTGCCATTCGCGTTCTTGACGTTGAGCATGTTCAGGGCGACCTGACTGACGGTGGTAGACGAGCACGGAAGCACACCGTTGGGGCCTGGGGGACCGAAGGATGGAAGCTCACAATTACCCGCGATCAACGCGGACACGAACGACTGTGTATTGCGGGGACCCGCGGGAATAACCGGGTACAGCGTGACTGCGGAGTTACCGGCTACGTTCACTCCGTTTTTTTGCCCGGTTCCCTCGTAACTTCCAAAGATAAAGAGCTTGTCCTTTTTGATGGGTCCACCGATCACGCCGCCATATTGGTTCTGGTTCAACACCTGCTTGGGGCAAGACTGATCCGCATAGGTAGTGCGGCAAACGTCCCGATTGTAAAAGAAATCGTTGGCGTCGAAGACCGCGTTGCGCACGAATTCGAATGCCGTGCCGTGCCAGGTATTGGTGCCCGACTTAGTAACCACGTTCACGTTCCCGCCGGGGTTACGGCCATAAGTGGCGTCGTAGGTGGACGTCTGGATCTTGAATTCCTGGATGGCGTCTGGGCTGGGAACGGCGATGCCGACGTAGATACCGTTGTCATTGGCGCTTCCACTGCTGGCCATGCTCTGAATTGCAACGCCGTCCATCTGAAAATTGTTCTGACCGGGCGTGGCTCCGTTGACGCTGATATCCAATGTGCCTTTGCCGAAGTTAGTAGCATTATTCACGCCGACGTTAGCGCCAGCCGACAGACCGATAATCTGCGTAAAGTTCCGGTTGGCCAGAGGTAGCTCGGTTACTTCATTGCTGCCCACCACCGTGCCCAAGGTCGAGCTAGAGGTCTGCAAGGTTTCGGCCGAGGCTTCGACGGTGACTTGCTCGGATTGCGCTCCCACTTCCAAGGCGCGATCGAGGGTTGGACTCTCGGTCACGTTCAGGTTTACCGATCCGACCTCCGATGTCTTGAAGCCTGACGCGGAAAAGCGAGCTTTGTAAGTGCCGGGTGGAAGCAGCGTAAATTTGTACTGCCCGTCGCTCCCGGTGGTGGTGGTGCGGGTCTGACCAGTGTCATTGCTGGTGAGAGTAACAGTCACGTTCGGGATGGCGGCGCCCGACGGATCGGTGATGGTTCCGCTGAGGCCGGATGTTCCGGCGGATTGTGCCATTAAGGATGGCACGTAGATCGCAATCAGCAGCGCGCACAGGGCAAATGCGGTCTGCAAACTTAGCAGCGTTTTAGATCTCATACTCCAACCTTTCCTTTTGAACCACTCGACGTTCCTACACGTGCATGGTGCGTTACGTTCTAAAAGAGCTGAATGAATCTATGCCAACGATTACGTGGTTGCAAAGGCACGGAGTTCCATTTCAATGCTTACTGCTTGCGCGTGACCTCTCAAAAAGACTCCCGGTAGGCCCAAACTTTATCACGCGCGAGTGGAAATGGATTGCCGGAACCTGCACGTTCATGAACAGAATCATGACTTGCAGAATTGGAATAATCTGTTCTAATCTGTGACGGCATATCTGCGTCATAATGTAGGCAAATGACCGTCTAAGATGATTAGCGGGTTGCTGTGGCTGACACGGACAGCGATGAGTTTCGATGTCGAATCTACAAATCGATTTTGCCGCTGCTGTTGCCGATGCTATCGATAGGAGTTCCGGCCAGATCCATCATCGAAACCAGCAGGTTCGCGATGGGCGTATGTTTCTCGTTTTGGATGTGGCGGCCAGCCTTTAGACGCCCGTTTGCGCCACCTGCTAGCAGGACAGAAATCGGATCGTGACTGTGGACGTTTCCGTCGTATTCCCACCGCATCGCTCGGCGATCCAAATGCGATCGTGAGAATCTACGTCGACCGCGCTACCAGTCTATTCGATATAGCCGGGAGCCTTCTTGAGCCGGCTGAACGTGGCTGGATTGTGTTCGATCCAGAGTTGCGCACCGCTTTGCTTGAGAAATGCCTCCATGGCGGCGCGGCTGGCGAGGGTTTGGTCCTTGTTGGATTCAATGGGTGGAACTTTGTTTGAACCCCGCTCTTCCGGATAGTGCCAGAGATCGCCGGCGATCAGCACGGGGCCTGTTTTCGGTAGTTTCAAGAAGAGAACTTGATGGCCTGGCGTATGTCCAGGAGCGTACTTGATGACGACCGTGCCGTCGCCGAACACATCGTAGTCGGTTTCAGAAAGGCTGATGGTTTTGCTGTTCTTGAGTTGAATGTAAGCCGCTTGATCCTCCGGCTTCACCGCGAACATCGCTTGGCGTTCCGCGGGATGCACCAGCCACGTGGACCGATAGAAGGCATTCGCATTGGCGACGTGATCGCTGTGATAGTGCGAAAACGCCACATGGGTGATGCTAGAAGGCGGATAGCCAAGCGCTACCAATTGCGGTATCAAGGGCTTCGGAGAGCTGGCTTTGGCCATGAGCAGAGGCTGAGTGACGGGATTATCGTTTTTGAACGCGCTATCGGGAATTACGCCCACGTCCCACATCAGCGTTCCTTTGGGATGAACGACCAGATAACAAGGCACCACCATATTCGCGTCTTTCAGCTCCTCTTTCTTGAATTGAAAGAGAGTTGGGTCGAAGCCCTTGATGGCGCCACAGTCGAACAAGTAAACCCGTAGCGACTTCACCGGCGCCGCTTTTTTCTGCAACGGCGCAGGTTGGCCCAGTAGGGCAAAACTGAGACCCGCAGTTAATCCGGCGCAAATGGTCCAGCGTTTCATGCGGCCTCTTTTATCTATTATTTCGCCTCGCACATCGACGGATTCCATTTTGATCCGTCCTTTTCCAGCTTGAAGTGCGTGCTGGTGACGAACTGCTGGTAAAGATTCACCGGATCGTCGACCATGGTGGTGACAACCATCCAGGAGTCGCCGTTGGGCTCGTTGGTGCGATTGTAATATTCGGTGAGCACAGCGTTGGCGCTGTAGGGTACACCATTCTTGCGCAGGTAGCCGGACTTCATATTGGAAGTGACTACTTTGAGCGACCCGCCTGCCGGTCCCGCGCCGCCGCGCGGGGGAGGCCTCAAACCGTCCCAGGTGGCAACGGAATATCCCTGCCAGCTTGCCGCTTCATTCGCGGCAGGCTTTGCGCCGAAGCGGAAGATACGGGTTTGCGTTCCGGCGTCGGCTTCCACTTTTAACGTGTTGTCATCGGCCCAGGTAATGTGTACGCGTCCGGGCACGCGCATGATGGCTGCTGCGCCGTACGCTTTGCACTGGTTACCTTCGGCGATGTCCTTATTCGGATCCCAGGCATCGGCAGCTTTGTGCGCTGCTTGTGTTAGCGGAAGGCTCGCGTAGTCGCCTTTGGCGGGAGTAAGCATGCGCCAGCGCCAGTCTTCCGTGACGATGGAAACCCAATAGCCCGTGAGATCTTCCGGCGCGACTTGTTTCGCCGGACGCGCAACCTGGGGCGGGGGCGGACCAAACTGCGCCCGCAGGCTGGTGGGTGGGAATAGCAACAGCGCCGCTGCCGCGCCGAAGAAGGACGCGAGGCCTTGGGTGGTTAAGTTGCGAATCATCAGGCCACACGTTAACACGCGTTAGCGGCGAGGGATTGCTGGATCTGCACCTCTCTGAACAGAAACGTGACTAGCAGGGAGTTGACGTAGCCATCGCTCACAATAACGCGCCGTCGAGTATGTCACCGATCGTCCAGATGTGTTTCTGGGGCGCGAAGAATGCTTCACAACCTTACTTGAAATGTGCAAAGTTGGAGTAACATGACAACATGTCCCGTCCACTCATGAATAGGCGTGAAGCCGTGCAACTGCTCGGAGCAGCCGCTGCCGCACAAACGCTGGCCGCTCAGACGCCGGATATCTGCTTCCTCACGGCCGTCGAAATGGCGGGGCTCATCCGCGGCAAAAAGTTAAGCGCTCGTGAGGTGATGGCGGCTCACTTGAAGCAGATCGAGCGCATCAATCCGAAGGTGAATGCGATCGTAACCCTGCTTGCGGAACAAGCCACGGAAAAAGCCGGCCAAGCCGATGAGTCCCAAAGCCGCGGAACTTTGCTCGGGCCACTACATGGTCTACCCGTGGTTCATAAGGATTTGTTCGAGACCGCCGGAATCCGCACGACTTTTGGCTCGCGGATTTTCAAAGACAATGTGCCGAAGCGAGACGCGATCATCGTTGAACGGATCAACGGCGCCGGCGCGATCTGCGTGGGGAAAAGCAACACACCGGAATTCGGCGCGGGCTCGCAAACCTTCAATGAAGTTTTCGGCGTCACAAAGAACCCTTATGATCTGACCAAGACCTGCGGCGGTAGCAGTGGGGGCGCCGCGGTGAGCCTGGCTTGCGGCATGGTCCCTATCGCCGATGGCAGCGACAGTGGCGGCTCTCTGCGAAACCCGGCCTCATTCTGCAATGTCGTTGGAATCCGCGTGGCGCCTGGCCGGGTTCCGGCGCATGCGCAAGGGAATGCCTGGCTTACGATCGCCGTTCAGGGTCCGATGGCCCGCACCGTTTCCGATCTCGCGCTGCTGCTCAGCGTTATCGCCGGTCCTGATCCACGCTGTCCCATCTCCGTCACAGAGCCCGGCTCGCGCTTCGCGGGCAACCTGGAGCGCGGCTTCAAAGGCGTGCGGGTTGCCTGGTTCAAGAACATGGGTGGAATTCCGTTCGACCCGCAAGTTACCAGCCTCGTCAACGCACAGCGTAAGGTTTTTGAAGACCTCGGATGCATCGTTGAAGAAGCCGAACCGGATTGGAGGGGCGCGCACGAGGGTTATGACATCCTGCGCGCTTGGAACTACGCTTCCACGCAATCCGAGAATGTCCGGCTACATCGTAGCTTGGTGAAGGACACGATCCAGTGGGAAGTGGAGCGCGGCTCCAAGCTAACCGGCGCGGATATTGCCCGAGCGCACAGCTTGCGCAGCGCAGCCTGGGACCGGATGCGGGTCTTTCAGGAAAAGTACGACTACTTCATCGCACCCACCTCGCAGGTGCTTCCTTACGATTTGAAACAGCCGTATCCCACCGAAATCGAGGGCACCAAGATGTCCACGTACGTCGAGTGGCAAAAGTCCTGCATTTTGATTTCTTCGCTGGAGAACCCTTCCATCTCCGTCCCCTGCGGCTTCACAGCGCAGGGTTTGCCCGTGGGGTTGCAAATCGTCGGCAGACATCGCGATGAGCTGAGCGTTTTGCAAATAGCATACGCATTCGAGCAAGCTACGCAAGTGGCACGCCGCAAGCCGGCAATTGCCTAGCTGAGCATGAAAGGCGTGGTCATTCGCGGTGACGGGATCGCGGCCTGTTGCTGCGCGCACTTGCTCACCACGGCTGGTTTCCCGGTAGCGATGGAAAAGGCCGATCGAACGCCGGTTCCAGCGGTATTGTTGAGTGCCAGAACCCAAGCGCTCATTGGAGACGTTTTCGGGCGCAGGGATTTGTTTACCGGGTTGCCAAGGATCGAAAAACGAAGCGTAGCTTGGGGCCCAGGCTCTGAGCCTCTGGTCCTCGCTCACTCATCAGTGATCGTCTCGGAAGCGGAGCTGGCGGAACGTCTTTGGCCTTTTGGTCTCCTTGATGGTCCCCAGTCTGAAACAGATCCCAGTTGGACCATCCTGGCCGCCCGCCCACTCCCCGCCTCGACGGTCGAGCGCCACTTCGGTTCGCGAATGGCCTGGGTACTGCGAGTTGAGTTGGCGCACGGCATCGATTCCTCCACCTGCTGGATCGAATCGCTCGAAGGTGGGTGGTTGTTTCTGATCCCGGGTGGAGACAACGCTGGCTGGCTTCTGGCCGTGGGCGGCGCACACGAGCACTTGCTAGAACAGAGCCGGATGGTAGCGGAGCGGATCGAAGGCGTGTGCGGCAACGCAGGACAATTCGCGGCGTACCCGCGGATAGCCGATCCACTCTGTGGACCCGGATGGCTGGCGTGCGGGAGCGCTGCACTGGCCTTCGACCCGCTGTGCGGCGATGGCGCGGGCAACGCAGTTCGTGAGGCAATCCTGGCGGCGGCCATAATCCGGGCCGAGGCGGATGGAGCGGATGCGACGGATGTTCTTGCGCACTACCGGGCACGCTTGCTCGCCGGATTCAGAAAGCATCTGGAGCTCTGCCGGCAATTTTACGCCGCCGGCCATTCAGGCCCCTGGTGGAACACTGAGTTAGATTTCCTCCAACAAGGGATCGAGTGGTGCGCACGCCAGATGAATGATTCGAAGCCCTTCCAATGCCGGCTACACGGATTCGAACTTCAGGCTATTTCAGGTTAAGTCCGATCCGCTCTGCTTCGGCGGCCAACACGGAGCAAACCTTTCCATGCGAGCGATTCTCCAGGCCCTCGCAGGCGCGCGCCACGAAACCCGTCATATTAGCCACCGCAAAGCTGATGCCCTGCAGATTCCGTTCCTTTGGTACATCCGGGACGGGGCGTGGATATCCAGACGCGCAGAGCTCCAGCCCTTCCGGAGTTCGCCTGCACGAATAGGAGTATCGAGGACAATTCCAGTCCAGGCCCACTCCAACAACTCCCATCAGGCTTCCCGGAAAAGCCGCAATTCCGTTCATGTTGTGAGCCGAAACCACGATCGTGCCGTGCTCCGCGGCGCGGGCGATCAAAGAAGTAAATCGCGCCGCATGCGCCGGGTTCGCGGTCCCTAGGCTCAGATTAATTACATCCATCCGGTGGTCAACACACCATTGAATGGCGCGTGCAATAACATCGATGCTGGCGCGAAGTTCCGTATGGAACACCCGGACCGCGAAGTACTCCGCTTGAGGCGCTTTCTCCTGAATCGCTGCCATCACCGCCGTTCCATGTCCGATGAGATCGACGAAAGAATCCTCTTTCTGACTGCCGATCGCGACGCCTCCCGCCACGCCAACGATGTGAGGATGCGACGCATGCACGCCGCTGTCGATCACGGCCACCCGGACGCCTTGTCCGGAGCTCCCAGGGAAAGCGATGGAACTCGCGTGCACTTTCGCGGGCGCATCCGGAACGGTTACGTCCGCGCGAATTCCGTCCATACTTTTCCTTCTCTCAAATTCACGACTTGGTCCGCCATCTCCGATAACGCAGGCCGATGGGTGATGACAATGACCGTCCGCCCGCGCAGAGATTTACGCAAGTTCCGGGCCACGATTCTCTCCGTGGCGGGATCAAGCGCCGAGGTAGGTTCATCCAGGAGCAGCACACTGGGCTTGCGCAGCAGGGCGCGTGCCAATGCTACCCTCTGCCGCTCTCCCGCCGAAAGCGCCAGTCCGCGTTCGCCAGTCTGGGTATCGTAGCCTTCCGGTAGACGCCGGATCAGTTCGTCGAGGCCAGCTTCGCGTCCCGCAGCTTCTATCTCTTCCCGGCTGGCCTCGGCGTGTAGGTACGAGATGTTCTCTGCGATGGAGGCATTGAAGAGGTGCGGGGTCTGATCCACTAAGACTATTTCTCGCCGCAGGTCTTCCAGGCGCAACGCACGCAGATCGACCCCGTCTACGGTGATACGACCGCAATCGGGATCGAGAAAGCGGACAAGCAAATCTGCGATCGTGGATTTTCCCGCGCCGCTTGGCCCGAGAATCGCGCAAAACATGCCGGCTTGGATCTCGAAGGACACACCGTTCAGCACGTCCTCTCGATCGTGCCGTAGGACTACATCTTCCATGACGATCTTGTCGCGGATGGGACCAAGCGGAAGTGCCTTCGGCTGTTCCACGACCTCGGCAGGCGTGTCCAAAATTTCGAAGATGCGAGCAAGCGAAACACGCGCTGCCGCAAGACTCGCCGAGAGGTTCATCATGTTCTGAACCGGAGACAAAAGCCGAACGTGGTAAGCCATGAAAGCGACCAGCGTACCGATGGTCATCTTGCCGTCAATGATCATCTTTCCGCCGTACAAAAATACTAAAGCGGTGGAGGCGGTCAGGATTGTACCGGGCAGAGCGCCGGTAAGGAAGGACGTCATCTGAAGGCGTAGCAGAGTGTCAACAAAGGCGCTATTCCGCTCGCGAAAACGCCCTTCCTCATACTTGCCCGCATTCGAAGCCACCACGGTGCGCATGCCGATCAAAGTTTCTACAAACAGGCTTCCAACATCGGCGGCTCGCTCTCGCAGTAATCGAGTAAACGTGGTCAGCTTGCGCTGGTAACGGCTGAAGGTATACAGGCAGAGAGGAACCAGCACGGTGCTCAGGCAAAATAGACGCCAGTTTAGCCAGAGCATCATCGCAACGCTGCCGGCGAAGAAAACCACATTGCTCAGCACCGCCAGGAGCGAATCGGCGGAAACACGCTGCACTTCGCCGATGTCATTGTTTAAACGCGATACCAAGTCTCCGAGTCTCCATTTGGCATAGAAGCGAGGCGAGAGCGTCTGGAGGTGACGGTAAAGGGCAACCCGCATATCGAAAAGCATTGCGGCCGAGACCCGGACGTATTGGTAGCTGGAAAGAATGTTCAGCGCGAATCCCAAGACAGTAACGCCGAACATCCCGGCTGCCACCCACCACAACGCTCGCCAGTCGCGACGGAGCAGCGCGACATCGATCAAGAGTTTGGAGAGGTAGGGCTGCGCGAGGCCGAGTCCGGTAGCCACCAGACTCGTCGTGAGGATTAGCAGCAGACGCCGCGCATACGGGCGCAAAAATACCTTGAGCCGCCAATACTCGCTCCAGCTCGTCGCCGCGTCGCGAGGGGAAACTACACCAATACTATTCAACAGTCGGTCCTTCACGCAAGCACTGCTGCACTGCGCGCTCTGCGGAATGGTTTCATCATAGCGTCGATCTGGCTGGCCAGACTTCCTGGCGTCTGCATTGCATGAGGAAACGCGGTGATAAACCGGTTTTTAACCTATCCCATAATCCCGTACCTTCTCAATTGCAAAGGCTTTAGCGGAATTCACTGCGTGTTGACAAAGTTCTCGGACGACCACATACTCCAACTCTAGGCATGACTCATCGCAATTTTTGTGTCTCCGCCGCGATCGGGCGATGTCCTTATGTGTTCCGAGATATCTCAGCTGGACTCGCCGTTTTTGCCCTATCGTTCGTCCAGGTCGTTTCTGTCTTCGCACAGGGGCCGAGCGAATCCAGAATCGCTGCCGCAGAGGCAAAGCCCGTCGAAGGCATTCCCGTTACCGATCCTCTAGTGATCGCAAAGTGCGGTGGCTGCCATAAGAAAGACGACAAGGGGAACCTCACACGCATCTCGTGGGAACGTACGACACCGGAGGGCTGGGAGGAAGTGATCAAGCGGATGGTCCGCTTGAACGGCCTGAAGCTGAATCCTGAAGAAGCACGCGCGGTGATCAAGTCGCTGAGCGCGAGTCATGGCCTCGCCCCTGAAGAAGCCAGGGCTATCGCTTACATGTCCGAACATCGAATCATCGAGGAGCCCATCCCAAACGACAACCTCAAGACCACGTGCGCCGCTTGCCATCCTTTTGGACGGGTGGCGTCCTTCCGGCGCGCGCCTGAAGAATGGAAGCTGCTCGTCAACCTGCACGTGGCACTGTATCCGATTGTGGAGCTCACTGCATTCGGTCGCTCGCGCGGGCGTGGCGGCCCGTCTGGGGAAGCCGCGGCAGGTCCTCCACCACCTGAGCCGGCGGATCAAGCCATAGAGTTTCTCTCCAAGAACTATCCGCTCGAAACAACCGATTGGGCGTCGTGGCGGACGCGAACGCGCGCTCCGAAGCTGGCCGGCAAATGGCTTGTATCGGCGCACATCGCCGGCCGGGGCGACTTCTCCGGGGAGATGACCATCGATGCCGGCTCAACACCGGATGAATTCACTACTCAGGTTAAATTGCTGCCGGTCGCCGGTGGGCCGGCCATCGAGCGCACGGGCAAAGTCCTGGTCTTCAATGGATACGCATGGCGTGGACGATCCACTGGAAGCCCTTCAGGCTCTGCGCCTGGTGACATTCCGGGAGAAATGCGCGAATCGATGATGATCGCGCCGGACCAGTCCTGGGCTGAAGGCCGCTGGTTCTGGGGCTCCTACGATGAGTTTGGCGCAGACGTGAAATTGCGAAGAGCATCGGGAGCCGCGACGATCTTGCTCATCGACCGCCCGTCGCTGAAGGCCGGATCGCAGGCGCAGCGCGTACGCATACTGGGCGACGGCTTGCCTGCTCAGGTCACTCCTGCCGATCTCGACTTCGGCGCGGGCGTAACCGTCAGCCGCATTGTGTCCCACACACCCCAAGAGATCGTGGCGGAAGTGGATGTGGCGGAGAATGCAATCTCCGGAAAGCGCGATATTGCCGTCGGTAGCGCGGTGCTTCCGAATGCGATCGCGGTCTACGATAAGATCGATTACATTCGAGTCTTGCCGGCAACGCCTATCGCACGGCTGGGCGGAGCTGCTCAGCGCCCCAAAGGTTATCAGCAGTTCGAAGTGATGGCCTATAATCGCGGGGCCGACAATAAACCATACACGGCTGACGATGTTGCGCTCGGGCCAATCGATGTTTCTTGGTCGGTGGAGGAATTCCCCGAGGTCTTTGGCGACGACGACAAAAAGTATGTCGGTACCCTCAGCGAGACGGGACTTTTCACGCCGGCGCTGGATGGCCCGAATCCCCGGCGCAACCAAATGCGCGACAACTACGGCACGGTTTGGGTGGTGGCCACCGCGAAGAGCGAGCACGACGGAAATGGCAAGCCACTCACTGCGAAGGGATACCTGATTGTCAGTCCACCGCTCTACATTATTTGGGACAAGGAGATCACGCCGTGACGGTAACTGAACAATACGTATATCGTCTAGGCGAGTTTCACGCCTTCAGCGCGGGTAGCCGCCGTTTTCTCTATCTTGTTCCGAGTGGCGGGATCTTCGAACTGGACGCTGCCGCAGCTGTCGTCATTGACCGGATCGGCCAAAACGAGCTTTCGTACGACGAACTTTTTCCGGATTTGAGCGCCCTGGGGCTCACCTCAGACGACGCCGAGGAATTGGTGGATGACCTGCTTCAGTCCCACGTGCTGGTCACGGGAGAGCCTGCCTTTGAGCCGACACAGATTCCTCGCGCCGATTTCCCGCTCCAGACGCTGGTCTTGAATCTCACCAATCAGTGCAATCTTTCTTGCCAGTATTGCTATGAATATGGCGAAGACAAGGTCGCCACACCCGACGGCAAGCCGAAATTCATGGACTTCGAAACCGCCAGGTCCTCAGTAAACTTTTTGCTGAAGCAGTCCGCCGGCCGGCGCGCCTTGCATATTACTTTCTTCGGCGGTGAGACGCTCATGAATTTCCCGCTGTTGAAGCAGGTGGTCGGCTATGCCAACGAACAGGCGAAGGCGCGGTCGCAATCGATTGATTTCAGCCTGACTACCAACGCGACCCTTTTGACGCCCGCAATTATCGCGTTCCTTTCGGAGAACCGCATCGGCGTCACGGTCAGCATGGACGGACCTAAGGAGATGCACGACAAGCTGCGTGTTTTCGCCGGCGGCCGCGGCAGCTATGACATCATCGAGCCGAGGGTGCGCGCGCTGATCGAGAACCATCGCACGCGACCCATCACGGCGCGCGTTACTTTGACCTCGGGCGTCACCGACGTGGTGCGGATCTTCCGCCATCTCAAGAACGATCTCGGATTCCATGAGGTGGGCTTTGCTCCAGTCACCACGTCGCCAGACCGGCTGTATGCCGTCAATGACCGTGGAATGGATGGCGTCCTCGGACAGTTCAAGGTTCTGGCCAGTGAATACCTTGAATTTGCACTTCGCGGCGAGATGCACGGCTTCTCCAACGTTAGCGACACGCTCGGCGAATTGCATCAGGGTATCAGCAAATCGCACCCCTGCGGCGCGGGCCTCGGCCTGGTAGGGGTTGGTCCTTCGGGCGACATCGCTCCTTGCCACCGATTCGTCGACTCGGATCAACACGCACTCGGCCACGTATCTTCGGGCATCGACCGCGACAAGCAGGCCGACTTTCTCAGCCGCGGTCACATCAATGCCAAGTATGATTGCCACACCTGTTGGGCCCGTCCTGTTTGCGCCGGTGGTTGTCACCATGAGGCCTTTGTGCGTTACGGCGACACCGGTCACCCCAATCTGCATTACTGCGACTGGATTCGCGACTGGACCGACACCTGTCTGAGCATCTATGGCGCTATCGCCGCGCGGAGACCCGAGTTCCTCGACTATTTTGCCGAAAGGAAAGGTCAATGAAACATTTGCGAGCCGTCAATCAAAAGGCCCGCCGCATCGACGATTTCGTCGCGTCGAAACGCGAGGATGTGGTGGGGCTGCAAGGACCGCCGGCGCCTCCCAAAATGCGAGTTCCCATGGGTTGCACGTTGATCTTTACGCCCGGTTGGGAAGTGGATTCAGCCGGCGGCGCGGCAGGTCTCTGCCAACCTCTGGAGCGCGACATCTACGATTGCTACGTAGATTGCTACTGGCCTGCCCAGGTCCCAGACCACCTCAATAACTCTCCGGATTGGACGAACAAGTGCGCCAGCGCCACCAAAGATTGGCGGAATCTGGATCTCATATTTCCCTAACCTCCCATGAACAAGTTCTCGCTTCTGATTCTTCTGGGACTCTGCGTGGCCGCAAACGCGGGTACTATCTTTCTTCCCGCATATCCCGACCACATTCTCGTCATTGACGAGGCCAGCCAAAAGATCGTCGATAAGATACCGAGCGAAATCGGGATTCCCACCGCCATCAGCCAGTCTTACGATCGCAAAAAGATCTACGTTACCTCCAACGACAAGAACGGCGTCGAAGTCGTCGATATTGCGAGCCACAAAGTCCTGGAGCATTTCGAGCTGAACCATGGAAATCAGCAATTCCGCATCTACGGAGTTGCTCCCGATCCCCAGGACAAGGTCTTGTACACGGTGGTCAGAGAAGTAGTCAAGCAAGCGGATCGCTATGAAATCGGCAAATTCAAGTACGCCGTTATAGACCTTGCCCAACAGAAGATCGTTCGCACGGCGGATATGTCTCCCGAAGACCAGGAGGGAAACAATCCCTACCCGGGAAGCAACCCATTCCACATCTCTCCCGACGGGAAGTACATGTACCAGTTCCGCGACAAGATCACAATTCTCGATACCAGCAACTTCCACGTCTCCGACCGGATCGATTTGGCAAAGCCGGACTTTCCCGACATGGCCAACATCGGCATCGGAGCACCCTTCGGAACGCTCGATGAGCAAGGCGCTTTCGTCTCGCTATTCAATGCGGAGGATACCGTCGTACACCGTCGTTTCTTTGGTATCGCCCGTTTTGACCTGAATTCACGAGAGTTCAAGTTTACCGAGATCGGTCCTGCTCCAGCCGGCATGATGGGGATACAGGTATCGCCCGATCGCAAGACTGGTTACAGCGTTGTCAGCAACGGAGAGCACGGCAATCGCCGCTGCGAGTTCTGGGCCTTCGATCTAGCAACGAATCAGCGCACGATGACAGCAGAGTTCGCGTGCCGTCCGCGCTTTAGCTTCGGCATATCGAGCGACGGCAAACGGCTGTACCTTTATGGAGCGGGATTTGAGATCGAAGTCTGGAACGCTGCGACGCTGAAGCTGGAACACACCATTGATCTGCACAACGATGTCACGATGGGTGGGATCATCGTCGTTCCCTAGAGTGGCGTCAGATCCCGGTGCAGTACGTAGGATATGTCTGTCGGGATCCCATCCGTAAACTTCACCTTCAATACAACCTGGTAGTAGCGAGGGATTTCTCCCGAAGCTTTCCTGAGCTTATTGACCAATGTGCGGGCGAATGCCGGATCTGTAAACGCCCGGACCGCACCCTCGCGCCCCCAAGTGCGATTACTGGTGAAACTCTGAAAAATTGTACTGCCCAGCGGACCGGGCGCGTGGGATATCAGCGCGTAAACCTCACCATCGTTGGGCGCTGCTCCGGGAGGTCTATCCGCGAAAAGCGCGGGCTCGCCGGCTCGCGGCCGCAAGTTGCGGATTCCCTCCGGCACCTGCGCCAGTTCCGGCTGAAGTTGGATTCCGGGCAGTCGTTGGTTAAGAATCACTTCCGGACCGATCAATATCACATTGTTCTCAGCCAGTTCCTGCAAAGGAAATTGGCTGCTGAGCGCCAAGGAGATATCTTGCCGACGAGTCCCCAGGAGCTTGCCGAACAAGAACGAAGAGACTAATTCTCCTGTTGGTGTGAAGTTGAAGGTAGGTTGAATGCTGGGATTCCCAACCAACTTCCGCAATGCCGATACCTCTGGAGAATTTGTAGCGTCCTCTGGCCGGCGCAGAGATATTTTGCGGAAGTAGATGTCGGTACCCCGCAGTCCGATGAAAAGCGGGTCCGCGACGGTGATGATCAGAGGCCTCTTGGATTCTAAGAATGGACGCCATAGTTGTTCCATTTCCGGCGTCCAAGCTGTCAATCCGGTTTGGTTCTGGCGGGTACGCCAAAGCAAGGTGGCTGAATACGCACTCCACAATGCCAAGAGCAGAAAAGCGGAACCGAGAACAATCGTAGTCCGGCGCCACTGCCGGGTATGTTCCAACTGGTCTCGGTGAATGCTGTTCACTTCATCCAAGCGAACGTCCGGAACCGTTGAGCGCGTCTCCCACTTCAGCTTAAAGTGCCCTTTCGGAAGATCCAGCAGGACCGCATCATCCTTGCCTTCGGTCCGATAGTACTCGCCCAACTTTTGGCGAAGGCGCCCGATCTGAAGCCGCACGATCGCATCCTGGCGGGGATCATAAGTAGGCGGCTTGCCAAAGGCATCGATTCCAATGGTGTATTCCTTGAGTTGATCCGCCTCTCCCGAGAAGGCTTTGTCAGCGAGATAGCGTAGCAAGCGACGCAACACACTGGAAGCGCGGAAGGTATCACTTTGAAGGATGCGGTCTACTTGAGCCGGGGGCCCTGTTTCGCTCAACAACATGCAAGGATTATAACACCGGATTCTGATCCCAGCGCCTCACCTGTATTTGTACTCTAGCCTTACATTTTTTTAGGCGATCGGGGAGTTCGCAGAGCTCAACTATTTTCACTCTGCTCGCGAAAGGGGTTTCACGGAATGAAGAACCGCTCATGGTTGCTGGCTGCTTCTCTGTGCCTGCTGGTAGGTACATCGGCCCTTGCTCAGTCTACATTCGGCACCCTTCTGGGTACGATCCAGGATCAGTCGGGCAGTATCATCCCTGGCGTTACCGTAACGGCCACAAATATGGACACCGCAGCCACCCGCACGGCAGTGTCGAATAACTCGGGGCAATATGAGTTGCCCAACATGCAGTCGGGAACATATTCGATCACCGCTGAAAAGCCCGGGTTCGCGACCGTGAAGACGGATGGGGTTACGCTTGATGCGCGGCAGGAGAGACGCGTTGATTTAAGCATGGGCCTCGCCGCGGTGCAGCAGAGCGTTGTGGTGACAACCGAAGCAGCAACGGTGAACACGGAGAATGCCAACATCTCTAACACGATCGGCAATTCGGAGGTCACTCAATTGCCTGCGAATTATCGCGGGTCCTCCACCAGCCCCCTCGGCGCAATTGTCTCGTTGCCCAACGTCCAGCAGGATCAGAACGGAACCATCGCCCTGACAGGCTCCCTCCCGTTCATGACCGACTACAGCGTGGATGGGACCTCCTCAGTCAACGTGCAGCGCAATTCACCCGCATCGAACATGTATCCCTCGTCGGAGATGTTGAGCGAATTCAAAGTATCGGCCATCAATAACAACGCAGAAATGGAATCCTCGGCTGACGTCACTGTGACTACCAAGGGCGGAGGCAACGCAGTGCATGGTAGCGGGTTCGAATATCTTCAGAATCGTGCGCTCGATGCCACGACCTATGGTTCAAACGAAAAGCCGGGAAAAGTTTGGAACACCTTCGGCGGCAGTTTCAGCGGTCCGGTGGTCATTCCGAAACTCTATAACGGCCATAACAAGACATTCTTCTTCGTGGACTATGAGGGCAATCGCAAACCTGGATCGGACTTAGTGGTCGACAGCGTCCCGACCGCGTCCATGGTCTCCGGCAATCTCAACAACGTGCCGGGCCCGGCTGCCGTGAATCCCTTCACCGGTGCACCGTTCCCAAACAATCAGATCCCGGCCAGCATGCTAAACCCGGTGGCGCAAAAGCTTCTCACCACCTACTATCCAGCGCCAAACTACGATTCCGGGTCCACCGTCGGGAACTACCGGACATTGGAGCCTTTGGCAAATGAAACCAACGGGTATGACATCCGGATCGATCAATACATCGGCAGCAAGAATCAGCTCTTCGGGCGTTGGAGCTGGAAGAACCTTCCCTTCCAGGCGCAGGCCAACCTCGGCCTTTCACAGTTATTGCCTGCCATCAACGTCGCCGAGGCGGATCGGAATCTCGTGCTGGCGGATAGCTATACGTTGACCGCGCACCTGGTGAACGAGTTCCGCTTCGGATATAGCAACCTGAACACAGCCCAGACCTATCCGTTCACGGGCGCTTCCGTGGTCTCGAGTCTTGGACTGCAAGGGCTGGACCTTTCGCACGCTGGCTCGGACGGTGGTTTCCCGGGATTCAATTTCAGCGCGGGAACAGGTTTTTCGACGATCGGTCATGGCGACATAGGACCATCGAGTTCTCAGACCATCCAGTACACGGACAATGTTTCCTGGATCAAGGGGAAGCACACGCTCAAGTTCGGCGTCGACTTCCGCTCGGTGAGTTATACGACGGTCAATAATTTTGGTCTTTCTGACGAATTCGGTTCGCTCAACTTCTCGGGCACTTTCAGCGGGAACGCATTCGCGGATCTTCTACTCGGTTTGCCGACTTTTAACGGCGTCTTTGACATTGGCCCGCACATCGATCAGAAATCTCAACACTTCGCCGTGTATGCGCAAGACGAATGGCGGTTGACGAAGAGTCTAACCCTGAGCTTCGGTATGAGATGGGAACTGCAGCCACCCTTTACAGAAAAAAATGGCAACATTGCCAATTTCAATCCGGCCAATGGAGGCTTGGTCTACCCGGACATCGCCGCGAAGGTGCTTCCCCCTGCCGCTTCCGTGCTGTATAGCATCAACGCGTGCCCTGGGACTATCGCCACTTTGCCGTGTTCACCGGTGCAGACTGCCAGTCAGGCAGGATTGCCACAAGGACTGCGATACACCTATTACAAAAACTTTGATCCGCGCATCGGTATAGCCTGGCGCCCGTTCGGTAACGACAAGACCGTGTTCCGGACAGGCTTCGGCATCTTTACGGTGCCCACGCTGGGCGGTGTGGCGTACCAAATGACGGGGACAGGTAGCACGAATTCGCCGTTTTACTTTAATGCGCTGGTGAACGGCCAGGCACTGTTTCAGCTTCCCCAGGTGGCTTACGGCAATGGTGGTCTGGTGCCGAGCGACGTCGGCACGTATACCTTTGACGTGGCTCAGCAGATACATTATCGCGATCCTGCTTCGGCGCAATGGAACGTTACGATCGAGCATGAGTTCTGGAAAGACTGGACGGGCAGAATCAGTTACATCGGAGAGAATTCCTACCGTCTGCCATTGACGACCGACCAGAATTCTATCCGCGCGAGTACGACACCGTTCAGCCCATCGGAAGTGCCCTATCCGCAGTGGGCCGCGATCTATCAATTGGGGAACTGGGGGTTCGCCAACTACCAGGATATGGAACTGCAGCTCTCCCACCGCATGGCGTCCGGTTTTTATGTGCAAGCCACGTATGACTGGGCTAAAGACCTCAGCGACGCCAACAATGACGCTCCAGCGGCGTACGGCGCCGAACAGGGCAACTTCACAGGCCCGCTGGGCTTCGTGGTGGGTGTCAACGATCGATTCAATTTGCGAAATGACCGCGGCAATGCGCCCGGAGATCGCCGCCAGCGCTTCCTGCTGACCGGAATCTATCAACTTCCCTTCGGTCATGGCCGGAAATTCCTGGCCAACTCCAATCGCTTTGCAAACGGAGTGCTGGGCGGATGGCAAATCAGCTCGATTGCTCTGGCCGAAACCGGGCCGTACCTGACGCCTTACGATGGTAATCCGTTGGACAGCCAGGCAAACCTCAATGAAGTGGGCCGGCCAGCGGTGGTGAGGCCCGACCAGATCGCTAACTGCAATATTTCGAACCCAACACCGAACGGCTGGTTCAATGACAATGCATTCGTTCTCACACCAGTGGGCGCGGGACGCACTGGAAACGCGGGTGTCGGAGTTTGCGAGGGTCCGGGGACTGTGACTATCGCGGGCGGGCTGTCGAAGGTTTTTGCGCCGTGGGAGAGACTGCGTGTGCGATTTGAAGCCACGTTTACGAACATTCTGAACCATCCGAACTTTGCACCTCCAGCGTCGATGGATGTGTCGTCGCTCAGCCAGTTCGGCGGTAATACCGCGCTCAGCAGCTTTGGTGTAACGCAAACCGTACAGAGCTCCGAGAACGGCGGCAATCGCGTCGGACAACTGTCGCTTCGGCTTGACTTCTGAATTGTGAGGGAATGATGGAATTTTCCAGGCGTCAATTTCTAGGGGTAGCGGGCGTCGCCTCGCTCGATGTAGCAGCGCGCTTGCAGGCGCAAGGCGGCACAGCCGACCTGGTGCTGTTCAACGGCAAGATCGTGACCGTGGATGACGCATTTTCCATTCGCCAAGCCATCGCGATCAAAGACGGACGGATCTTGGCGGTCGGGGGCAACGAGCTGCGCAACCAATACAGCGCGGCACGCACCATCGATCTGCGCGGCCGCATGGTGATGCCGGGCTTTCATGACACCCACATTCACCTGGGAGGACACTCCCGCCGCTATATCGACTTCAACGATACTAAGTCGCTCGCGGACCTGAAGCAGCAAGTAAGTGAGAAGGCCAAGGAGCTGGGCCCTAACGAATGGATCACGGGCGGCGGCTGGGACGAATATCACTTCACGGAGCAGAGAAAGCCGCTGCGAGCCGACCTGGATGCTGCGGCGCCGAACAACCCCGTCGTACTGACCAGAGCGGGAGGCCATAGCTCGGTCGGAAACAGCAAGGCTCTGGAGCTGGCGGACATCAACCCGGCAACCCCAGATCCTCCTCGCGGGCTCATTGAGAAAGATGCCAGCGGAGCACCGAACGGCGTGATCCGCGAGCGATCCGATCTGTATACGCGCTTGGTGCCCCGGGACAAGCCGGCAGATGTGCGCGACAGCTTGCTACAGAACGTTCGCGATCAGCTCAAGCTGGGCATCACCAGCGTCATCGAAGCGGGATCGTCCGTGGATCCCAACGTTGTCGGCTCTTACGCCGAGTGGGAGATTCTGTACCAGAAGCATGGCACGGAACTGCCGCGCGCATCCATTCAGGTGGGCTATCCATCCCCAGCAGGCGAAGCGAAGGCCGGCGCCGCGAAGCTGAAGGAATTCGGGAAAAAGACGGGCGACGGCAACGACCGCCTGCGTGTGGGTTCGATCGGGGAGATGGCCGCCGATGGTGGATTCACCGGACCCACGGCCTGGTGTCTGGTGGACTATAAGGGACTGCCGGGATTCCGTGGCCGGGCGTTCTTCACACCAGAACAGATCCACGCCAACATCGAGGAGGGCCACAAGCTCGGCTGGCAATTCGGAATCCACGCCATCGGCGACGCCGCCATCGCAATGACAGTGGATGCGCTGGATAAGGTGCTGCACGATTATCCACGCAACGACCATCGGCACTACCTGTGCCACTTCACCGTCCTTCCCCCCGAGCGAACCATGGACCTGATGGTGAAGGACAAGATTCATATCGCGCAGCAGCCGAACTTCACTTACAACTTGGAAGGCCGTTACGTGGAAACTTTGGAAGGCAAGCGCCTCACTACGAACAACGCCCTGACCACTCCCATCAAAAAGGGCATTTTCATGGCATTCGGCAGCGACAACCTGCCCATTGGACCCATGGTGGGGTTATACGCTGCCGTCACGCGCAAGGGCGAGAGCGGCAAGGTGTACGGTCCGGAACAAGCCGTGAGCATGAAGGACGCCATCACGATGTATACGCGGAACGGGGCTTTTCTCACGCGCGAAGAGAAGCTCAAAGGCACGCTGGAGCCAGGCAAGCTGGCCGACATGATCGTGCTACCGGAGGATCTCTTGAATGTCGCGCCGGAGAAGGTGTTGAACATGAAAGTGGACATGACCATTGTCGGTGGTAAAGTGTTGTACGAACGCGTTTAGAGACATCCGGCCAGCCAAGTTCCGCTTACCAACTGCATGATTGCCTCCATTAATCCGTTCACCGGCCAGACGATCAAAGTCTTCGAGCCACACTCTCGCACCGAGGTGGGGCTTCGGCTGGAGTTAGCCGAGCAGGTCTTTCAAAGCTATCGCAAGACGCCGTTTCCGAGGCGCGCAGCAAAGCTAGCTCGGGTTGCCGACATCCTGGAAAACGACGAGAGTGGTTTGGCAACCATCATGACTGAGGAAATGGGCAAGACGCTGCGATCTGCGGAGGCCGAAGTCGCGAAATGCGCATTGGTTTGCCGCTACTACGCGGAAACAGGCGCCGATGCGCTGGCCGATGCCCGCCTTCCCACTAATGGCGTTCAAAGCTTCGTGAAGTACCAGCCTCTGGGTCCCGTGCTGGCGGTTATGCCCTGGAATTTCCCGTTCTGGCAGGTTTTCCGCTTCGCCGCTCCGGCTTTGATGGCTGGTAATACTGGCCTGCTCAAGCACGCTTCTAACGTGCCTCGTTGCGCGCTGGCGATCGAAGACATTTTCCTGCGCGCGGGATTCCCGGAGGGTGCGTTTCAGACTCTTCTGGTGGACTCGTCCGAAGTGGAGGCAATCATCAACGACGATCGCGTAGCTGCGGTGACACTAACGGGCAGTGAGCCAGCCGGGCGTGCGGTGGCCAGCCAAGCGGGCCGTCAAATAAAGAAGACCGTTCTCGAACTGGGCGGTAGCGATCCGTTCGTGATCATGCCGAGCGCGAATTTGAAGACCGCCGTGTCCACCGGCGTCAAGGCGAGAGTCATGAACGCTGGCCAATCCTGTATCGCAGTCAAGCGATTCATCATTGCAGACGCCATCTATGAAGATGTGGAGCGAGAGTTTGTGCAGCAGATGAAAGCGCTGAAGATCGGCGACCCCATGGACCCAACCACCGACATCGGCCCTCTCGCCAACGAAAGGAGCCTGAACGATCTGGACGGCCAGGTTCAGCGGGCCTTGAATGCCGGGGCCAAATTACTCACTGGTGGCCGGCGCTGGAATGGACATCATTGCACCTACGAGCCCACGGTCCTGGCCGGCGTACCGCGCAACTCCGAAATCTTCCACGAGGAATTTTTTGGCCCCGTTGCAATGCTATTCCGTGTCAAAAACGCCGATGAGGCGATCGAAGTGGCCAACGACTCTCCGTTCGGACTGGGTGCGAGCGTGTGGACTCAGAACGACGACGAAAAGCGCCAGTTTATCGACGGCATCGAGGCTGGGCAAGTTTTTGTGAATGCCATGGTTGCTTCAGATCCGCGGATTCCATTCGGCGGTATCAAGCGATCCGGGTACGGCCGTGAACTGGGTGCGGCTGGCATCCGTGAGTTCGTGAATATGAAAACGGTGTGGTGCGCATGAACACCATGCGCTTAGAACGTCAATGGTGTGTTGATCCAAATCAGCAGGGCATCCTCATCCGACGGATTAAACCACCGGTGACCGACATTACTCTCGAACCAGAAGCTGTCGCCTTCTCGCAACAGGTGGCGCTCCAACTCGCCGAGCCAGATTTCCAGCGTGCCCTTCAGCATGTAGATGAATTCCTCGCCCACATGCGAGTACGACCCGTCACTGCCGGCCGACGGAGGAACGCGAAAAAGCATTGGTTCGAGCATCTTTGTGCCGATCGACAGCAACTCGATATCCACACCGGAGTCGGTCCGTAGTACACGGCGCTGACCGGGCCGCATCAAACGCCGGGCGTGGCCGGGGAGATCAAAGAACTCGAGAACGGTGGAGTTATAAGTCGCTGCCAGACGATGCAGCGTGGCAACGGAGGCATTGGCTTTGGACAATTCAATGGCGCTGAGAAACCCGGGCGAAATGCCGGCGCGCTTGGCCGCCTCTACAATTCCGAGACTCAGACCCTTGCGCATCTTCCGCAACCTGGGTCCAAGGGCTGGCCCGTTGGGAAGGTCCGGGGCGTCGGCCGCGGGCGCGTTGCCGTTCAGCACCTTCTTGATGCCTGGCACGCTCAACTTCTTCACATCGCGCAGATACTTGATCCGCTTCAGGACGCTGAGGAGTTCATGGTTATAGAGCCGATAACGTCCGGAACTGCGCCCTGGATTGATCAGGCCCACGTTTTCCCACAACCTCAGCGTCGAAGGACTGATACCCAGGATGCGTGCCGTTTGCCCGACGGTAAGATAGCGAGGAGGCAAACCAACGGGGGCAATGTGCTGAGGCGCCTTTGGCATCGCGATCCCGGGCTGGGGAACGCCCGCGCTTCAATTATATCGGCTCAGCGAACCTCGGCAAGCAGATTCCGTAGGCACACCGGGGATTCCTTCGATCCGTTTCGCACAGCTCGATTTTATGCAGCCCTCTATTGCTCCTAGCGGCGAAGATCGACACGAGGGACTTCACCGGAGCCTCGGCCTTTTCGATTCCACCATGATCGTGGCGGGCTCCATGATCGGGTCGGGCATTTTCATTGTGTCGGCGGAAATGGCCCGGCAGGTGGGCAGCGCCGGCTGGCTGTTGGCGTCTTGGGTGATCACCGGTTTGCTGACTATTGCCGCAGCGCTTTCCTACGGCGAGTTGGCGGCGATGATGCCTCGCGCGGGAGGCCAGTATGTTTACCTGCGGGAAGCATGGTCGCCACTGTGGGGGTTTTTGTATGGTTGGACGCTCTTTCTAGTCATTCAGACGGGCACTGTAGCAGCAGTTGCAGTGGGCTTCGCCCGGTATCTAGGCGTCCTTTGGCCGCGCATTTCTGAAAGCACGTATTTGATTCCACCGGTTCACATTTCGAGCGCATACGCCTTATCGTTATCGACGGCGCAGGTGGTTGGAATCCTGTTGATCGGCTTGCTGACCTGGAGCAACTCCCGTGGCATCCAGTACGGCAAGATCGTTCAGAATGCTTTTACATCCACCAAGATTGGTGCGTTGTTGGGCGTGATCGGACTGGGTATCTTGGTGGGCTGGAACGCCCAGGCGGTACACGCGAACTTTAGCCATATGTGGGCTCCCCAAGGCTATACCCCGGTTGCGCCTGGACTTTCGCCGGAGACCGTGTTCGGCCTGTTTGTCGCACTCGCGGTGGCCCAGGTAGGCTCGTTGTTCGCGGCTGATGCCTGGAATAACATCACGTTTACCGCCGGGGAAGTGAAGGCGCCACAGCGCAACGTACCGCTTTCGCTGGCCTTGGGAACCATCATCGTCATTGCCCTTTACACTTGCGCCAACATTGCCTACCTGGTGGTGTTGCCGCTGGAAAGCGTGCAGCACGCATCGTCGGATCGCGTGGCGGGAGCGATGTTGCAGGCGGTCTTCCCTGCTCTGGGTGCGGTTTTGATGGCGTTGGCGATCATGATCTCGTCGTTTGGCTGCATCAACGGCATGCTGATGTCCGGCGCGCGTGCCTACTTTGCGATGGCGCGGCACGGCCTATTTTTCCGGCGCGCGGCCATACTGAATCGAGCTCGCGTTCCCGGGGCTTCGCTGATGATGCAAGGAGCCTGGGCGGCAGTTCTGGTCTTGATTCGAACCTATGATTCCTCCAAGGGTACTTACGGCAACCTGTACAGCAATCTGTTGGATTACGTGGTGTCAGCCGCCCTCTTGTTCTATCTCCTGACCATTGCGGCAGTGTTTCGCCTCCGGTTCCTGCGCCCTGAGGTGCAGCGGCCGTACCGCGCTTTTGGATACCCCGTGGTTCCGGCCCTTTACTTGTTGTCGGCGGCCGCCATCTTAGCGGTGTTGTTTATTTATCGTCCCGCGACCACCTTTCCCGGCATGGTGATTGTCCTCATCGGTGTCCCCGTTTACTTTGCGTTCCGGTGGTCTTCCACAAAGACTCCGAGTGCGTCGAAAGAAGGCATTTCCGCCTCATGAATATCGCTACTGAAACCATTCATCTCGTCACTGCGATCCCCGGACCGCGTTCCGCTGAACTCCAGAGGCGACGCGAAGCGAGCGTGCCGCGTGGAGTGGCCTCGGTGTTGCCGCTCTTCGTACGCCGCGCCTCAGGGGCGACAGTCGAGGATATCGACGGCAACCAGTTGCTCGATTTTACCGGTGGCATTGGTTGCCAGAATGCCGGTCATGTTCTCCCGGAAGCCGTTGCGGCGATCCGGGAGCAGATCGATCAGTTCATTCACACCTGCTTTATGGTGACGCCCTATGAGGGCTATGTCCGGCTAGCGGAGGAACTGAATGCGCGGACCCCGGGAGCCTTTCCCAAGAAGACCTTTTTCGTCACGAGCGGCGCTGAGGCGGTGGAGAACGCCATCAAGGTTGCGCGCCATTTTACCCGCCGTCAAGCGGTGATCGCCTTCGAAGATGGTTTCCACGGGCGCACGCAATTGGCCCTGAGCCTCACCGGAAAGTCCAAGCCCTATAAGGCGGGCTTCGGACCGTTTGCTCCGGAAGTTTATCGAATGCCTTACGGATACTGTTACCGCTGCCCGCATAATCTGACGTATCCGGGCTGCGACATTGAGTGCGCGCGCCGGCTGGAATCCACGTTCAAGCGCTACATCGAGGCCGAATCTGTCGCCGCAGTGATTTTCGAACCTGTTCTCGGCGAAGGTGGATTCGTTGCGCCACCCCCGGAGTGGTTTCAAGTCATAACCAGCATCTGCCGCAAGTACGGCATTCTTGTGATTGCCGATGAAATCCAAACCGGCTTTTGCCGCACTGGTCCGATGTTTGCCTGCCAGCACTTTGACATTCAGCCCGATATCATCGTGACAGCCAAGTCCATCGCCGCGGGTTTACCCCTCGCAGCAATCACGGGCCGCGCCGAAATCATGGATTCGCCCGGTCCGGGAGGTTTGGGTGGCACCTTTGGCGGGAATCCGGTGGCATGCGCGGCTGCGCTGGAGATTTTGAAGGCCGTAGACACTCTGGATCTTTCGGAGCGCTCCCTGCGCATCGGCCATCTATTCGAGTCCATAACGCACGACTGGCCGGCCCGCTTCCCTTTGATTGGAGAGATAAGGGGCCTGGGGGCGATGCGCGCCATCGAGCTTGTGAAGGACCGCTACACCAAGGAACCCGCAAGCGAAGAGACGCGAGCAGTGCTGGCAGCGTGCCATCGCCGTGGCCTGATCATTATTTCAGCGGGAACTTTCGGAAACGTGATTCGGATGCTGGTGCCGCTCGTCGCTACCGACGGCCAAATCGAGGAAGGGATGCGCGTGCTGGAGCAGGCCCTCGCCGAAGTACAGGGGAAAGTAGGATCACATCAATGACCCACGAATTAAGACCACTGTTGTTCTCTGTCCTTATCCTGGGCGGCTTTTGCGCTGCGTTTGGACAAACGCCGGCCGACTTGGTGGTTCTCCACGGCAAGATCTACACCGAGAACCCCAGCCAGCCGCGTGCCGAAGCCGTGGCAATTCGTGACGGCAAAATCGTCGCCGTGGGAGCGGAAAAGGATATTGAAGCGCTCCGCGGGCCGTCCACCCAAGTGATCGATGCGCAGCAGCACATGGTTCTGCCTGGCTTCACTGACGCGCACGTCCACTTTATCGGCGGAAGTACAGCCATGCAGACCGTTGCGCTGGACACTGCCGACACTGTCTCGGAGATACAAAAGAGAGTCAAGAGCTTCGCGGCAGCTCATCCTGACAAAAAGGTCATCACCGGATATGGATGGATGTATCCGGTCTTCGGAAAGGCCGCATTGCCCGACAAAAAGATTCTGGACGAGGTAGTGCCGGACCGTCCCGTGGTTCTGTCGGCGTATGACCATCACACGACTTGGGCCAATAGCAAGGCGTTGCAAATGGCCGGCATCAACCGAACAACACCGAATCCGCTCAACGGCGCTATCGTACGCGATCCTGCTACGGGCGAGGCCACGGGAGCACTCAAGGAGTCGGCCGGAAATCTGGTGGAACGCATATTGCCCGCGCCCACGCACAAAGAATTGTTGGATGCGTTGCGGCAAGGACTTCACGAAGCCAACCGCTTCGGCATCGTGTCGGTCCACAGCGCCGGCGGCGATGGAGAACAGGTGGGGCTCTTCGATGAATTGCGGAAGAGCAACGAGTTGACAGTCCGCTTCTACTTTGCGCTCTTCGCACCCGTGCCCGACCTGACTCCCGCCTTCCTGGAACAAGCGGAGAACCTGCGGCGCACCCACCATGACGACTGGCTGGCCGGCGGCGCCATCAAGTTTTACGCCGACGGCGTGATCGAATCGCATACCGCTGCGATGCTGGCGCCTTACAGCGACGATCCGAAGTTGAGCGGCCAGTTGAATTGGACCCCGGACAAGTATCTGGCGGCGGTGGCGGAGTTGGATCGCAGGGGGTTCCAGATTTTCACGCACTCCATTGGCGACAAGGGCATCCGTCTGTCGCTGGATACCTACGAAAAGGTCCAGCGGCAGAACGGCACCAAGGATCCCCGATATCGCGTGGAGCACATCGAAGATCCCGACCCTGCCGATATTCCAAGATTCGGAAAGCTCGGTATCATCGCCAGTATGCAGCCACTGCACGCCTACCCGAACGCCGATGTGCTCGACGTATGGGCGCGCAACGTTGGCCCCAAGCGGGCCCAACATGCATGGCCTTGGCACAGCATTGCCGCCGCCGGCGGACACTTGGCGTTTGGCAGTGACTGGCCGGTGGTGACTCTGAACCCCTGGCTCGGAATTCAGAATCTCCTTACGCGGCAGACCACGGACGGGAAGCCTCCCGGTGGCTGGATTCCCCAGGAGTGCATCACTGTGGATCAAGCCATCGCAGGGTACACAATCGGCGCCGCCTATGCGGGCAAGCGGGAAAAAACGGAAGGCTCGTTGGAGCGCGGCAAATTGGGCGATCTGATCGTTATCTCGCAAAACCTGTACGACGTTCCGGCACGCGACGTGGGAAAGACGGAAGTGTTGTATACGGTGGTCGGCGGGAAAATTGTCTATCGCTCTCCGGCAACCACGCGTTAGGTAATGGAAGTCAAGGTGCCATCAGGCGAGCAGCACTTAAGAGAACCCAGTGGCACACCGCATCTTGACCGCGTGCTCGGCCGTCGAGACTTGGTCCTGCTGTTCGTAGTGGCGGTCGCGAATCTGAACGTCGTTCCGGCGATTGCCGCAGCCGGCCCTATGACGGTATGGCTATGGCTCCTAGCCCTCCTACTCTATTTCTGGCCGCAAGGCGTTGCGGTGACCGAGTTGTCCCATCAGTGGCCCGGCGAGGGCGGAATCTATCTCTGGACCAAGCATAGTTTTGGCGATCGGCACGGGTTTCTCGTCGGCTGGTGTTATTGGCTGGCGAACGTGGTCTACCTCCCGACGGTTTTGTTGTCATGTCTTGGCGTAGGCGTGTACATGTTCGGTGGGACCAGTCTGGCATTGGCGGACAACGGAGCTTTTACGGGCGTTGCCGCGTGTATTCTTCTGCTTTTTCTGCTCGCGATGAATGTCCGGGGCTTGTCCGTGGGAAAGTGGCTGAATGATTTAGGCGGCATCGGCACTATCGGTGGCGCTCTGGTGATTTGCACTCTTGGCGCTGTGATTTCGAGTCGCCACGGCAGCTCCATCCATATCTCGGATCTCGAGCCGCAGCTCGCGCACTTGCAATTGCTCGGCGCTTTCGGCACCATCTGCTTTAGCTTGCAAGGACTGGACGTGGCCTCGCTCATGGGCGATGAGATTCGTGAACCACGTAAGATACTACCGGCCGCTATCTTTTGGGGAGGCGTCATCTCCGGTCTGATCTACTTAGGGGTCACGGTATCCATGCTGGTTGCGACACCGCCGCAACAAATCGGGATGCTCTCGGGACTCCTGCAGGCAGTGAGTAGCATGGCCGAGCGTATTGGTTTGCGGAGTCTTGTTGCGCCGCTGGCTTTTCTGGAGTTCATTGCTATTCTGGGCACCGCATCGGCATGGTTTACCGGCGCAGCCCGGCTTCCGTTCGTGGCGGGAATCGACCGGTATCTGCCCGCATCGCTCGGAAAAGTGCACCCGCGTTACCATACGCCGTACGTTGCACTAAGCCTCTTTGCTTTGTGTTCGTGCCTCTTGATTGGCGCAAGTTACTGGGGAGCCACAGTTGGGGAAGCGTATGTCACGCTCTTGGAATTGGCCGTGATCCTCCAGATGGTTCCCAACTGTTATATGTTTGCAGTGCTGCTCAAGTACGCGCTGCGCTCGGAGAATTCGCTATTTGCAAACCGCCGCTATGTGATCGCGAACGGTGCATGTGGATTGGTTGCGAGCGGCGTCGCTGTCTGTGTAGCGTTCATTCCAGAGGCTAGAACCAGAACCATCTGGTTGTATGAACTGAAATTGATTCTGGCTTGTTTGATCGTTTTGGGCTCCGCTTTTTTCTTCTACTCCCGTTCACGAAGAACGCTCATCCCAAACGGTCCATTGGAAGATGGTTCGCGGGATTGATTCGTTTATGAGATGGTATTACCGCAAGCTGGCCGATGGAATTGTAATCGCTCAGGCTCGTCCTGAGCACGCCGCGCAACTCGAAGGGCTGCAGCGCATCTGTTTTCCTACGCTTGCCGATGACGAGCGCTTCAAGCAAGCGCATTTCCTGAAGCACATGCAGCTGTTCGAAGACGGGCAGTTCGTCGCATTGGATGGAGAACATGTCGTTGGTGCAACGGCTACGGTGCGGCTGAACTTCGACCTACAGCATGTGGACCACACCTTCGCCGACATTATCCAGGGGGGGTGGCTGACCTCGCACCAGCCCGATGGAACATGGCTCTACGGCGCGGACGTGAGCGTGCGCCCGGAATATCGCGGACGGGGTCTGGCGACTGCGCTCTATGCCGCCCGGCAGGAAGTGGTCTGGAGACTGAAGCTCAAAGGCCAGATCACTGCGGGAATGATTCCAGGCTACGGCGCGCTGAAGCAAACCATGCCTGCCGAGAAATATTACCAGGACGTCCTTGCGGGTCGCATTCGCGATCCAACACTTTCCATGCAGATCAACGTGGGCTTCGAGCCCCGTGCACTTCTGGCCAATTATCTGAACGATCCAGTCTGTGATAACTATGGCGTCCTGCTGGTTCTGGAGTCAGAGAAGAATGTTCGAGGCTCATCTAGGGAGCATGCAATGTCCTATATTCGACTCAATACCGAAATCCCCGGACCAAAAGCGAAGCAGATGCTAACACGCCGTGCCGCCGCTTTGCCGAGCGGCTTGGGTCGTGCCACCGATGTCGTGGTGGAACGCGCGGAAGGCGCTTTGATGTTTGACGTGGATGGAAACACGCTCATTGATTTGGCCGGCGGCATCGGAATGCTGGCTGTGGGGCACTCGCCCGCGCCTGTGGTCCAAGCCATCCAAAAGCAGGCGGAGAAATTCATTCACCCGTGCGCGCTGGTCACCACCTATGAGCCCTACGTTGCTTTAGCGGAGTTGCTGAACGAAATCACGCCAGGCGCGTTTCCAAAGAAGACGCTGCTGGCGAACAGCGGGGCCGAGAGCGTGGAAAACGCAGTGAAGCTGGCGCGCAAATATACCGGGCGATCCACCGTGATCTGCTTTGAAGGCGCCTATCATGGCCGGACATTGCTCACCCTGAGCCTCACCAGCAAGTACGGGCTGTTCAAGGCGGGCTTTGGACCGTTCGCTCCCGAGATCGTACGGCTTCCCATCCCGAATGTGTATCGCACTCCGCAAGGCATGTCTGAAGACGAGTACGTCAGCTTTGGCATCCGGCAATTGGAGCAAGCGCTGGTCACGCAAGTGGACCCGTCCGCTGTGGCCGCCATCATCATCGAACCGGTGCAGGGCGAAGCCGGCTTTCTGCCGGTGCCTCCGCGCTTTCTCCAGCGCATTCGCGAGCTTTGTGATCGGCATGGCATAGTGATGATCGCCGATGAAGTGCAGTGCGGATGCGGAAGAACAGGCCGGCTGTTTGCGGTGGAGCACTATGGCATCGTTCCCGACATCATTGTGTCCGCTAAATCGCTCGGCGCTGGAATGCCAATAGGCGCGGTCACTGGCCGCTCGGAAATCATGGACTCCGCGCACTTGGGAGGCATCGGCAGCACATACGGTGGCAGTCCGGTCGCGTGCGTTGCCGCAATTGAGGCACTGCGCATGATTCGCCAACCGGAGTTTCTCGCGCACGCGAGGCGCTTGGGCGACGTGATGCAGGAAGTGCTCGTGAGTTGGCAACGGCAGTGGCCAATCGTCGGCGATGTGCGCGGACTTGGTCCGATGATGCTCGTCGAATTCGTAACCGACCCTGAAACCAAGACGCCGCTGCCTCCCGAGGTTACGCTTCGGATCATTCGCCAGGCTGTTTCGAAGGGCGTCGTACTGATCCGGGCTGGCGTCTATAGCAACTGCATTCGCTTCCTTCCGCCGCTCAACATGCCCGAAGACATGCTGCGTGAAGGTTTGAAGGTGGTCGGCGACGCCATCGCGTTCGTTGCACAGGACATGGTGGCAAACGCGGGCTCGCGAACACACTAATGGACACGCTGCTTTTTAATGGCAATGTCCTCACGATGGAATCCGTGGCTCGCGCCAGCGCTGTTGCGTTTCGCGGTGGACGCATTGTTGCAGTTGGCGATACGAAGGCGCTACTGGCGGAGGCCGGTGGACAAACCGCTCTTTACGATCTGAAGGGCCGTACCGTCGTTCCCGGGTTCATCGACGCGCACGCCCACATCTGGAAAATCGGTCACCTCCTGACGACCATGCTCGATCTGCGCCGGGCACACAGCGTCGAACATCTGTGCGCGATGGTCCGCCAGCGGGATCACGAGATGGCGCCCGGCAAATGGCTGCAGGGTCGCGGCTTCAACGAAGCAACCCTGGCCGAGCAGCGCCGGCCCACTCGCGACGATCTTGATACAGCCGTTCCAGGCCGGCCGGTTGTCCTGACCCGCACTTGCGGGCATATCTTCGTCGCTAATAGTGCCGCGCTGAAGTTGGCTGGGATCACCGCGCAAACCCCGGCGCCTGTCGGCGGCGTCATCGAACGCAATGAAACCGGCGAGCCGAACGGAACCCTGCATGAAACGGCCATGGGCTTGATCACTAGAGTGATGCCTCCGCCCACGGCCTCGGAATACGAACAAATGATTTGGGCGGCGCTGAATCACCAGCTTTCACTCGGAATCACTTCTTCGTCCGATTGTGGCGTGTCTCCCGAGTTGCTGAATGTCTACTTGGAACTCGACCGCAAGGGCGCTTTTCCGGCCCGAATCTTAGTTATGCCCCTGCGCCGCGTGGACGGAAGACAAGACCCTGTGCCATTGCCGAGGAAGCATGTGTCGGACAGGCTGCGCGTAGATACCATCAAGTTCCTCGCCGATGGAGGACTCAGCGGAGCCACGGCGGCCCTCAGCATTCCCTATCGTCATGGGAATTCCAAAGGGACGCTGCGTTTCGACGAAGAGGATTTGCGGGTTCTGTGCCAGGAGTCCCATGATGAGGGCTGGCGTATCGCCACGCACGCCATTGGCGATGTGGCCATCGACCAGGTTCTGGGGATTTATGAAGGCTTGGGCCCTCACCCCGAAGGACTCGCCCATCGTATCGAGCACTTCGGATTGCCGAGCGAGGCCCATTTGAAGAGAGCGGCAAAGATGGGCGTGATCTCCGTCCCGCAATCCATCTTCATCAAAGAACTGGGCAGAAACTTTCTGGAAAGTGTTCCGGACCAGCTCTTGGCCCGCACTTATCCCATCCGCGCAATGTTGGATGACGGGCTGACCGTTGCGTTGTCATCCGACGCTCCGGTAGTGGAGGACGACAATCCCCTAGCGGGCATGAGCGCTGCCATCACGCGCCGCACGATGGATGGAGTGGCCATCGCACCGGAACAGGCGATTTCCGCGGAAGAAGCCCTATACGCTTACACCATGGGCGGTGCGATTGCCTCGGGCGAGGCGGCGAATCGCGGCAGCATCCGTCCTGGAAAATGGGCCGACGTAGCCGTGCTTTCGGCGGACCCCGTGTCAACCGATCCGGCGGCTCTGCCGGAGATTGCTGTTGAAATGACCTTCATTGCCGGGAGCAAGGTGTACCTGAGATGACCTTCACGTATCGGCAATTGATTGGCGGTACGTGGCAGGACGCCTCGAATGGTGGAACGTGGGATGTTTTGAACCCCGCTACCGAGGAGGTTGTCCGAACCGTGCCGTTCGGCGATGGTGAGGATTGCCGAATGGCGATCGAATCGGCCACGGCCGCGTTCCCATCGTGGTGCCGCTGCACAGCGTACGAACGCGCAAGCGCACTCAAGCGCGCAGCCGATTTGATGCGCGAACACAACCAGGCGCTGGCCACCACCACGGTGCTTGAAAGCGGCAAGCCGTTGGCACAGGCCAAAGGCGAGTGGAAGGTGGCCGCTGATTTATTCGAATGGTTCGCCGAAGAGGCCAAGCGCGCCTATGGCCGTTGGGTGCCCGCTCGCGACGCGTCCAGACGGCAGTTAGTGATCAAACAGCCATTAGGCGTGGTTGGCATCATCACAGCTTGGAACTTTCCGGCCTACAATGTTGCGCGTGCAAGCGCGGCGGCGTTAGCCGCGGGATGTACCGTGGTTCTGCGGCCATCCGAATATACGCCCCTGACCGGCATGGAGATGGCCAATATTCTGGTGGACGCGGGCTTAGGCGGCGGAATTGTCAATCTCATCAATGGCGAACCAGAGAGCATGGGTCAAGAAATGCTCCGAAACCCCCGTTGCGCGAAGATTCACTTCACCGGCAGCCAACGCGTGGGCCGGCTACTCATGGACGGTGCTTCCACAACCATTACCAGGCTTTCGCTGGAACTTGGCGGAAACGCTCCCGTGCTGATCTTTCCTGACGCCGATCTGGAGCGAGTGGCAGCCGGCGCGGTCGCGGCCAAATTTCGCAATAGCGGTCAAGTTTGCATTGCCCCACAGCGCTTTTATGTACACGCGTCGCGAGTCGACAAGTTCTCCGAACTGGTAACAGAGCACGTTGCCAAGCTGCGGGTTGGTGAAGGAATGCATCCGGAAACCAATGTCGGGCCGCTCATCAATTCACGCCAGCGAGAACGCGTAGAAGCGCTGCTGGAACGGGCGCGCGATGCGGGCACTCAGGTGCTCGTCGGCGGCAAACGGCCGCCCGGGCGGCCTCGCGGATACTTCTTTGAACCGACTGTCGTCACCAACCTGGCCGCGGACTCGCCCTTGTTCCAGCATGAGATCTTTGGTCCCGTCCTCCCCATCGCTGCCTTTGACGACACCGAGCGGGCAATCGCGCAGGCCAACAGCACTCCCTACGGACTGGCCGCGTACCTGTGGACCAACGATCTTCAAACGGCGATACAAAGTGCGGAGCGTCTCGAATTCGGCATGATCGGCGTGAACGACTGGTCTCCGCAGAGCACTGAAGTTCCTTTCGTTGGATGGAAACAAAGCGGCATCGGCCGGGAATCTGGTCCCGAAGGCCTGGACGAGTATCTGGAGACCAAAACCATCGCTCTGGGCGGCCTTCTATAGGACAGGCGCGCTCTCACTCCGTACTACTGATTTTCGCGGTCAACAGCCCAAACTCACCTCCTGATGGCCACATTTCGAATGAGCTACTTTGGGGACTTGTCCGCGATGATGAAGGCCGGACCAGCGCGGGCGGCTGCGCAACGATCTCCCCAGTCTTCCTAACTTCGAAAGCAAAAGGATGGTCAAGAAGTGAGAACGGCTATACTGTTGGCAAACCTCTGCTGATACACATTTTGCTGCGCCTCGGGCGCTAACGGAATGTGCGCTGTTCTACGTTGGCAATGTCGACCGTATGTGTCCGCCGTTAAGGAGCCTCCTCGCTATAGACGGTCGTCCCAGGTATCGAGTGGCTCGCCCCTGATGATTTGAGGCAAACTTGCGCCGGGGTTTGCCGCCTTGCAGGTGGACCACTCGATCAAAATTCAATGTTTACTCGGCCCCGTGTCGATTCAAGCGACGGAACGCTACCTGGGTTGCAAACAGGAGTTGTGCTACGCCGTCAAAGACAAGCTGGATTCGAAGCTCGCTTCACTTCTCCTGCATCGGCAACGCGCGAATCCAGGTCAGCGCGGGCACAGCACTGGAGTGACTGGCGACGGAATGCGAAACTAGAAAGTTACGCGCCTTAACCCCCAACATGCTAGCCCCTTCATCCAGCTTCATGGCGTTAGATGGATTGTTTGGGTGCGCACTCGCTGGTTGTCCCGATCTGGGAAGGTCTCCAGCACGATCTAGTCTGGTTGCAGCTTCGAGGCTAGTCGAGGAGCATCGATCCATGCACCTGCCAGATATCGCGCGCGTATTCCATCACGGTTCGGTCGCTCGAAAATTTCCCCATACGTGCGACGTTCAAAAGTGCCAGGTGGGCCCACCGATTCCGATCGCGGAAGCCGGCGCCTGCCCTCTCCTGGGCAACAATGTAGGGGGCGAGGTCCGCCAAGTGGAAATGCTCATCGTTTGCATCCAAAACACTTTCAAAGATCCAAGTGAACAGGCCCGGCTCCTGAGGGCAGAATAGGTTGGACGAAAAGCTATCGACGACGCGCTTCACTCGTGGATCGCGCGCGTAATATTCCCAAGGCCGATAGGAGTTCCGGTCGCGCATCGCGCGCACCTCGGCCGTTTTCAGGCCGAAGATGAACATATTCTCCTCGCCCACTTCCTCGCGGATCTCGATGTTGGCGCCGTCCAGAGTACCGATGGTGAGGGCTCCATTCAGCGCCAGTTTCATGTTGCCGGTGCCCGAAGCTTCCGTTCCGGCGGTCGAGATCTGCTCGCTCAGATCGGCGGCGGGGATGATCTTCTCCGCAAGCGACACGCGATAGTCGGGGATGAAAACCACCTTGATCCACTGGCTGGCTCGCGCATCACTGTTGATCACGCGTCCCACGTTGTGGATCAGCTTGATGATTTGCTTGGCGAACCAATAGCCGGGCGCGGCCTTGCCGGAGAAGATATAAGTTCTCGGAACAGCAGGCTGCCGGCTGTCCTCAATGAGTGAAAGATACTCGTCGATGATGTGCATCACGTTGAGTAACTGCCGCTTGTAGGCGTGGATGCGCTTCACCTGGATATCGAAGAGCGAATCGGGATCGACGTGGAGGCGAGTAACATCCTTGATGATTCCAGCCAGCCTCACCTTGTTCGACCGTTTGATCTTTTGGAAGTCGGCTTGAAAGCCCGCATCGTCCGCGTGGCCTTCCAACTCCCGCAGCCGGTAGAGATCGGTGGTCCACGCCTCGCCCACGGTTGACGTGATCAGGCTCGCCAGCCCAGGATTCGACTTCAACAGCCAGCGCCGTTGCGTGATGCCATTGGTCTTGTTGTTGAATCGCTCCGGGAACAAGTGAAAGAAATCCGGCGCGAGCGAGGTTTTGACCAATTCCGTGTGGATTCCCGAGACCCCGTTAATCGAGTGGCTCCCCACCATCGCCAAATTCGCCATGCGGACCTGCTTGGGCATGCACTCTTCTATGATGGACATCCGCCGGATGCGCTCGACATCACCTGGAGAAACGGCGGAGACCCGATCGAGAAAACGACGGTTGATTTCGAGGATGATTTGCAAGTGCCGCGGGAGCACCGCCTCAAGCAGTGGAACGGGCCACTTCTCAAGCGCTTCAGGCGCGAGCGTGTGATTGGTATAACCGAGCGTGCCTTGCATGATCGCCCAGGCCTCATCCCACTCCAGTTCCTTTTCGTCCACCAGAATGCGCATCAATTCGGCTACTGTCAGGGCAGGGTGCGTGTCGTTCAGTTGGATCGCGACCTTGGACGCGAAGCCAGCGAATGTATTGTGATTCTGCTCGTATCTCCGGACGATGTCCCGCAGAGCGCAAGCAACCAGGAAATATTCCTGGATCAGCCGCAACTCGCGCCCTGCAACAATTGCATCAGAGGGATAGAGCACCTTCGAAATGGTCTCGGATGCCATCTTCTGCTGAACGGCCTTGAAATAGTCGCCGTCGTTGAAGATTTGCATGTCGAAGTCATGGGAAGAGCGGGCGGAGAAGAGCCGCAGGCGATTCACCGTTCGTCCGCCGTATCCGGGGATCAGCATGTCATACGGAATGCCGACGAGCACCTTCCAATCCATCCACATCGGGTTGTAAACGCCCTTGCGGTCAGTGGAGTGTTCGATGCGGCCATAAACAGGGACGAAACAAGCCTGATCGGGACGTTCGATCTCCCAGGGGCTGCTCTGTGCGAGCCAGTTGTCGGGCTTCTCGCGTTGATATCCGTCGTCGATTTCCTGCTTGAACAGGCCGTATTCGTAGTTAATGCCGTAACCGCAGGCGGGCATTCCCAGAGTGGCGAGTGAATCCAGGAAACAAGCGGCCAGGCGGCCAAGACCGCCATTGCCGAGCGCCGCGTCGGGTTCACTGTCCTCCACCGCGTCTAGATCCGCGCCAAGATTGCCCAGAGCGTGACGGTACAGGTCGCGAATCCCCAAGTTGTGAAGATGATTTCCCAGGGATTGTCCCATCAGAAATTCGATGGAGAGATAGTTGATACGCTTGGGATCTTCCCGCTGGTAGCGCTCCTCGGTTTCGAGCATCCTCTCCACCAGCCGGTCGCGGACCGACAAAGCTACCGCGTTGAACAGGTCGGTTCCGGACAGGTCGCCCCACGCCTTGCCGAGCGAATAAGTCACGTGGCGGCGTATCGATTCCTCGATCGTGGACACGTCAACGATGTTAGTGTTGGAAGGCGTGTACGGCCTCCTCTCGGGTCTCAGCGATATCGAAGATACGGTGCATACGCACCAGTTCGAATGCCGCGCGAACCTGTTTGGTAAGGCCGCACAGTTTCAGGTCGCCGTTCTTGGCGGTCAGTTGCCGGAGGCAGGATAGCATGGCGCCGAGCCCGGAGCTGTCCACAAAACGCAGCCGGCTCAAATCGAGCACCAGCTTGCTATTCGCCTGCAGCACGGGCGCGATGTCGCGCTTAAACTCCGTCGCGTTGCTGGCGTCTAATTCGTCTACCGGCATTTCCGCAACCGCGATGTCTTCCATCTTATTCACAGAGATTTCCATTGAGTTGACTCCTTGCATTTCTTTTCTTGACCAGCGCGACACAGTTTCGCCCGCGTTCATCCCGGTAATACCGCACTTGATCCACGGTCTGAGAAATGATGTAGGCCCCGTATCCGGATTCGTGCGTGCCATTCAGCGCAGGCCGAGGCGCCGCCACGGGATCGAAAGGATCGCCGAGATGATGCAATTGGATCGAGACGTAATCCGCGAAAGCTTCAGCTTCTAAATGGATCCATTGATCGGCTCGGCCTTGGTAGGCGTGCTTCATGATATTGCTGGCCGCTTCGTTGACCGCCAGTTCGAGCGACCCAATGCCAGCCTCGTCGAGAAGGCCGCCGCAGAATGCGCGCACAAAGTCTCGCACCACCCGCAGCTGCTTCAGATCGCTGCTGATATCGATTTCCCGGTGTGCTATCGGCAGTCGGCGTTCTTCGATTCGGATCGCCACGCTGGTCAGATCGTCCGTCAGCCGGTCCGATCCGGAAAAAGAAATCACAGCTTTGCGCAGGCTTTCGACTAATATCGCGGGCTCGAGCTGCCCGTTCGCCTCCACGCATTCCGCCAGACGTTCCATTCCAAACTGTTCTCCGGCCGGGTTTCGTGCCTCGGTGATTCCGTCGGAGAAGAACAGCAATAAGTCTCCAGGGTCGAAGCCGATTGACATCTGATCGTAGATCTCGCCTTCGCGTACTCCCAGCGGCAGGTTGTCGCCATGCAGTATTTCGCTGCGTCCCGTGCTGCCGTGTAAATGAACGATACCGGTGTGCCCGCAATCCACCAGCTCCAGAGTACGCGTGCTCATATTCAGCCGGGCGTAACACAAAGTCACGAAACTATCGAGATCAATCAAATGCCGCACCAGTTCCGCATGCGCAAGCATCACCACATCTTTGGGCTCCGGTAATTTCCCGTCCTTCGACACAACCATCAGGTCACTGAGAGCTCGAAGGAAGTGGCTTTTTGTCGCCGCACCCAAGAGCGCTGCGGGAATGCCTTTACCCATGACGTCGCCCACGATCACATCGAGGGACTCATCCGAGTGACGAAGAAAGATGTAAAAATCGCCGTCGATGCGCTGGGAAGGGATGGTGAGCGCAGCCACTCGAATTCCGGGAACATCCAGCGGCGGCTGATCGAGCAGCAGAGTCTGCTGGATTCGGAAGCCGATGTCGATCTCATGCTCCCGGGCTTGTTCCAGTTCTTTGTTCACGGCCTGAAGTTGGGCGGTTCGGGCGGTTACGCGCTGCTCCAATTCGGCATTCAAAACGCGGATCTCCGATTCGGCCCGTTTGCGCTCGGTGATGTCGAGGAATGTCACCACTGCCCCAATCGCGGCTCCGTTACGGCGCATGGGATGAGACCAATATTCCACTGGAAAGAACGTACCATCGGCGCGCCACATCACTTCATCATCCACATGCTCAAAGTCGCCCTTTACGAGGGCCCGGTAGGCCTTACATTCGTCCTGCGGCAGCGGCCTTCCATCGGCCCGCCGGTAGTGGGCCACGCTATGCAGATTCTTCCCGAGCAAATTGGCCGCCTCGTGATAGCCAAGCATGTTCGCGGCTGCGCGATTGACCCACGTGCACTTGCCCTCGACATCGACACCGCAGATTGCTTCGGCCGTAGAGTCCAGAAGAAGCCGGATGTGTTCCTCCTTTCCCCGAAGGTCCTCTTCACCCTTTGCGCGCTCGGCCCTTGTTCGCAAAGTCGCAATTCCGAATGCCAAGTCGCTGGCCAGTTCGGTCAGTAGTGCGACTTCCTCGGTCCCGAACGCATCCGGCTCAGCGGCATAAATCATGATGGCGCCAAACGCCTCCCCGTCGACGATCAGTGGGATGGATATGCTGGAGGCGTAGCCGCGCTTCAACGCCTCGGCGCGCCAGGGGATCATCTGGGGATCTGTGGCAATGTTTTTCGTCAGCACAGTTTGGCGCGTCCGAATGCACGTGCCGGTGGGTCCGCGGCCTCGCTCGGTATCCGCCCAGGTGATGTTCAGATTGGATAAGTAACCAGCTTCGAAGCCGGCCTGAGCGATCACACGTACCGATTTCGCTTCGTCGTTTTCGCCGCGGCCCACCCAACACAGCCGGTAACCGGCTTGTTCCACAATCAGGTTGCAGATTTGTTGCAGCAACGTGGATTCCTCCGTTGCCCGAATCAATGCCTGGTTGCAATTGCTAAGAACCCGCTGCGCCTGATGGACGCGCCAGAGTCGCGTCTCCGCCCGATTACGCTCAATCACCGAGCCAAGAATATTAGCCACGGATTGAAGAAAGTTGACCTCGTCTGCGGTAAAACTCCTGTGATGGCGGCTATAGGCCGCAAGTACACCATAAGCACCTTCGCTGGTGGCAATGACAACGCTCGCGCCGCTCACCACCTGGTGCTCATGGAGCAGCGTTGTTCTCGCGAACCGTTTCTCGGTGGCGAGATCTTCGACAATCACTGGCTCCTCGGATTGCAGGGTATATCCAGCCTGGGAGTCGGCTCCCAGCCCGACGGTCGCGTGACCGACGTATCCCGGTTTCCAGCCCACTCCGGACCTCAGTAGCAAGGCGTCGTGAGTTGGCAGCATCTCCAGGATTTTGGAATATTCGACGCCGAGTGCTTGAGCGACTTGGTTCCCCGCATCGTCCAACATTTGGGGTAGTGAGGCGCCGCGCAATGCGCGCTCGCCGAGATCGGCCACCACCGACTGCAGGCGGGCGAGCATCCGAATCTCATTCTCGGCCTGCTTGCGCTCCGTAACGTCGTGGAATGTGCCGCGCACCAATACGACTTGACCACCGTCGTCGCGCTCCGCTTCGCCTCGGCCCGCGACTGATCGGATGGCGCCGTCGGCACGCACCATCTCCAGATCGAGTTCGTAAGATGCTCCCGTCTGGATGGCTCTTTGTATGGCCGCATCGAGTCGCGCGGAACTCTCCGGCGTGTAGAATCCGAGGTGTTCTTTGTATGTGGGCGGGGCCAGCATGGGATCACGCCACGCCATATGAGAAAGTCCAGCGGACCAAGTGACGTTATCGGTTTTGGAATCCCACCACCAACTGCCAACCTTCGCCAGACGCTCCGCCTCCCTGAGTTCCATCTCCCGCCGGTGAAGAATTCTGTCGGCTCGCAAACGTTCCACGTCACCGCGATTGGCGACATATCCGTTCCAAATTGCGAAACCGGCCAGCAGCGCTATCATCGCGATGATCATTAGTGCGACCACGCTCCAGTCCGAGTAGACACCGGCGGAAAATGCTCTCCACCCCAGGGCGCCTATCAGGATTGGAAGGATGACGGCACCGGGCAACAGACGCCGTATGAGTGCGCCGCCGGCCATCGAACTTGCAACCAACGCCGCCAGTCCGCGTTCTGTTCGGACACACAGCAGAGCGAGGGAGAGCACTAGCAGAGTAATGGCAGTCTGCAGAGCTACATGAGTGTATGAGACATGAGAGCCTAGAATGAAATCGAGCAGCCCAAAGATGGCCAGGACGGCCGTCACAAAGGCGAGGTACTGAGCCGGCCAATGTTGCCGCGATCTCCACGAAATTCCCCGGTCCAGCGAGAGCAGCGCAAGTCCTAACAAGAGAAAATCCAAGGCCGTGATGGGGGCGACGAGGCCGGGACGCATGCTGAAGAAAGCGTCCGCGGCGGGTTCGTGGAACAGAAGTTGGTCGATGCCCAGATTCCATCCGGTGATGTGTTCGGCCACGCCCAGCAGGCCGATCAGGGCGGCGGCCGCCGCAAATAGCCGGCCGAAGATTCTCGATCGTCTGGCCTGCTGTTTCCCTTCTCGCAACAACCACAGGGAAAGCCCCAGCAACGCAAGGCAGACCGCCGCGTTCATCTTGATGACGGGATGTCCAGGCAGGATTCCCTTCAGGAGCGCACTGTGAAACACCAGCCCAACTAGCGACAGAAATCCCACCGCAAAAGAGAACAAGCTGGCAAAAGCGGTAAAGAGACTCAGGTGTCTGACGACGCGAGGGTCCGGCCGCCCGCCCTGGAATTCCCCCGCGTACGTGCCGATGGGGCGCGTTGCCGCCACCACTCCGATCACGTTGCCGTCGGCATCCCGGTACAGCGAACCGTCGAAAAGGACCGACGTACTGTGCCCGTCACGGTGCCGAAGTTCCAGTGAGTAGCCTCGCACCGAACCGTTGCGGAACACTTCCTCATAAGACGTTCGCGCCCGTTCCGGATTGGTGAAACAATCCGAGAAGTCCGCGCCGACGAGTTCCGCTCGTGAACGGCCGGTCACGGCCTCGGCGGCGGCATTTGCGTCATTGATCTTGCCGTCATGGCCGATGGTCATCAGCGGATCGAGACTGGCCTCCAGCAGGCTTCGATTGTAAGTGCTCGCTAGCCGCGCCTGGCTTCTGCTGGCCTCCGCCTCCGCGGCGCGTCGTTTGGCCCAGGAGGAGAGCCCCCCGGCAGTGAGAGCGCTGATGAAGAAGGCGCTAAGCGCGATCCAGTTTTTCGGATCTTCGATGGTGAAGCTGTAAATCGGCGGCAGGAAGAAATAGTTGAGGCACAGCATGCCCAGTACGGAGGCAAGCAGGCCCGGCCAGCGCTCCCACACCGCGGCCACCAGAAGTACTACCAGCAGCATCGCCAGAGCCACAGTCATTTCGTTGATGTGGCTCCGAAGCAGCGCGCAGATCGCTGTCACGGTGGTGATTCCAGCAACCGCCGCCAGATAGCCGACTAACCGACTGTGAAGGCGAGGCTTCATTCCAGGATGCTTATGCATCCGGACTACCATGGCTAGCTGGCGGAGGCGGGCTGCCTACCTGCGCCGGCAGGCTGTAATTGCTGGATTTCACGGAAGGCTCTGAGGGATTTCACGCAGATCGCGGTTACGCCGACTCGATCTGTAGGGATTTCAATCAGGTGGCGGATCTTCATGAAATGTTTCTGGATTCCATATGACTCCTTCAGGCCTTGACTAATATCCTTTAGACGGAGCGGGAAGAGAACCGCATGAAGCGGGTTCCCCGCGAGAGATTTAGAAGGAGATTCAAAATGAAAACGTTAGTTAGTCTTCTTGTCGCTGGAGCCCTATGCGCAACAGGCGCATTCGCAGAGGCAGCAGGAGGCGACAATACAATCGCGACTCCACATGCGCCGTTCCGGCCGTTGAACAAGAGGCCCAGCGGGGCGCGGCAAACCGCGGTGGCGCCGAAAGCAAACGTCGGTACACCGCAACTTCCGTTCCGGCATTACCAGAAGCAACCGCTGGCGACACCGTCGAACAAGCCGAGCGACATCGAAGCGACCAAACGGTAGCGAGAGGTTGTGTAGGGCCGGTCATTTCTATAGCGGCCGGCCCTCTTGTTTGATGTTTTCTTGTGTTCGTTGTGTTAGCGACCAACGGCCTGAAATCGAAATGAGTAGCCAATCCCCATGAAATGATCGACCGCTGCCGACGTGTCCGCCGTTAAGGAGACCTCCTCGCTATAGACGGTCGTCCCAGGTATCGAGTGGCTCGCCCCTGACGATTTGAGGCAAACTTGCGCTGGGGTTTGCCGCTTCGCTCGCAATAATGCCATCACCGAAAGGCTTTCACACCAAAATGGAGGTACTGCAACGCCAGGCTTATGGTTTTCGTAACTTCCAAAACTATCGGCTTCGCGTTAGGGTAATGTGTTCTTAGGATCAATCAGACCCGGGGCTTGCCGCCATTAATGGCGTAGAGCCCAAGTTCTGGTGGGCGCGACAGGACTCGAACCTGTGACCTCCTGCGTGTGAAGCACGCACCGCGCGTTTTAGTAAGTAGCTTAGAATCAGCGGAAGTTCTTCGCGGTTAACGCTGTGGGCCCGATCCGTCTTTGCTTCTGTTTTGCTCTCTTTTCGCCCATTTGTTCCCCATCGTTTCTAAAGTTTCCACTAAAGTAGCCTCGAAACAATTCCACATAAGACTGTTCGACGATTCCAAGTAAGCCTGTTCGATTTCTCTTGACTCATCCAAACATTGTCGCCTAGACTTGTTGTGCGGCGCGAACGCGCTGCCTTCCCAGCCGGGTACCTTACACCCGATCTTCGCGGCGAGGATTATCATCGCTGCCGTCCAAGCTTGGTGCCTCCCGCCCGAGCTGTCTTCATCCATCTTCACGCGGGCCACCCACCTTGGCCCAAACTCACCAAAACATCAAAACTTAAGGAGATTTGAACTATGGAGAAGCTCATGCTCACGGAGCGCGAGATTGAAGCGACGCGCGGTATCGGCTGCGGGCAGTTGCGCCGCATGCGTCTACACGGAACGGGTCCGCGATTCATCAAGGTTGCTGGCAGCTTGGGGCGCACGGGTGGGAAGGTTCTGTACCCGGTGAAGGATCTGGATGCGTGGATCGCTACGCTACCAACGGGGGGCGGACCGGCGGCGGAACCCGCCGCGAAAGCCGAACGAGCGAAGGCGTGAGCGGCTTCTCTTCGTTTCATCGCCCGTTCCCGTTCTTGCGCGGTGGGCTTCGGAACGATGCTTCGCGTCGGATCTTGACGCCGCACGCGCGCCTCATCGAAAAAGATGGGCGCTATCTGTGGCGCGTGGTTCGTTGTCCACAGTGCGGCGCTCAACACGAACACGACGCCGGGGCCATCGGGATTGATAATCCCCGGCGGCTCATGCCCTGGTATGTGAAAATGCCCTGCGCTACCGCGAAATCACAATTTGAATACTACCGGCTTGAGGAGTTACCGGCGGGGCTGTGACTGTGATGCTCGATTGGGCTCTGCGCTACATCAGGCTGGGGTGGCCCGTCTTTCCGGTGAACGGGAAGACGCCGCGCATCAAGCAGTGGCAGAAAGACGCGACCCTCAGCGAAGAGAAAGCCGCTGAGTGGTGGCGGAAGTGGCCACAAGCGAATATAGGGCTGCTCTGCGGCCTCCGTTTCTTCGTGGTGGACATTGATGCTCATCGCGGCGGCGAAGAGACCTGGGACGCTCTACGCTCCAAACATCCGGCTTTACCGGAGACTATCGAGCAGATCACCGGGCGCGGCGGTAAGCACATTTTTTACTTGCTGCCGGAAAACTTCAGAGTCCAGAACTCCGAGGATCTCATCGGGCCGGGAATCGACGTGCGCGGGCACGGTGGATTCGTAGTAGCGCCGCCGTCCGTGCATCCGGCAACCCACGTGGCCTACGTGTGGGACGGCGCGGCGGAGCTGGAGAGCCAGAAGATAACGGCGGCTCCGCAATGGCTGCTCAACATCTTGCGGAACCAGGGCGCGGGCCGAAAGAAATCTAAATCCACGCCCGCCAACATTGCCGAGGGCGCGCGCAACGATACGCTGTTTCGGGAAGGTTGCCGACTCCGGCGCATCGGCTGGCAGGAAGAGGAAATTTTCGCGGCGCTGAAAATCCTCAACACCGAACGGTGCGAACGGCCATTGCTCGAGCGCGAACTGCGAACCATCGCGAATTCGGCGGCGAAGTACACGCCGGCGCCTATCGCTCGAAATGCAGGGGCGGCGTCTGGCTCGCCATTTCGAGCGGTGGGATCCGGCACGCCAGCAACACCGCCGGAAACGGTGATAGAGGATCCGGACATCGATGAAGATTGGACCGCTGAACTCATTCGCAGTAGCAAAGGCAAGCGCGCGCCCGTGGTGCAGAACGCGCTCATCGCAATTCGCAAAGCTCCCGAGTGGCGCGGGGTCCTGGGTCTCGATGAGAGCGCTCTGCGCATCATGATCCTAAAACCACCGCCGTGGGAAGAGCAGCGCAAATTACCGTTCCAGTGGAGCGACGAAGACGACGTTCGCACGGCTGGCTGGCTCCAGACGAATCGAATCCTGGCAACGCCGTTGACGGCGCGGCAAGCCATCGCTACGGTGGCGAGCGAGCATCGCTACCACCCGATTCGTGATTATCTGAACGGGCTGGTGTGGGATGGCGATGGACGCGCGCATAACTGGCTCGCGACCTACCTGGGCGTGAAGCCCAACGAGTACGTGTCGGCGGTGGGCTGCCGTTGGCTCATCGCTGCCGTGGCGCGGATCTATGAGCCGGGGTGCAAGAACGATTGCTGTCTGATTCTAGAGGGCAAGCAGGGCGCTGGAAAGAGCACGGCGCTGCGGACCTTGGCGGAGCCTTGGTTTACCGACGACATGCCTGAGTTGGGCACAAAAGACAGTCAGCTCCAAACGCGCGGCGTGTGGATCATCGAACTGAGCGAGTTGGACTCCATGACGCGCGGTGAGGTTTCGCGTGTCAAAGCCTACATGAGCCGATTGACTGATCGTTTTCGTCCACCCTACGGGCGCGCGCCGATTGATGTGCCGCGAGAGTGCGTGTTCGCCGGCACGTCCAACAAGGGCGCTTACCTGCGAGACGAAACGGGAGGTCGGCGGTTTTGGCCGGTGCAGTGTGGCGCAATCGATATTCCGTGGTTAAAGCAAGATCGCGATCAGCTCTTTGCTGAGGCAGTGGCGCTCTATCGAGACGGGTCTCCCTGGTGGCTCAATACCGAGAAGCTGACTCACGCTGCGCTCGAAGAGCAGGAAGACCGCTATGATTCCGATCCTTGGGATGAACTGATTGCACCGTGGGTGCGCGGTCGCGTGTCTGTTTCGGTCGGTGAGGTTTTGGATGCCTGCATCAACAAGCCCGCCGCGCAATGGTCGCAGCAAGACTTGAATCGCGTTGCGCGGTCGCTGGTGGCGATGCGGTGGGAGAGGTTCAAGGCTGGCCCGCGCGGTGACCGCGAGTGGCGCTATCGGCCACGGCTGGCGGATTGACTGGGACACCAGGGCAAACTGGGACACGGACTGGGACACCGGAAAGCCATGTAATCGCGCCTTTTACTCGGTTGGTGTCCCAGTGTCCCAGTGTCCCAGTATGTATCGCGCGTATAAGGAAACGGCTTATCCGTTAATAGGGCTTAATACAATTGAATTACGTATAAAGTTTGGGAACGGCGTTTTTAACCGGGACACTGGGACACGGGATTGTTTGAAACATTCTCGTGATAGAATGTTGTCATGGACGCGACGATCAGCCGGGGGGTAGGCAAAATCTCTGAGGAGAGGGTCCGCCGTGACCGCCCAGCAGTCGAATTTTTAACATACGGGGAATTAACCGGAAGAAACAGATGAGCGCTGAAGTTCTGAGTTTTAAACCCGGTGAGCGCCTGGCCTACGGCCAGTCCGAGAAGGCGCGCGCGTTCGTTGCCGAGCTGCGCGAGAAGCTTAGGCTGGACGATCCGGCCTCGCAGCGCCTTGGCGACCTGCTGGGCGAGTTTATTGACGAGTTGGACGAGTGCCGCGCCGCGCTGATCCGGGACGGCCAGTTTGTCCGGGATCGGTTTGGCAAGCTGAAACTACATCCCGCCTGTCAGCGGGAAATCGCAATCTCGAATGAGTTCGGAAAAACCTACCGCCTTTTGGGAATAGATCAGGCGTCAAAGTCCGACCAGGGAGACTTGTTTGATTAACGAGTTTACGCCCGCTGTGCAGCGCTATCGCGCCGCGCGAGGCATCACGAGTCACAAAGCCAGCGGCGCGGCCTAAGCCGAACCGTTGGCAGTTGCGTAGCCCCTGGCAAGACCTATAGGCGGCGGACGCAACCTCAAAGTCGGGGCGCGGCAAAATCTGGGCCTTAGCCCAAACGCGCGAGCGGTTCCCGACAGAGCTGAGCGACGCGGTCCTTAGATCGTCGTCGGTGAGGCACCAACCCAAACCAAGAGGAAAACTGTATGTACAAGAATGTTGCCGGAAGGCAAGAGTTGGACCGTCTCTCCACGCAAATGCGGACCCTCGTGTCCGCTGCGGACGCTCGCGGCACCAAGACGCTGAATAGCGCGGAGCGCGAGAAATGGAATCGGCTTAAGGCTGCCTACGAAGCGAAGGAACGCGAAGTATGCCGCTCTGAGGGCATCGACTCGCTCGATCAACCCCATCGACGTGTGACGCCGGATGCGCTGGGCGGCCTGGGCGACGGCATGCCCGATGAGCGGCGGCTGCGCTCCATGCGACCGCACGCGCGGCGCGAGGCCTTGAAATCGTCCGAGGAAAAGGCCTTCTCGAATTTCCTCCGCCGTGGCATCCAGGGGCTGAATGCCGACGAAAAGGAAATCATGCGCGGGCAATTCCAGGACGCAAATGCGCTTGGAATCCAGAACGCGCAATCGAGCACTGTCGGCACTCAGGGCGGCTATACCGTGCCGCAAGGCTTTAGTGACCTTCTCATGGAGGCCATGAAGTGGTACGGCGGTATCGATGGCGTCGTCGGTGAATTTGAAACCGAGACTGGAAATCCGTGGCCCTGGCCGACGATTAACGACACCACGAACATGGGCCGCGTGATTGGCCAGAACGTCCAAGTAACCGAAACCGATCTTGTCTTCGGTCAGGTGACGTTCAACGCCTACATCCTGTCGAGCGACATTTGTTTGGTGCCTATCGCGCTGATCGAGGATTCGTACTTCGATTTCGATGCGCTGTTGGCGAAGTTGCTCGGAACTCGTCTGGGCCGTTTGCTGAACAATATGGGCACGGTGGGCACGGGAACTGCCGAGCCTACCGGGATCGTGACCGCGGCGCTCACTGCGGGACTCACCAACCCTCTGTCGAGCGCTACCACTGTTGACTATGCAGACCTGGTGAACATGGAGCATTCCGTCGATCCAGCGTATCGCGGGCCTAGCGCGCGGTGGATGTTCAGCGATGAAATGCTAAAGAACCTCAAGTTGCTTGTGGACGGAAATAATCGTCCGCTGTGGCAACCGGGCCTGACCGCATCCTTCGCCGATGGCGCCGCCGTCATCGGCTCTGGCAAAAACACTATTCTGGGCTACCCATACGCGGTCAATCAGGACATGCCGACGCCAGCAGCGAACGCGAATTCGATGCTATTTGGTGACATGAGCTGCTTCAAGCTCCGCAAGGTTGGCAGCCCCAGCATCCTTCGGCTGGTGGAACGTTATGCCGACTATTTGCAGGTTGGCTTCATCGGATTTTTCCGCTGCGATACCAATCTGATCGACGCGGGCACGCATCCGCTTGTCCTTGGCGTGCAAGCCGCCTAGAGGTTCGCATGCGGGCGGCGATCCTTTCGCGTATTCGGCGTCGCTCGCATGCTTCGTGGAGGCTTCCCCGCCGTGGTGCGGCCTCCATCATTTGAGTTCCCAAAGGGGGAAAACAGGCGCGCCGGTTTTCCAATCTCCTGAGGTCGGCGCGCGTGTCCGGGGCGGAGGAACTATGGCCCTTCGCCCCACGCTTCAAAAAAAGGAGAGATCATGCGCAATACAAAATCCAAGCCGGGCCATCCGTCCGGCAAACCATTTTTTCAGGCCGCGCTGCAATCCGATGGTACGCTCGAACTGCTGGTTTATGAGGACATCGGCGAGAGCTGGTTCAGCGATGGCGGTGTGACGGCCAAGAGCGTTAAGGCCTCGATGGATGCGGCCGGGAGTTATGACCGTGTGCTCGTTCGCGTCAACTCGCCTGGTGGGAGTGCGAGCGAGGGCATCGCGATTTACAACCTGCTGCGCTCTACGAAAAAGCCGGTTGAGGTTTACGTCGATGGGATTGCGGCGAGTTCGGCCTCGATCATTGCAATGGCCGGTGACACGATCACTATGGGCGTGAATGCCATGATGATGATTCACGAAGCAATGGCCTACGGCGGCGGCCATGCGGACGATCACAGAAAGCTCGCTGATGTCCTAGATACGGTCTCATCCGCCATCGGCAAAACCTACGCGGCGCGCACTGGCAAAAGCGAAGACGAAATCGCGGACATGATGGCCGCCGAAACGTGGATGACGGCGCAAGACTGTCTCGATCAGGGCTTCTGTACCGACATCACAGAAGAGCCGGACCTCGCAATCGAATCGAACGCTCTGGCAATGGCTCGCCAGTTCAAGGCGCTCCGCCGGATGAAACACGTACCGACCGCGCTGAAGCGTGGAGCCGCCGCATCCCGCAACGATGATCTGGGTCTCGATAGGGCCGGTGAGTGCGAGTGCGATTGCGCAGAGTGCCGCGCGGGTGATTGCTCCGCCTGCAGCAACGCCGAATGTGACGATGCCACGTGCGCGGAGAACGGATGCCCGATGCAGGACGATAACGCGGATGCTCGCGTGGATCTCAGCGGATGGCATGACAAGCTGGGCCTGCCCGTCCCGGTGTCCATCGCGGACGCGCGCGCCGAGCTGGAGGCGCTGGAGGCTCACGCGGCCGACGCCGTCAATCTCGACGATGCGCGATCGCATGTGGAAGCGATCGAGGACGTGCTCCACAGTCCCGAGGATGAGGCGGTCGATCTCGATGCCTCGCGGAGGTACGCCTCCGCACTGGGGCGCCGGTGACAGGCGCCGTCTGCTCGTTCAATGGGCGCTACGGATTTATAAGAGCGGGCGATAGGGAGGCTAAGGCAGACTTCTTCTTCCTCCCCAGCGACGTGATCGGCGAAGTCCGAAGTGGTGACGAAGTGGATTTTTGGCTCGCTGACAGTACCAGTCATCCGGGAGAACTTGTAGCGGTAGAAGTCAAGCGTCGCGAAGATGGGCGGGCGCTGTGAGAAAGCCGTCCCATTTTGCGCCGCCGTCCAAGGTTGTTGCGACACTCCGAGAGTCGCTGCAACTGGCCCTTGGTTCATTCGCTAATGGGTACGCGCACGCTCGCCCAACTTGCCCACGATGCGTCCATCTCAGCCGACGCGCTGGCCTTCGCGGAGACTCACAACGCGGGGGTCAGCGAAGGCATGCTGGAACGCCTGGCCGGAGTGCTGGGCGTTCCTCTAGAGGCTCTGAAGGTGCGCTCTGAGCATCCGGTAAAGGACGCCGAACTATCCAGCCTCGGATTGGGAGGCGGCATCATCAACCGGAGTTATTGACGGCTGCGCGTGGAAGAGGGTCTCCATCTCGGCGAGGGCCTCTTCCATCTCACCGCGCAGCCGTAGGATGCGGTCATCGTTTTCGATGACCTTGGCATGCCACTGATCGAGTGTCATTGCTTCGCTCCACGAATCCCGTGCCAAAGTTCGCGGAGGTGCTGACGGTGCTCTGGAGCCAGAAGCAAGATCAGCGCGAGGCAAATGCCGACGGTCAGTTTCATGCTCATATGGCTAACATGATAAGCTTACCCTGTAAGCTAAATCAAGAGCGGGAACGTGAACGCCACGCCTATGCTGGCGGCGTGGGGGAAAAGTTCTCCAGTCTGACGGAAGTGCTGGCATTCTTCAAGACCGTTGGCGCGAAGGGCGGGCGTGCCGCTGCTAAGAAAATGTCGAAGGCCCAGCGCACGGCGCGCGCGAAGAAAGCCGCCGCTGCATCCGTCAAGGTGCGGCAGAAGAAAGCCCGCGAGCGAAAGAAGGCGGAGAAATCCGCCGCGAAGAAGTAACTCAAAATCACACACGCGCCGTCGTGTGTCCGATCCATCGGGCCGCCGCGCCTCCAAAAAGGGGTTTGAACCAGAAATGACCGATGACGAGAAACGATTGTTGGAAGAAGCGAACAGGCTGATTGCCAAGCAGCTCAAATATCTGAGCGAAGCTGGCGCACTGGACCCAGGAGAACTACAGAACGAACACGAGCGCGCCGAATTCGTCCGCAACGTCTGTGCGTCTGCCGCCATCGCCTTGGCGACTATGCCCGCCGTGCAGCATGCCATGAAGATCGCGCGGACTGATCTTGACGCAAAGGGTTGCTATCGCGCCGTCATTGAAGCGATTAGGAGCGTGTTTGGCTTCGAGTCGGGAGATCCGCAGAACCCGAACCCGAGCTATCTTGGGCCGCCCAGTGATCCCACGGTGAATTAGCCATGTCTGTCTACCGTCCGACGTACCGCGAACCGAAAACCGGCGAGCTGAAGCAATCCGCCGTCTGGTGGTACAGCTTCACGTTCGCCGGGCAGCGCGTCCAGGAATCGAGCAAGTCAAAGCTGAAGACCATCGCAGGTGAAGCCGAGAAAAACAGACGGCGGACGCTGGAGGAAGCCTATGCGGGAATCCAGAGGGAGAAGCCGGATCATCGAATCCGAACCGTGCGCGTCGCTCTGGAGGCATACCGGAAGCACTATGCTCCTAACCACCGCGCCAAGTCCATCGTGTGGGTGAAGGAACGATTGCAGCATGTGGAGCGGGTCTTGGGCGCGCTGCTCATCCCGGATCTCAATGAGTCCCGCATGTCCGGCTACATGACGCTGCGTCTGAAAGAGGGCGCTGGCAATCGCACGGTGAACATGGAGATCGATTGCCTAGCGCGCGCCGCCGGGCATCCCTGGAAGCTGCTATGGCCGGGACTCAAACGCCTGGAAGAAGCCAAGGACGCGGGCCAAGCTTTGTCGCCCAAACAAGAGCAACGGCTGCTGGATTGCGCCGCGCGCAGCCGAAGCCCGTTGCTGGTGCCATTCATCCGTATCGCACTGCTCACTGGCATGCGGGCCGGTGAGATCCGAAGTATGCGATGGGGGCAGGTGAATCTGGATTCCAACACTCTCACTGTCGGCAAGTCCAAAACCAGGGCGAGTTCCGGGCGGACGATCCCGATGAGCGCGGATCTCGCGGCCACGTTCGCCGGGCATGCGGCCTGGCTGGCCAAGAAGCTCGGCCCTGTCGAGCCTGGCTGGTACGTGTTCCCGTTCTGTAATCGAGTTCGGCCCGTCGATCCCTCTCGCCCGGTGACCTCGATTAAGACAGCCTGGGAAAGTGCGCGGAAGGCCGCTGTGATCGATATCCGTTTCCACGATCTACGGCACACGGCCTATACGAAGATGGTGGAGAGCGGCGTTCCCGAAGGCGTCATCATGGCTCTCATGGGGCACGTGAGTAAAGCGATGGTGGAGCGCTACTCGCACGTTCGGATGGATGCCATGCGCAAGGCTGTGGAATCGCTGCAACTCAGCGATCAGAATCCACCTTCTAAAGATTCCACTAAAGTAGCCGCCCTTGGCATCGCTGGGTAAACTCAGAAGTCTTGTGTTTTCATGGTGGGCGCGACAGGACTCGAACCTGTGACCTCCTGCGTGTGAAGCAGGCGCTCTAACCAACTGAGCTACGCGCCCTGCGCGGTGAGACTTTTTTTCAGTTTACCAGCTTCGTGTGCCTGCTTCTAAGGCGAATCAGTCTGCAGTCCACAAACTCCCTGATGTTATCCGGATTCAGCCGACCTCCGTCGAGCTTATACTTGATCCCAGACGCAGGGCAAAAAGAGAAGCTGGATCTTGCATCGTACTCAGTGGCAGACCCTTTTCTTGGGTGCGGACATGCTCAGATCAGCTATTCTAGGAGACTTTATTGCAAGGAGTAGAACCATTGTTCCAAGATCCATTTCTTAATCGCGGCCTGAAGGCTGTCACAATTCTGGCTGCCCTGCTTGCTGCGAGCGTCACCGTTGGCGCGCAACAGCCGGTTCCGGCCAGGTTTCATTTACAGGAAGCCAGTATTAGTGATATCCAGCACGCAATCATGGCCAACCAGATCACGAGTGTAGGTCTGGTCGATATGTACCTGAAGCGGATCAAGACTTACAACAACAGTTGCGTGAGCCAGCCGATGGGAATTCTTGGACCGATTACTACCATTCCGCACGCCAGGCAAATCAACGCGCTCTCGACCCTGAACCTGCGACCGCCGGCGCGCAAAGCATGGGGCTTCGATGAGCGCAAGGCGCGCAGCATGACGGACACCGTCGATAACGATCCGAATATGCCCGACGCGCTCGAAGTCGCCGCTGCCCAGGATCGGGAATTCAAGCAAACCGGCAGGCTGGTTGGCCCTCTGCAGGGAGTCGTTATGGCGATCAAAGACCAGTACGACACATTTGACTTGCGCACGACATCGGGCGCCGACGCGCAGTACGCCAACGACCGCCCTCCGGAGGATGCCACGTTCGTCAAGCGTCTGCGGGCTGCTGGAGCCATTATTCTGGCGAAGGCCAACCTGGCCGAATATGCAACCGACGGCGCGCGTAGTTCCTTTGGCGGGACCTTTTGCAATCCGTACGACACGGAGCGCGAACCCGGCATGTCGAGCGCCGGCTCGGCGGCATCGGTAGCGGCAAACCTGGTCACCTGCGCAATCGGCGAAGAAACCGTCGTGTCGATCCGATGGCCGGCATCCGTCAACAGCCTGGTTGGGCTCGCGCCCTCGCAAGAACTGGTCAGCCGGAAAGGAATGATGGGAGCGGGCCTGAACATGCGGACAGGTCCGATTTGCCGCAACGTGCCCGATGCGGCGAAGATCCTGGACGTTATCGCCGGCTACGACCCCGAGGACGAGATGACGGTGTTTAGCGTCGGACGCAAGCCCGCGCAGCCTTATCTCAGCTTCGCCTCGGCGCAGCGGCTGGATGGCGTCCGGATAGGCGTGATTCGTGAGTACATGGCCAAGCAGCTCTTCTCCAAGGCTGACGAGGAAAGTATTGATATAGTCGAGCGCGCCATCGACGACCTTCGCAAGCTCGGCGCGACGATCGTGGATCCGGGTCCGGAGGGCGCAGTGTTCCAAACCTGCATCGCACGTTATGCTCCGGAACTTCTGAACTCCGCGTTTACTCGCCAGTATCGGGATCTGTTCCCAGTGGATGCCCTGGGTCAGCCCCAATCCGATCAGACCGCCACGCTTCTGGAGATGTTTGCCGATCCTTCGCGAGTACCCCAAAGTCTTTCGCTGCGCAGTCTCAACGGACTCGGTGTACAGGGCGAAGACAAATACATGATGAACAAGTATCTGCGAGAACGTCGAGATGCCAACATCAAGACCAACGCAGACCTGATCGCGAAGGCGAGGTTCTACGAGGATCCTAATTTTCCCGATCGCAAACAGGGCAGGCAAGCCGCGGAACGCGCCACGATGTTGGACACGTCGGCACGCCTTCAGACCCGCTTCGCCCTCCAAAATCTTTTTCTGCAGTGCATGCAGGAACAACGGCTCGACGCGCTCGTATCCCCTATGTCCACCGTCCCGCCACGCAAGCTCACCGCGCCGCGAGAACCGAATGCGAATGGCCGCTCTCCGATTGGCTGGTGGCTGATCGGCCAGCAGGGTTTCCCCGCCATCACCGTGCCGGCGGGTTTTACGACGGAGGTCTGGGATCGCGTGCGCGACGCCAACAATGGCACGCGCTTAGTCGGCCCCGTGCAGGCCAGCTTGCCCGTCGGTGTCGATTTCATCGCTCGCCCGTTCGACGAAGCATTACTATTTCGCATTGCTTCGGCTTTCGAAGCAGCAACCCGGCATCGCAGGCCGCCGCCGGACTTCGGCCCATTGCCTGACGAACGATAGCGCCTTCGTTCCCCTAGTCTTCGCTGAGTACGAAAAACCCGGTCGCGGCAGTTCGTTCTAAGGCGAATCATCTAGAGCCAACACCGAAGACCGCGCCTAAAAACTACTGACCTCCTAAGGTAGCCTGTAGAGGCGCTCCCTGTCGTCCGATCCTTATTAGTAAGTGCAGGCCGAAGTACCAGCGGAAGTCCACGTGTGCCTATGTTGCACGGTGCATCCCTTTCCGGAAGGGCGATTCTGAATGAAGTCCATCGGCAAGTATCAAGTAATTGAAGAGTTAGGCGGAAGCGCCACGGGCAGAACCTATCGAGTTCGCGACGCTTTTCGCAATCGGGAATTCGCCGTGAAGATTCTGCAAACCGTTCCGAACCTCAGCGCAGAGTCGAAAGAACAGTTCTGCGGACACCTGGCTGCCTGCGCGGAACTCACTCACCGGCATATCGCGAAGATCAACGATCTCGGCGAAGTGGACGACGGGATCTTCGTCGCCACCGAGTGGCGCTCCGGGATGGACCTGCGGCGGTTCATGCAGCAGAACCAAGACCTGCCGCTGGGCCAAAAGCTGGCCGTGATGGCGCAAGTGGCCGAAGGACTGGCGTTCGCGCATTCGCGCGGGATCGCGCACGGAAATCTGAAGCCGAGCAACATCTTTGTCGACGCCGCGCGCGACGTCAGCATACTGGACTTTGGGATCGCCAAGTGGCTTGCGGCGCTGCTGGACGCCGGCAGCCGTCCCCAGGCATTGGTGGCCAACTATCTGGCTCCGGAGCAAGTGTTGGGGCAGTCCTTTGACGCCCGTTCCGACATCTTCGCCCTGGGCCTGATGCTTTATGAATTCGCTTCGGGAAAGTATCCATTTTCGGCCGATCCCGGTGTGATAGCCCGAGAGATCGTGCACAGTGAGCCAGCGCCACTACGGCAGTTGGACGCACAGGTTCCCGAAGAGCTGGAACAACTGCTGGCGCGCGCCCTAAAGAAAGATCCGGAGCAGCGTTTGCAGACCGCCGAAGAGTTTGCATCGGGCCTGTACCTCGCCGCGCAGCAACTGAGGCGAGCCGCTTCCACCCCCGTGCTTCTCACGCCCGCTGCGGAACCTGCGGCCGCGGTGGAATCATCGTCGAGTGAGCCAATACCCAATCCGGTTCCACCCGTGTTGGCCGCGCAGCCGTTTATTCCTCAACCGGCGCCGGCAACTGCATTCGAGACGCCTGCTTTGCAAGAAGTAGCGCGGCAAGAAGCAGCACGGCAGGAAGTGGCGTTGCCGCAAGTAGCGCCGGAGCAGGTCGCGTTAGAGCAAGTCGCGCCGCAGGACGCACCCGCGCTGCAGGTGCCGGTGGCGGCGCCGCGGGTCCGCGAGAGACCGCAAGATGCCGAACCCCCACCGCGTCCGTGGAGCGCGCGTTCGTACGCCGCATCGGGTCCGCCGAGCGCCAATGCGATTCCTCCGAAGCAACCCGCCGCGCCGGCGTCCCTATATCATCCTCCAACACCGCCGTCCTATCAGCCCCCACAGTCTTTTCTGCAACCGGCCGCTCCTCTACCCGAGCCCGTCGCGCCGAAGGCCAGCAGGATGACGAAGAGCGTCCTCATCGCGGTTGCCGGCCTCATCCTGGCGGCTGGTATCGTTGGTTCCCTGATATCGCGGCAGAATCTACGGGCGTCGCAGAACAGAAGCCACACCGCCGACGTTGAGACGAAAGCCATCGTCCCTGTGAAGCAGCCGCCAGCTCCGCCAGCCGCCGTGCTCCCCGAAGCACGAGCCCCGAAGCCAGGCGAGTCCGGACCCGACGATCTAGGCAACCCCGAGTTTTCGGCGAAGCAGACTTTGAATGGACCGGTGCGCTCGCTCTGGGAGTCCGGTAGATATGGACCGGCGCTGGCGCTTGTCGACCAGGTTTTGGCCAATAATCCCACCAACGAAGATGCGCGTGGCTGGCGGAAGAAAATTCGCGCCGCGCAAGCCGCGGAAGCAGCTTTGAAGTAAGAATCTTATGAGACGTCTGATTCATTCCACCGTTTGGGCGGCCGTGCTCGGGCTCACGGCTGTTCCAGGATTTACCGCGCCCAACGATCAAAAGCCGGCACACGGGAAGAAATCGCTGGACCCGTTCCTGAACGGCGAGCCCTTCACTCTCGACCAGGTGCTCCTGTTGCTGAAACAGGATGCCATCCCGCTGCATCGCCGCAAAGAGGCCATCGAGAGCCGGGGGATCGCATTTACGCTTTCCTCCGACGCTCTTTCCAAGCTCGATTCGTCGGGAGCTCCCGATGACATTCTGGACCTTATCAAGAGCAAGGCAAAACCGGTTGCTCCAGCCCCGGTTGCTCCGAAGCCCGTGGCCAAAGGCATGCTGAGTCTCACCTGCGCGCCGGCCGAATGCCAAGTGAGGCTGAACGGAACCGCGCTCGGGCCAACCGCGGGCGGAAAGCTGGAAGTGGCGGGACTGACGCCCGGCAATTGGGTGGTCGATTTTGAGAAGGAAGGATTCATCTCGCACCAGAGCACGGTGGTAGTGGAGCCGGCCAAGAGCGCTTCGATTGCCGCCACGCTCGATCTGGATCATGCCGCGCGCGAAGCTTTCGGGAAAGAGCTGTTTCAGAAAATGATGCGGGCTCTGGGAGGCGAAGACGGGCTCAAGACCCTGGCGTCGGTGCAAGCTACCGGCAGCACCACGCTGTGGGGACACGACGGAACCAGCGTTCGATGGACGCTGCTGATGCGGAATCGAACGGATCGCGCGCTGTTTCAGGCCAAAGCCGGCCGCATCCTGCATGAAGTGATGTTTGAAGGAAGCGAGTTCAAGGCCAGCAAAAATCTGAAGGGCGATGAAGCGCTGCAACTGCCCACCGACTTCGGATTGATTCGCGACGATCAATTGCCCGCTTTGATGGCGCGCGTCCAGGGTCCCAATTACAAGCTGGTGGCGAATCATCCCGACCCAGTCCCCGGCGAGGATTTCTCGATCGTCGCCGAATCCGGAACCGAGAGAATCTCCATCGGCCTAGACGCGGATTTGCGCCCGCAGCGAGTGAAGATCGCGACCGATGCCGGTATTGGCTCGGCCTTGATCACCTACTCCGACTACGTTCAGAACGGCAACGCCTTCTACCCGAAGACCATGCTCATCAAGCCCGAAGGGCAGCAACAAGGCATCGAAGTACGCTTTGACAAGGTAGAATTAAACCCCAACTTGAAGGATACCGACTACAAGCTTCGGGGCAAACCATTCGTGGAGCTTGAAAACTGACTCGGGGGAATCTCGAGCACGCTCTCTCCCGTACGGTATTAAGAAACATTCGTCTAAGACAAATTCGAACCTTTTCGCGGTTTTCTTCGTCTAACCAGCCATGGTGACAGTGGCCTCGTTTGAAGTTGCGTATCGGTCCGCTTTCGAGGATTTCTCCCGAAAAGCGCAGCGCGTGCAATTGCTGACGGAGCACCCCACAGGCGATCGAAAGGCCTTTGAAACCGCTCTACTGGAGCTGGAGAAGGCCCACCTGACGTATAACGACGCACGCGATGCCTTTGTGCGGTCGTTGTTGCCGGCGGCAAAGGATCACCAGCGGAGCTTCGCCGGCCAGGACCATCGTGCAGACGTGCCAGCCATCGCGGAACTTCTCTGGGAGAGCGCTGGGCGGCCCTCCGGAACGGCCGAAGAAGACTGGCAGCGCGCCGAAGCGATCGTGCAACGCGCCGTGGCCGCTTCGTCCTGACATTTCGGAAGCCTTGGCTGAACCGCCACTAGCCGGCCCCGGCCGCCTGTCAGGCGATGGCTTCCATCTGTTTGATGTGATTTCGGTCGTGTCCCGCCATGGTTTCTACGATGGTCTGAAACGTCATGGTGCCCCGCTCGGGATGCGTAACTGGTTTGGACAGGTCGGCTGGCTTCACGGAGCGAATCAGCGCCAAGTTCCAGGCGCGCACGGCAGATAGAGCAGCCAGCGCGAGCCGCGCATCGCACGCAGGGTAGCTTTTCGCCCACAGATCCTGATCGAAGGGCTGGATGACGTGATGATCCTGGGCCAGGGTTTGCTTGAGGCGGAAAGAAAACACGATTTCGGAATCTGCCAGATGTGAGAGGATATCGCGAGCGCTCCACTTGCCGGGCGCGGGGGAAATTTCCAAACGTTCCGGTCCGATCGTCTCCACCAATTGCGCCAGCCGGCGCGGCGTCTCTGAGATTACATCCAACGGTGCTCGGTCGCCTATATGGCTGGCATAGGGATTCATGGAATTATTTCTCCTTGGTCTGATCGTCGGGCAGCGGATCGGGAGTATCGAACTTGATGGTGGATCCGGTTTCGAACTTGCGGTAAAGCCGGAACTCGATGTCATTCCTGGTCATGTAGCGCGCG
>JBEKRO010000052.1:0-44821 GCA_049518655.1 Bryobacteraceae bacterium | reverse complement strand
CTCCAGCCACATCTTCCAGGCTTCCTTGGATACATTCTCATAGATGCGCTGTCCGAGCGGATGATTGTCGAAAGGGGCTTCGTCGAGTCCCGGCATTTCCTTCTGGAACTTGACGCAAAAAACTGTCCGGCCGGTAGTTCCGCTTGCACTCATTGCTCTTAGAATAGCAAGACCGTAGGACAGCAAAGGGTACAAGGACTGGTTCTTAGGGGATGTTACCCCACGTGCTCGGGCGAGGTAGCAGGTGTCGATGTGGGTGGGCTGACCGCACCTTTCTTTCCACTGAGATACTCGGAGAGACGAAGGGGCTTAGGAGCGCCTTTTTCCATGGCTCGTTGCACTGCCTTTTGGTAGCGGCGCAAGGTTTCGCGCTTAACGGGTTCGCGGACTTGGCACGCCTCGATATCCAGCAGGATCTCTATCTCCCAGGGCTGGAACGTGTTACGGTTCATATTGCCACGGATCAGCTCCTGCATCAGGCGGTTAAAGCGGTTCAGCCGAGCTTCGCTGTCAATGGTCTCCACCGGGGTCTCCGCGGGCATATCTTGTCTTCAGTACCTTATCGGCAGCCTCGTCGGGAAACTTGAACAAATAGTTGCCAGGGGCAGACAATGGGAACCGGGGAGCCATCCGTGCCCAATACAGAGCGGGACCAACCAAAGTTCGACGAACCGCGCTTGGCGCTGAACCGCATCTACACCAAGACCGGCGATCAAGGCCAAACCCACTTGGCGGGCGGACAGCGCGTTCCGAAAGACGCTGCGCGTATTGACTGCTATGGGACGATCGACGAACTGAACGCTTTCGTCGGGATGGCCACCATCGCCGCCAATGAGCAGGTCCCCCTGCTAGCGCCGATTTTGCGGCGGGTACAGCACGAGTTGTTCAACCTCGGCTCCATTCTGGCCACCCAGCCCGAAGACGTGCATCCGAAGCAAGCTCGCATCACCGCAGCGGAAATCCACCAGCTGGAAATCGAGATAGACCGCATGAACGCCGATCTCGCGCCGCTGCGCTCCTTCGTACTCCCCGGCGGAACGCGATTGAACACCGAGCTGCACGTCTGCCGTACCATTTGCCGGCGTGCCGAGCGGCTGGCGGTGCGCCTGGGGCGCGAAGAACAAATCCCTGCGGAAACCATCCAATATTTGAATCGACTGAGCGACGCCTTCTTCGTCTGGAGCCGCTGGGTGAATCACACGCTGGGTGTTCCCGAGGTCCTGTGGGAGCCGAACAAGTCCGCTTCCGGCCTCGCCTAGCGATATCCGATCTCGTGGCGCTCGTACGCCTCCCGCATTCGACGTAACTCCCCTAAATCGTTCCACAGCGCGTCCCGCTCGCCGCCCCGCAAATGGTTGTCATCCAGCACACGCTGAATGGCCCCAATAGCGCCGTCCAGATTACCCTTGTCGAATCTGCCGTCGCGCCAATGCCTGGCGAAATCCCGAAGCTGGCGTTCGGCGCGCGTCAGCCGGTCGCGATCGCCATGCCTGAGATGCCATACCCCGTAGCCGCGGTTGAGATCTACATGGACGCGGTCAATCAGGGCGGAAACCGATTCCGGCCTGTAGCGGCCGCCCGGCGGCCCAAACTGCGCCTGGGCCATGCTTGCCAGTGTTACGAAAGTTAGCCCCGTAAGTAACATCCCCAAGAGTTTTTTCATCTCTTCCTGAACCTCCTGCCCACCATACCGCACACCACCGTGAGGATGCCAAAAAAGTCGCGCACGAGATTCCCCGCTGTCGAGAATTGGGCTATCCTTGTAGGAATCAGATCAGGTTCATCAACCTGCAATTTGTTCGTGCTATCTAAAGACATTACTCGATCGTGCTGAGGGTGTCTCTCAATGCCAGCGCCTCGTATGCGTGCCGATGGCTACAAACAGCTGGACGTCTCGGGAACACGCTTCCCTTGTAGCCAATTTTCCGTTTGCGATCAGTAACTGCCGCGCAAGCTGTCCGCGCGGTGGAATTCTACGAGGAGGATTCTATATGACCAGCTGCCTGCGCTTTCTACGACCAACCTTCATGGCCGCCGCTCTTCTGGCGTTGACCGTTGCCATACATGTGCCATCCCGCGCTCAACAGATTTTCGGCACCATCACGGGAACCGTGCGGGACGCCTCGGGAGCCTCGGTCGAAGCCGTCACCGCTACGGCGCGCAACGTCGCCACCAATCTGACGATCACCGCGCGGTCCGCGTCCACCGGATCTTATTCAATTTCGAACCTCCCGGCGGGGACCTATGAACTCACTTTTACTAAAGAAGGGTTCGACGCCGAGCGCCACACCGAGGTGTTGGTCAATGGCGATCGCACCACCACGGTGGACGCCGATCTCAAAGTGGGAACCGTTGCTACCAAGGTGGACGTGCTTGGTACGCCGCTGATGAACCAGGTGGACGCCACCACGGGCTATGTAGTGGAACAAGCCACCATCGAGCAGACTCCCCTCGGCACCGGAAGCTTCACGCAACTCGCCATCATGAGCCCCGGCGTTCACGCGGACTTTCTGGCAGGCGCGGGCACCAACGCGGGACTGGGCAATCAAGCGATCTTCGCGAACGGCCAGCGCGACACCAGCAATAGCTTTTCGGTCAATGGCATCAGTACCAACAACATGTTTAATGGAAACTCCGCGAGCGGGGTAGGCGAGAACCGCTTTATCTTGAACACTGGAGAGAGGTTTGGAGCGGGCGGCGAAATTCAGACCAGTACTTCGGTGTATTCAGCCATTGGACAGTCGCTGCCCACTCCGCCTCCAGAGGCGATCCAGGAGGTGGCCGTCAACTCCGCCATGTACGACGCCACGCAGGGCGCCAACAGCGGCGCGCACATCAGCATCCTCACCAAATCGGGCGGTAACGAACTGCATGGCGAAGTTTACGAAAAGTACCAAAGCAACATTTTTAACGCCGCGCCGTTCTTCTACAACAACGATCCCGCCATCACGCAGAAGGTGCCATTCTTAAATCGCCATCAATACGGCGCTACCCTGGGCGGTCCCATCAAGAAGGACAAACTGTTCTACTTTCTCTCCTACCAAGGCGTCCGGATCGCCGATGCGGCCGACGCCACCAGTGAGAACACTGTTCCGCTGACGCTCACCAACGACCGCAGCGCACAAGGCATCATCAACGCCATCCAGGGCGCTTACGGCACAACTATCGCCGCCAGCCAGATCAGCCCGGTAGCGGCTGCCCTTCTCAACGCCAAGGCCCCTAACGGTCAATATTTCATTCCCTCTCCGCAGATCACCGATCCCACGTTGGCCACTTTTCTTGGCTACGATCAAGTGCTGCAAGGAGCCAACGCACACGCGAACGTCGATCAAGGAATCGCCAACGTCGATTATGTCGTGAGCGAGAAGGATCGCATTGGTTTCAAATACTACGTTCAAGATAATCCCACGTCCAGTCCGTTCGGATCTAGTGGGTCGCTGCTGGGATTTCCGCAGGAACTTGCGGCCGGCAGCCAAGTGGGATCCATCAACAATACGGTGGTTCTGAGTCCCAACTTAACTTGGGAGCAGCGCGTGGGATTCACGCGCTTGCGGGCTTTCGCCAGCAGTACCCAGGCGTACACTCCGAGCCAGTTTGGGATGAACCTGCTCGGTTCGAACGTGTTCCCTCAAATTGAGATCACCGAGGCAGACCCCACCATCGCCAACAAGCTGCAGTTCGGCGGCGACGCTAGCTTCGGTAATGCCGGCATGTACCAAAACCAGTGGGAATATGGAACCACATTGCATTGGGTGAAGGGACGCCACACGCTTTCCTTCGGCATGTTGTGGGATCACACCCAGCTCAATATCATCAACCACAACACAAACACGGACGTGATCGACTTCTCCACCTTTCAAACCTTCGTGGAAGGTAATGTGAAACCGGGCGTGGCTAGCGATGCAATCATCGGCTCGGCGAATCGCTACTACCGCTCCGACACGGCGGGTGCGTTTGTCAACGACAACTACAAAATGCGCAGCAATCTGACTGTTACGCTCGGTCTGCGCTGGGATTTCGACGGACCTTTGTCCGAAAAGTACGGCAGACTGACGGCGTTTAACGGCAATCAGTATGCCTACAACGCGGCCACCGATACCATCACGAATTCGGGACTGGAAATTGCCGGCAACAATCCCACCGCCGCCACGCCCGGCGCGAGCGACTCGCTGATGAAGAACCATCAGTGGGGCTTTGCGCCGCGCATCGGCATAGCTTGGAATCCGCTTCCGAAGCTGACCGTTCGCACTGGATTCGGCATCTACTATGACCGCGGCGAATTCTTCAGCTATCTATCGCCCAGCGCAGGCGGCGGTTTCAACGGACCGTTCGGCGTGACTCTCGAACCCCCTTTCGTTCAGCCCATCGTGGCCCAATCGGGCGCCACGTTCTCCACGCCATTTGGCACTGCCGCACCGCCCCAACCGTCCGGTACGGCAGCCTCCTTCCAGGCTCTGCTTCCAAATCTCTCGCAGACCATTAACGGAAACTATCCCACGGGCAATGGATTCGGCCCGTTCCTGTTCGGCGGCTATGACATCAACAACAAGCTCCCCTATACGGAGAACTGGACGTTCGATCTTCAATACCAAGCTGCGAACGACTGGCTGTTCACGGCCGGTTACGTAGGCAACCATGGCGTACATGAGATTCTGCCGATCGCGTTTAACCAGCCCGGTATAGCCACGCCGCAGAATCCGATTAACGGCCAGATCTATTCCTACGGCGGCGTGAGCCCGAACTACAACCTCGACCTGGAACCGATTTCCACTGGTGAGTATGCAGGAAATGCTCCGGTTCGTGTGCCCTACATCGGGTACGACATGAATTCGGTGCTGTTCAAGGCCGAGGGAATTTCCAATTACAACGCGCTTCAATTGCAGGCGCGCAAACGCCTCTCGAATGGACTGCAATTCACCGCGTCTTATACCTGGTCGCACGCACTGGACGAACAAAGCGGCTTGGGACTGTTCTTCACCGGCAACAATCCTTTGCAGCCCAAGCAAAGCTACGCGTCGTCTGATTTCGACCAGACCCATGTGTTTCTGATCAACTACAGCTACACCATCCCGAAAGTGACCTCGAACAAGGCGCTGGGCGCAGCGGTCAACAGCTGGACCATCGGCGGACAAACGGTGGCGCAGAGCGGGCAGCCATATAGCATCTACGATTTTTCCGGTTCGGTGGGGAGCTTGTATTTTGGTACGTCCAACTACATTGGCAATCCAATTGTCCCTCTTAAACCCGGCGTTACCGTGCAACAGGCCCAATTGCAAGGCACCACGGGCGTGAATGCGGGCAAGCCGGTCTTGGATGTCAACGCATTCGCTCCGCAGTTCGTCGCCCCGGGAACCAACGGCGTGCCGCCTTGCGATGCTACCGGATGCGACTATTATGAATCGCTCTATGGCGACTCCGGACGGAACATCTTCCGGGGTCCATTCCAAGTGCGCTTCGATATGTCCTTGGGGAAAGAATTTGCGCTGAACGAGCGTTTCCGTTTGCGCTTTAACGTTGATGCGTTCAACATCTTCAATCACCCGGATTTCGACACACCGAACAATAACGTAACGTTCTTCCCGAACTTCAGCGGTCCGCCTTCGATTCCGCCGGTGGGCAGCTTGGGGATCATTCAGCACACGTTAGGCAGCTCGCGATTCATGCAGTTCTCGATGCACCTGCGGTTCTGATCGACTTACGCTCTTGTGCCGGGCGGCGATCCTGCGATCACCTGCGCATGATTCAGCGCCGAGACCAGCGCGACGCCGCCCAGCACGTTCCCGATCAAGGTGGGAACCATATAGCCGCCTGCGAACGACAGCCAGGTTTTCGCGCCGGTCATCACTAGAAACAGCACTTCCACCGATCCGGCCACGATATGCGTGAGCCCGGCCAGGCCGACTATGTAAGTCATCAGTATGATGATCGGAATCCTGTTGGAATCCGTGGCGGCGAGCATCCAAACCACCATCGCGATCAGCCATCCGGCGAAGATGCCGCGCAGGATAGCGTTGCCAAACGAAACGTCGGCTGCTTCCGTGGCGAGTTGCCCCAAGGCTAGATGAAACTTCGGATGCAATACCGGCGTGTTGCCAATCACCCAGGCGAAAATATGAGCACCCGTGATGTTCGCTACAAGAACCACGCTCCACAAGCGCAGCACTTGCCAGAAGGTGGCGAGATTGCGGCGGGCCAGCAGCGGGATGATGGCGGTCAGCGTGTTCTCGGTGAAAAGCTGCTGCCGTCCCACGATCGCGATCAGAAAGCCCAGCGGATAACCTAGATTGGTGATCAATGGACGCCACAGAACGGCGGGTGAGTACGTGCGGAACAATGCTTCGGCGACAAGTGAGAAGCCCATCGAAAGTCCGGCGGCAAGCCCGGACCACGCCAGCGCCGATATGGGCCGGCGCAACTCTTCGTCGCCGTCTTTGCGAATGGCTTCGTGTACCACCAGCGCGCTGACATTGGTGCGGTCTTCGGCCTCTTGTTCCTACCGCTCGGTGAGCTGCGGCATGGCCGGCGCGTCGGTGATGGTGTTGCCGTTTTCGTCGACAATCACAGGAAGTCCCGACTACTAGACCCGGCTGCCGCGAAACGGTTTCCTGAACAGCGCTGCGCGGCCTTGTTACTCTCAGTGGAGTGAAACTGCTGATCTTCTCCGACATTCACGGCGACAAGGCGGCGCTGGAAAAGCTGATGGCCATCGAAGCGGATTACTACTTCGCCGCCGGAGATCTGGCGAATTTTGGACGGGGATTGGATGCCATGGGGCCGATCTTGAAGAAGCGCGCGGAACGAATGTATGTGCTGCCGGGCAACCATGAATCCGAGGCCGATATCGCTCGCTTCTGCCTAGAGTTTGGCTTTCACGATTTTCACGGGCGGAGGATGGAGATTGCCGGCTACCACGTGGCGGGACTCGGCTACTCGAACCCGACGCCCTTCGACACACCGGGCGAGTACAGCGAGCAGGAATTGAGGGAGCGGCTCAACCGATTCACGGGACTGGATCCCTTGGTTTTGATTTGCCACACCCCACCGAAGGGCACCGTGCTCGATCGCGCGGCTGAAGGCAAGCACTTCGGCAGTGACGCGATCCGCGAATTTATCGAACGGGAGCAGCCGAGGTATTTTTATTGCGGGCACATCCACGAAGCCGCCGGACAGCACGCCACCCTGGGCCGCACCGAGGGCTGGAACGTCGGAAAGCGAGGCCAGTTGCTGGAGTTGACGCCCCTGGTAATATGAAGATTCTATGACCCTCGAAGAACACGAAAGAGAGTACGCTTCGCTCCGCCAGCAAGCTGACGCTGTGCGGAGCTATCTTTGACTCCTCCAACAAGAAGCTGCAGTTAGCGAAGATCGAACAGCAGATCTCGGATTCCGATTTCTGGAATCAGGCCCCGGAAAAAAGTCAGAAAACCATGCAGGAGCGCAAGCGCCTGGAGCAGGCCATTGCGGACGAAGCCGAGGTGGCGCGCCTGACATCGGATCTGGACACCCTGTTTGAACTGGGCCGCGAAGGCGAAAACGTCGGCGCCGACCTGGACCGGGAGATCCAGCACTTTTCCGAGCGTTTGGAAGTGCTCGAAACCGGGATGCTGCTGAACGGCCCCAACGATGGGAAGAGCGCCATCATGGCGATCCATCCGGGGGCGGGCGGTACCGAAAGCCAGGACTGGGCCGAGATGCTGCTCCGTATGTATTTGCGCTGGGCGGAGCGGCACAACATGCAAGCCGTTGTGACGGATCGTCTGGAAGGCGAAGGCGCGGGCATTAAATCGGCCACGCTCGAGATCGAAGGCGAAAACGCGTACGGGTTGCTGCAATCGGAGATTGGCGTACACCGCCTGGTGCGGATCTCACCGTTCGATGCAAACGCGCGACGTCATACTTCGTTTGCGTCGGTGTTTGTCTATCCGCTGATCGACGACGAAATTAATATCGATATCAAGCCGGAGGATCTGCGCGTGGATGTGTTTCGGGCGTCTGGAGCCGGCGGCCAGCACGTGAACCGGACCGAATCGGCCGTGCGCATGACGCACATTCCCACGGGCCTGGTGGTGCAGTGCCAGAACGAGCGATCGCAGCACAAAAACCGGGCCAGTGCGATGAAGCAAATGCGCGCACGGCTGTATGAATACGAGATGGAGAAGAAGCAGGCAGCGAACAAGAAAGTGGAAGACGCGAAGCTCGAGATCAATTTCGGCAGCCAGATCCGCAGCTATGTGCTGGCTCCCTATCGCATGGTGAAGGATCATCGCACTAAGCTTTCCATCGGCGACGTGGATCGGGTTTTAGACGGCGACCTGGATCGCATGATGCACGCATTCCTGGTTTTCAAGCATACGGGGAAGATTGCGGGCGACGGGAAAGAGGATCTGCCTGAGTGAGGTTGCCCGTGCGGCGGAGTTAATCCGCGAGGGCGAACTGGTGGCGTTTCCTACTGAGACGGTGTATGGGCTGGGGGCCAATGCGCTCGATCCGTTGGCGATCGACAAAATCTATGCCGCGAAGGGCCGGCCGCCGTCGAGTCCGCTCATCGTTCACGTGAGTTCCATCGAAATGGCGCGTGGCTTGGTGCGCGAATGGCCGGAGCGCGCCGAGAAACTGGCTCGGAAGTTTTGGCCGGGGCCGTTGACATTGGTTTTGCCAAAACAGCCGCACGTGCCCGATCGGTTGACGGCCGGATTGGACACGGTGGGAGTTCGAATGCCCGCGAATCCCATCGCGCTGGCGCTGATTGGCGAGGCTGGAGTTCCTATTGCCGCGCCGAGCGCTAATCTCTTCACGGAACTTTCGCCGACTACGGCGCAACACGTGCGCGATAGCTTGGGCGACCGTGTCGCAATGGTGCTGGATGGCGGACGAACGACCGTAGGAATTGAATCTACTGTCTTGTCGCTCGCGGATTCTAATGCTGTATTGTTGAGGCCGGGCATGATAACGCGCCAGGAGATCGAAGCGGTGATTGGACCGATCCAGGAGCTAGGACCGATGAAGGAAGGCGCCCATGCCTCGCCGGGACTTCATCGCCGCCACTACAGCCCGAAGACCCCGCTGATTTTAATCGAGCCTGGAAAACTTCCCCAGTTTTCAATGCCCGGCCGAGGAATCTGCATTCAGATGCCCACCGATCCGCACGAGTACGCCGCGGTGCTGTATGAAAGCTTGCACGCAGCGGACGCCCAAGGCTGGGACTGGATCGCCATCGAGCAGCCGCCTGCGGGCGACGAGTGGTCGGCGATACGCGATCGGCTGGAGAGAGCAGCAACCAGGTGACGAGCGACTTGATTCGCGAAATCGACGCCACCGAAGGCGATTCGCCCGCGCTGTGGTGGCTGGGGCATTGCGGTTTCGCGGTGAAGTACCAGGGCATCGTCTTCTACGTGGACCCCTGTCTTTCTACACCCGATGGCCGAACGCGGACCCTGGCTGCGCCTCTCGCCGCCGAAGAAATAACCAATGCCGACATGGTCCTGTGCACCCATACGCACGCATCGCACATGGACCCAGGCGCGTTACCAGACATCCTGAAGGCTTCGCCGCGCGCGAAGGTGGTGTTGCCGAAGAGCACCGCGGAACATGCTTGTTCCATTGGCATTCCTCTGGATCGCATGACGACAACCGACGCCGACTTGCGCGTGGAGTATTTCAAGAACGGGCCATACGGGAGAGTGTACTCCGTGCCATCCGCGCATCCCGAATTAAACTGGACACCGCTCGGCGGCTATCCGCATCTCGGCTATCTGATCCGTTTTGGCTCCTGGACGATTTATCACGCGGGCGGCTGCCAATGGTACGAAGGCATTGTGGGACGGCTGAGGCCGTACAACGTCACCGCCGCGCTGCTTCCCATCGAAGGCGCGGGCAACTTCGACATCGCGCAGGCCGCCCAACTGGCCGAGGACATCCGCGCGCGCTGGCTGATTCCGATGCACTACGGAACGTTTGCCGATCAAAGCGCCGACGCGGGCCGCTTTGTGGATCACATGCTGGGGTTCCGGCCCTCGATAGGGTTCAAAGTTTTTGAACCCGGCGAGAGATGGATGATTCCGTAGCAACTATCGGTCGTAACAGGCGGACGGCTTCCAACCCGTTGCATCGGGCTGCTTGCGGAAGTGCGTGCTGGTGATCATGGTGCGGAACAGATACGTCGGATCGGAGACGATGGTCTTCACCACGATCCAGTTGGCTTCGGGCTCGCGGATCACGTCGTAAAATTCCTGGACCGTAGTCTTATCGCTGTACGGCACTCCGTTACGGCGCAGATAACCGGGTGCGAGATGGCTGGTGTTCACTTCGAGCGAACCGCCCTTGGTGGGATCGAAGGCCGCTCCGAAATAACCGACGCCACCAAACGATCCGTGCCATTCAGCCGCCGAATAACCTTGCAGGGTCGGCGGACCGCTGGGTGGTTGGGGAGGGCCGAAGTGCAGGAGACGTGTTTGCGTGCCGGCGTCCGTTTCGATCTTGAGAGTGTTGTCGTCCTGCCAGGTGATGTGCAGGCGCGTGGGTATGCGCATCAAACCAGCCGCGCCGTAAGCCTTGCACTGATTGCCGGCGGCTTCGTCCTTGGCCGGATCCCATTCCTTGGCGACCTTCTGGCCTGCTGGATTCAAGGGCACTCCCGCGAAATCGCCCTTGGGCGCGGCGATCATGCGGAAGCGCCAGTCTTCGGTGACGATGGCGACCCAGTAGCCGGTGAGATCGATCGGCGCGACTTCTTTGGCGGGCTTGGGCGGACCGGGAGGCGGTCCACCGGGAAATTGCGCGAACAGAGCGGGTGCAATGGCCAGGATCGCTAAAGCGTGGATTTTCATTTCTCACCTTTTAGGCTTTTGTAAACTGCTTCGACGAATTTGTCGGTGGTCCAGAAACCGGTGCTGGATCCGTAAAGGGGATCGTAATCCTGCGTTGGCCGGGCAGCCTTCACTTGTTCCAGCGTCATGCCTTTCTTGATCATGTCCTGAACGCGATCGCGAATGATGATGGTCATTTCGCGGAAATTCAGCACGTCGCCGAAATCGCACAAGCGGCCGTGGCCGGGGACAATCATGGTGCCGCCTTCCTGGCCGTAAACAGGGATGATCATGTCGACAATCTTCTGCAGCGCATCGATGGTGCCCTGGATGCTGCCGCCGGCAGCGAGATCGATGATGGGGTAATTGGTTGTGGTGAAGATGTCGCCGGTGCTGATGACATCGGAGCGGCGGAAGAACACGATGCTATCGCCGTCGGTATGGGCTGCGGGCTGATGGAGGATGTCGATGCCTTCGCCATTGAAGTAGAGCTTCTTTTGATCGCTCAAGAACGTGCTGGTGGGCCAGCCACCCTCTGGTGACGGCGCTTGCTGACCGGTGGGCGCACTCATCCGATTCAAAACGTTGATGTGCGAAAGAATGGCAGCGCCTACGCCAGCGTCTTTGATATCGCCCGTGACATTGGCGCCGACGATGGTGCTACCGGCCAAGCGGATCTTCTCGTTACCGCCAGTATGATCCGCATGATAATGCGTGTTGATGATGTACCGGATCGGTCCGTTGGAGAGCGTTTTGATGGCGGCAAGAACCTTGTCGGCCATCGGAGCCAGTCCAGTATCCACCACCAGCACGCCATCTTTGCCGGTTTGGACGGTGATGTTACCGCCCGCGCCGACAATCATGTAGATGTTGCCTTGCACCGGCCAAACATGGACTTCGGAATCTTGAGCTTGCGCGGAGGCCAGGCTGGCGGCTGCCAACAGGCCGGCGGTTAACGACAAGAGAGTTCGGCTTTTCATTTTGCGTCCGCCTTCGCCGCCGGAGTGGCCGTGCGGATCTTGTCTTGATATTCGGGATATATGGTGTCGGCGCCACCGCGCGCGGCTTCGGGTGGGATTCCGTGGGCGGCCGGAAACTCGCCGAGGAACGTATTCGTGCCGGGCAGGTGATGCGGGATTTTACCTTTGGGACGGATGACTTCTTCAACGCTCTCACAAGGATAGGGTGCAATCTGGCCGCCGATTTCATAGACGTAGTCACGGGTCCGAATCATAGGCTCGGTGAGATAAGCGGGATCGCGGATTACGGTCATGAGCGTGAGGTTATCGCCATGGCGGATGAAATGTTCGGTAAACGTGGCACGATCGCTGCGAGGTAGTCCATTGCGGCGAATCCAGCCTTCTTTTAAGTGCGTGGTGTAGACAGCCAGGACATCGCCCTCCCATTTGCCGGTGGAAAAGCCCATGGCGGTGTGCAGCGCATATTCGGGAGGATGCGGACGGCCATCCATCCAGATGGTGCGCTCAGTGTTCCAGGCGAAGTGATGGATGTGAATGGCGATGAGCTGCTGCGTATCCTTGTCGTACTCGTCCCACATTCGAATGCTCGCGAAACTGGGGGAGTAATCGGACGGGTGAACGCGGCACTGGTATTCGGGGAGCGTGATGAGCGATGCATCCCAGGCATCGGCGCGATAGCGCGCGGCGGCATTGATGGGGACACCGAGATAATCGCCGAGTTCGGGCCCAGGAAGGCGTTCGGGCTCATCTTCGTGGAGTATTTGCAGATTGTTCCACACGCCGGCGAGATTGACTTGGCCGAAAGCCGGTGCATGGCCGAGCGTGAGCAGCACGGGGAACAGCCAGATAGGGCTGGCCATTCGGAGGATTTTTTCCATTGAACCTTCCTATGGTTGAGGCCCCGGCGATCAAGCCGGGCCAGGTATTAGAGCGTGACTCACCTGATTGTATACAGGTCGAGGCGGTTTGTCGATTGGGGCGGCTTGGGGGTTGGGGATCAGGGATTCGTGGCGCGGACAAGGGCATCGCGCGCGGAGGCATTCGCCCTACTTCAGCGCGTTACTTCCAAACGGGCCGTGCCGCCTTTGGGATCGGCAAATTCGTAAACTTCCGGGACGGTGGAGACTTGCTTGACGGTGGCCTGGCGCCAGGGGAGCTTGGGATCGGCCGCGCCTTCCTGGTACCAGCCGCTCAGGATATATTGGGCGACTTCGGTGGACCCCCACGTATAGCAGGAGCTCAGGGGCAGCATGGCGTGGGCGGATGGCTGTACATTGGCGGTGGACCACACATCGCGCCAGCCGGCTTTTTCCCGATGCAGGCACTTCCCCTTCACATCCACTTCGCACTTTTCATCCTGATAGCGGCTCAGGACGAATTCGCGCGCCCAGGCACCCGGCGAATAAATCACTTGGAACCGAACCAGGTCTTCGGGCGCTCCATAGCCGTCGCACTGGAGGCGGCTGTGCAATTTGGCGCTTTTGGAGGGGTCGACGGGATCCTGCTTGGGATGCCCCAGCCCGAAGATCAGAAGGAATGCGAGAAAATAGCTGCTCACTCTTTCATACTAAGCGATAAGCTACCCACCAACTCAGGACTGCGATGGGAATGGTGGCGCCAAGCGCCCACCAGAGCGGAAGAAAGTAATCGGCCACCAGTCCGAGGACGATAAAGATGAGCCAGAAGATCTTTCGCTCCATGGGCCCAGTCTAACAACTGGGGCTGGTGGCTGGGGAGCAATAGGTAGAATTGTTGATCGATGACGTTTGAGTCGATTCGGAAGATGGCGATGGCCCTCGACAACGTCGAGGAGGGCACCTCTTACGGGACGCCGGCGTTCAAGGTGGGCGGCGCGTTGTTTGCGCGGTTACGGGACGATCTGGGCGCACTGGTGGTGCGAATGAGCATCGAGGATCGCCAGGAATTAATGGCGGCGGATCCGGAGACTTACTTCATCACGGATCACTACCTCCAGTACCCGTGGATACTCGTTCGGCTATCGCGCGTAAAGCCGGACGCGATGCGGGACTTGCTGCGCGGTGCATGGAAGTCGGCGAATCGGACGGAATAAGCGATTAGTGTTCTCGGTATTCGCCGAAGACCGCCCGGAGACGGTCGGAGATTTCGCCAACTGTGGCGTAAGCCTCGGCGCATTGCATGATGTGTGGCATCAAATTGTCGCTCGAACGAGCGGCATTTTCGAGAGCGCAGAGGCTGGAGTCCACCGTGCGGGCGTCGCGCGAGGCGCGCAAGCCGGCTAGCCGCGAGACCTGCTGTTTTTCGACCTCGGGATCGAGACGGAAGGTTATGGGCGGTTCCTTCTCGTCCTGGTGGAACCTATTCACGCCGACTACGACAGCGTCACCGCGTTCCACTTTCTGCTGATAGGCATAGGCGGCGTTTTGAATCTCGCTTTGAATGAATCCCTTTTCGATGGCGGCCAGTGTGCCGCCCATGGCGTCGATACGCTGGATGTATTCCTCGGCGCCGCGTTCGATTTCGTCCGTAAGATGCTCGATGAAGACACTGCCGCCGACGGGATCGGCGGTATTGGTTACTTCGGTCTCGTGCGCGATGATCTGCTGCGTCCGAAGGGCCAGACGCGCGGCTTCTTCGGTGGGAAGGCCGAGCGCTTCGTCCTTGGCGTTGGTGTGCAGGGATTGCGCGCCGCCAAGCACCGCCGCGAGGGCTTGCAGTGAGACACGTACCACGTTGACGTCGGGCTGCTGGGCGGTGAGCGTGGAGCCGGCGGTCTGGACATGAAAGCGCAGCATCATTGAGCGGGGATTGCGGGCGCCGAAGCGCTCGCTCATAATCTTCGCGTACAGCCGTCGAGATGCACGGAACTTGGCGATTTCTTCCAGGAAATCACTATGGGAATTGAAGAAAAAGGAAAGCCGCGGGGCGAAGGTATCGACATCCAGTCCGGCTTCGATGGCGGCGCTGACGTAGGCAATGGCGTTGGCCAGGGTGAAGGCGACTTCCTGAATCGCGGTGGACCCGGCTTCACGAATGTGATAACCGCTGATGGAGATGGTGTTCCATTCCGGCAGTTCGCGAGCGGACCAGGCGAACAGGTCCGTGATGATGCGCATGGCGGGGCGGGGAGGATAGATGTAGGTGCCCCGCGCGATGTATTCCTTCAGGATGTCGTTCTGGATGGTACCGGAGATTTTGGAGAGGTCGGCGCCCTGGCTCTTGGCGACGAGCGCGTAGAAGCACAGCAGAATGGCAGCCGTGGAATTGATGGTCATCGACGTGGTGATGCCGTCCAGCCGGATACCTTCAAATAGCCGCTGCATGTCGGCCAGGGAGCAGATGGCGACGCCCACACGTCCCACTTCGCCGGCGGCGAGAGGGTGATCGGAATCCATCCCCATTTGAGTGGGCAGATCGAAGGCGACCGAAAGTCCAGTGATGCCTTGCGATAGGAGATAGCGGTAACGGTGGTTGCTTTCTTCGGCGGTTCCAAAGCCGGCGTACTGGCGCATGGTCCAGAGGCGGCTGCGATACATGTCCGGATAGATGCCTCGGGTGAAAGGGTACTGGCCGGGCAGGTCGTCGTTCATTGCATTGGGTTCATGATTTGGAGATTTTGCGCGCTCGACGGAAGGAGTCAACGCCGAAGCCGAGCATCACCAGGCTGAAGGATGCATAAACGACCAAGCGGAAGCCGGAGCCATCCTGCCAGGCGCGCAGGATGTATTGCGCGGGCAAAATTGCCAAGACGATGAAAAAAAAGCCGATCACTTGATTCCATAGAATGTGGATCGGGCGGACTACCCCCGGAACCACATGATGGACAAACTTCTTTGCCATTGAAAACATAGGCTAGTACCAGTGTACCGAAGGCGGGAAGACTCGCTACTGATAACACGGGAACGGGCCGATAGAGGAAATAGAAGAGCGAAACCAGGAAGCCGGCACACTTACCTTTTGTTTGAAACTGTACTTGCCTCGGGAACATCAAGAAGGTAGAGTGTTATTCTTAGAAGGAGCCCGCTGCAAAGAAAGGGGCAATGCGTGGAAGAGAAACTCAAAGAGTTGATGCAAGAGCTTGGCAACGCGATCAATGAATCGCTGTCCGACTCCGATCGCATTGCCGCCGCCATCGGGGAGATCAAGCGGGCCGGGTACGATGTTTTCCTGGTTCTGGAAGCGACCATTGGGTTCAATAAGCGCGAAGAAAACGGCGACGAATCCGAGGACGGCGAAGGCGGAACGTTGGAGTCCGAAGCGCCGCCCAAGCGGAAATTCGAATCCACCGGCAAGATAAAATTGACCTCGCAGGACCAAAAGTTCCTCAAAGCTTTGAAGATCGCGATCGACGAAGAGAAAAGCTAACCTAGCAACTCCTGGTATACCTTCCAGGTTGCCACTACCGATTTTTCCCAAGTAAACTCTCTGGCCCGCGCGACACCGGCACGGACCAGTGTGTCTCGTAACGCCGAGTTTGTGGCTAGCCGGTGGAGTCCATCGGCGATGGACTGGACATCGGACGGGTCGACGAGCAGGGCAGCATCGCCAGCAATTTCGGGCATTGCGGAGACATTGGATGTCAGCACGGGCAGACCTCGCGCCATGGCATCAATCACAGGCATACCGAAACCTTCATCGAGCGAGGGAAATGCCAGGATGGATGCCCGCTGGTACAGCTCTTCGAGCTGGGAATCGGCGACGTAACCAAGTACCTGGATATCCTGTTTCCGAGGACTACGCTCCATGCGTTGGAGCGCCGCTTCGGAATCGAAGCCGAAGGATCCGGCGAGAACCAGCTTCCATTCGGGACCGAGCTGTTCGAAAGCTTCGATCAGGCGCACGGTATTCTTGCGACGCTGAATAGCGCCGACGCTCAAAATGATCGGCTCCTTCGGGATGGGAACTTCCGATGATGGAGCGGGGCGGACGCCGTGATGAATAACGCGGATCCTGGACGGGTCGACGTGCAGCAGTTGCTCCACTTGGCGGGCGGTGAATGCAGAGACCGTAATGATCAAATCGGAACGCTGGGCGGCGTCGCGGGCTTGCGTCGTGAAGCGGTCGCGGAACTCAGGCGCGGAATAGTCGCCAGAGATTACGAACAGATCGTGAAAAGTTGTGATGCTGCGGCGGTAGCGGGCTGTCCCCAGGCGCTGGTTCAATCCGTGGAACAGGGCGGCGGCTGGCGCGCGATTCTCCCAGAACAGAAGCCGCGCGGCATTAGCGGGAAGGCGATCGGAGAACGATCGCAGGTAGCGATGCGGGCGATAGCCGAACAGGAAGCGGGCCTCGGGGTGAACGCGGGCGAGACCGAACAGGATTTCGCGGGAATACACGCCGACGCCCGAGAGATTGCGGCCCAGGCTGTAGGTGGCGTCGAGGGCGATCTTCAATCAGCCAGCATAGCGATTTTCGCGCGAAGAGGTAGTTCGCGCTCGTCCGTGTCCGCCAATTCTTCGAGACTTGTTATGAAAAATTGCAGCGCGCCGTTAGTGAGTTCGGCGGCGCGATGCAGGGCGGCTTCCGGCGCAAGCACGCACAACCGGCGCTGGTCCCAGCGTCCGAGGACGGCCGGTGCTTCAAAGACGCCACGCAGCGCCTCAGCGGCCTGAATCAGCAGCGGGTCCAGAGTTTCACGGCTCGCCGGGATTTCCACCAGAGCCAGCAGGTCCTCGCGGCCGCGGTACGCACTGACGTTGAGAAAAGCGTCGCACGTGAGGAGGCCGGTAAGAGGATCGATGAGCGCCGCGGCGTGCACGGCACTCACTCTGCGCTGCCGCTCGATAGCGTATCGGATGGCGCGCGCAAGCGGGACACATTCCATCTCGGACTTCACCAGAACGTCCTGAGCGCCTTCCCGCAACAATCGATTTGCCAGGTTTTCATCCGGCTCGTCGGCCAGAACCAGGATGGGAGCGCCTGCGGCACAGGCGCTGACTTCGAGGAATGAATCCAGCAGCGCGGGACTATCGGGCAGGCTGAGGTTGAGAAGTATGGCGTCGAAAGGCTGACGCCGCAAGCAATCCAGGGCATCGGCGAGCCGATCTATGGGCACAACGGAGGAAGAGCACCGGTTACACCACTGTCGAGTTTCTTCGATCTCGATCAAGGCTTCGCACAGGAGTTGCTCGTCTTCAGGCGAATCCTCCACCAGCAGAAGCTTGAGGGTTTTCGAATCCGTCACTCGGGGTAGTGACCGGTGGAGGAACTTTTTATCAGGTTTATTGGGACGGATGCCGTTCTTAGACTGCGAGTTGATACTCCTTGAGCTTGCGGTAAAGCGTGGTGCGCCCGATACCCAGCAAATTCGCGGCGATGGCGCGATCGCCCTTAGTGTACGCGAGCGCCTCCAGGATGGCCTGCCGCTCCATCTGGGTCAAAGGAATGATGGGCGAACGCGCGCCCTCGGGAGCGCCGCGGTGTTCATGGGAGGGCGCTTCTCCGGGCGGCTTGGGCACGGCTTGGAAGCCGACTGCGACCGAGAGAGACTGCGCCTTCTTTGCCAGCACATCATTCTGCAGCATGGAAGGCAGCTCGGCGGCGTGCAACAATGGGCCGGTGTTGATGGCGACCATGTGCTGGATGCAATTCTCGAGCTCGCGCACGTTGCCGGGCCAATCATAGGAAAGCATGGCCTCGAATGTTTCCTGAGTCAGGGTGTGCCCTTTGCCATGGCGCATCAGGAAATGTGCGATCAGGGCCGGGATGTCTTCTTTGCGATCGCGAAGGGGGGCGAGGCGAAGATTGACTACGTTGAGCCGGTAGAACAGATCGCGGCGGAAAGTTCCCTTTTCCACTTCCTTGGCGAGGTCGCGGTTGGTGGCGGCAATGACGCGGAAGTCCGAGCGGCGATGGGTGAGCGAACCCACCGGGCGGAACTCCTTCTCCTGCAAAACGCGGAGGAGCTTGGCCTGAAGATCGAGCGGCAGCTCGCCAATCTCGTCAAAGAAAGCCGTGCCACCGTTGGCGACTTCGATCAGGCCGGTCTTGGGAACGACGGCGCCGGTGAACGCCCCTTTGACGTGACCGAACAGCTCGCTCTCCATCAGCGGGCCGACCAGGGAGGAACAATCGATGGTAACGAATGGTCCTACGGGTTGGACCTTATGTATGGAACGTGCGACCACTTCCTTACCAGTACCCGTCTCGCCGAGCAACAAGACGGGCCAACGGCAACGTCCCAGCTTTTCCACCATCCGCAAGACGTTCCTGATGCGCGGCGACTGGCCGACCAGTAGAGGAGCGGATTCTTCAGCTTGCGCTAGCATTCATGAGCCCCGAATCTGAGTTGTTAGAGAAGATAGTGCCTGAGTCCTTCATAAACTCTACGGGGACTTTAGGATTTGGACAACACCCCAGGGTATTAGATCGGGAGATCATTTGGGGTGGAGGCATCACCTCATTTGGGGGGACCTCCTTAGTACTCTCAGCTAATGCGTGATGCCGCTGGTGTCGGGACCAGGAGCGGAAGGATCAAGACGTACTACAAAGGCTGTACCCGATTCCTGCCGGACTCTCTCGGCCAGGGCTGCGGCGGCTTCTTCGGAGGGGACGCGTCCCACCACCACGCGCCAGAAAGACGGGCTATCGGCGCGCTGCACCAGATGCGCGGGACCGAAGTCCCGATCCAGAGACGCTCGAAGGCGTTCGGCGCGATCGCAATCGAGGAACGCGCCGGCTTGCACCGCGTACCAGTTGTCGGCGGAGGCAGTGGCGGGAACGGAGAGAATGTCGAGGCGGACACGCGCCACGCCGGGTCCGATGAGAGCGATGGCAACGGCCGCCGCATGCGAGAGATCGATGACGCGGTTCTCGACGAACGGGCCGCGATCGATGATGCGGACGTCGACGGTTTTGTCGTTGCCGAGATTGACCACGCGGACCCAGGTTCCGAAGGGCAGCGTGCGGTGCGCGGCGGTGAACTTTTCCATATCGTAGATCTCGCCGTCGGCGGCGGGGCGGCCGTGATAGGGATGGCCATACCAGCTGGCGAGTCCGATTTCACCATTGTTAATGCGTGGTGGAGCAGGTGTGGCGATGGTGTGGTGCTTCTTCGCGCAGCCGGCGAGCGCCAGGCCTGCCACGATCAGCGCGGAGACCGAGGCCGACATTGCAATGGATCGGCGAGAGGCCACTTGGTCCGATCGTAACGCGCGCCGCGCGGCACGGGCAAGAACAAAATGGGGCGTTCGTGGCGCGGCGGGATGAGAAACCGTGAAGAACAATTCATGAACGAAATGGTTTTGAGCGGGAGAGGGCGCGAGGAGGTCCGGCGCGCGGGGCCCGATTCGCATTTTTTTCTTGACTTTCGCCTCAAAGAACCTTATATATGAATCACACTGCGATCTAAGATCGCAAATCTGATGTTAGGGAGAATCAATCGATGAAGAACGCAACTAAGAAGGCTGCGAAGAAGGCCGCTAAGAAAGCGCCCGCCAAGAAGAAGAAGTAAACCCTTGGCGCCCCGAGAGGGCTCGCAGTTGTTAGGGTTCATGCAAACGGCCCCGAGAGATCGGGGCCTTTTTTATTGCCTGCACGTTGTTCCAGCCCGCTAGCGCACTCCCAGCCTCCACGCCTCGACTGGCTCCGCGCCCTTGTTCAGCCAGTAGATGACGTGGCCTCCTTCATCGACCGGATGGATCCACATCACCTCCGCGGCCGCCTGTACCGAGAGTTCCGCCCGTGCCCTGGCATCCAGGGAGATCACGATCTTGTCGGTTGCGAGAGCCGCTTCGATGAGGTGGAGATCCTTCTGAGCGGAGACCGTTCCGGGAGCCTCGGCCCGTAGGTCCTCATTCGGAATGTCCGCGATGGCTTCCACCTTTGCTTTGCTGGTCATCTCCGCTAACCACAGACGCGCAAAAAGGGATTGATGCCGATTCCATTCCTCTCTGAGCAGAGGCGTCATCGTTGCGCGGTGGCTGATGCGAAGCACGGCTTGAAGAAATTCGCGACATCTGCGAGAGTCGGGATTCATCGAGAGGCCGGCAGCGGAGGCGATGGAGGCGTCGATTACCAACCGCCTGGAGACCGTCGCCATTCAATGGGTAAGACGATCCTCGACGGCATCGAGGTATTCTTGCTCCGACCGGAGAGCGACGTCTCCAAAATCTACCGGCCAATCGCCAAATGCACCGTTGGCGTCCGGCTTGGCGCTGCTCACCTGCGTGACACCGCCGGCATCCCTGGTGAACCAGTGCAAGCGCACCAGCTCTGGGTCAAGATCACCTTTTGCCACGAGCGTTTGTACGGCCCTGAGCAGGAGCGAACTATGTGTCTCTGCGACAACGCGGACACCGCGCTTGGCGGCATCGGCCAGGATGTCCGCAAGTTTGGCCTGGGCGCGTGGGTGAAGGTGGATCTCGGGTTCTTCGAGATAGACCAGGCGACCTGGGTCGGCGGCGCGCAGTGCTACGAGCGCCGGAAGGACTTGGGATACGCCGAAACCCACATCAGCGATATTGTCCAGCCGCTGTGGGTCATTATTCCCGATTCCTACTTGAAGTTCTATCGCCACATCGGTGATCCGGCGCGCGTGCACAATCTGGGCCAAGTCCAGACGCTGCAGGTCAAGATTAAGTGCCTCATATCGCCGTCTCCGATCCTTTTCCCAGGCCAGGATCACACTGGCTACGTAATTGTCGAAGGTCCCTGGAAAGACCTCCGTCACGTGCGCGGCAGAATATGTCCTCAACGGGTTTCCCCGCAGGCCCGGGACGTGAATAACGTCTTCGATTCCAAGGTCGGGATAGGGAATGCGATTGGGCGGACTCGCCCGATCCGTGAACGCTAGAAAAAAACGATAAGCGTCAATCGAAAGCTGATCAGCCTCCTCTTTCCACGGGTCGGGCAGCGCGTTCGTGATCTCTTGCTGCGACATTACGGGCCGCAATGTAACCTTAGCTCCCCCTGGGACGGTGTAGGTCTCCTCTTGCACCTTCAGGGGCTCACCCTTGACGAAAGTGATGCTGAATTCGGCTCCCTCCGTGTTAATCCCGATGCGTAACAACCGCCGAGGGGACAGCCCTATCTTTGAAAGGAACTGATCGCTTGAAGTGAACCTAACGTTTGCGCCATCGATTTTCACCGGCCCGGGATCGTAGGGCGCCTCGAGCGTCTGCTTCAACATCAACAGTGGCTGCATGATGCTCGACTTACCTGAGCTGTTCGCGCCCGCGAGGATGGTCAGCGGGGCGATTTCGATCTCCTGCCGCTTGGCGATCGATTTGAAGCCTTCGACGGCTATGCGGGTAATCCCGTCGGCCATGACCTAGCCTACCTGATTCAGCTCTATTTTATTCAAAGCCGCGCGCAGTTCATCGAGGGTCATTGCGCCCGGATGATACACGCGCACGATGCCGTGGCGATCGACTAAGACCAGGGTCGGGGTGGTGCTGGCGCCATAGTTGCGGAAGTTGGCTTCGCTCACGGGAGCGGGCACGGCAAGCAGGTCGGAATAATACTGATGGCGGATCTTTTCGATGTACTTGAGCTCGTCGGCGGGTCCGGCCTCCTCGCCGTTCGCGACATAGCCGTAGCGTTGCGTGGGGGCGATCATCACCAAGCCCTTCGGACCGTACTCGCGAGCGAGCTGGGCCAGGATGTGCTCCTCCTGCTTGCAGTCCGGACACCAGTGTGCCCAGAAGAACAGCAGCACAGGTTTGCCGCGCAGCGACAGCAAAGGGACGGGCTTAGTACCCAGAAACTCGCGCTCTTCGAGAGCGGGCGCGGGCTTGCCTTCGAGCGTCAGCAGGTTGATGTTCTTCTGGATCCGAGTGCGAATGGAAGTGCCGCGGTACGTGAGGAGATCTTTACGGAGGAGGGTGAGAGCGCCGGCGCGGTCGCCATTCGCGGTCAGGACTTGCGCTTCCACTTCGATGGCAGCTCCGAGGGCCAGGGGCAGATGCGGCTCTGCGTCCAAAGGACGCGCGGCAAGGGATTGCACGGCAAGTTTTTCGGTCTCTTTCGCGTTGGCATCGGCCTTATCGAACTGGCGCGTGATCAAGTCGCCCCGCGCGAGCCAGGAGAGCGCTTCCAGGTACTCGGGCGTCACACCCCGTTGCGAACGATAGCTTTGAAGCATCGCCTCGGCCAGCGGGAAATTGCCGCGCGACATCGCGGTCTGGATGTCGGTGACCAAGGCGGCGAACGCAGAAAAGGCAATGAGGGCCGCAGGGATCAGCTTACGTAGCATCTACATCGAGGATAACAAGCGCCCGCCGTCGACGACGATGGTCTGGCCGGTGAGGTAAGACGCGCCATCGCTCGCCAGCATCAGGGCGATCTCGGCGATCTCGATCGGCTGGCCGAGGTGCTTGATGGGCTGTCGTTCCATCAAAGGCTGGCGGCGCGTGTCGTCTTTCCAGTAGTACTCGCTCAGGGTTGTTTCAACCAGGCCCGGAGCAATGGCGTTCACCCGCACGCCCTGGGGGCCGAGCTCCAGCGCGTAAGATTGCGTCAGCATGATTAGCGCGGCCTTGGTCATGCTGTAGAGCAAGCTTTGGAATTGGGGACGAATGCCGGCGATGGACGCGATGTTGACGATAGATCCCGACCCACGCTGGCACATGCCCGGCGCAACCAGCCGCGTGAGCCGGTAAGCGCTCTTGAGATTGACCTCGACCATTTTGTCGAACTGGGCATCGGTCATTTCGAGGGCTGGACCTTGCGCGATGTTGGTACCAGCGTTGTTGACCAGGATGTCGATCTTGCCGAATTCGCGCGAAGTGCGATCCACCAGGCGTTCGAGATCTTCGAGCCGTCCGACGTGGCAGGCGATGGGGGCGATGCGGCCCGCTGCGTTATCGGCTAGTTCATGCGCGACCTGATCGAGCGATTCCTGCTTGCGGCCGCAGATGACTACCGACGCGCCTTCACGGGTGAACAGCTCCGCGATGGCTCGCCCGATGCCACGGCTGGCGCCGGTAACGATCGCAACTTTGTTTTGGAGGCGGCTCACAGTTTCAGCGTCTTCAGATACTCGCGGAACGGACCGCCCAAGTCGTGGCGATGCAGGGCAAACTCCACCGTGGCTTTCAGGAAGCCCAGCTTATCGCCGGCATCGTAACGCGTGCCTTCAAACCGGTAGCCATAGATGGGCCGGTTGCGGAGCAGGTGCTTCAGCGCGTCTGTGAGCTGGATTTCGCCGCCACTTCCCGGTTCGATAGCTTCGATCGATTCAAAGACTTCGGGCGTTAGCACGTAGCGGCCGATGATGGCGAGATTGGAAGGGGCTTCGGAAGCCTTGGGTTTCTCCACCATGTTGCGGATGCGGAACAAACGGTCTTTGCCGGAATTGTGCGAGACAGGCTCGGCGTCCACCGCGCCGTAGGCCGAGATGTCGTCGCCCGGCACTTCCATCAGCGCGACCACGGATGCGCCGTAGAACTCATAGACGTCGAGAAGTTGACGAATGCAGGGGATCTCGGAATCGATTACGTCGTCGGAGAGCACCACGGCGAAGGGCTCGTTCCCCACTAGTTCCTTGGCCCGGTGCACGGCATGGCCGAGACCGAGCGCTTCCTTCTGGCGCACGTAGGAGACGTCGATCATGTCGGAAACGTCGCGAACAATCTTCAGGAGTTCCTTCTTGCCCTTGGCTTCCAGGGCGTGCTCCAGCTCAAAAGCGACGTCAAAGTGATCTTCGATGGCGGTCTTTCCGCGGCCGGTGACGATGATGATGTTCTGAATGCCGGAATGGATGGCTTCCTCGACCCCGTATTGGATGAGGGGCTTGTCCACCAGCGGTAGCATCTCTTTGGGTTGAGCCTTGGTGGCGGGTAAAAATCGCGTGCCCAGTCCCGCGGCGGGGAAGACTGCTTTGCGCACTTTGGGAATCATGGTTCTGGCTTCTCTCTTCTTGTTTTGGGTACTTGTTTAGAGATCGGAAAATAAGACGCTGGGCGTTAGTTCGAAGGGATAATCTGCGAGAGCGAGGGAAGAGACGTTCTGGAGCCCTATGGCGGTGTAATGCGACAGGCGCTTCGCGAGTGGATCGACCACCCAGATGTTGGGAACACCCCAGACACGATATTCTTCGAGCTTTTCCATGAGGTCGTGATGGCGGTCGTCTTTGGACAAGATCTCAATCACGAGCAAAGGAGGCGTGGAAGGCACGCTCTCAGACGGGGGCTGTCCGCCGAAGACGGAGATATCTGGAATGCGGAAGACCCTCGGCTCCAACCGCAAACGGAGCTCGGGGCGAGGGAACAGAGGATGTGTTCGGATCAGACGTCCGATCGCCATCAGAATCAGGAACTGGATAAGTGAATGGACGTTGTCTGGCATGCTGCGCTCGACGATCTCGCCGCGAACGTACTCGGCGTCATGTTCGAACGTCATGTGGAGGTACTGTTCGGCCGTGATCTGCGCTTTGGTGGCCATCTGTGGGAAGCATAGCATGGCGCGCCGCCCCCGGATTTCTTCCATCTGGCGCGGAAATCGAGCCTTTCGACTCGTTCCGCGCGGGAAAAACCGGCCTCACGCTATAATGATGGTTACCCCACGCGCAGCTAGCTTTTATCGCCTGCGCCCTGGAGACACAATGGCTTACGTTATTGCAGAACCTTGCATCGGTGTAAAGGACACGGCCTGTATCGATGCGTGTCCGGTCGATTGCATCCACCCCAAGAAGGACGAGCCCAACTTCGCCGAGCACAACATGATCTACATCGATCCCGTGGAGTGCATCGATTGCGGAGCCTGCGTGCCGGTTTGCCCGGTTTCGGCGATTTTCGCGCTGGACGATCTTCCGGAAAAGTGGGGGAGCTTTACGAAACTCAACGCAGATTATTTCGGACGGTAGACCCCTCCCCACGGTCGGGTTCAGTCACTAGGGGCGGTAGATGGCCGAGCTGGTGTCCGTTTCCCATACCTGGATCGCGGAGATGCGCACGGGTACCTCGTTCTTGAGGCCAACGCTGACTTTGTCGTAGAAATACTTCGCGATGTTCTCGGCCGAAGGGTTGAGCTCATCGAACGGGGGCAGGTCATTGATGAAGCGATGATCCAAATACCCCACCGCTCCGGTAATCAGGCGGTTCACCTCCAGGAAATCCACCAGCAGGCCGGTTGAGTCGAGTTGCTGGCCTTCCACGGTTACGCGCACGCGATAGTTGTGCCCATGCACCTCTTCGGATTTGCCATGGTAGTTGCGCAAGGCATGACCGGCGGCGAAAGTCTGTTCCACGGTAACTTCAAACATTGAAAAATTTCTCCACGGCGTTGAGTTCGGTACTGAAGGCATAAGGCGGCAAGCTATCGAAGAACACCTGGCCGTACCGCTGCTTCGTAATACGATTATCCAGCAAGACGAGGACGCCGCGGTCGGTCTTGCTGCGGATGAGGCGGCCGAAACCTTGCTTGAGCGCGAGCGCGGCCTGCGGGATCTGGTACTCGTAAAACGGATTGCCGCCCTCCTCGCGGACGCGTTCGATGCGCGCTTCCACCACCGGGTCGCTGGGGACCGCGAACGGCAGCTTATCGATGATGACGCAGCTCAACTGATCGCCCTGCACATCGACGCCTTGCCAGAACGATGACGTGGCGAACAACACGCAGTGCGGAGTGGCGCGGAACTCGTCGAGCAGCGCGTTGCGCGGACCGGTGCCTTGCATCAGCGTGGGATAGTCAATCTCGAGCGACACCCGATCGTACACCATGCGCATCTGCTGATAGCTGGTGAAGAGGACGAACGCGCGGCCTCTGCTGTGGCGCAGGATGCGCGTGATTTCCTCGGCGGCAGAACGCGTGAAGGCAGGAGATCGCGGGTCGGGCAAGTGCTGGGGCACGTAGAGCAGCGCTTGTTTCGCGTATTCGAAGTGGCTGGGAACCACCAGCGATCGGGTGTGGTGAATTCCGAGGCGGCGCTCGGCGAATTCGAATGTTTCACCCACTGCGAGCGTGGCGGAGGTGAGGATCACGGTGTCGAGCTTGTCGAACAGTTTTTCTTCGAGCAGGGACGATACATCGATAGGCGTGGCTTGCAAGAAACATCCGCGGCCCCGGCGCTCCACCCAATAGACGTAGGATCGGTCAGCGCCCTTGCGCCAGAATTCCAGGCGCTGCTGCAATTCCTGGACACGGCGGTAGAGCGGGATCACTTCCTCGGGCGCATTCTTGACCAGTTGCAGGTGCGAACCGATCAGTTCCAGGGCGCGCACCAGATCTTCCAGGGCCTCGCCATGCTGATCGAAGAAGGCCGCGTGTCCCTTGAACGCGATGCGTCCCTCGGTTTCGCCGAAGAGCAGGAAGAATTGCTGGGCGCAGTCATCCAGCGTGTCGAGAGTACGATCCAGCTCGCCGGAGCCGAACTGCTTGGCGCGAGAGACGGCCGCGATGTCGCGCACCAGTTCCTGGAATTGATAATTGCTGACGCCGACGCCGAAGTACTTGCCCGCGACGTCCTCTATTTCATGGGCTTCGTCGAAGACCACGGCGGCGTACTCGGGTATGATGCCGCCGAAATCGTCATCCTTCACCGCCAGGTCGGCGAAGAACAGGTGATGATTGACGATGATGATGTCGCTCTCGTGCGCGCGGCGGTGCATTTCGGTCAGGAAACAGCGCTCGAATTGCTGGCATTTCTGGCCGGTGCAAAGATCGCGGCGGGCGTCGATTTTTTGCCAGGCGGAGCTGGACTCGGGCAGCGTCTTGATCTCAGACCGATCCCCGGTGCTGGTGGTCTTTTCCCATTCGCGGATGATTTGGAAGTCGGCGATTTCTTCCAGGCCGTTCAAAATCGGTTCGCGATCGGCGTCGTAGATCTTCTGACGGCAAGCAAAGTTGGCGCGGCCCTTCATGTAGCAAACCTGGAGAGGGCGGTCGAAATGCTGCTGGAGAAACGGAATGTCTTTGTAGAAGAGCTGCTCTTGCAGGTTCTTGGTGCCGGTGGAAACGACAACGCGCTTTCCGGAGAGCAATGCGGGAACCAGATACGCGAGCGTTTTCCCGGTGCCCGTGCCCGCGTCCACCAATAGATGCTTTTTCTCGGCTAATGCCGCTTCGACAGCTTCGGCCATCTCGAGCTGGCCGGGACGAAACTCGTAGCGCGGGTGCCATTTCGACAGCACTCCCTGCCGGGAAAAAAACTGGCGGGCGGTGAGTGCTTTCGCGGCGGCGGACATCCTTTCTGATTCTTACATGCGGCAAGCCGGGGACGTGCCAAGATAGAAGGACGCGAACATGCCCGATTACAAAGCACTCGAAAATCAATTTCAACGAATTCTCAATTTGAGCCGGCGGCCGGTGGCCGTGGCTTTCCCGGTGGAAGTACCCGCAGGCGTAGCGAAGTTCTCAGGCTCTGAACCGGCCGGGTGCAGCTTCTGGAGATTGGCGGCGGAAGGCCGGACATTTTCTACCGCGCCATCGGATCATTACAACTGTCCGGTGGGTTCCTACACGCACCACATTGACTTGCCAGCGGAGCGGGCGCAGGAGCTTCCGTCCATCCTGGGGACCATGACCAACCTGGGGTACTTGAAAATGGAAGAAGTTCCGGGGATTCCGGTTCTGCCTGAGGCCCCCACGAATATTCTCTACGCACCGCTGGGCGACACGCCGGTGGATCCGGAGGTTGTGCTCATGGTGGCGACGCCGGCCAAGATGATGCTTCTGCAAGAAGCGGCGCTGCGCGCGGGTGTGGCGTCCACGCTGCCGTTTCTGGCTCGGCCCACCTGCATGGCAATCCCCGCAGCGATGGCGCACGGCGTAGTGACGAGCGGGGGCTGTATCGGGAATCGCGTCTACACCAATATCGGAGACGAGGAGCTGTACGCCGCAATTCCGGGGCCCGCTTTGGAACTGGTGGCGCGGGAGCTGGAAACCATTGCGTCGGCTAACGCCGCCCTGGCGGAGCATCACCGCGGGCGGCAGCACCAGCTGTCCACTGCGTAGATAAGTCCGAGCGCAGGCAGCACGGTAGAATCGAAGTATTGATGCGAAGCAAATTGTGCTGTGCGTTGCTACTGGGGGCCGCATTGTTCGCGCGGCAGCCGGAACATGCCAGACACGCGATGGTTGTTACCCAGGAGCCTCTGGCGGCCGACGTTGGCCTTCGAGTGCTGAAGTCCGGAGGGAACGCAATCGACGCCGCAGTAGCGATTGGATTCGCCCTGGCTGTGACGTATCCATACGCGGGCAACATCGGCGGCGGCGGATTCTTGTTGGCGCGTTTCGCGGATGGCCGGGCGACATTCATCGACTTTCGGGAAAAAGCGCCATTGGCAGCCACGCGCAACATGTATCTGGATTCAAGAGGGAACGTCACCGAGGATAGCCTGGTTGGATGGCGCGCGGCGGGAGTGCCAGGAACCGTGCGTGGCCTGGAGCTGGCGCATCGGAAATACGGGCGCAAGCCGTGGGCCGAATTGCTGGATCCGGCGATCCAGTTCGCGAGCGAAGGGTATGCCGTTTCCTACAGCATGGATAAGTCCCTGCACAATGAGGACGCCACCCAGTTGCTGACCCGGTTTCCGGATTCGAAACGGATCTTTTTGAGTGTTCATTATGGCGAGAAGTTAGTTCAGCCCGAACTGGCCGCGACGCTGAAGCGGATCCGCGATCGGGGTGCAAACGACTTTTACGACGGCGAAACCGCGCAGAAGCTGGCTGCCGCGATGGCGGCCCATGGCGGGTTGATCACGCTGGCGGATTTGAAAGCGTACCAAGCGGAGGAAAGCGCACCGCTGCACGGGCACTATCATGGCGACGAGATCGTCACTGCGCCTCCGCCCAGCGCGGGCGGAGTGGGATTGCTGCAAATGCTCGGGATGCTGGAAGGCTCGGGATACGAGAAAACGGGCGCGGGATCGGCGGCATCCATTCACTATGTCGCTGAGGTGATGCGCCGGTCTTATGCCGACCGCAGCGAATACTTCGGCGATCCCGATTTCTACCAGGTGCCCGTCAGCAAATTGCTGGACCCGAAATACATCGCTGGCCGCCGCCGCAGCATCGATCCGCTGCACGCCACGCCTAGCGATCAGATTCGTCCAGGCATTTCCGTCCGTGAAGGCACGGAGACGACCCACTTCAACATCGTGGACAGCGACGGGAACGCAGTAGCAGTAACCTACACGTTGAACAATGGATATGGCAGCGGCGTTACCGTGCCCGGCTTAGGGTTTCTGTTGAACGATGAAATGGACGACTTCGCCGCCAAGCCTGGCTCAGAGAATCTGTTCCATCTGATCCAGGGGGAAAATAACGCGATTCAGCCCGGCAGGCGGCCCGTTTCATCGATGACTCCGACTATCGTGCTGCGCGATGGCAAGTTCTTTCTGATGCTGGGAGCGCCCGGCGGATCGCGTATCATTAACGGCGTACTACAGGTGTTGCTGAATGTTGTCGATTTCCATATGAACGTTCAGGATGCGGTGGACTGGCCGCGCTTTCATCATCAGTGGATGCCGGACGTCCTTTATGTCGAGAAGGGTATTTCTCCCGATACAGTGAGAATCCTGCGAGGCATGGGACACAAGGTTTCGCCGCTCGAGGGGACATCGTCCGTGGTGGCGCGCGTGGAGGCGATTCTGAACGAAGACGGCTGGCTGCAGGGCGCGAGCGATGGAAGAGGCAACGGAAAAGCGGAAGGGTACTGACCAAGAATGGACCACGTTCTCTCGACGCACCTGCTGGTGAATCATCGCCTGAACACCGTCTGGCTGGACAAGATCTGGCAGGCTGGCGTTCCGGCGGTGGAGATTTTCTGCGCGCGCCAGCATCTGGATTACCGGGACAAGGCGCAAATCAACGAGCTGGGACACTGGTTCCGGGACTCGAAGTTGCAACTGCACTCGCTGCACTCGCCGATGTACAGCGACGATATGTGGGGACGGTCCGGTCCCAACTCGCACATCAACATCACGGAGCCTGTGAAATCGAAGCGGTTGGATATGCTGGACGAGATCAAGCGGGCCCTTGATATTTCCGAAGTGATCCCGTTTCGCTATCTGATCCAGCACATTGGCGTCTTCGAGGAGGAATACGACGAGCGCAAAGTGGAGGCTGCGTTTACTTCGCTGGAGGAGATCCATTTGTTCGCCAAGGCGCGCGGCGTGGAAGTGCTCCTGGAGAACACGCCCAACGAATTGTCGAGCTCCGAGCGCCTGATCCAATTTCTGGAGCAGACACATCTGAAGCTCAACTTCTGTCTGGACGTGGGGCACGCCAATATGAACGAAGGCGTGGCGTCGGCATTCGCTACTTTGAAGGACCGCATCCGGTCCACGCATTTGCATGACAACAATGGCCGCGAGGATAGCCACCTTTGGCCGTTCCACTCGCCGGGCGGCACCATCGATTGGAGCGCGACCATGGGGCTGCTGCGCTCGTTGCCGCAGCAGTATCCGCTGTTGCTAGAGCTACGAGATTATCCAGAGTTTCCGCTGCCGCAGTCGCTTGAGGTGGTCAAGCAGATTTTTGAGAAGCTCGAGACAGTTTGATTAGTAGAAGCCTGATGGAATATTCCCGTATTCGAATTGAAGACGCCGGGCAGCATACCGGGGAGCCGGTAGAAATCGCGGGCTGGCTGTACAATCTGCGAAAGTCGGGAAAGATCGTGTTCCCCCTGTTGCGTGACGGCACCGGCACCATGCAGGCCGTGGCGGTGAAAGCCAATCTGGACGAAGCAACGTTTGAATCGCTCAAGGGTCTGACGCAGGAATCGTCGTTGATCCTGCGAGGGAAAGTGCGTCCGGAGCAACGCGCACCGGGCGGTTTCGAGATGGATGTGGAGGGCGCCGAGATCGTGCAGCGCATCCCGGAGTCCGATCCGTATCCGATTACGCCGAAAGAACATGGCGTCGATTTCCTGATGGATCATCGGCATCTCTGGCTGCGCAGCAAGCGCCAGCATGCCGCCATCCGGGTGCGGCACGAGGTGATCAAAGCGGTGCGCGACTACTTTGACACGCACGGGTTCACGCTGGTGGATACGCCGATTTTCACGCCTGCGGCGTGCGAAGGCACATCGACGTTGTTTGAAGTGAACTACTTCGAAGATGAAAAAGCGTACCTGACGCAATCCGGCCAGCTTTATAACGAAGCGGATGCAATGGCCTTCGGCAAAGTGTACTGCTTTGGGCCGACGTTCCGCGCCGAGAAGTCCAAGACGCGACGCCATTTGACGGAGTTCTGGATGGTGGAACCGGAGATGGCGTACGCCACGCTGGACGACGTGAAGCGCGTGGGCGAGGAATTGGTGGTGTATGTAGTGGGGCGGGTCCTGGAAAATCGTCGCGCTGAGTTGGCCGAGCTGGAGCGGGACACCAGCAAGCTCGAAAGCGTGAGATCGCCATTTCCCCGCATGAGCTACGAAGACGCCGTGGTGGAGCTGCAGAAGAAAGGCAGCGAGATCCAATGGGGCGGCGATTTCGGCAACACCGATGAGACCCTGATCACCGAAGGTTTGGACCGGCCGCTGATCGTGGATCGGTTCCCCACCGAGATCAAGGCATTTTACTTCGAACCGGATCCGAATCGCCCCGAGTTGGCGCTCGGGGTGGATTTCATTGCGCCGGAAGGCTACGGCGAGATCATCGGGGGTGGGCAGCGCATCCACAATCTCGACCTGCTGTTGAAGCGTCTGGAAGAGCACAACCTTCCGCGCGAGGCGTTTGACTGGTACGTGGATCTGCGCAAGTTCGGCAGCGTACCGCACGCGGGCTTTGGGATGGGCATCGAGCGTTTTGTGGCGTGGATGTGCGGGCTGGAACATATTCGCGAAACGATCGCGTTTCCGCGCATGCTGTATCGCACGCGCCCTTAAGTAACCAGCAATGCGTCCGAAGCAAATCGCAATCATCGGCGCGCCACTCGACTTGGGCGCCGGACGGCGTGGCGTGGATATGGGACCATCGGCGGTTCGCGTAGCCAATCTCAATGGGCGGCTCACGGAACTTGGCTATGAAGTGGAGGACCTGGGCAACGTGCCGGTGATCCAGCGCGAGAGCCAGGGTGAGGTGCATTCGCGAGCGAAGTACCTGCCGCAGATCGCCGAAACCTGTACGCTGGTGGCGGAGATGGTGGGTGAAGCGTTAGCGTCGGGCAAGTTTCCGCTGGTACTGGGTGGGGATCATTCCATTGCGGTGGGCACTGTTTCGGGCGTGTCGCGGCATTTTCATCGGCGAGGCGAGAAACTTGGTTTGATTTGGATCGACGCGCATACGGACATGAACACACCGGAAAGCAGCCCGAGCGGCAACGTACACGGCATGCCGCTGGCGTGCTGCGTCGGCCAGGGTCCCCTGGAGCTGACGAACATTTTCGGTTATTCGCCGAAGGTGGACCCGGCGAACGTGGCGCTGGTGGGGATTCGTTCGGTGGATAGGCGGGAGCGCGACATTGTGCAGCGTTCCGGGGTTCATGCTTTCACCATGCGTGACATCGACGAGCGTGGAATGCGGTCGGTATTTGAGGAAGCGATCCGCATCGCCGGCAACGGAACAGCCGGTATTCACGTTTCTCTCGACATGGATGCAGTAGATCCGCGGGAGGCGCCGGGCGTGGGCACCCCCGTGGAGGGCGGCATCACTTATCGCGAAGCTCATCTGGCGATGGAAATGTTGGGTGACACGGGGCGAGTAACGTCGATGGAAGTGGTGGAGGTGAATCCGGTGATCGATGACGCGAACCGGACGGCGATTTTAGCCGTGCAACTGGTGATGTCGGCGATGGGGAAAAGGATTCTGTAACGGATGAAAACGAATGTGGCCGTTGTTTATGGGGGACGCACGGGCGAGCACGAAATTTCGCACCGATCTGCAAAATCCATCATCGAGGCGATAGACACCGAGAAGTACAAGGTGCTGCATTACGTGATTTCGAAGGAAGGGAAATGGAGCCCGCGGCCGATTGTTCCGGAGCCGGGTGGAAACCCGGGAGTAGATGTTGTTTTCCCGGTGCTGCATGGCACCTTTGGCGAAGACGGAACCGTGCAGGGGTTGCTGGAGCTGGCCGATTTACCTTACGTGGGCGCGGGCGTTCTGGCGTCGTCGATCTCGATGGACAAGGAGATGATGAAACGCGTGGCGAGGGAGCGCGGCCTTCCCGTTGTCGAGTACCAGGTCGTGTTGGGCTCCGGTGATGTGCTGTGCGGCGAACTCGGGTTCCCGGTTTTTGTAAAACCGGCGAATCTTGGATCATCAGTCGGCATCTCAAAGGCGCGAAATTGCGAAGAATTGAAGACAGCGGTTGAGTTAGCGCGCTCCTACGATCGCAAAGTCATCATTGAGCGCGGCATCACCGGGCGTGAGTTCGAATGCGCGGTGCTGGGCAATGACAATCCGATCGCGGCAGTTCCTTGCGAAGTTTTGCCCTCGCGCGATTTTTACGATTACGACGACAAGTATCTTTTGGACCAGGCACAGACCGTAATCCCAGCGAATCTGTCGCCCGAACAGACGGCAGAGATACAACGGCTGGCTGTGGATTGCTATCAGGCTGTGGAGTGCGAAGGCATGGCGCGGGTGGATTTTCTGCTCGAAACTTCGACCAATCGGCTTTACATCAACGAGATCAACACCATTCCCGGGTTCACCTCCATAAGCATGTACCCTAAGATGTGGGAGCATTCGGGATTGCCGATGCCGAAGCTGATCGACCGGTTGATCGAGCTGGCTTTGGAACGGCACGCCGCCAAGCAACGCCTGCGATACTCAAAATGACGTACACGAAGTAGAAGTCGATGCTTTTACCCGCTCTTTTCTTGTTCGCCACGCCGCCTTCCACCGAAGACCTGGACAGCGCGCTGAAGCGCTTCACGGAGTTGATCTCCATCGTGGAGACGCAAGCGGCCGACCCGGTAAATATGCAGCAGTCCATCTACCAGGGCGCGATTCCCGGCATGTTGCGCACGCTGGATCCACATTCCATCTTCTTCGATCCGGACCAGAACGAGCAGCTCAAGCAGATGGAGAATTCCGAGCGCAAAGGGTTCGGAACCGTGGTTTCGGTGCTGCCGGGGCGCGTGATTGTTCTGCAAGCGCTGCCGGGAACGCCGTCGTCCAAAGCGGGATTGGAACCGGGCGACGAGATCGTGGCAGTGAACAACGTGGAGCTGGCGCGGTTGGAGTTCGAGCAAATTGTCGGCTATCTGGGCGAGAGCCATCAGCATCGCGCGCAGCTTATTGTGCGGCGTCCGGGGAACGCGCGCCCACTCGAGTTCGTGTTGGATCCGGAGCTGCTGGATTCGCCGAGCGTGGATCGTGCGTTTCTGCTGCAACCCGGCATCGGATACATACGGGTGAACGGCTTCGATCCCCAAACGTCGCGTCAATTGAAGGACGCCATCGAAAAACTGGGCGGGGAGAAGTTGAAAGGCCTGGTGCTGGATTTGCGCGACAATCCGGGGGGTGTGGTCCAGGCTGCGTTAGAAGCCGCTTCGTATTTTCTGAAGCCCGGGCAGAAGATCCTCAGCGTGAAAGGGAGAAGCATCGCGGAGCAGACGGTGGAGGTTCCGAAGACCGCCGATCCTTATGTCTTCCCGCTGGCGGTTTTGGTAAACGCAAAGTCGGCCAGCGCCTCGGAGATTCTGACGGGAGCATTGCAGGATCACGATCGCGCCGTGGTTATCGGAGAGCCGAGCTTCGGCAAGGGGCTGGTGCAAAACGTATTTACGCTGACCGGCAACACCGCTCTGGCGCTCACCACGGCGTTCTACTACACACCCAGCGGACGGTCCATTCAGAAACCGCTGCCGAGCGGACACCTGGAGATCGAGAAGCAAGCGGAACAGTTTCGAACGGATTCAGGACGAAGCGTACTGGGTGGCGGCGGCATTCAACCCGACGTTGCGATTGGTCCGGAACCGCTTACGCGATTGCGGGTGGCTTTGGACGCCAGCGGCATCATGACGGCCTTCGCCACGGAGTTTATCCAGAAGAACAACGGAAAGGCGAATTTCCCCGGAGCCGGCTTCGAGGTAACACCGGCGTTGCTGGAAGACTTTGAAGTCTATGCTGGACAGCGCAGTATTCAGCCATCGGTGGCCGAATGGAGCCAGGAACGAGATTGGGTGCAGAGCCGATTGAAACAGGAGATTTTCAATCAGGCGCTTGGAGTGGCCAAAGGCGACGAGGTGGAAGCGCATCGCGATCCGGCGGTCCGAGCTGCGATTGAGCGCCTAGTCACCCGGTTGTAGGGCAGGCTTGCGCTGCGACATTCCCTTTACTGCGTGCATGATCACCGGCAGTAGGGAGACGAAAATAATCAACAGCACGAACTTCTCGAAGTTGCGCTGCACCAAAGGAATCTTGCCCAACAGAGACCCCAGCACGGTCATGGATACCACCCAACCGACAGCACCAAAAATATCGAAGGAAATGAAGGCGCGATAGCGCATATTGGCGACACCCGCGACGAAAGGGGCAAACGTGCGGATGACCGGCACGAACTTCGCGTAAATGATGGTTTTGCCACCGTGCTTGGCATAGAACGCATTGGTGCGGTGCAGGTGCTCCTGTTTGAAGAAGCGCGAATCGGGCCGGTTGAAGATGGCGGGACCGGCGCGCCGGCCGAGCAGGTAGCCACACCAATCGCCCGCCAGGCAGGCGGCAATCAATAGCGCGATCATGACACTGAGGTTCAATTGCCCGGCTCCCGCCACCACTCCGATGGTGAATAGCAGAGAATCGCCCGGGAGTACGAAGCCAACCAGCAGCCCAGTTTCAGCGAACACGATGGCAGTAAGCGTCGCGTAACCCAGCCAGCCGGAAAGCGCGGTCGACAGAAGATGAATCAACTGATCGGGCGTGGTGAGCGTCCGCAGAAAGTCCAGCAGAGCATGAATCATGCAAATGGGCGGTTTAGCTACGGTACTGGGCGACCAGCCGGTCGATCACGGCCTGGTGCTTCTTCACTTTGCCGCGCCGGATCAGATCGGTGAGAACGCTGTCCTGGAATAGGCTTTGTCGATCCGCAGCCTTTTTGCCCTTGAGCGCAGTGATGATGGTGTCGCGCTCTTGTGGAAACTTGGACATGTCCGCATCCTCGCGTCCGGAGATTTTCCCAACGACGGTTTGATTGCTGGCCTGCAATGGACCAAACACTGTGCCGACGGGTTTATTGAAGTAATCGGCAAAGGTGGCGCCGGATCCGAGACCTTCGGCCGCTCCCGAGGTGGTGAAGAAATCTGTGCTCTTTACTTCTCCGCCAACCGCCTTCGCCGCGGCATTGATGTCGCCGCCATTCTGTTTGAGCAGCCCGGCAACCTTAGCCATTTTTTCGGTGACGATGCGATTCGCCTCGTTCTGGAGGTAGTTTTGCCGCACCTGACTTTCTACTTCAGCCAGTTCGCCGGGATGGGAGGGCCGAACACTGGTGACCACCACGACGGCCAGTTTATTGCCGGCTTGCATCACGTCGCTGACCTCACCAGGTTTCATGGTTTGAATGGCGGCTCCGACCTGAGGATCGTTGCCGAGTTGTGCGATGGGGGTGCCCGGAGCGTAAGCCGGCACATTCACGAAATCCAGGTTCAATTGGCTGGCGATTTGCTGCGCGTTCTGCGGAGCCTTTAACAGGGCGGCATGCGCTTTGTCCACCAGTTCCTGCATCCGGTCGAAAACGGTCTGATTCTTCAGCGTGGCTAAGATCGCCGGCTTTACTTCATCCAGCGTTTGCAGGTGTGCCGGCTGCTTCTCCAGCACTTGAATGATATGAAAACCATACTCGGTGGTAACGACGTTGCTGATTTCGTTGGGCTTCAAGGTGAAGACTGCGTCTTCGAAATTCTTCACCATCTGGCCGCGCGAAACCCAGCCCAGATCTCCGCCTTTTTGAGCCGAACCGGGGTCCTGGGAGTTCTTCTTAGCGAGGTCGGCGAAATCGGCGCCGCCTTTGATCTGCTTGAGAAGCGCTTCGGCTTGCGCTTGAATCTTCGGAACCTCGTCTTTGGGCTTGTTGGCGATGCTCAGCAGAATGTGCCGCGCGTGTACACGCTCCGGCGTGCGGTACTCGTCTTTGTGGGCGTTGTAATAGTCCTGCACCTGCGCGTCTGGGATCTGGATGGTATCAGCCACTTTGGCTTGATCGGCCACGATGAGTTGCAGATTGCGCGTCTCAGGAACATTGAAGAAGCCTTTGTTCTTCGCGAAGTAAGCGTTGAGCCCTTCAGGAGTGGGTTTGATGTCGGCCATGACTTTGGCCGGAGAAAAGCCGACGTAATCGAGCTTGATCTTTTGGTTGCGCCTGCGATATTCCGCCTGCGCTTCGGCGGGGGTGATGATGGCGCCTTCGAGGACGATGTTTTGAATCTCGTCTTCATAGCTCTTCACGCGTACGTTGTCTTCGAAGGCCGGAACGGTGGTTCCGAATTGCTGCTCCACGTACTGCTGGTATTGGTCTGGAGGCAGGGTGGCAAACGGAAAGGAGCGCAGGGTATCGGCCAGATCACGATCTGAAATTCGAAAGCCGAGCTGTTCCGCTTCGTAGGCGACGGCGCGTTCGGCGATGGCCTGATCCACCAATTGAGGAATATAGGTGGACGCGAATTCGGGGGGCAGACTCCGATTCTGCAAGACATTCTTGAGCTGTTGCTGCACGTCGCCGACAGTGACAGCCGACTTGCCGATCTCAGCAACCACCTGGTCGGAGTTGGAATCCGCGGCGGTAATTCCCGTGCCGGGAATCAGATAAACCAGCATGGAGAGCGCAACAATGGCGAGCATCCCGCCCAACATAATGCGCACGACCTTGGCGCGGCTACGAAATAAATCAAACATGCGTGAAGCTCCTAATATAGACCGTTCGGCAATCGCTCCTACGGTCGCGGCTGGAAGCCGAAAGTCGGGATCTAAGTTCAGTATAGTATAGGCCAAACGCGATGGGGCTTGGAATTGGCTAGGCCCGCTGTTTTGTGTGGGTTACCGGGCTCACCACTAGTCGTAGCGCCACGGTAAAGCCGGCCAACTCCGGGAGATAAGCGCTGTAAGCCATGTGGAAGAAAAAGGCGCTTACGGCATAGACCAGAGTTCCTGCGAGCAGGCAACGGCTGAGCCCCGCTAGTTCGCGGTAAGCGGGCTGGTCGCGAGTCCGGCGATATAAGCGAAAGTTAGAGCGCAAGCAGATGCCGATCACCGCGACATAGAAGATCAAGGCCGGGATGCCGCATTCGCTGGAGACCTGAGTGTAGGTATTGTGGGTGCCGAGCCAGGGGATGTGCTGGCTGGAACGGGCGGCGTCCTGGCTGACGGCGGTGGCGAACTGATCGGGCCCAACTCCAAACAAGGGATGGCTCAGGGTGTATCGCAGGCTGGTTTTGAAAAGCTCTTCGCGCTGCTGCTGGGAAGCAATGCTCGACACATCTTCCGTGGTTTCAGCAGGCGAATCGGGATCGGTGATGAGCAGCGACAGCCGGTGCAGAGCGCTGGAGGGTCCGGCTGCCAGTGCGACTCCCAAAGTGGCGAGTCCAAGAGCGGCCACTTTCCATCTGTTCCGGCTCAGCGAGAAGATCAGGATTAGCATCGCGGACGCAGCAATCGCGCAGCCTCGCGATCCGGTGCGCAAAGCGTAGAAGGTGGAGAGCAGGATGCCTGCGACGCCTGCCAGCCGTGCAAGACGTCCTCGTCGATGAAACAGAAACAAGAAGGAACTGATTGCGAGCAATAGCGCGAGCGCCAGATCGTTGGAGTTGGCATAGAACAAGCTGTCCGGAATCCTGAAGCGGATCTCGCCCGGATCGCCCTCCATGTTTCCAAACACGAAGCAACTGAGCAACAGGGCAGCTCCGCTCGCGATCTGAACGTACATCCACTGGCGGCAGCGGTGGAGCGAGGTCACGAAAGAACAGGTGTAAAAGAACTCCAGATAGGCGCGGGGAACGTAGTTCCCGAGCAACGCCGCGCTACCGCCTGTCCATACGCTCAGGGGAGTGGCCAGGATCATCCATAACAGGAATGCCGCCCAACACACGCCGACGGCGGAGCGCAACCCTCGCAAGGCTTTACCCGAAAAGATCCACGCCAGCGGGAGCAGAACCAGGGTGATGGTGGAAAGGTAGGCCTTGAAGCCGAAAGCGCGCAGGGACCAATCGTTGGCGAAACCGGAGAGCACGTAAATGCAATACAGGACGAATCCGGCCGTCGCGATGGGGTCGGGTGAGGATGATTTCAATGTCTTGAGAGTAAGTGCTGTTTCGGCAGTGACATTTCTCGCAAGAATTTTCGACGCCTCGTCAAACGGAATAGAAAGATAGCTTTCGCCTCCATCGTTCACCCGCGCGTGGCGCTTAGCTGCGCGGGTGCGTGGGAGACTGAGGCGCAAAAGGAGCCGGGACGCATGTTGACTTGTCGAATCGCTCTGCTGGCGGCGTTCGGTGGCGCACTGTATGGCCAACTGACCCAACTGGATTTGCGGCTGCAAAGCCGCGATGTGGATTTTTCGGCGGCCAGTGCGACTAAGCCGTTCAAATCGGGCACGGGGCTGCCGTCCTCCTGCGGTCAGGGGGAGATGTACTACCGGTTGGATGCCAGCGCGGGGATGAACGTGTACGGCTGTACCGCGTCGAACTCCTGGACGCTGGAACAAGGGCCGCCGGCCGCATCTATGGCGAGCCAGTTGGGCGACTTTGCGGTCACGGCGACCAGCGCGACCACGCTCGCGATCGGAGCGGGCTGCACCACATCGACGCCTTGCACGGTACGGTTTGGTGCGCTGGTGTATTCGTTTGGCAGCGGCGCTACGGTGACGATATCGGCGGGCAGCGGGCTTGCATTCATTTACGTTTCGAGTGCCGGAGCGTTGACGGTGGGGCACAACGTGACCGCGAACTGCAGCGGCGGTTGCGTAGCGCAGAGCGGGGTGACCGCTTTCCCAGCAGATGCGATTCCGCTATTTACATGGTCAGCGACGAACGGATCGTGGAACTCAAACGGCGGCGCGGACCAGCGAGCATTTCTGAGTTCGAAGAGCGTAACGGCCGGCGTGGGGATCGCGAGCACGGAAATATCGGGCAAAACGCAATTGAGCGCGGATACGTCGGTGATCGGGCTGCGGACCACGGCTCCCGGGACATCCAGCACAGCATGCACGATGGGATCGTGGGCCACGGACGGGTCGTATTTCTATTTGTGCACGAGCTCGAATCTCTGGCGTCGGGCGGCGCTGTCGTCGTTTTGAATTATGCGACGTCTCACCTTGATGTTGATGTTCGCTGCGATTCCTTGCCTGGCGAATACGTCGATTGTGTCCATTGAACCGACGCAGATGCAGGCGAAGATCACGGTGCAAACCGACCAGGCGGCTTTTTGCACCTATCGGGCTTCGCGTGACGCGGCGTTCAGCTCGAACATTGCGGATCTGACCGATAACACGAATACGGATGCCCGCACCGGATCCATTGTCAACGGTAACCTACACGTCTTTGTGCTCGGAACGCGAACCGGCAACGATGCCCTGGCGGCGTCCGCCACTTACTGGGTGGGAGTTACTTGCGGGTCGGATGCGGAAGTTACGGCCACTTTTGCAACCCGGACCATCGCGTGGGGCAATACATCGCCCGATCCGGTTCCATTTAATGCCGGCAAGTTTGGGAACACGGATTATCCGGTGATCGATTGGACAAATCAACAGCGTTCCTATATCGATCCGGTTACTGGCGTTGAATTCTGGCGAGTGACCTCGCCCGGAACGATGAGTTCGGCGACATTGAATTTGGCCGCGCAGAATTCCGGCATTCTTGGCGTTCCGCTGGATGCCAGTGGAACAGGCAAGTGGGCGAACATCGCCAATATCAGCTCTAACGGCGGGAGCTTCTCGGTGGGCTCCGGTGGACCGTCGGACAAAGCATTCATTCCGCTCGCGAATTTCACTTGTCCCGCCGGAACTACGTTCGCGGGCTGGTATCCGAAGTGCACAGTGGACGATCTGTCCTTCGACGTATATTGTGGGAATGCGGCAGCGAGCGGAACAACCATTACGTTGCAGCTTTCGGCGGATGGCGGGCAAACGGTGTCGGGGAATCCGGTGACAACATCGGTTTGCCCAACCAGCACGCCGGTGAAACTCGGGACCTATCCGCAACTGGCGGTGAATCCACCGTTCTTGTCGTGGGGATTTGCACCGCAGCATCATCTGGTGGTCCCTCCGGCTGGGACGGTCAATGTTGCGGGAGAGGCAGTAACGCTGCAAAATCCGGCGGGGACACAGAACTACTTCGATACGGATTGGGTAAATGGCACACCGATCCTGATCAACGGGAGCTATTTCCATGTCGCGAGTATCAGTAACTCATCGGCATTGAACTTGCAGGAGAGCGCAGGGACATTGACCAGGGTGCCCTATGTTGCCGCAAACTTCGGCGTGGTAGCTACTAAATCAAACGGCGGATCGAATGTCAGCCTGAGCGTCGGTGTCAATTATGCTTACGCCACGATGCCGAGCGCGTGCTGCAACGGTGATACAGGAATGATGAGCCAGGCGCCAGTGTCCGTCACGAAGACCCCCGATGGCTCCGCCGTGCTCAGCCCGCCGTTGTCTGGATATCTGACCAATGTGGTGGATAGCGCGGGAGGTGAGGCTCTGCTGCTGTGGATTCCGTTCAATAGCGATGGATCGGTACGGGCGGAAACGCGGTTGCTGGCGATGGGATCGAAGACTGCCGGCAGCTCGCGACTGAATACGAACGGCGACAGCGTTCCCTACGGGCCAACCGGGCTCAGCGGTTATTTCTTCGACAATGAGGATGGGACATCGGCATACACCATTGACGTGAACAATCGCGTCTGGAAATTGACGTATAACGAGGGTTTCAGCGGGTGCGCTGGGTATGTCGCGTTTCACCCGTATCCCACTTACGGCGACTATAGCCCGAACACGGCGATCGCAGACGATTGTTTCGAGTGGACGAATCTGACGCCATCCAATATGGCCCATGACATCCGATCACAAATTGTGAGCGCATACCAAACAGGGCTGAACTATCTGGGCGCAATGGTGGGACCGGCCCACTCGGGTTTCGATCTCGGATGGATGAACAATCCAGTTGTTGCGGGCTTCGACGCTGGATACTTCTCGGCGAGCATGGGGAACGTGCAGAACCACATTGGCATCATGGCGTCGTTCGACAGCGCGAGCGGGGTGCTACGCAGCATACGAAATAGCTGGAGCGAAGGCGACTGCCGATGGTGCGGGCTGCACGATGCACCGGTTCTCACGATGGGGACATGGCGTATGGCCGTGATCGATCCGCACGAGGACACGGGCGCGACGAACCTGGTATTTCCCGATTCGTTTAAGATGAACGTCGCCGAAGTGAATCGCGCGGGTTCAGGCGGGAGCGCGCTGTGGGATTGCGGCGGATGCTCGGGCGGACCGCAGCAAAGCACGAACATTGGGGCGAGTGAAGCGTACACCTGCCCAGCTAGTCTGCTTGCGCCTTACGCGGCCTTCTCCGGAACGGCGAACTGCATTCAGGTGAAGGTGTCTTCGCCACCCTGCCAGCAGAATCCGAATCAGTCGTACACGTTTCCCGATAGCAATACAGAGCAGCAAGAGTTCCCTTGCAGTACGCCTGGTTTTGGAGCAGCGAATGCAAACTGGTCTAAGCTGCAGGACATGCAGCCGGGCGATTGGTTACTCACGAATGCCGGCAGCCAGAACGAGAACCTGGTCCTTCTTGCGGTGACTTACAATAGCGCGACGGATATTGATTTGTGGCTGCTGCGATGGGCGGCGCACAATTATCTGGCACCGCTCTTTCCCGGGAAGGACGATCTCAATGGAAGCGCGCATGCGAACCCGTGGTTGCTGTACATGGCGCCCACTTATGCGACAAACGCAGTTGGGCTGGACGCGTCGAGTCCAAACAACACATGGGTGAAGAGCAATCCACTGCGGTTCTCATCGCACGGTTCATCTGCTCCGGCCACGGGCGGCGGGGTCTACTCTTATCAACAGACTTGGTTTGGCGGAAGCTATATCGGCAGCGTCGACACATCGGTCCCGAATTTATTGTGGAGCCCACTCGATCCGTCGGCCTCCTCATGGCCGGCGTTTGCGGGAAGCAACAACGGGGCGAGCAACGCCCTGACGCAATCCTACAACAGCGGCACATACGCGCCGAACGCAGCCACGCCGCCGTTCTTTGTCGATTACCGGCACTTTAATCCTTCGGAAGGAGGCGGCATCGAGTCGAACGGAGGCGCGGCGCTGGGAACCATGTCGTTGACGCCGGTTGCCGGAACCAGCCAGACGTATCGGGTAGCCGGCGATTGCTGCGCTGCCGGGCCGAGCGATTACAAACGTCTGGGATTGGTGGGATTCGCAGGACGTTATCTGGCACGCGACGTCAGCAGTCCGGTAACGGACAACACCGGCGACCTACCAAGTTGGAGCCTCTGCCGCGCGTTTCAATCGAACGAATGCGTGCAAGGCTCATCGCCGGGGAATCTGTACATGAGCTTGCCCCAGGCTGACTTGGAATCGACGTGCGCGAGCTCGCAGTTCACGCAAGCGATCCCCTGTCTCTATCAGCCCGCGCCGTGGAGTGGGCAAAGCATCCAGTTTCGCATCGATCGCAGCGACTTCAACGGTCTCACGACGCGCAAGTTCGGATATGTCCACGGCCATGCCGGGACCACTTACGCATATAGCAATTGCAGGCCGACGGCGGACGCGCAGTTCCTATTCTGCCCCGGCTATTGGCTGGATGGCGTTCGTACCGAGTGGCTGGCCTATCGGATTCCATCCGCGTTTCCGGCGGATAGCGTGAATCGCACTACCTTCGTGCCGGTGACGGTCACTTACCAGGGCGTTTCGTTTTCCAGTAACATTCGTGCCCGCTTCGGGTATCTGGAGAATGGCGGCGATCTGTTGCGATGCACTGCTTATGCGCAGGATTGTTCCACCGAGATCCCGAGCGGCGCGTCCACTGATCCTTACAGCTTTACGAACGAAAGTGTGACACGTCAAAACTGCGCCAATGGAGCGTCGTGTACCGTCACCATCCCAAGCCTGCCGAATCGGCTGATGTATTACGTAATTGACCGGCTGGATGGAAGTGGCAACGTGGTAACAAGCAGCCCAATCCAGGTGGTGGCAGTACCTTAGTTCCATTTTGGC
>JBEKRO010000051.1:0-44841 GCA_049518655.1 Bryobacteraceae bacterium | reverse complement strand
ATTTCACCTCTTCCGGTGTGAGTTGAAACATGAAATCTGAAGGAAAGCGATCGTTGTTACGCTTCACAGCCTGGTTGAACGCCTTGGTGGTTACCGAATAAAGTCTCGCCAGGTCGGAGTCAATCATGACCGTGTGTCCACGCATCGCGAAGATGCGGCGTTCAATTGTCCCGGCCGGAACGCGAACGAGTCCTGCCGAAACGGTGCTGAGTTTTGCTAATTGGTTCTTCATGGTTACTGCGCTCCTCGTGATAACAGCATTACTTTCGCGGTGTGAAACATAATGACGGCGTCCAGTGCGGGCGCCAGGTTCTTGATGTAGTACAAATCGTATTCCAGCTTCATAATGGTGTCCTCAATGGTGTCCCCATACTTGTGCTTGATCTGGGCCCAGCCCGTGATGCCGGGCTTGATGCAGTGCCGTTGCCTGTAGTACGGAATGCGCTTTTCAAGCTCGGTGACAAATTCGGGACGCTCGGGCCGCGGCCCAACAATCGACATATCGCCCTTCAGAACGTTAAACAACTGCGGCAGCTCGTCCAGCCGCGATTTGCGTAGCCAGCGCCCCACCGGTGTCACGCGCGGGTCGTTACGGGTAGCCCACACGGCGCCGCTACGCACCTCGGCGTTTTGCACCATCGAGCGGAATTTGTAGAGAGTGAATATGCGGTTGTTCTTGCCTACCCGCTGCTGCCGTAAGAGCATTGGCCCGGGCGATGTCAGCTTCACCAGCGCCGCTAACAGCAGCATCACAGGCACGGTAGCCAGTACCCCCATCGCCGCGATCGCCATCGTATAGGCTAACTGCAGGCGCACGCCGGTCCGGTTTGGTCCTAGCTCACTGGAACTGAAGATTAACTGCGAGGGGCGAAGTTCGTACGTGGAAATTCGTTCAAATGCCATTTCGTAGGTGCTTAACGCGTCTTCGATTCGGATGCCGGAGAGGCGCAACTCCAGCAGTTGTGCCACAGGTAAATTGGAACGGCGCTCCCGAAGGCCCACCACGATTCGCTCCGGATGAAGCCGGTCCACCACCTCGCGGAGATCCGAAATCGCTCCTAATCTTTTGGTGCTAGGCGAATTCGAATCGTCCAGAAATCCCAAAGGGGTCAGTCCCTTCTCCGGATGCGCTTCCAGATGGCTCGCGATCTCCTGCACCACCGGAGAATCGCCGAGAAAAATCACGCGCTCATAAGGCATCTTCTTCAACAGCACGCGCGAAAAGAACAGCCGCCATCCCATCAGTGCCATGATGGTGACCGCACTTCCCACGATCATGGGCCCAGCCGGAACTACCAACTGCCGCAGCTTCAGATAGCCCAGCATTGCTTCGGTTAGAAACGCCGTTCCCGCCACCACGCCCACTTGTTGCAGCAGCTCTCTCGGCCGCTCGCCCAGGTTGCTGTACAAGTCGTGGAAGTAAATGCTCACCATCAAACAGACCACGACAATGAGGATGCGTAGCCATCCCAGGTCGTCGAGCAGAAACACCTGCGCGTCCGCTCGCAGCCATGCGAATGTGGCGGCCAGGTAACCCGCGTAGATGAGAATAAACTCCGACACCAGCAGTGCGGCCACGCTGGCTGGGACATAAACCCGAAACAACCGAAGCATTGCTCTCAGTTCACCGCGCTCAACGCGGCAGAGCCTCGCCGTTCCGGTTCGAAGCAGCCATTCACCAGGTTGAACACGGGAATCCTCGACACACGAATTCGATCGACCGTTGCGGGGGGTTGTCTTTGAGCCAGTATGAGATGATCGGCCCACTCCAGCATCTGGTCCAAGCTGCTGGTGAGCAGCCGTCCGATGTGTGGAATGGTCTCTAGAATGAAATTGCGATTCGATCCGTAAATGGTGCTTATACGAATGAGCGGGTCGAACACCTGAACCGCGCGCCCCTTTCCGATCAGCTGTTCCAGAAGCGTCACCACCGGGCTTTCGCGCAGGTCGTCCGTGTTCTCTTTGAAAGCCAGTCCAATCACTCCAATGCGTTGCGCGGGCAAATCGAGAACCGCATCGATGGCACGCTTGAGATGCTGCTCATTGCCTGGAATCGTCGATTCCAACAGCGGCAATTTCAGGTCGAGATGGGCCGTGCGATAGAGCAACGCGCGCAAGTCCTTCGGCAAGCAGGATCCTCCAAAAGCGAATCCCGGCTTGAGATATGCCGCCGAGCTATTCAGCTTCACGTCTTCGCACAACGTCGCCATTACCTCCGCGCCATCCACGCCCATCCGATCGCTGAGCGCGCCGATTTCATTGGCAAAGGTTATTTTCACCGCGTGGAAGGCATTGCAGGCGTACTTAATCATTTCAGCCGTGCGTAGCGATACTTGGGCCGCCTTCACTCCGAGAGCACAGTACAGATCGGCGACGTCTTGGACAGCCACCGTATCGCTGCCGCCAACTACCAGCAGCGATGGCTCGAAGAAATCCCGAATCGCCGAGCCTTCCCGTAGAAACTCAGGATGCGACACCACACTCACCGCGGCGTTGTCCGGGAATGCAGGCAGCACCAGTTCCTCGCAGGTGCCAGGAAAAACGGTGCTGCGAACGGCGACGATCAGTGGTTTCCTGCGTCGGGGAAGCTGTTCGGCGATCTCAGCCACCGCGCGGCGCAGTTGGCGCAACCCCAAATCGCCATTTTTTTCCGACGGCGTTCCCACACAGACCATCGCGACATCCGCCGTAATCAGGGCGTCCGCCGAGGCGGAAACCGACAGTCTCCGCGCTCCCATGTTTTCTCGAATCAGATCTTCCAATCCAGGTTCGTAAAAAGGCGCTCGCCCATTTTCAACGTCGTTTATTTTGCGCTCGTCCGGGTCCACTCCTAAAACGCGATGTCCCAGGCTCGCCAGGCAGGCAGCCGTCACGCAGCCGACATAACCAAGGCCAAGTACGGCAATATTCATCTGTCTTTCCATTTCAATCGTGTCCTTCCCCAAGGAACGGAGCCACCCGGGGTTACAGTAGGTAGAGCGTTCCTTCATGCAATCCACAACCGCCACCGCTACAGCGCTGGAAGAGAAAATCAAGAACCGGACGGCGCGGGTAGGCATCATCGGTCTCGGCTATGTCGGTCTGCCGCTGGCGATGGAGTTCGCCAAGGCTGGATTTTCGGTTACTGGAATCGACATCCAGCCATCCAAGGTCTCGCAGTTGAATTGCGGCCACTCGTACGTCCAGGATGTTCCCACCGACACCCTAAAGAAGTGGGTATCCGAGGGAAAATTTCGCGCTACTTCTGACTTTTCAGTCATTTCCGATCTCGATACCATCAACATCGCCGTGCCCACGCCGTTGCGCAAGACGAAAGACCCCGACATGAGTTACATCGTGTCCGCGTGCCAGGCGACGGCAAAATATCTTCGTCCCGGCAAGCTGGTGATTCTAGAGTCCACTACGTATCCCGGAACCACCGACGAACTGGTCTTGCCGATGCTGGAAGGTCCTGGATGGAAGGTGGGGGAAGACTTTTTCCTGTGTTTTTCGCCGGAGCGCGTGGACCCCGGAAATCCGCAATATCAGACCGCCAACATCCCCAAGGTGGTAGGGGGCATCACGCCCGCGTGCACCAAACTAGGCGCGCTCTTCTATGCCCAGGCTCTCCAAAAGGTAGTGCCGGTCAGCTCTACCAGCGTGGCGGAGATGGTGAAGCTGCTCGAAAACACGTTCCGGATGATCAACATTGGATTGGTCAACGAAATGGCGCTCATGTGCGACCGCATGGGTATCAACGTTTGGGAAGTGATCGACGCCGCCGCCACCAAGCCTTTCGGTTTCATGCCGTTTTATCCCGGCCCCGGCCTGGGCGGTCACTGTATTCCGATCGATCCGTTTTATCTTTCCTGGAAAACCAAACAAGCCGGTATCGAGGCTCGTTTTATCGAACTGGCCGGATACATCAACGGGCAGATGCCGCACTTCGTGGTGGACAAGATCCAGGGCGCGCTCAACGACCATTCCAAGCCGCTCAGGGGCTCGCACGTACATATTTTAGGCGCCGCTTATAAACGCAACATCGACGATGTGCGTGAATCGCCCGCTCTGGATATTATTCTGCTGCTGGAGCGCCGCGGCACGCGCGTCACTTATAGCGATCCGTTCGTTCCCACACTCCCCCTCGACGATCACGAATTGACGGCGCAGGACCCCATCGAGATGGCTGCTCAAGCCGACTGCGTAGTGGTGGTAACCGATCACAGCGGCGTAGACTACCCGGCCATCGTCGATCGCGCCAAGCTCATTGTAGACACCCGCAACGCGCTCAAGAATCATCCTTCGCCCAAAATCGTGAGGCTCTAGGGTTTCCGAATTCGCAGCGTGGTAGCATCGTGAGATGCGGGGGCCCGTTTGCTCGATTTCCTGAAGCCGCCGGTGGCCGCTATCCAGGATTTTTACGTTCTCTCCGGGCGCGCGCTCCGTAACCTCTTTCGCGGGCCTCACTATGTGGATGACATCGTCATCCAGATGGACATCATCGGCGTAGGGAGCCTGCCGATCGTCATTCTGATCGGCTTCTTCAGCGGTTTTGTGATCACCATGCAGATGTCGCGAGCCCTCTCCCAATACGGCGCTACGGACCAAGTGGGCCAGATCGTGGCCATCACGCTGGTTCGGGAATTGGGTCCGGTGCTGACGGCGCTGCTCGTGGCTGGCCGAAATGCATCTGGTATCGCGAGCGAACTCGGATCGATGAAGGTAACCGAGCAGATCGACGCCATGCGCGCCCTGGGCACCGATCCGATTCAGAAATTGGTGACTCCACGTATGATCGCTACCTGCGTGATGCTCCCCATGCTGACCATTGTGGCCGATTTCGTCGGCTTGATCGGTGGCTACGTAATCGCCTACTTCCAGATTGGCCTTACTACCTCACAGTATTGGACCAACGCCTACCAAGCGCTGGAGTATAACGACGTCGTTCAAGGACTGCTGAAACCCTTCGTTTTTGCCTTCATCATTTCCTTGGTAGGTTGCTTCTACGGTCTGCGGACCACGGGCGGCACGCAAGGCGTGGGCTTGGCCACCACCAAAGCGGTTGTCGCAGCCTCAGTCTGGGTCTTCGTGGTCACCTCGTTGCTGACGCGCATCTTCGTGAATCTGCACTGACCATCGAACCACGATGAGCGATCCGCCCAGCCCCCCAGAAAAGGAAAGTCTTTTGCGGTTCGAGAATGTGAACATGCGTTTCGACGAAATCGTTGCTCTGGATTCCGTCTCGTTCGAAGTGTGCGCCGGCGAAACGCGCGTGGTGCTCGGCGCGGCCGGCAGTGGCAAGACAACCCTGCTCAAGGCCGCCATTGGACTGATTCGTCCCGACTCGGGAAAGATTTATCTGTTCGGCCAAGAGATCACCGGTCTCAAAGAGGCTCAACTGTTCCAAATTCGCAGCGGCGTGGGAGTGCTTTTTCAGGAGGGCGGGTTGTTCGACTCGATCACGGTTGAGGAAAACGTCGCCTATCCGCTGCTCAATCGGAAGGAACATGCCGAATCGCTCGAAGAAGCGGAAACGAAAGTCCGGGAAGCTCTCCGCTTTGTGGAACTAGAGCAAACCCTCGAGCAGTACCCTAGCGAGCTATCGGGCGGCATGCGGCGTCGCGTGGGCATCGCTCGCGCCGTGGTGAGCGAACCTCCGCTGGTACTCTACGATTCACCCACGGCCGGGCTCGATCCAATCACCGCCAACCTCATCATGGCGCTGATCGCCAAAGAGCGCGACTCCAGGGAGACGGCCAACCTCATCGTTACGCAGCGTTATCAGGATGGGCAATTGATGGCCAACTTTCGATACAATCGCAGCAGCGGACATTTGGAGCCAGCATCCAGTAACGGATCAGGGGGAGAACATGGTTCCAATCCAACGCGCACTATCTTTATGGTGATGAAAGATGGGCGGGTGGTTTTTGAGGGCACCCAGCACGAACTAGAAGCATCTCAGGACGATTACGTCCAAAAGTTTGTGCCAAAGCATTCATAATTTATGGCGATTCAGAACAGGGCCACCTGGGCGCGACTCAAAGTAGGCATCCTCGCGATTTTCGCCATGGCCATCCTGGCGGTGCTCATTTTTCTGATCACCGGCCAGACCAATATTTTTGAGTCCCAGGTCGTGATCTATACCTACATGGCCGACGCGGCCGCGCTGACCGACGGCGCGCCCGTGAATTTGGACGGCATTCCGATCGGCAAGGTCAAGACCATTCGGCTGTCCGGCTCCAAGGATCCAATGCGCCTGGTTCGCATCGACATGCAGGTACCGGAGCGTCAGCTCAAGAACATCTCTACCGATTCGCTGGCATCCATCAGCGCGGCCAACGTGCTCGGCACCAAGTACATCAACATCAAGTCCGGCAAAGGCAATATGACGATCGGCCCCGATCAAGAACTTCCGAGCGTCAACACCGGCGAAATACAGGACTTGGTGCAGCAGGGCTTTGGCGTCATGAACTCGCTGCAGGATACCGTTCAGCGTGTCGACAAAATCGTGGGTCTGGTAGAAAACGGACAAGGCAGCATTGGGAAATTGCTGGTGGATGAGACGCTCTACAACAATTTGCTGCAAATCCTCGCTCAAGTGAAAGGGCTGGCGGATACACTGAACAGCGATAAAGGCACGCTGGGCATTTTGCTGAACAACCATGAGCTGTACGATAATTTCGTCGCCACTTTGAGCCGCGTCGATACCATGCTGCAGCAATTGCAGAATGGGGAGGGAACCGCGGGCAAGCTGCTGAAAGATCCCGCGCTCTACAATGAAACCCAACAAACCATCGCGGACGTGCATAAGCTTGTGGATAATCTGAACGCCGGCAAAGGCACCGCGGGTCAACTGCTCACCAGCGAAGATCTGAGCAACCAGATGAAGGCCACTATCTCCAAGATCGATTCGGTGATCGATAAGGTGAACTCGGGACAGGGTACCATCGGCCAGTTGCTGGTAAATCAACAGCTGTTCGACAACCTCAACGGCGCAACGCGCGAGATGCACCTTCTCATGCAAGATTTTCGCGCCAACCCCAAGAAGTTCCTGCGTATCAAGCTCTCGATTTTCTAAGCGCACCGGTCTTGAAATACCTGATCCCCAACGCCGACGATTTCGGCTACACGCGTGATGTGAACGACGGCATTATTCACGCTCATCGCCAAGGGATACTCACCGCCACCACGCTCATGGCAACCGGCGACGCGTTCGATCACGCCGTGATGCTGGCGCGCGAGAATCGATCGCTGGACGTCGGCGTTCATTTGGTGCTGGTGGGCGGCGATGGTTTTCCACCTACCGTTGCTCAACTGATTCGGCAGATCGCGCTTCGTCGCATCCATATTTACGATGAGCTGGTCGCGCAAGTGCGCAAGGTGCAAGGCGCCGGTATTCAGCCTACTCACCTGGATACGCACAAGCACACCCACCTGTTGCCGCCCGTGCTGAAAGCCGTGGCTCGCATATCGTCTGAGTTTCGAATTCCCTGGGTGCGCCGCCCGTTCGACCTGCCGCTGCACGGCGGCAGCGTGCCCTGGCAGCGCAAGGCGGTGAGCAAGACGCTTGGATTCGCGCGTGCCGGCTTTCATCGCGTTTTGGCGCGCTACGGATGCCGCACCACGGATTACTTTGCGGGGTTCCAAATAACCGGCCATTATGACGCGGCCGAGTTAGCGGGCCTGATCCGCCAGCTTCCTGAGGGCGTGACGGAATTTATGTGCCACCCTGGCTTTTGCACCGCTGAACTACAAGCGGCCCGGACGCGCCTCAAGGAAAGCCGTCGTCGCGAGTTGGACGCGTTGACCAGCGCTCAGGTCCGCAAAGCAATTGAGGAATCGGAAGTCACGCTGACTCGCTACGCGGAAATCCGTTAACGTGGGAAACAGAGAACATGCCAGCTCTTCCAGCAAACAACCTTCCACCAATCATCGATCGCGAATTGCTTTTCGGCAATCCTGAAATTTCCGGCGCTCAGCTTTCGCCGGACGGCAAATATCTGGCCTTCATGAAACCCTGGAAGGAAACGCGCAACATCTGGGTGAAGAAGACAGATCAGCCGTTCAGCTCCGCCCGGTTGATGACCACCGAGAGCGCGCGCCCCATTGGAGACTATCTGTGGAGTCGCGATAGCCACTACATCGTATTTGTGAAGGACAACGCGGGCGACGAAAACTTTAACGTCTATGCGGTGGATCCGAGCGCTGTAACGGCGCCGGGAGCCGACGCTCCGGCGTCGCGCGATCTCACCAATCTAAAGGGTGTGCGCGTCCTGCTCTTCAGTGCGCCCAAGACCGATCCCGACGTCCTCTACATCGGTCTCAACGATCGCGACAAATCGTGGCACGATCTATACAAGCTTCAGATCTCCGCCGGCGAGCGCACGCTGATCCGCCAGAACACCGATCGCATCGCCACATGGATCTTCGATCTTAAGGGGAATCTGCGCTTGGCACACCGCGTCCAGGACTCGGGCGATCAGGAGATTCTGCGGGTGGACGAGAGCGGTTTCACGCCCATCTATACCTGCAACGTCTTTGAGGCTTGCGACGTGATCCGGTTCCATAAGGACGGTCAGCGCGCCTATATTCAGACCAACCAGGGCGCTCTGGATCTCACCACTCTTGCCCTGCTCGATCCAGTAACGGGCCAGCTAGCGATCGTGGAATCCGATCCGCTCCAGCGCGTCGATTTCGGGTCCGCGTGGTTCTCGGAAGCCACCGACGAACTGGTCGAGACCGAATACTCCGACGATCGCGATCGCCGTTATTTCAAGGACCCGGTATTCCAAGCCGACTATCAATGGTTGGAGACGAAATTCCCCGATAAGGAAATCTCGGTTACTTCCAGCACGTTGGACGAGGGTCAATGGCTGATTGCCGCGCATGGCGATACGGAGCCGGGCGAAACGCATCTTTTCGGCCGCAAAACGCGCGAGCTTTCGTTTCAATACAAGATCCGCGAAAAATTGCCGCGTGAATCCCTCGCGCCGATGCAGGCGGTCCGCTACAAATCCTCCGACGGCCTGGAGATTCCCGCATACCTGACGCTCCCAAAGGGGGTGGACACCAAAGGTCTGCCGGCTCTCATCGTCGTACACGGTGGTCCCTGGGCGCGCGATGAATGGGGTTACAACGGGGTGGCGCAGTTTTTCGCCAATCGCGGCTATGCCGTCTTCATGCTCAATTTCCGCGGGTCAACCGGCTACGGCAAAAAGTTCCTCAATGCCGGCAACGCCGAGTGGGGCACGAAGATGCAGGACGACGTCACCTGGGGAGTGAAATATCTGGTGGCCGAGGGCATCGCCGATCCCAACCGCATTGGCATTCTCGGCGGTTCCTACGGTGGATACGCCACGCTGGCCGGCGTCGCTTTCACGCCGGATTTGTATAGGGCTGCGGTGGACATCGTTGGTCCCTCGAATCTGATGACGCTGCTGTCTTCGATTCCGCCCTATTGGGAAGCTGGCCGCAAAATCATGTACGCGCGCATGGCCGATCCCGAAACGCCCGCGGGCAAGCAATGGCTGGAAGAACGCTCGCCTCTCTATTCGGCCGAGAAGATCAAAACACCCCTGATGGTGGTGCAGGGCGCGAACGACCCGCGCGTGAACCGGCGGGAGGCCGAGCAGATTGTCATCGCTCTGCGCGATCGCGGATTTCCCGTGGAATACCTGCTTGCGCCCGACGAGGGCCATGGTTTTGCCCGGCCCGTGAACAATCTCGCGATGTTCATGGCCGTGGAAAAATTCCTGGCCGGACATTTGAAGGGTCGCTATCAGGAGGGCGGTTCGCCGGAAGTCGAGGCGCGCTTGAAGGAGATTACGGTTGATCCGAAAACAGTAGTGCTGTCAAAAACGCTGGACGCATCGGCGGTCGGCGTTCCGCAGGTCACGGCCGATCTGACGCCTGGCACCTACCATTACGATGCCAAGCTCGCGATGGGCGATCAACAGATGGCGCTCAAGCTGTCCACCACCATTGAGGATGCCGGCGGCGTCTGGACTGCGCTTGAGAACATCGACACACCGATGGGAGAGATGCTGGATACCGCCACTCTGGAGAAGGGCAGCCTGACTCTCCAGAAGCGGCATGTGAACCAAGGCCCGGTAACCATTGACGTCGAATTTTCAGATGGCAAAGCTACCGGCTGCATCGAAATGAGCGGCGAGGACAAGCCCATTTCCGTGGCTCTGGATGGTCCACTATTCGCCGATGCGGCCGGGTCTAGTTTTGTGATCGGATGCCTTCCACTCGCCGATGGCTACCGCACAGCCTTTCGCAATTTCGACGTGCAGAAGCTGAGGGTGAAGCTGATGCAGTTACAGGTAGCCGGCGCGGAAGCCGTCACCGTCCCAGCCGGCACGTTCGACACATTCAAAGTGGAGTTATCCTCGGCCGATGGCGGTCCCGATCAACTTACAGTCTGGATCGCCAAAGATACGCGAACTCCGGTGAAGATCGCCACCCTGATGCCGGAAATGGGCGGTGCAACCCTTACCGCCGAACTCTTGCCGTAGCGCGCGGGATCCAGGTTTCCGATAAGATACTCCGAAGACAGCCGTGTGTAATCGAAGCGTGTGGATCCTGATCGCCCTGCTGGCTGCGCCGGTATTCGTGCGCGGTCAGTGGTTAAACCATCGCACTTCGGATATTCCGCGCACCTCGGACGGCAGGCCGAACCTTTCCGCTCCGGCACCCCGAACAACCGATGGAAGGCCCAACGTCTCCGGGCTTTGGCAGACGGACAGCGCCCCGCCCGAAATCCTGGAACGCTTAATCCCCGGAGCCACAAACGGCGCGGGTGAAGAACCTCTCTCGCAGTATTTCATCAATATCTTCTTCGATTTCAAACCCGAAGATGCGCCCATCCGGCCCGCTGCGGCCGCGTTATTCCAGCAACGCGCGCAGACCTTCATGAAGGAATCGCCGATCTCGCACTGTCTTCCGGAAGGTATGCCGATGGTGGAAATGTCGCCCGCTCCCTACAAGATCATTCAAACCCCCGGACTAACGTTGATGCTTTACGAGCGAGACACCACCTTCCGCCAGGTCTATACCGACGGACGAAAGTTACCCAACGATCCTCAACCGACCTGGCTGGGGTACTCCGTCGGCAAAGTGGATGGCGATTCGCTCCTGGTCGATACAGTGGGCTTCAACGATCGAGGCTGGCTGGACGCGCGCGGCCACTCGCATAGCGAAGAGCTTCACCTGACCGAGCGATTTCACCGCCTGGACTTCGGACACATGGAAGTGCTGCTGACCATTGACGATCCGAAAACCTATACCAGGCCATTCACCATCAGGCTGAAGCAGCACCTGATTGCAGACAGCGATCTGCTGGAATCCTTCTGTGCCGAAAACGAGAAAGACGCCGCGCATGTCGGCAAGTAGGAGCTGGCGGCCGTCATCACCTGAATGATCTGGGTGAATCCTCCACAACGAGTTCGGAAACGCGCAGGCGCGTCACGGTTAGTTCTTCGATGTGAAGGGACTTGAAAACAGCGCGTCCCACTAGGAGTTTCCGGACCGCCAATGCGCCAATGGCTAAGGCTCCCATCGCAAACGCCCCAATTGCCACAGCGCCGGCCGCTCCGGCGATGGCCGCCATGCCTTTGGCCGGCCTCGATTCAATGCGTTGTTTCATAACAGTATTTTGACTCCTCCAGTACCATCGCGACATCTTATACGTGTATAATGAAATTGTCGAAAGTGACCAGTGGGCGAAAGCCCACTTTTTTATTGCAATAGATTGTAATAGGTCGAAGCCGGATGTCGCTCATTGCCAAAGAAGAGATTGTCGCAAAGATCGCGGAGATCGCCGAGCGGGTTGCCGATCCGGAAGGGATCGAGATCGTCGACGTGCAACTTCTAGGAGCGGGCCGCGGCCGGCTGCTGCGCATTTTTATCGATCGGTTCGAAGGCTCGCCTAGGCCGGGGTCTGGGGGAGCTTCGGAGGATCGTCCACTGGGCGTCTCCCACGCCGACTGCGAATTTATTTCGCACCAGGTAGGAACTATTTTGGATATCGAGGACGTCATACCTGGGGACAGTTATACGCTGGAGGTCAGCTCGCCGGGCCTGGAGCGTAAGTTGTCGAAACCGAAGGACTTCGAGAGATTCGTGGGTCAGAAAGCAAAAGTAGTGTTGCGGGAGCCGGTGGAAAACCAGCGTAGCTGGGTAGGCAGATTGGCCGGCATTTCGCAGGGCGTCATTGCTTTGGAAATCGTCGCACTGGAGCCAGCCGCCGGAAGAGTCATCCACTTCCCGCTGGATCAGGTCCAAAAAGCCAACCTGAAGTTTGACTGGTAATTTCACTCCCAGACAGTTTGAGAAGAGGAAACAGTGGCTAGTATCTATCAGTCCATTGAGATTTTGAGCAAGGAGAAGGGCATCGACCCGCAGATCGTAATCGACGCGGTGAAGGACGCCATGCTGGTGGCTGCCCGCAAGCATTTTCGCACCACCGAAGATCTGGTCGCGGCCTTCAATGACGCCACCGGTGCGCTCGAGATCTACGGTGTCAAGAAAGTGGTGGAGTCCGTTCAGGATCCGGTGAAGGAGATCTCCCTCGACGACGCGCAGCGGATGGATCCCGAGGCTCAATTGGAATCCGAAATTCGTTTTCCTAAGCCTACGGAGGCGCTGGGTCGCATTTCGGCCCAAACCGCCAAGCAGGTGATTCTGCAAAAGGTTCGCGAAGCGGAACGGGAGACCATTTTTTCGGAATACTCGGGCCGAGTGGGCGAGCTGGTCAACTGCATGGTGAAACGGATCGAGGGTCAGGACCTGATCGTAGACCTCGGTAAGACGGAAGCGCGTCTGCTCAAGAAGGAACAAAGCAAGCTTGAAAACTTCAGCGTCGGTGATCGCGCCCGTTGCGTGATCCGCAGCGTGGAAAAGGCCGGAAAGAACGCGGGCGTGATTGTTTCCCGCGCCGCGCCGGAACTCGTGATGCGGCTGTTCGAACAGGAAGTCCCGGAGATTTACGACAATACGGTGGTCATTAAGGGCTGCGCGCGCGAAGCCGGTGAGCGCACCAAGATTGCGGTGGTGAGCCGGGATCGCGATGTGGATAGTGTCGGGGCTTGCGTTGGCATGAAGGGCATGCGCGTGCAGTCCATCATTCGCGAGCTGCGCGGCGAGAAGATCGACATTATCGAATTTTCCGAAGACCCAGTGGTGTTCGCCACGCATGCGCTCAGTCCGGCGAAGATCAGCCGTGTCTCTATCGTGGACGCGGCGGACAAACACATGGAAGTGATTGTCGACGACACGCAGCTTTCGCTCGCCATCGGCAAGAAGGGGCAAAACGTTCGGCTGGCCGCCAAGCTGCTGGGTTGGAAGATCGACATCAAGAGCGAAGAGGAAAAGCGCCAGGAGGTGGAGACCGCCATGTCGGCGCTGGTTCCGGCCGGCGCTCCGGTGTCTGTGCTGATCGATCACGGCTTGGCCGAGGACATCGTCGAAAAGCTGCTGGAAGCGGGCGTCGCCACGGTGGAGAAGCTTGGTTCCATGACGCCGGAGGAGCTGGAAGCCATCCCGAGTATTGGGCCTCAGGTTGTGGAGAAGATCCTGGTTGCGGTGAATTCCTATTACGCGCAATTTGAGCCGGGCGCTGAAGCGGGTGGAGGTGAGACGGCGGACATTGCGCTGGAAGCTCTCGCGGAAGATGAAGCTCTTCCGGAGGGTGAGTTCGCGGCCGAAGAGGTTGTGCCGGAGCCTCTGGACGCCAGCAGCGAATCCGTAGCGGCTGTGAACGGCTCCGAAGCTGCTGAAACCGGCCATGTTTCCGGCGCAAACGTGTCGGATGAGAAAAAGGAATTTGATACTATAGAGAACTCGGAGGGGGTCCGTTAGGCGCAGCGCGATCCGGTGTTGCCGTTATTTATGAGTAAAATTCGAATCAATGAGCTCGCAAGGCAACTGGAGGTCCCCTCGCATGCCATCATCGACATGTTGCCCGAGCTCGGCGTTAGCGAGAAGAAGACCCACTCCAGCTCCATTGATGAGCCTGTGGCTGAAATCATCCGGCAGAGAGTGCAGGGTGGAGCGGGCGCTGCGATGCGCCGCGAAGCCGACGCCTCCGTGGCCGTTGCCGAGCCGGAGCCAGTAGAGAGGTACGAACAGCCAGCGCGGCATGAGCCCGCCCCGCCTGCGGCTCCCGAGCATCACGCGCACGTCCCGGTTCCCGAATTGCAAGCGCCCGCTACAACGCCCGCGCAGGAGGCCCCCGTTAGTACCGTTGAAGAACCGCTTCGCAGCAAACCTGCGCCCTTGAGGCCGCCTCTCTCCGCGAGTGGCGCTGCTCCGCTGCATCCCCCGTTGCGCACGGGTCCTGTTCCGGCGCGCCCGGTGCCCACGCCGCGCCCCGGCCAGATATTGTCGGGTCCGCGGCAGCCTTTGCCTCCGGCTACTCCTGCGGCGCCCATGCCACCGGCGTCTGTGACGTTGCCCGCGCATCCCGTAGCTCGCACCGCGCCTCCTGCGGCCGAATCGGCTGCACCGCTGGCGAGCCCCACTCCCGGAACACCTCTGCGCCCGCAACCGCGCCCGAATCTCGCCGGACAACCGGCCGCGCGTCCCGTTGTGCCTCCGCGCCCCGATATGGTAGCGCGCCTGCAGCAACAGCAGACTCGCCCTGCGCCTGGCCAAGTGCAGCAACAGGCTCCCCGGCCCGGGATGCCCACGCGCAGTTCTACGCCTGTTCCCGGTCAGCCTATCTATCGTGGCCCTATTCGTCCCGGCCAGCCCGTTATGCGGGGACCCGGTGTTGGCGGCGGCCCGCCCAGCGGTCCAGGTGGTCCAGGCGGTCCAGGAGCGTTTCGCCGGCCGCGCACGTTACATCCCACGTCGCCTCTGCGCGCCGAGCCAGCGACCCCCATCCCCACCGAGCAGCAGCGCCGTCATCAGGCCAAGCCTGCCGGCCGCGATCGTCATCGCGATGTGGAGCAGGAAGAGGGTCGCCTGCGGATGCCGTCGCGCCGCGGCGAACAATCGGCAGCCCCACCGCCCATCGATCGCGAGATCACCATTTCTGAAGGCGTCACCGTCAAAGAGCTTTCCGAAAAACTCGGCATCAAAGCCAATCTTGTCATCAAGAAGCTGGTGGAAAAGAAAATTTTCGCCACCATCAACCAGAACCTCGACGTGAAGATGGCGGAAGATCTAGCGCGCGAGTTTGGCGCTTCCACTAATAAGATCAGCTACGAAGAAGAGAGCACGCAAGAGATCACCGAAGCTGAGGTAACTACCGATAAAGTGCGGCGCGCTCCCGTGGTCACCATCATGGGCCACGTCGACCATGGCAAAACTTCGCTGCTCGATTCGATTCGCTCGGCCCATGTCGCCGACCGCGAGGCGGGCGGCATCACGCAGCACATCGGCGCCTACTACGTCGAGAAAAACGGCCGCAAGATCGTATTCATCGACACCCCCGGACACGAGGCTTTTACGCGCATGCGTGCTCGCGGGGCGAAGGTCACTGACATCGTCATCCTGGTGGTGGCAGCGGACGACGGTGTTATGCCCCAGACCATTGAGGCCATCGACCATGCCAGAGCCGCCGGCGCGCCCATCATCGTCGCCATCAACAAGGTGGACAAGCCCGACGCACAACCCGAACGTATCAAGCAGCAACTGGCCGATCGCGGCCTGCTGGCGGAAGACTGGGGCGGAGACGTCGTCATGGTGCCCGTTTCAGCCAAGGCCAAGACCAATCTCGACCTTTTGCTCGAAATGATCCTGCTGGTGGCGGATATGCTCGATCTGAAGGCCAACCCCGATCGTCCGGCCGTTGGCAATGTGCTGGAAGCCAATCTCGATCGTGGACGCGGACCCGTGGCCACCGTGCTGGTTCGAAACGGCACGCTGCGCATCGGCGATTACTTTATCTGCGGCTCCGTGTTCGGCAAAGTCCGCGCCATGTTCGATGACCGCGGTGGGCCGGTGCGCGAAGCGGAACCGTCCATGCCCGTAGAGGTTCTCGGTCTCGATTCGCTCCCCGAAGTGGGCGACATGTTCCAAGTGGTGACCGACACCGCCAAGGCCAAGCAGATCGTTATCTATCGCGAAGCTAAGGCGCGCGACGTCGCCATGTCGAAGAGCGGCCGCATGACCCTCGAGCAGTTCCATGAGCAATTGAAGGAAGGCGAGGTCAAGGAGCTCAACATCATCCTGAAGACCGACGTCAGCGGAACGGCTGAAGTGCTGTCCGACATGATGCAGAAGCTTTCTAACGACAAGGTCCGCATTCGCGTGTTGCGCAGCGCGGTGGGGGCGATCAACGAAAGCGACGTGCTGCTGGCGTCCACGTCCAACGCGATTATCGTGGGCTTCAACGTGCGGCCGGAAAGAAACGCCGCCACTCTGGCCGAGCAGGAAAAGGTGGACATTCGCCTGCACACCATCATCTACGAGCTCACCGACGAGTTGAAGCGTGCCATGACCGGCATGCTGGAGCCGGTTTTCAAGGAAGTGTACCAGGGCCGCGCCTCCGTGCGCGAGGTGTTCCGCATCAGCAAGGTGGGCAATGTGGCCGGCTGTTTGGTAATCGACGGCCTGCTCAAACGCGACAGCGAAGTGCGCCTGCTGCGCGACAACGTGGTGGTGTTCACCGGCAAGATCGATTCGCTCAAGCGCTTCAAGAACGACGCCAGCGAGGTCAAGAACGGCTTTGAGTGCGGTATCACGCTGAGGAATTTCCACGACGTCAAGCCAGGCGACATCATTGAGGCCTTTGCCACCGAACGTGTCGCCGTGGAGACCATGGCCTAAGCTTTACGTCGGATGGGTTGAAGTGCCTAGCATTGGTGTCCTGACCCTGGAATTACGCCTGGATGGCGCGCATTCGCTGAAAGACAAGCGTCACACCGTCAAAAGCCTCAAGGACCGGCTCCGCGGCAAATTCAATGTAGCGGTGGCCGAAATCGACTATCAGGATCTCTGGCAGCGCTCGCTGGTATCGGCAGTCACCGTTTCGAGCGATCGCGCTCATGCTGAACAAGTGCTGCAGTTGGTGGAGCGCGAAGCCGCCCATTTGCTCGGCGGCGTCTTGGTTAGTAGTAACGTGGAGTGGTTCGAGTAGAGCCTCTGGAATAAAGGCTAAGTATGCAGCACCGCAAGGAACGCGTTTCAGAAGCTCTTCGCGAAGAACTGACCGAGCTGATCGGCTATGAGCTTTCCGACCCGCGCGTGGCCTCGGCAACCGTTACCGGCATCGAGGTCTCGCCTGATAAGCGGCACGCCCTGGTGCGCATCCGCGTGGATGAAGGCGCGGATGTCCCACAAGCCATCGCGGCTCTGGAACACGCCGCCACGTTCCTGCGCCGTGAGGTGGCTAGGCGACTGGAACTTTTTCGGGTTCCCGAGCTACATTTTGAGGCCGATATCGCCACCGAACTCGGCGGCCGCATGGACCACCTGCTTAAGCGCATCAAAAAAGGCCGGCCACGGGAATAAGCGCCTAGATCCTCAGTTCCGCGCTATCTATTTGAATCTACAGCACAAGCCGAGGATCGCTTCGTGCGCTGATACAAATTTAGGGCCAAACTATTGACAGTAGGGCTTGGTCCAAGCGCTACTATAATTTGGGCCGTATATGCGCGGCCAGACGGATGATCACCCACTCACACATGCTCAATAGCGCAAAGGGCGCGGCGCGCTCTACTAAAGGTCACAGGAACGGTTTCGCACCGCGCTCCGTTTTGCGCGAGTTCCTTAGATGCCAATTCACGCTGGGAAATCGATGCGAATGACCTCGACGAACAGTCGCTTTCTGGATGCCTGCCGCCGCCGGCCCACCGACGTTCGGCCGGTCTGGTTCATGCGGCAAGCTGGACGTTACATGAAACAATACCGGGATATCCGCGCCAAGGCCGGAATCCTGGAGATCTGCAAACGGCCTGACCTAGCTGCGCAAGTCACCTTGCAGCCCGTGGAGTTTCTCGATGTGGACGCGGCTATCATCTTCGCCGACCTGTTGCTGCCCGTCGAGCCCATGGGTTTGAAGCTGAAGTTTCTCTCCGGTGAAGGTCCACACATCGATAATCCCGTTCGCACTTCCGACGATGTCGATTCCCTCTCCATCTCCAACACCGACGATCTCAACTATGTCGGCGAGGCTATTCAGCAGGTGGTCCGGCAACTGGCCGGCCGCGTCCCGGTGATTGGTTTTGTCGGCGCGCCGTTTACGCTTGCCAGCTACATGATCGAGGGGGGCCCTTCAAAGAACTTCGTCCGGACCAAAACGATGATGTATCGCGACGAAACTCTGTGGCGTCGCTTGATGGGCAAGCTGGTGGATGTGCTGGGCCCATTCGCTCTCAGCCAGGTGACCGCCGGCGCGCGCGCCATTCAGGTTTTCGATAGCTGGGTGGGCGCTCTCAGTCCCGACGATTATGTCCGTTTCGTCGCGCCTTATTCGCGCGCGTTGATCGAGCGCATTCGCACCGGCAGTGTGCCGGTGATCCACTTCGGCACCGGAGCTTCCGGTTTCTTCCGTGAGTTGCACGCCGCCGGTGGCGACGTTATGGGCGTCGATTGGCGCGTTAATATCGATCAGGCCTGGATGGACATCAGCTATCGTTCCGCCGTTCAGGGCAACCTGGATCCGGCCGTCCTGTTTGCGCCGCTGCCTGAGCTTAAGATGCGCGTGCATGAGCTGTTGAAGCGCACCGGCTCGCGCCCCGGTCACATCTTCAATCTGGGGCACGGGATTCTGCCCGAAACTCCACCCGACAACGTTCGCGCCGTCGTGGATTTCGTGCGCGAGTTCAAAATGTAGTGCGGCACAAAACACTCATTATCGGCGGCGGCATCTCAGGTCTTTCCGCCGCTTACTACCTATCGAAAGCGGGCATCCGGCCCACATTGTTAGAACGTAAGCCACGCGTGGGCGGAGTGATCCAGACGTCCGTGCAACAGGGCTGCGTGCTCGAAGAAGGCCCTGACGGATTCATGGCTGCCAAGCCGTGGGCGATGAATCTGATTCGCGAGCTTGGCTTGGCGGACCAGGTGATCGGCTCGAACGACCATTCTCGTGTCACCTACATCGTCAGAAACGGAAAGCTGATCCCGATGCCGGAGGGACTGATGATGATGGTTCCCACCAAGATCCTGCCGCTGGTTGAGACGCGACTCCTGAGCTGGGGCGCCAAGATCCGCATGGGTCTCGAGATTTTTCGCCAGCCGCGCGGGCCACAGCCCGATCGCTCGGTCTACGAATTTCTGCTGGATCATTACGGCGAGGAGTCCATCGACTATCTGGCCGAGCCGCTGCTGGCGGGCGTGTACGGTGGCGATCCGCGCGAGATGAGCGTCAACAGCGTGCTGGCACGTTTCGTGGAGATTGAGGCCAAGTACGGCAGCCTGACGCGCGGGGTTCTTGCCGCACCTCGGCCTCCAAGCCCCGGCGGTTCGTTCTTGCAGACGCTGAAAAGCGGGCTCGGGCAACTGGTTGACGCGCTGCGGCCAAGCGCCGAGATCGTTCAAGCTGATGTCCAGATCGTGGAGCGGGCACCCGAGGGATTCCGTGTTCGAGCGGACGGACAGTGGTTAGAGGCCGAGCACGTCGTCGTTGCCACGCCAGCAGGCGACGCAGCGCGATTTCTGGAGGGCACGCAACCCGAACTTACCAGCCTGCTCGCGGGCATTCCTTACACAACCTCGATTACTCTCGCACTCGGATATCGCAAAGCCACCTTCGATCATCCACTCATCGGGCACGGTTTCCTGGTTCCCAAGAAAGAGCGCAAATACATCTTCGGCTGTACCTGGGTGGGAAATAAATTCGACCATCGCGTTCCGGCCAATATGGTGGTGCTGCGATGTTTCCTCGGAGCAGAAGCGATGCCGCTCACTGACGAAGCGCTGGTGGACGCCGCGCGCTCGGACCTTCACAGCATCATGGGCCTGGAAGCTGAGCCGGTGTTTCACAATATCGCCCGGTGGCCCAATTCGATGGCGCAATATACTGTCGGTCACGAAAAGCGCGTCGCACGCATCGAAGAGCTGGTGCGCGCCATCCCTGGTTTGTATCTGGCCGGCAATGCATATCACGGCATCGGCATTCCCGATTGCGTTCGCATGGGTCAGGAAGCCGCCACAAAGATTATTTCCGCATATAGACTAGAGCCGCAGCCGGCGTAACTTCGATCCGGTCCACATGGTCCGCCAGTTCGAACGCCTCATCGATTTGGGCATCGGGATAAAACGGCAACAAGAAATTCTGCACCAGAAAATCGAGCGGTGCGCCCGTTACCGCCAAACCTCCGATCTCAACCCGCACCAGATGCACGGTAGCTTGGCCGTGCGCCGATTGAATGCTGGCCCTGGTCGTCACCAGCTTTTCGCCCTGAATCAGCTTAGCCACCAGAAAATTGGTCCGGATTCCAGTGGCGTCGCGCACCTTGAGGAAATCGATCAGCGCGGAGGCGCTCGCCTCACTGTTTCCCAGCACCAGCTGAGGCTGTCGAAATCCATCGTGGATGATGGTGGGAGCCTTGGCTCGTACCCAGGCATTCAACTCGGCTTCAGTGAATCGAAACACCGAGCCGGGCTTGGCTTGGCCGCTTTGGATGAGATCCAGCTTCCGGCTGACGCTGATCGCCATCGGGTCGGCCGCCGCAAGCAGCGCGCAGCTCAGCGAGATGAGAAACAGAATCCGCGTTACCAAATCCCATCATATCTTCCTGCCAGAATCGAGCCTGAGGCTGCTAAAATCGAGCCTGAGGACACCCGATGAAAATAACGTGCTTAGCACTTTTTTTGGCGACCAGTGGTCTGCTGCATGCCGCCGGCGATGCCGCCAAGCGGCTGGATGATTCCGCGGACATGCTCACCGAGATTATGTCCGCTCCCGACAAAGGCATTCCGCAGGATCTGCTGGAGAAGGCTCAGTGCGTCGTACTTGTTCCCGGCCTCAAAAAGGGCGCCTTCATCGTTGGCGCCAAGTATGGCAAGGGTTTCATGCTGTGCCGCAAGCCCAGTGGCGTGGGCTGGTCTGCTCCGGCTGCGATTCGCGTCGAAGGCGGCAGTTTTGGATTCCAGATCGGCGGTTCGGAGACGGATGTTGTCATGCTGGTGAACAGCGAGCCGGGCGCGAAGAAACTGCTCGCGAGCAAATTCACCCTGGGCGCCGATGCATCCGTGGCCGGGGGGCCTGTGGGCCGCACTTCCTCGGCTGAAACCGACGCGCAGCTGCATGCCGAGATCCTCACCTGGTCCCGCTCGCGTGGCGCCTTCGCCGGCATATCGCTATCGGGCGCCACTCTGCGCCCGGATGAAGACTGGAACAAGGAACTGTATGCCTCGGCCCTCACCAACAGGGAGATCGTTATGGGCGACACGCCGGCGCCTCCGCAAGCCGCCAAGTTGCTCTCGGTGCTCGACAAATATTCGAGCCGCAAGTAATCTCAGCGTAGTATCAAGCCGGAATGGCGAGGTCGACAATCTCATGGCCGATCCCAAGCTGAAAGTGGATCGGGCCGCCGGTGGAGATGCCCAACATCGCGAGCGGTACCCGGACTTCGGCGATGCGCTTCCTGGCGAACTGAACGGCCGCATTGTTCAACAAGGGCACGGTCTTCTGGTCGGCACTTAGGTCCAGCTGATGGAGCTGGAAGCCGTCGTCCAGATCCAACCGCAAGTAGAGATTCTCGTTGTCTGCCCCGTAGTAAACGTCGCGGATCTTCGGCTCTTCGCTGTGCATCGCACCCGAGCGGTTGTCGGGGTGGTAGCGTCCCGCGCCCACCCATTCGAAATAGGAAGTGACCTCGCCGTCGATCACCGGATGGATCGGATGGGTCGGCGGCTGATTCAGGTTCGGAATATCGGACTTCAAAATCGGGCGCGATAGTTCTTCGGGTGGTGGAACACCAAGCGCGTGATACACGTTTCCGAGATGCTGCCGGTACAATTCATCGAACTCGATGCGGTTCTCTGAAATATGCTCGGGCCCGTACCACCAGCACCAATCGCTGCCTTCGGCAATCAGCAGCTCTTCGTAGGCTAAACCGCGTTGCTCTTCGGAAACCATGTGTGCGATCTCATCGAACTTCCGGCGCGCTTGTAGCAAGTACTCCCAAGCTATATTGTCCTCTTCAGCGCCGATCCAGATGTCGAAGTTCGCGTCAATCCAAGATCCAGGATGGATATGATCGAGCGTGCGTGGCGGATCCAGCGCCAGGGCCTCGCTCACAGTGAGCGCAGCCAGGTCGGACGATTCGCTAATTCGCCGGTAGAGCTCGCGCAAGAATGGACGGCCGTTGTGATTGTAGTATTCCCAAGCGTTCTCGCCATCCAGGATGATAGGTACCAGCACGTCCACGCCGCGCTCCAGCAGTGGACGCGTGTTCTCCCGGATGCGATCCAGGAAGTGTCCGGCGGCGTCTTCGGCACCCATCCCGGAATACACGAAGCCCACCTGATCGCTCAAAAAATGATCCCGAAAGATCATGCGCAGCTCGCGTCCTTTTTGTTGCCACGAATAGGATCGATAAGTTACGTCCGTGCCTCCATCCTGGTTGATGGTGCGCGCCAGAACTCCGTTGTCGCTCGCGGCCCACTGAAAGCCCGCTTCAGCGGCTAGAGAGAGCGCTTCATCGGACACCGATCCTTCTGAGGGCCACAGACCCACCGGCGCGCGGCCGAACTGGCGCTCGATATATTCGCGCGCGCGCTTCAGTTGATCTAGCGCGTCTTGTGGATATTGAAAACGAGTGGGCAGCGTGACGCCCGGGTGCGAGACGCTGGCGATGTTGGAATCGCAAATCAGCGGCAGGATCGGATGATAGAAAGGAGTTGTCGAAATTTCGATCTGCCCGCGCGCCACAAATTCTCTGTACACCGGTATGACGTGGCCCAGAATCTCGCGCTCCTTGCGCGCCATCAACGCTTGATCCTCGAGTGAAAAGTCGCGCCCCTTGGCAACCAGGGACTTTACCTCATCGTCATGGGCCTGAAATTCCTCGTCGAACCACGCCACCTGCGACAGCACCTGCAGATCGCGCAGATCCTGGACGCTGAAATGCCGCCGCGCCACCTGAGGATTCGCTCCGCAAGATTTCCATACGTCGAACAGCTCTCCATAACGCGGATAGCGATAGATGAGATGGTCGGCATTGGCCTGAAAGAAATAGCGCAACACGAACTCGCACTCGGCCTCGCTCAAATCCTCGGCGGGCTTAATTGCACAATCCAGAAATGGATCGGCCGCCGCGCCCGACGCATACTCCTGAATCTGCACCATCATGGACGGAACCAGATTGAACGTCTGGTGAACGCTGGGGAAATCCTCCAGCACTTTCACCATCCCGTAGTAATCCTTCAAGGCATGAAAGCGGGTCCACGGCAGACGATATTCACCGGTCACCAAGTCCTTGTACAAAGGCTGGTGCATGTGCCAAACAAAGCAGAGATGAGCGCGAGGCAAATGGTTTTCCGTTATCGGCCGAACATGCTGCGTACTGGTGGCGGAGGATAGGTGCCGCGAATGGCGCGCCACAGGATATCGTTTAGCTCATCGTCGTCGTTCAGATCTTCTTGACTAAAATCGAGCCGCGCGGAACGGGCGGCGGTGGACGAATTCGCCGGGTTGCGCTCCTCGAGCGAGATACGTGGTTTCTCCGCCTGATACGGCGCCAGCGAAGGCTGCTGCGCAAAGCTTGCGAACATCGGCCGCGCGCCCGCATCGAAATGCGTCATAGGATGCAAATGCAGGATTAACTCCATGGTCCGCAACATCGAGGTGGTGTTGTACATGTTGCTGTCAATTGTTCCCCTACGCGTGTAGGGAGAAATGATAAACGCAGGCGAGCGGTGCGAATCTACGTGGTCCGGACCATTCTGCGCGTCGTCTTCGAGCACGAAGATCGCGGTGCTACCCCAGAACTTGCTGCGCGACAGGCCCTCGACAATCATGCCCAGCGCGTAGTCGTTATCGGCGAACGACGAAAGTGGCGCGATCTTGCCCGGTGTGGTGGCGGACGTATGATCGTTCGGAAGGCGCAGGAACATCAGCGCGGGCATCTTATTGGCGCTCTCGAATTGCGCCAGATCGTCCAGGAATGTTTGCGCGCGCTTTACGTCCGGATAATCCAGATCGAAGCTGCGATACTTCATGTTTGTGACTTTGGCCAACACCGGATCGAGAACCTTTTCAATCTGAACGCCATCCGGGCCGGCCTCTTTTTTGTTCTCCACCCAATAGCCGTAATTGCGCATCGAGATGCCGGCGGACGAGGCATTGGTCCACAGGTAGCCGGCTGGAGGATAGGCCGCAGGCTCGCCGCCTTCGAAGTCGTAATTGGGATTTCGCTTGGCGTAGTTACTCGGCCACATCTTTGCTACATAGTCGTTCGCGATGGCCGACGTCGACCAGTTGTGCCCGTCGGCGCTGACGTCGCTATTCACGTAGAAGTTGTCGAACAGGATGAACTCCCGCGCCAGCTTGTGATGGTTGGGGCTGACGTTCTCTTTAAAGAGGCACAGAGACGGATCGCTCTCGCCTTTGCCTATGTCTCCCAGCACCTGATCGTAGGTGCGATTCTCTTTAACGATGTAGAGCACATGCTGGATGGCGGCGGGAACGCCGGCCGGGGTCTCATCGAGCTTTTCATCGCTGTAGGGCGAGTTGGATTTCACCTCCGCCGTGTAATTCGCGAGCGACTCATCGGTCAACGCGGGAATGAACGACGCCGAACCAGTCTGGATGTGCGCAACATATTGGACGGCCAAGTTATTCTGTCTCTTCGTCGGATTTGGCCCTTTGGGATTCGGATAGCTCCGCGAACCTTTGCCATTCAACACCACCAAGCGCCCATCGGCCAGCACTCTGGCAGCCGTCGGATACCAGCCCGTAGGAACGAAGCCCAGCACCTGGCTGCGGGCCGCGGTCACGTCCACCACAGCGCTGGCATTCGCGTCGGAGCAGATCACATACAGACGGCTTTGATCGGGACTGAGCGCCAATGCGCTGGGCGTCATACCGAGTGGATGATTCGGCGTAGTCGAAACGTTGATGGTTTCCACCACGCGCAAATCGCCGCTGTCGGAAACGCCAACGGAATAAACGTTGTTGGTGTTCGCGGCGGAGACAAAGATGCGCGCCTTGAAGCTGGGCTGCTGCGTTCCTTCTTCCGTCTCCTCCGCGCGAGTGGCTCGGTCGCGCCAAACCATGTCCGTAGGATGTGCGCCCACCCGCAAAGTCTGCAGCAACGCGCCATTGCTGGTCTGGTGATGATACAGCGATCCATCCGCCCAACTGGTCACATAGTACGACTTGCCATCCGGGTTGAACAAAATCCGGTAGGGCCGGCGTCCGGTTTTGAATCGATCGATCACGATGCCCGATTGCGTATTCACTACCACGATGGCGTCATGATACAGGTCGCACACGTAAAGCAGATGGCCGTCGGGATCGATGGCGACATCGCCGATGAAATCGCGTGCGGACCGCGACGCGCCCTTGACGATCTCGAACGTCCGCGTGGGAGCGAGCCTTCCATCTTCATCGAACGAGAATTCGTAAACCGATGCTTGCGACCCGCCGCTCACCCACAGCGTCTTTCCGTTGGGCGAAAGCGACATGCCGAGCCAGGCGTCGGTCACGGGAGTGCGGCCGATCTCACGGCCGTCCTTGGTATCCAGCACGCTCAGCGACGGCGGATTGTAGCCGCCGTTCAACACAATCAGAAAGCGGCCGTCCTTGGAAAGGACTGACGACATCGGCAGAGTGCCCAACTGGATCTGCGTGCCCGCCGGCTTCACGCGCCACCCGCTGTTCAATAAAAATCCTCCGTCCGCCAACGGCCCCACTTGCTCGCGCGGCGGAGGCTGCGAGGAGGAGAGAAGCGCCGCCGCGATCAGAATCAACGCGGCAAAAACGACGTGCAGTTTCATTCGGAAAACCTCTGGGCGATCGGGAAGCGCCGGCCGATGCCGAACGCCTTGGTGGTTACCTTCAGGCCCGGGGCAGCCTGCTGGCGCTTGTATTCATTGCGGTCCACCTTGTTCACAATGTCCCGCACCAACGTTACAGGCAGATGAAGCGCGTCGGCTATGCGTTGCGGCGCGTCGTTATTCTCAATGTAGAGACGCAGAATCTGATCCAGCACGTCGTAGGGCGGCAGCGAATCGGTATCTTTTTGATCCGGACGCAACTCGGCCGATGGCGGCTTGGTGAACGTATTCTCCGGTATCGCGCCCGAAGCTCCAGGCCCAGGTGAGTGGCGTTGATTGGCGACGCGCGCCAACGAATACACCAGCGTCTTCGGCACGTCGCTGATCACAGCTAGTCCGCCGCACATATCGCCGTAGAGCGTGCAATATCCCACTGCCAGCTCGCTCTTGTTGCCCGTGGTCAGCACCAGTGCTCCCCACTTGTTTGAAAGCGCCATCAGAGTGACGCCGCGCAGGCGCGATTGCAGGTTCTCTTCCGTCACGCCAATTGCTGCCGTATCGAACAATGGTCCCAGCACGTCCAGAAACGCGTGGTATTGATTCTTGATCGGGATGAGCTCGAACCGGATCCCGAGATTGCGAGCCAGATCGCGTGCGTCTGTGATGCTGTGCTCAGAGGAGTAAGGCCCGGGCATCCCGACACCAATGACGTTTTCCTTGCCGACGGCATCTACCGCGATGGCCACCGTCAGCGCCGAATCGATACCCCCGCTCAACGCCACCAGAACGCGCTCGAAGCCGCACTTGCGAATGTAGTCGCGCGTCCCCATGGCCAGGGCCTGATAAACGGCTTCGCATTCGTCTGAGTAGTTGTCGTGATGATCGCCCGTCAACGTACCGGTGTCGACCATGACCAGGTCCTCTTCGAACGAAGCCGCGCACGCGATGACCTGACCCTCCGGATTCATCGCGAAGCTGGTTCCGTCAAAGAGCAGCTGATCGTCCCCGCCCACCTGGTTCACGTACACAATCGGCACGCGAAAATGCCGGGCGGTGGCGGCGAAGATTTCCGTCCTTTGCGCGCGCTTGCCCATGTGATACGGAGACGCATTGATGCTGATCAGAATACGCGCCCCCGCCGAAGCCAGCTCTTCCACGGGATCGCGGCTGTACCGGCGGCGCTCCCAATACTGTTTGTCGTTCCAAATGTCTTCACAGATGGTGAGCGCGTAGACCGCGTCCCCGAGCGCGAGGGGCGATTGCTTCGCGGCCGGCTCGAAATAACGCGCTTCATCGAAGACGTCGTAGGTCGGCAGCAGCATTTTATGCTGCCGGAATGTGATGCGCCCGCCTTGTAACACGGCGGCGCTGTTGTAAATGGGCAGACCAGTGGGCGAGCCGGTGCGCGTTACTGTTCCGCAAATGATGCTGACGTTCAGCGGCGCAGTGTCGGCCGCCAGCCGTTCCAGATGCTGTTCGGTGCGATCCAGGAAGCTCTCTTTTTCCAGCAAATCGCGTGGAGGATAGCCGGTGAGCGAAAGTTCCGGGAAAACTACTACGTTCGCACCGCCATCAGCCGCTCGCCGCGCGAAATCGAGCATGCGTTTGGCATTGCCGCAAAGATCGCCCACCGTGCTGTTGGTTTGTGCCAGGGCGATCTTCATGGGGAGAATCCCCATTTTAGCTACTTATCGCCGCCAGCCTCCAGCTTGGTGTTCGGGACGCCTTTGTACTCACCCGGAATCTGCGGCGGAAACACATGCACGCGCGATTTGAACCGCCAGCCTTTCGCTGTCTTCAGGTAGACATCCTGATATCCGCCCACGTGCCCGTCAAAATCCTCGTTGCCGCGCTTGCCTTGATCCCCGGGATAAACCAGGTACGATTTGCCGGTAGCGCCTTCGGGTGACGCTTCAATCACCAAGTTCTCCGTGGTGTGCGTTTGATGCGGCTGCTTCACGCGGGCACACGTCGGTCCGCCTGCCGCTTCCACCAGCTTTGCGTGGCCCTTGTATTCGATGCCGTTCAATCCCACGACGAACACGCCGTCATCGGTGTAAAGGTTCGCGTAGTCCTCTCCATGATTGGAGCAATTGTCCAAGGCGAACGCATACCTGTAGTTCAACTGCTGGATTTCCAGGTAATCGAGCGCCGTCAGCGGTTTCACCTTGGGTTCCGCCGCTTGGCTGTGGCCTAAGCTTAAAACGGCGGCGGCAACAAATAGCATCGACTTCTGCATGGAATCTTCTCTCCACCTACGGCTTACGCCGGAACAAGGACTCATCCTTCAACAGTTGCTCAAAACGCACGATGTCTTCATTGTTTTCGATGCATTCGTATTCGTGCAGGCGTTCGCCAGGCCGCAGCGAGAGGAACGAGGGCGGGGGACTCCAGGTTTTCGTAAACGCCTTCGGATCGTCGATGGTCACCTCATACGTGATGGTGTCGTAATCCACGCGCGTGTAGCGCTCCGTTACGTGCAGCGCTTCGGTATGTAGCGTTGCGCCACCCACACCCACCCAGGTCTTGTCGTTGAACCCGACCACGTCCACCACCAGCGTGTCTCCTTCCCAGTGCGCCACGGAGTCGCCCATAAAGGATGGATCGATGTCGTCGGGATGTTTGCGGCCGTCGGTTGGAATCACGCGAAAGGCATGAAACGTTTCATACAGAAACGTGATCTCGTCCTTGGTCTGGATGATCTTGATGGGAAGCGGCTCGTTCGTGATGCGCGGCACACCCACCAGCAAACATCTCGCGCTCGGATCGTCGATGTTTCTGCGATCGCGAATTTCCTTGAGTTTCGGCAGCATCCAATCCTGGTAGGGCGGCACAAAACGGCTGGGCACCACGGCGGCCGGCGCCTTTGCAACCGCTGCGTCACCAGGGCGTGCGGCCTTGGCATTCTCAGATCCTACGGCGAAAGCCAGACCGTTGGCTCCTCCGCCTTGCCAGACTCCCGACAGGTCGGGCTTTCCTTCGGCGGTACGTGGAACGGGAGGCTTCGCCGGTTTGGCCGTGTCTTGCCCGGACACAATAGAAAGGGCGGGCAAACTTATGATAAGCGAGGCGAGCGCCAAGAAGCTTCGCATCGCATCAGTCTATCGCAATCCGTTAATGCTTAGCTCCCGCGATGGAGTTTACCGCTTGCCAGAAAAACTGCACGTGCTTGTACAGCGCCTGTTCCAGAATTCGTTCCTGATCGCTGTGCGGCCCATAGCCTTTCGGTGCATCTTCCTCATCCACCATGGCCCCGATGCCATAACACTGGACTCCCTTGGCGCGCAGGAACGCCATGTCGGTTGCGCCGGTGCTCATTACCGGTATAGTGATCACGCCGTAGATGTTCTTGTACGCCGCTTCCACCGCATGATAGGCATCGGAATCCAGTTTCGACGGCGCTGCGCCCGGCCGCTGATTCGCGGTCTCTGGAACCAGCTCGATCGACGGGTCGTTGATCACCTTGCGCATGGTGTCATAGAACGCCGTAATGTTCTCGTCCGGCAGCGCGCGAATGTCGAGCGTCGCTTCCGCTTCGGAAGGAATCACATTCACCTGATAGCCGCCCTGGATGATGTTGGGCGAAATGGAGGTGTGCAGCATCGAGTAGCTGATGGGATCATGCTCCGCTAGATACTCGCGGACGGCCGGCGCTTTTTGCGAATCGAATAGCCCTTTAAACCTCGCCGCCTCCTCAGGACTGCTCACGGTCGCCATCTTTTCGAAGTAGTAGCGGGTTGTATCGTTGAAGCGCATGGGCGGATCCCACGCCGCGATGGTCTCTACCGCCTTCGCCAAGTGCACCACGGCGTTGGTCCGCAGCGGACGCGACCCATGGCCCGCCGGTCCTTTGGCTATCAGCCGCGCGCCTTTCGGCTGCTTCTCCGTCGTTTCCACCAGCGCGTATCGCGCCTGGCTGTTCTTCAGCCGCACTCCGCCGCTTTCCGCGAGACAGAACTCAGCGTCAATATCCTTCCAATGTTCGTTGACCAGATACTCGATCCCCGGCCCGGTGGAAGCTTCTTCGCCCGCTTCCGACACGAAGATCACGTCGCGATCGAGCGGCGTCTTCTGCCGCTTCAGCATCAGCATGGTCATCATGGCTGCCAGCAGATCGCTCTTGTCGTCCAGGGTGCCGCGGCCATAAACGTAGCCGCCCTGACGGGTGGCGCTGAACGGCGGGAAGGTCCATTTGGCGGGATCGACGCGTACCACATCGCTGTGGCCCATGATCAGCAGCGGCCGCTTTGAACCGTTACCTTTCAACCGAGCGATGATGTTGGCGCGCGCCGGGTCTTTGGCCACCATCATCACCGGAATGCCGTCGGCTTCCAGAGTCTTCTTGACGTACTCGGCTACATGCGTTTCGTTACCGGGCGGGTCGCTGCTGTCAATCTGAACCAGCGCCTGGAAATGGCGCATGGCTTCATCGTTGATTTTGGACCAATCGGGAGTTTGGGCGCACGCGGGAAGCCCAGAAACTAAAAGAGCGAACGCGAAAAAGTTTCGCATCCGCTCAGTCTAGCGCAATGAAGCTGGAGCCTGATTTATTTGGTCAGGCCAAATGCAGTTGCCAGCGTCGGGCCGGATTTTCCACGCGGTAACAGGCTGGGACCCGATGGGATAAAGATTTTCGCCACGTTGGTGTCCCTGTCCACCACCAGACCGAGGAATCCCGACTGCATTTCATCCCAGTTCTGATCGCCCCAATGGATTTCCTTGGTGGCATCCGGATTGTACTTGTTGTTGAGCGAGTTGTCGTAATGGGCGATCGCAACCAGACGCGTGCCCTTCGGCATCGGCAGGGGCTTTTCGAGCTGATAACCCACTTGCCAGTCGAAATTCCACTTGCCTTTGAAGATCTCCTGCTTTTCGCCGGTCGGATAGATCGCGTCCAATTCATAGTCTTTGCCGCGGAGGTGCATGTGGGGCTGGACGTATACTAACTCGGCGTGATCCACGCCGACAGTCACTTCGCTCACCACTTCCTGGTCTTCCGCCCCCGGCGGAATCACCAGATTGAATGCGGCTGGAGTTCCAGGCGACATCCAGTAGCGCCTCTTCGGGGGTGTCTTCGCGAATACGAGTCCCACTTTGGACAGGTCGTCCTGTTCCGTTCCCACCGCCGTGTAGTGAATATTGAACACGATGTCGGAACCCTTCGGCACGAACTTGGCCGAGCCGTCCACGTCGAAATGCTGTGCTCCCAAGCCCGGGTTGTATTTTCCGAGCAGGTCGGTGCCTTCTTTAGCGCCGGTCATCGCTTCCGAGCCTTCCTCGTAAGCTTCCCCGTACACCGCCTTGGCCATCCAGGTTGCACCGGGCGGCGTGACAATGGCCCTCATGTGATGCACCACCTTGGGATTCCCGGCGCGCATCTCCGCGGCCACTACCCACATGTCCTCGGGAAAATTAACATGCACCTTGATGTTCTGATAGTTGATGGTCCCGGTGGCTTTCACGTGGAAGGGCTTCGGCATCTCGATCACCATGTCGGGCTTGATCTGCCATCCTTCGGGGAAAGTCAGGGGCGGAGGCGCATCTTTGGCATCGCCCTCCGGCGCCCCGTTGTTCGCCCAGGTGACCAAGGTATTAACGTCGGCCGGGCTCATCGTGCGATCGTTCGCGAAATGGCCATACTCGGCGAACCACGGCGGCATCTTCTGGGTGACCACCGCCACCTTCATGGCCTTGGCCCAAGGGCGTGCATCTTTGTAGGTGATCAGCGACATCGGCGCTACTTCGCCCGGCCGGTGACAGCCCTGGCAGTTCTTCTGCAAAATAGGCAGAACGTCCTTGTTAAACGTGGGCGAACTGGTGCCCGTCCCGGCGATGGCGGATATCCCCATCGCCAAACCAATTACAGAAATCCGCAGCATGTCGAACCCTCCTACCGGGTAAAAGCCACTGTCAGCATTATATTTGAGCTCTGCATGCAACGCAACGGTGGGTAGTCAGCTAAATGTGTAGCTGACTACCCAACGGTGGGGCGGGGGCCGCCAGGGCCTGAGGGGAATACAATGAAGCAATAGCGCCACAAGGAGATTTCGTATGCCCAAGTTCGTCATAGCGCCCCATATGCGATTGCAAGAGTGGGTGGCTGAAGAGAAAGGCTATTTCGCCGCCGAGGGGCTCGATTACGAGTTCCGCGACGAGATCGTCTCTGAGGATGGAAAGAGGCATGATCTCGGCGACAAAGTGGGCGCCTATCAGCTTTTCGAGAAAGGCCGCACCACCGATGTGAGCTGCGCCTGCCATTGGACAGTGAATGTCGCGGCCTCCAATGGCCACGGCAAACTCTATGCCGACGCCTATTCGGTCTCCCCCGCCGGGATTTTTGTTCCGCCCGATTCACCGGTGCGCGAGCCGGGCGATCTGGCGGGAGTTCCCATCTCCGTCGGCTATCAGTCCGGTAGCCACTACGCCACGATCCAGGCTCTGGAGCAATACATGCCGCAGGAGGCGATTCAGCTTTCCTTCTCCGATGGCTTGCTGTTCAAACGGATGGAGCTTTTGATCGACGGGAAGGTTCCAGCGGCCTCGCTGTTCAGCGGTCCCTATTACTTTCTCGAACAGCTGGGTTTTCGCAAGGTGATCGACACGACATTCATGATGGCGTCCATGATCACCGGCGATCCCGACCGGGAAGACGTGCGTAAATACTTCCGTGCTCTGCGCCGCGCGCAACGCGATGTCGATCTCCGGCCGGAACTGTACACGCACTATTACAAGAAAGAGATGCCGGCACGATTCCTGGACCGGATGGACACGCGCCGTTGGGGACCTGGCGAGCGCATCGTGTTCGAGCCCTATACCCGCGAAGTGTTCGAAGAATCCTTCGAGTGGATCTCGCAACATGCCATCTTTCCCGCAGGGCAAATGGGCGCGGGCAGCTACCAGGATGCGGTTGTCACGATGACAGGGGATGTTCATTAGACCGTGCATGTGTTGTTGCATCGCTGGTTGGCTGCACTGGCGATCCCAGCCTGCGCCGCGCCGGTTCCGCAATGGCGGCTCGCGCGCAGCCAGCACTTCGAAATCTATGCGCAATCTACTGACCAGCGCGCGCAGGCGATCTTGACCTGGTTCGAGCAATTGCGCGCTTTCTTCGAGCAGCAGGGCGGATTAAAAGCCAGTTCATCGAAGCCAGTTCGAGTGATTGTCTTTGCTTCGGCTGCGGAATACCAGCCTTACCGCTTGCGATCCACCTCGGATGCTTATTACGTTGGGGCATCCAACCACGATTACATCGTCATGGGCACGGACGATCCGGCCAAGTTTGGCCTCGCCGCGCATGAGTACGCGCACCTGGTATTGCGAACGTCCCCCGGTCAGCTGCCGCCGTGGCTGGAGGAAGGTTTGGCAGAATTTTTTGCGACGCTTCGTTTCACAGAGCACGGCACTGAGCTGGGCGGCGTGCTCCCAGGCCGCGTTCGCACTCTGCAAATTCGAACCTGGATGCCCCTCGCGGACGTGCTCTCGCTTTCTGAGGAATCCCAAAAGAAACTGGAACGTAGCGCTGCGGATTTGTTTTACGCTGAAAGCTGGGCGCTCACCGAGATGCTGCTGCTATCGCCCCCGTATGCCACCAGTTTCCAAAAGATTCTGGTCTCGCCCAATTTGGACCCCGAAGCAGTCACACGCGATCTGCATCAGTGGATCAATCAGCGCCGGTTTCCCGTGATGCAGCTCCCGGAAGTCGTCACGGCGTCCGTGCACGCTGAAGCTTCCGATGTTCCCTCCCTCACTTCGCGCGTTTTGCTCGCTCAGGTTCTATTGGCTGCGGGCGAGTTCGATCGCGCCGAGGCGCAGTTCAATGCCCTTCCCGATAGCGCCGAGACTTTCGCCGCACGCGGCGCGATCGCTCTGCACAAAGGCGATTCCGCCGGTGCGCGGCGCGCCTGGAAGCGGGCCATCGAACGAGGCATCATCGATGCTCAGCTGTGTTACAACTACGCGATTCTTGCCGATCAAGCAGGCCTTGCCGCGGGCGATATCCGGCCGGCTCTGGAGCGTGCGATAGCGCTACAGCCCGATTTTGACGACGCGCGTTACCAATTAGCTTTGCTGGAGAAGAATTCCGGCCATTATGAAACCGCCGTTCAGCAGTTCCACGCCATGCGAGTGGTGCCCAATTCGCGCGCTTACGCCTATTGGCTGGCGCTGGCGGACACGTTCAACGAACTGGGCCGGCGCGACGAAGCGCAGTCCGCCGCCGGGCATGCCAGCGAGCACGCAACCACGCCGGCCGAGCGCGCTCGCGCAGCCCAGGAAACGTACATCGCTCAAACCGACCCCAGCGTCCAGTTCGCGCGCGATGCCTCCGGGCATTTGCAACTGGTGACCACTCGCATGCCGCACCAGCAAACCGACTGGAACCCGTTCATTGAACCGGGCGACGAGATCCGTCGCGTCCAAGGCACGCTGCGTGAGATCGACTGCGGGACGCTGACCACCATTCGCGTGGAAGCAGCCGGCAAACTAGTGACACTCGCCATTCCCGATTTGCAGCACGTGCAAATGCGTCACTCGCCGTCCGAGTTTGTCTGCGGCCCGCAATCGGCAACTTCGGTGATCGTCGACTACGCGCAGACCACCTCCCAGGGCATCGTGCGCGGTATGGACTTTAGTCCGGCATCGGCTAGTCCAGCAGGCGCTCCCTAACCGCGTTGTATTCGCAGCCAATCAGCGCAATCACCGCCAGCAGGTACATCCACACCAGCAGCGCGATCACCGCGCCAATGCTGCCGTACAGCACGTTGTATCGGGCGATGTGTCGCACATATAAGGCAAAGACCGACGTCGCCAGCAACCACAGAACCGTCGCGAGAATCGCGCCGGGCCATACGCTGGCGAACTTCATGGGCCGGTTGGGGCCCACGTAGTACATCAACCCAGTGACGAACACGGTGGCCCCTAGCGCCACCACGTAGCGCAGCAGGCCGAAGGCCAGGAGCACGGAGGTCCTCAGGTCCTCCGCGGGCGTAGCCAGCATCCATTGCTCAATGCGCGCTCCGAAAACGATGAGCACGGAAGAGCCCACCGCGGGCAGCGCCGCAATGAACACCAGCAGAATCGCGACGCTGCGTTGTTTCAGGAACGGACGGCCCGATGGCAGCCGGTAGGCCGCCTGGAATCCTTCCATCAGCGTCATCATCGCGCCCGAAGCCGCCCAGATGGAGAGCAGCGTCGCCAACAGAATCAACCAGCCCGAACGCTGGTCCCGGGCCGTAAATTGGGACCGCACCAGATCCTCGGTGCCCGGCGGGATCACCTGGAATAGCAGTTTGGAAAACACGCGCGCCACCGCGCCCGCGTTGACGCTGGCCAATATCGCGGCTAAGGAAGCCAGCACCGGAAAGAACGCCAGCAGCGACGAGTACGCCGCGCCCTTAGCCACGCCGAAGCAATTGTCCTCGTAAGCGGCGATGCCGGCCTGATGGAATAACCCCCAAAAACGTTGTACCGGGCCGGGACGCTCCAAGTAGAGGCTGGGGGAAGCGGGAGTCATGGCCACTCTCGATTCTAATCCCTCGCGTCAGCTCGAATAGCCAGAGTCTATCCGACGGCAGTCACCGGCGCCACGCTCGCCGGGTGAAAACGTTCGATCTCGCCGATCTCATCCTTGCTCAGCCGAAACTCCGCGGCCCCAATCACACCATCCACCTGCTTGGCCGACCGCATTCCCACAATCGCTCCCGTCACCGCCGGATGCCGCAGCGTCCATGCAATCGCCACTTCTCCCGCTGTTCTTCCGTGCCGCCTACCGATGGTAGCCAGCAATCCCGCCAGCTCCAGGTTGCGCGAAAGCAGGGGCTCCTTGAAATTGGGAGTACGTTTGCGGAAATCGTCTTCCGGCATGGATGCCACCCGCTCCCGCGTCATCGCCCCAGTGAGCAGGCCGGACTTCATCGGCGAGTAAACAATGACGCCAATGTTGTGGGCCTGCGCATAAGGCAGGATCTCCTTCTCGATCTCCGGCGAAATAATCGAATACGGCGGCTGTAACGATGTGATTGGCGCAATGGCTTGCGCGCGCCGCATCTGATCCACATTGAAGTTCGACACGCCAATGTACCGCACTTTTCCTTCCTGTTGCAGTTTGGCCATCATCGTCCAGGCTGCCTCTACCAGGTTGTCCGGTTCCGGCCAGTGGATCTGGTACAGATCGATCACATCCAATTTCAGCCGGCTCAGGCTCTGCTCCACCTCTTTGCGAATGGATTCCGGTTCAATGGTCCGGCGGTTCTCGCGCTTTTCATTCCAAACGATGCCACACTTGGTGAATACCAGCGGTTTATCGGAGCGTCCCGCCAGTGCCCGCGCCACTACTTCTTCGGAATGCCCCAGGCCGTAGATAGCCGCGGTATCGATCCAGTTGATGCCCTTGTCCAGCGCCGCGTGAATCGCTTCCACCGACTCGGCGTCGTCCTGTGCGCCCCACGCGAATTGCCACCCTCCGCCGCCCATGGCCCACGCGCCCACACCGATCGGCGTGATTTCCAGATCGCTTGCACCCAGTTTTCTCTTCTGCATTTCTTTATCTTGGCAGCTTTTGCTTGTCGTGCTTGTCGCCTCAGGCGCCGCAAGCGTTTTCGTTGCGGTGTCCTCCCCATCGCTCGATGATGCCGCAGATGGCCGCCGAAAACGACTCAACGTCGGTTGGCTTCTGCACAAACTCTCGGGCGCCCAGTTCCAATACTCGCGTTCGCTCGGCATCGTTGAGAGAGGAGCTAAAGACCACTACCGGGATTCTTTGCGATTTCCATCGCTCCAACAGCGCCGCGCCGGAGATGCGCGGAATATTGAGATCCAGAATGATCAAAGCCGGGATAAAGTCGGCATCGCTCAGCATCGTCAGGGCCTGTTCGCCATCCCGGACAATATGAAGGTTCACCGGCACGGAGGCGTCCGCCAGGATCTGCCGGATCAACACGGCGTCACCGGCGTTATCCTCCACCAAGAGAATCTCCATTTTTTCCATAGATCTGCCCTTTTTGGGACTCCTGTAAGCGCATTCGGTTACGGTCTTCCTCCCACGTTCAGGTCTTTCTTTTGATCGATCGGCAGAGAGAACTCCTGGTATACACCGCACTACCGTAGCGGTCTTAAGTGCAAAACCCGTTAGTCACCCCACTCTTAGCCCTCGCCTCCGGCATCCTACTAGCCCGATTTGTAAGGTTCTCCGAGGCTGACTTCCTTTGGTGCCTCCCGTTACTTTCCGGTCTAACCTACCTCGCCTGGAAGCGATCCCCCCGGGTGCTGCCGCTGTGCTCATCGCTAGTATTCATGTTTTGCGGAGCATTCCTCGCTGTCCTGCACAGGCCGGGCAGCCCTCCTGAAATCGACGCGGGCGCTCACGAAACTGTGATTCTGGATGGCTGCGTGGTCTCGCCCTCGGCGTTTTCAGAGGACCGCGATCAGTTCACCCTCGAACTTGCGCCCAAAGCGCGCGCCCGGGTCACAATAACGCTTCGCAACTCCGATATCCCACCAGATCTGCGCTATGGACAACTCGTCGAACTGGAAGCCCGGCTGCGCCGCATCCGCAATTTCCAGAACCCGGGCGAGTTCGATTACGAAAGCTTCTCCGCGCGCAGCGATATCTTTTGGACTGCCGCTGCCACCGGCGCTGGCTCTGTCACGGTGAAACCCGGCCGCTGCGGATCGCGTTTCTTTGCCGCCGTGTTCGCTCTGCGCACCGGCGCGCTACGGCGCATTGAACAAATCTACGCCGGCAATCCTTATGCCACCGGCATGATGGAGGCCACGCTCATCGGCGAATCCAGCCGCATGGAACGCCTGTGGACCGATCATTTTCGCCGCACTGGCACCTATCACATGCTCGTCATCGACGGCCTGCACATCACGATACTCGCGGCGTTTTTGCTCTTTCTCTTGCGGCTCTGTTTTCTCCCGGAAATCACCGCCCTTTCCATCACCGCGTCTGCTGCCTGGATCTATGCGCTCGTTTCCGGCTGGAACGCGCCCGCTATCCGCGCTGCGGGCGGATTCACGCTATACGTCGCCGCGCGCTATTTCTATCGCCGGGGCCGTCTGCTGAATCTGCTGGCCGCCGTTGCCATCCTGTACTTGATCTACGATCCCAGCCAGCTCTTCGAAGCTGGCTTTCAACTGTCGTTCCTCTCGGTGGCCACGATCGGCTTGCTCGCAGTGCCGCTTTTGCAAGCCACCTCAACACCCTACGCGCGTGGCCTCGCGGGAATCACGCAGCATAGCCGTGCCCCCCGCCTTCCACCCCGCGCGGCGCAGTTTCGATTAGAGCTGCGCCTGCTGGCCAAAACAGCCAGCTATTGGATCCGGCTCCCGCGCCCGTGGTGGGAGCATGTCTTCGCGTTTGCGGCGCGAGTCTTTTTCTATGCATACGAGCTCGCAGTTATCTCCGCCGCCATTCAAATTGGTCTCGCGCTGCCCATGGCCATTTACTTCCACCGCATCTCGCTCACCGGCATCTCCGCCAACATTTTGCTGGTTCCCCTCCTGGCGCTGGTGGTGCCGTTGGGCTTTCTCGCGGTTCTCACCACGTGGCATGTGCCCGCCGCAATCGCTGGATGGCTGCTTCGCGCTAGCGAGCACATCGCCGAGTGGCACACGCATCTTGAACCTCACTGGCGTGTCCTTGCTCCTCCCCTCTGGCTGGCCATCTCTTTCACCGCCGCGCTCATCTTGCTGGCCTTTACCATGCGGCGCTCGCTTCGTTTGTCTCTGACCGCGTTGGTGGTTGTACTGGCCCTCTTCACGCTGATCTTCTGGCATCCCTTCGCGCCGGCAATCCGTCCGGGTCAGCTTGAACTTACTGCCATCGATGTCGGACAAGGCGACAGCCTGCTGGTGTGCTTCCCCGACTCCAAACTCATGCTGATCGACGGCGGCGGCCTGCTTTCATTCGGCCGCAACGTAGCCGCTCGCCTGGACATCGGCGAGGACGTGGTCTCGCCCTACCTATGGAGCCGGTCCATCGGCAAGATCGATGTTGTGGCGCTCACGCACGCCCACGACGACCACGCGGGTGGTCTGCCCGCCATCATCGAGAACTTCCACCCCGCCCAGCTTTGGACCGGCGTGACACCGCCGAGCGCGGCCTGGTCCGCCGTGCGCGATAAAGCCCGCGCCGAAAACGTCAAAATCGTCCCGCTGCACAGTGGCCGCAGCTTCAATTTCGGAGGCGCGCGCATTGACGTAATCTCGCCGCCCGCCGATTATGTTCCTGGCGCAGGCCCCATGAACAACGACTCGCTTGGAATCCGCATCACCTACCGCCAGCGCTCGCTTCTTCTCACCGGGGATATGGAAAAGCCCATGGAGCGGCGCGCTCTCGTCGACGGGCAGCCGCTGCGCGCCGACATTCTCAAGGTGGGCCATCACGGCAGCAACACCTCCAGCATCGACCCGTTCCTGGACGCAGTCTCCCCGGTGTTCGCCATCATCTCCGATGGCTTCGAAAACTCCTTCCGCCATCCCCATCCCCAGGTGCTGGAGCGCCTCACCGCCCATCGGGCCGGAATTCTGCGCACCGACCGCGACGGCCTGGTCACCATTCGCACCGACGGCCGGCGCATTTCCATCGAAACTTTTCGGATTCGCTAGCGCCTGGTCGTGCATCTTACCAGTGCGATTGACGTACCGTAGGACTGGAGAGGCTTATGAAAACTTCTAACAACACGATTCTGATCACGGGCGGAACAAGCGGCATTGGGTTCGAGCTTGCCACCCAGTTTGTTCATCTCGGCAACACGGTGATCATCACGGGACGAGATCCGGTCAAGCTTGTCGCGGCTCAGAAAAAGCTGCCAGAGGTTCATACGCTTCAAAGCGATGTGAGTGATCCCCAGGCGATTCCACCTCTGTTTGACAAGGTAACCAAAGACTTCCCCGAGCTGAATATTTTGATCAACAACGCTGGAATCATGCGGACCATCAACCTTCACGACACAGGAGGTGATCTTGAAGACATCACTCGCGAGATCGAAACGAACCTCAACGGTCCGTTGCGAATGGTGAAACAATTCTTGCCGCACCTGAAGACCCGGGAGGCCGCCGCCATTGTGAACGTCTCCTCCGGGCTTGCCTTCGTTCCTTTCCCCCTATCCCCGGTTTATTGCGCCACCAAAGCAGGTCTGCATTCCTTCACGGAATCCCTGCGTATCCAGCTCAAGAACACCAGGATCAAGGTGTTTGAACTGGCTCCGCCGTTGACGGAGACGCCTTTGTTGGGAGATTTCCACGCGGATGATATGAAGGGTATTCGGGCGATGGATGTCGCCAAGATGGTCGGACAAGCGATCCAGGGGATACGCAAGGACCAGTTGGAAATCCGTCCGGGCCTCAGCAACGTTTTGAAGCTCATGAGCCGAATTGCGCCCCAGTTCATGTTGAAGCAGTTCAGCAAGCCCGTCGACGGAATGCTGGCCCGGACACTGGCAGCCACACCAATCCCGCGCCCCCAGCCTCCTCGCTGAAGTATTGGTAATATATAAGCACCTGAGGTCGAACACGATGGCATCCCCCCGTTGGCTCCTGGGCGTCCTACTGTTGGCTAGCCCGCTCTCGATAACCCTTTCCGCGCAGTCCGAAGCGGACGTAAACGCAAGCCTCAAGAAGTTCACCCAGGTCTATGAGGCCGTGGAGAGTAATTTCGCGGACAAGCCGGATGCCGACAGCACCGTGTTTAAGGGCGCGATCCCCCATATGCTTCGCACCCTGGATCCTCACTCGAATTTCTTCGATCCTAAGGCCTATGCGCTCATGCGGGAAGGGCAATCCGGCCATTACTTCGGCGTCGGTATGTATGTAGGCTCGCCCGAAGGCAAAGTGATCGTAATGTACCCGTTCGTGAATTCTCCGGCGTTCCGCGCCGGGCTGCGTCCGGCCGACCAGATTATCGCTGTCGACGACAACAATACCGAGCACGCCACGGTTTCACAAGTCTCGGGGATGCTGAAGGGTCCCAAGGGAACTCCGGTCACCATTACGGCGCAGCGCGCCGGACATGCGGAGCCCATGCACTTCTCCCTGGTGCGCGACAACGTCCCGCGGGGCAGCGTGAATTACGCCTTCTGGCTGCGCCCGGGCATCGCCTACATGCGCGTGGAAGCGTTCAACGAAACCACCAGCCACGAAGTGGATCAGGCGCTGGCTCGTTTCCCGGAAAGCGCGATCGACGGCTTGGTTCTGGATCTGCGCGATAACCCCGGCGGCCTGGTGCAGGAGGCCGTCAATGTGGCCGATCGGTTCCTCCACAAGGGCCAGCTCATCGTTTCGCACCACGGGCGAGCTTCGGCCGAGACGAAGTTCATCGCCAAGCGCGGTGAGCGCGGGAAAGAATATCCCATTGTTGTTCTCGTCAACAGGGGCACTGCTTCCGCTGCCGAGATTCTCACCGGTGCGTTGCAGGATCACGATCGCGCCTGGGTCTTCGGCGAGCCCACTTTCGGCAAGGGTTTGGTGCAGGCGCCCTTCCCGCTCTCCGGCAACAGCGCTCTGTTGCTGACTATCGCGAAATACTACACCCCCAGCGGGCGCCTCATCCAGCGCGATTATGAGCACCAGGGGCTGTTCGAATACCTGAGCCGCGAAAACGGCAAGATCAATCCCAAGGACATGAAGAAGACCGATAGCGGCCGCATTGTGTACGGCGGCGACGGGATCACGCCCGACGAGAAATACCAAACTCCGCGCCTAACGCCGCTCGAAGCTCAACTCAGCGAGGAGCTGGTGTTTTTCTTCTACGCTCCCCAGTACTTTGCCAGCCACACTGCTCCCCTGACGAAAGAGTGGGCCCCGGACGATGCGGCGGTCGTGGACTTCAGCTCGTTCGCAGCGAAACGCGGCGTGGTGTTCACGGCGGCCGAGTTAGATCACGATCGCGCCTGGATTCGCGATCGCCTGCGCGAAGAGCTGTTCATCACGGCCTTCAGCAAGGAAGACTCGGACCGTCTGGCTTTCCAGAACGACCCCGAAGTTGTCAAAGGCCTGAGCTCGCTGCCCGCTTCCAAGGTCATGCTCGACCGCGCTCACGAGATCGTTGCTACGAAGAAGGTAGCTTCCGTAGCGTCGCCTGACCGCGTGCAATAAGCGGGCCAGTCAAGAGCTCAGATACAGCATTTTCGCCCTCGCGAGATTAGCTGGGAAGAAATCCCAGAACACAAACCGTCCGCGCGTAGTAAATGTGCCTGAGAAGGAAGTAGAACCCAGTTGAATATTGTGTCGTCGTAAGCCGCCGATGATGCCGCCGACTCCATTAGCAAATCTTTCCAGGAGATGCCGCGGAACAGGCTCGTAGGCGTCAACGTGTTTAAGCAATAACGTTTGCCTTGTCCGCTTGAGAAAATCGGTCGCGTCGAGGGCCAATCGACTACGCTGAACGCTCGGTGATCCGAGAATCACTTCGGGGTGCGCGGGATTCTTCAACCGAGCGCCAATCTTAACGAGTCTCTGCTCAGCTGATCGCTTGTACTCTTCCGACCCCATCACGTATATGCGCTGCGCGAAGATCGCAGCCGGTTCTTGCTGCGAAACCAGAGGCACAGACACCTCGAATCGCTCGTGTGGTTGCGTGTCGCTGCGAAGCAAATCGCTGGCATCGAAGCCAGGACCCACAACTTCTACAGTCATTCTCTCTTGGGCTTCGTCCGTTATTGCAGCGAGACAGTATCGATCGCGATAAGGACTTAACGGCTCCAGGAACGCCGCGATTCTCTTTTCCTTGTTCAGTTCTCGGACTACCAAGTGGGCCTTTGTCAGAGGAACGATGTAGCCCCCTCGACGTTTCGACCAGCGCTGGTTCGCCAAGTCGATCCTCAGCAAAGTTTCGTCGCAGCGGTACCGTCGGCAGAACTTTCTGAGGGCTGCGTCGGCCTCTGCAGACCAGCGCTTAACGATCAAGCCGTCCAGTATTGGCTGGCGCAAAGCCCGAATCCAGACCATACTTGCGAATTTTGCGTAACCCTCAAGCGACTCGACCACGGAACGGATGTTACGTTCCGAAACATTTCTGAAGTCCAGAACCTCACTAACAGGGCGCATCAGCGGTTGTTGGCCAATAGGCGGGACGTGTGAGCCAGAGTAGCGATGAGCGTTTCTTCTTTACCGCTCTGACGCCAATCCCACCCCTGAATACCGAGGGCCTCAGCAAGTAAGCGGCGAATGTGCTGGGAGGGGATGAAAGGCGGATAAAACACGTATCTATTGCCGCGCACCGATTCATAGTAGAGATATGATTTGCCGGGCGGAATGCGCTTGAGATCGAGCAAGTCAGCTATTTCCTCGAACGGAAACGCCCGAACGAGCTGCTCAACTGGGTCATTTTCGGCCGGAAACGGCACGATGTGCAAGTGGGCGTGGCTAATGCCGCAGCCCCCGGAGTCAGGCGTGCGCGCGCCGTGCTCGAAGAATAAACAGTTGCCATACGTATAGCGCATTTGGGTCGCCAGATTCGTTTTGATCTCCTCAGCCGCGTTCAGTTCCTGCGGGGACATGTCAGCGAGTGCCTGGTAATGGTGGTTTGGAACGAGAAGCAGATAACCCGGCACTATCTGCCCTAGGCTCGGCAGTGCGCGAAAGCCATCCTCCTCAAGAATCGTACGGCTTGCGACTTCATTGGCGTAATGGGCTGCGAACGAGTTCGCGTTCCCACCAGCGAACTCATCGCAGAACTCGCAGTGAGTATAATTGGTAACGAGGTTCGATCTAGCCATCGGTATAATCGCTTACGTTTTCCTCAGTAACTATCTCCGAAAACTTCTCCCGGATTCGGTCGACATTCTTGGCATAGACCGCATAGGGGGATCTTGGCTTCGGGCTTGATTCCACGCGAAGTGCGGGAGCTGTGAGATTGTTGAATCCGGCCAGGTAGTGAGTTACCAGCATCCAATCATCTACCCAGGTCACGCCGAGACTGGGAGTCGCGTCGTACGTGTAGATTGTCAGTCGGTCCTTCGCGGCATCGTTAAGCCGACTCCGGATCTCCCACAGCGCCCTCATCGAGTCCCTAATCCTCTTCTTCGTGTCCAGCTTCTGCTGGTCTTCCCGTTGACGCACGTCGGCTTCGGAGGTGGTTGGACGTAGAAAGAAGATCTGGACTTGGACGCCTGCGATCAAGCGGCTAACAAGCGCGGGCTCGAATCTGTCGTCCCTGATCCATTCACCGTGAGCCTGGCCTAACAGGATGCAGGTCCGCTGTGCGCCCTCCAGCCAGTCAACCCATGATTCGTTGGGCACCATGTTGCGATTGGGATAGAAGTCCGTCACGCCCATCTGGAGAAACTTTTGGTACGTCTCCTCGCCGCTCGGCCCCGCAAAACTCACCAACATAGCGGCCAGCATTGATGTACCGATTCCCACCAGGGCGGCCGATACGAGTACATGTTTATTTGAGACGCACGATCCCACCAAGACCAAGACGACTCCGAAGAACGCAACAATCCACCAGTAACGTTCTCGAAAGAAGAACCGGATTCGTCGCCACACGCCAAGTGTATTATATGCCAAACATTTTTTTCGAAAATGTGCTGACAGTTTCCCGACCGATGGGCACGATATTGCTCTAATCAGCTTCCGCTAACTCGAATCGAAGGGAACTCTGCACGTAGACCGGACCGATTCTATGCGGACCGCATGTTTTTCCTGTCCTGGGCCTCTTCGAACGTCGGCATATAGCCCCTGCGATCGGCATCGCGAACAGCCGAGGGACGGCAGCACCGGGGGTCTCGAGGAGGCGGGGAAACTTTTCTCCGATGTAACCGGCATCCGCTAGGACTTCCCTCACCAACGGCGTGAGCGGGAGATCACCAAGTTCATCGAGCGCGACGAACTTGACTTCTGAAATATCGTCTGAAGCCCGTAGATCTCCTCCTACCACCTTCGCCCAACTATAGATTACAATCCGGTGCTCCTGAGGCGCGTTTATTACCTCGTAGACGCGGAACTGATGTTGTACTT
>JBEKRO010000050.1:0-44969 GCA_049518655.1 Bryobacteraceae bacterium | reverse complement strand
CGCGGACCAAGTGAAATAGTATCGAACCGACCGCCACCAGCGTAGCGGGGAACGCGATGGCTGTTCCCCACCCCGTTGCGTATCCAACTCCAAAGTGCGGGCCGACGGAACCTCGCGCTTGCGAGATGTCGATCATTATGTCCGCAACGAAGAGCGGACCCCATCCGAAAACGAGAAGGATCGGCCCTAGCCAAGGCCCCTTCATTAGTTTCCAAAACCAGGAGTCCTGTTCAACGCTGTCGCCCCAGGTGGGTTCCGGTCGACGATCTTCCGGCGCGATGTGCATACTCTGCTACGTGCGCATGCGCGTGAAGAAGTACAGGCCCGCCATGGCGAATATGAGATCGGGCGACCACGCCGCTAGCGCAGCCGGCAGCAGATTCACATCACCCAGCTGCTCGAAAAGCTTGCCGATGGTCCAGTACGCGATCGCGATGGTGAAGCTGACGCCGACGCCCGCCATGGCGCCTTTGTTGCCCGCTAAAAATGCAAACGGCACCGAGATCAGCGCCATCACCAGAGCGAAGAGCGGCAGCGCGAACTTACGGTAAAAGCTCACCTGCAAGGTGATGGTGTCGATGCCGCTGCGCTGCAACTCGCGAATGTAGGCGGCCAGCTGCTGGAAGTTCATCTGCTGATCCTGCAGCACCTCTTGCAGGAAATAATCGGGCCGCTCGTCCAGCTCTTGAAACGTCGCCGCCTGTCCCGTGAAATTGCTGAATTTCTCGTGACGTCCGCCTGGATCCTCGCGGCTCCAACCGTTTTCAAAAACCCAAGTCTGAAGCGTCGGCTCCCAACGCGCCTTCTCGGCGGAGATGTGCTTGTGAACGCGGAAATTCGTTGGATCCAGTTCGAAGACCTGCGGCCCCACCATCAGCTTTTGCGCACCGTCAATATACTTGAAATAGAAAACCTTCGGATCGTTGTTCGATCCCGGATCGAAAACCCACTTCCGGTTCGGATGCAGATAGGTCTGCACCGGCTTACCCTTGATCTCCTTACGAATGGCGTCCTGCTTGCGGTTGGCGTCCGGCACATAATAGTGCGCGAAAGCGAACAGGCCGCCGCTCATCAACAGCGCCGCCGCCAGCACAGGAACAGCCAGACGGTACAAGCTGACGCCGCTGGCTTTCATGGCCGTGATTTCGTTGTGCTTGGTGAGGACACCGAACGTGATCAGAACCGCGACCAGAACACTCATGGGTGCAAGCTCGAAAATAAGCTCCGGCGTCCGGAAGAACAGGTAGGTAAACACGCGCGTCATGGCAATATTGTTTTTGACGATGTCGCTTAGCAGGTCGAAGAACTCGTAGACGTGCGTCATGAGCACGAAGCCGATCAGCAGCAACGCGCACCAGAACAAGAAGCTTTGCAGTACATAGCGGTCCACCACTTGAGGAACCAGGAACATGCGCCAGCCCAGGCTGCGCGAGCGTACGTGTCCGGCAGGCGCGGGCAGCTTGCCCCGCAGGCCAGTCCAGGCGGCGGAGGCCCAGCCGGTAAGGGCGGCAATCCAGTCGCGATCGCCCGGCCGCTCCATGCGCGTCAGCAAGAACAAGCCAACCACGGCGAAAACAGTATTGGGGATCCACATCGCGATCCCCACCGGAAGCTTCTGCTGCTTGGCCAGGCCGTTCGCCGCGATTAGCCCCATCCAGTAAACAAACGCCAGCGCCACCGTCACCACAAAGGCTCCGGACTTGCCGCCCTTGCGCGAAGAGATGCCGAGCGGAATTCCGATCAAGGCGAGCAGGAAACAGGCCGGAGGCAGCGCCAGCCGCTGGTGCAGTTCGATGCGCGCCTGGATCACATTATCGCGGTCGAGCGTCTTGTCGTGATAGGCCAGACGGTAGAGCGGGATGGTGTCGATCTCGGTGTAGCCCTTCGCGTGCACTTCATTCGGCTTGGTGGCTTCGAGAATCTGTGCGCCCGTCGGCGCTTGCGTAGTGTAGTAATCCGTTGGATCTTTCCCGACATCATAAGTGGCGCCATCCTGCAAAGTAAGCTGGATCTGATTGTGAGGTACATCCGGGACGGCGATGGCGTGGGCCGCCACCGTGACGGTGGGCCCGTCGCCGCGATCGTGATCGGTCTTCTTCTGGTCCTCCGGCGCAGTGGTGTCGGCGATAAATACGTTGCGCCAGCGATTCGTCGCCCCCGGCGTCACGTCACTGATGTAGAGAATCCGATTGGGAAAGTCCTCGTCAAAGACCTGTGGCTGTACTTCCGAAGTCACCACGGCCGCCGAGAGTTGATTCAAAACCTTATACGTTTTCCAGGTGGCGTACGGCGTCAGCCAGAGCGACGCGGTGGCAGTGATCAGAGTGGCAAACGTTGCGAACACCAACACCGGCGGGATCACTTTGCGGCTGGGCACTCCGGCGGCGCGCATGGCGATGATCTCGCCGTCGCTCGACATCCGGCTGAGGGCGATCAGAACCCCTACGAGCACGCCGAGGGGCATGGTAAACGACAGGGTGAAAGGGATCGCAAGAACGAACAAATGAGCGACGGTGGCAAGCGGCGCCGAGCTGCGGACCAGGAACTCGAAAAGTCTTCCGACGCGCTGTAAGAACAGCACGAAGGTAAACAGCGCCGCGCCAAAAATCGCGCTCTTGGCAACCTCGCGAAAGATCGCGCGAAACAGTAGTCCCATGATTAGCTTCCGCTTTGTGACGGTCGCGGTGCTAAAGGCGCACGCGCGCTAGTGGAAGGTTGGCTCGTCAACAGCGGCGGCGGCACGATGGGCGGATTGGGCGTTTCTTCCTTTTTCGGCTCCAGCGCCATTTCCTCGAACAGGACCGCCGGAGCAATGATGGAAGCAGTGGTCGTGAACGAGCCCGCGCCCACCAGCGCGAACGGAGCGTTGGAATCAATCAAATCGAATACGTAATTTTCGTCCGAGGCCGCCAGAATGTCCTTGAAGGAATGGACAGAGACGCCACGGAACAAAAGCCCCCGCACCAATTCCTCACGGCCATCCGGATAAACCTTGTAAGCCAGCAGCGGAGGAACCATAAGACGCCCCGCGCCGGCGGACTGCGCCATTCTCTCCCACTCACTGATCGATCCCGTCGAAGGATAATCCAGCTTCCTGATCAGGATTCCGTAAGGTTTGTTCCCTGCGGCGCACAGTTCGATCAGCTTTTTCTTCATGTCGGCGGCAGGCATCGTCTGAGAAGCGCGGATGAACAGATTGCCAAACCCGGGCGAGTGCGCGCCGTATGGGCCGGTCATCCGTGCGTGTCCATTGGAGCCGGGATACTCCTTAAACAGAGGCGTGCGCGTCAAAAGGAAAGCTTTCAATACGCCTTTTTCCGCGAGCGTCAGCGGCTGGGGAGCAACACCCTCCATGTCGTATACGTAATGTCCCAGCAGTGTGTGGCCGCGATATTGCGTCTGGGTGGGATCGTCCACCACGTCCATCCAATCCGGCAGAATGCGGGATCCGATCCTGTTCTCCAACTCGCTCGGCGAATAATGGGATGGCCGCCCAGGATCGGTGATGGGCTTGCGCATCATTTTCAGGTTGTCGCCCAGCACTTGACCGAACAACTGTGCGGCTGCCGATGCCTCAAAGAGAACCGGACCATCGTAAGCTTCACCGGCTGGAGCCTGGCTAAGCGCGGTGACGTTTTCTCCCACCGCTTTGACTTCGCGCGTCAGCACGTCTTCAGAGGGAAGGCCGTCCGCGTGGAAGGCTTGAACAACAAGCGCGTCTCGCACCTCGGTTCCATCGGTGGCAAGCCCGCGTGCCGCCGCTCGAACATAAGCCAGGTCTTCGGGAGTGCGTAGTTCGGTGCCCTCCGACGTAACGATGTAGTTAGTGGATTGCGAGGTCTGCATCTCTACGCCCGAGCTCAGTACCTTCGGGTATCCGTCAAAGAGAGCCGACAGCCGAATGACTTCGCTCTTCCAGGACGCGGACGCAAAAGCTTGGCGCTGGATCGGCAAAATCATCTGTGCCACCGGCGCCGGAGAAAAATCGGGTAGCACATCCGGCTGGCTCATGTTTTTGAACGATGCTCGCTTGCGTGCGATGGCATCTTCGGCGGTCTTATAGGCGCGATCGGTGGCCAGCCAAAATACCTGCCGGAAAGCAAGATAGTCGTTATCCAGCGGCAGGCGGCTTGGATCGTAGCGATTGCCGCCGTACGCGTCGGAGTACATGTGATCGGTGTTGTCGAAGTTTGCAGTTCCAACCCGCACGTTCACGGAAGGAATACGAACGGCGGTATCGTTTTCCGCTACCAGGGCGCCCAACGAGGCGGCGATCGAATGGCTGACTGTGTCCTCGGCGCGGTACTCGGTGTAGTAAGGCGGATCGAGACTCAAACGCAGCCGGGTTAATTCCTTTACGCGTTTGACCTCATCTTTCATCGCGCGCAGAAGGGGGTCGTCTTCCGGCTTGGGGGCCTGGGCGAAAACGGAAGCGGTGATCAGCACCAGGCAACCGGAGATCCAACGCTTCACTGAGAAACTCCAGTGTCTTTTCACTGAGACACTCCAGTGTCAATGGGCCGGCCCAGGAACGGCGGGCGATCCTGGGAATGCTGCTTCTTCTGAATCTCAATCTCAGAGACCAGGATCGCCGGCGAGCTGGCCGAAACGGGCACTTGTCCGGACTCCGCGCCGCAATAGCCATTGAACACTTGCGGCTTGTCTGAAGTGGCCAGGATCTTCGCGAAACTGGACAGCGGAGTTCCCACAATGTCCACGCCGCGTACCAGCTCATCGGGCCGGCCATCGGCAAACACGCGGTACACCATGAGCGGAATCACGGTGAAGGCCTGCAACCCGCGCCGCTGGGTAGTGGTGTAACCACCGGTGATCTCATCGAAAAACAATCCGTAGGGCTTGTTCTGGCGCTTGATTTCGGCAATTAACATCTGCCGCAGGGCTTGGTCTGAGACCTGCTTCTTCGATTCCACGATCAGGTTCGATTGCCGCGATTCAGCTTCCAGCCCAGGCTGCCGGCGTCCGTGCCCGTTGGAATGATCCACGCCGTCAATCGGGGAGCGCGACGTAAGGAACGTTTTGAGGATCCCGTTTTCCACTACCGTTACGGGCCGGGCCTTCACGCCCTCGTCGTCATACGTGTAATAGCCGTTCAGATCGATGCCGTCTAACGTCCTCCGCGTGGGATCGAACACCACCGAAAGAAAACTGGGCAGCACGGGCGATCCAACCGCTTTGGTGAACGTCTGCCCCTCGGATTCGTCTTTCTGGCGATGTCCCTCGATGCGGTGCCCAAAGATCTCGTGGAAGAATACCGCAGCGGCGCGCCCGGAAAGGATGGCGGGACCCACGAAGGGCTCAACGGCCGGCGCCTGGACCAGGTCCGTCAGACTCCGTCCCACCCGCTTGGCTGCGGCCTCAATCTCAGCCGGAGGCGGCAAATGCGCCAGGTCAGCCGCCTGATAATCCTCCAGTGCGACCAGGTCCATGCCGTCCGTGGCCTTACCACGCGCGACAATGGACAAACTCACGAAATTACGCCCGTGAAGCAGACGCGTGCCCTCCGTACTCACCATGTACTTGGAAATTCTCTGGGCCGACAGGCTGATGTTCGAGTAGAGCACGTCGGGATAGTCGGACACGTCGGCCGACCATTTGCGCACGCGCTGCACCCACTCGTCATTGATCTTGCCAATGGGCGGCGGCGGCTCCTGATAAACTGACGGCGGCTCGCTGGAAAAATCAGCCGACGAATCCGCATCCTTGACCTTCACTTCCTGGTTGGACTTGATTTCGATCAGCCGGCGCGCCGCTAGCTTGTACGTCCTATCGGTATCCAGCCACACTTTGCGCCGGATGGCGTCGGGCACGTCGTCCAGGGGAATCATTTCACCCTGTTTGTACTGCCCCCGTTTCCCATCGATGGAATGGTAATTGTCCAACTGAGGCGTGCCGACTCGTAGCGTGATATCCAGAAAGCGGCGGTGCAGATTACTGCGGGAGTCGATGGTACCGAGAGTAGCCGACAGCGACTGGCTCTGGTCATCGGTGACCGTATAGTCCATGTAATAAGGAGGTGGGTCGGCCTTTTGCTTCAGGATGGTGACATTGCGCTGCAATTCGTCGCTGAGAATGTCCAGCATCGAGGGAGCTGAAGCCGCCGCGAGCGGCAGGGCCCAGTAAACAGCGAGGACGAGCGTACAGAGAATGCGGCCCACCGACTATCAGGATAGCAAGGCGGAGGGCTCTCAGATCGCAGCTTTCTCTTTCCGTAAGATCAGAATCACGCTGGCCAGTACCAGAGCCGTTCCAATCAGAGTGCGTGTCGTGATTACTTCTCCAGCGACAGAATAGCCCAGTGCGACGGCCACCACTGGGTTGACGTAAGCGTGGCTTGCCACTCGCGTGGCCGGCATGCGCGCCAGCAGCCAGACAAAAGCCGTAAAGCCCAGAAGCGATGGGCAGGCAATCAAATAGAGAATGGCCAGCGCGGCGCGCATCGAGACATGCGGCAGGGGGTGCAACTCACCGAACGAAGCTGAAAGCACCAGAAGCATCCCACCGCCCGGAGCCATCGCTGCCCCGGAAGTTAACGGCCGTGACTCCGGTAAGTCCAGCGAGCGGTTCAGCACGGAGCCCAGCGACCAAGTGGTGGCGCCGGCAAGAATGGCAATGCAAGGAAGCCAGCCAAAATGCTGTTCTCCGTTGCGGAAGAGCAGCACACTCACTCCGCAGAATCCCAGCAAAATGGAGGCCAGAAGAGGCCAATGGAAGCGGTGACGGCGAAATACCCATGTCTCAAGGGCCATCGTGATCAGCGGCAGCGTGGCTTCGAGCACCGATGCGATGCCGGACGGTACGTATTTTTCCGCCCAGAATAGGGGACCATACTCCGCCACGAACATCAGCAGTCCAATGAGGGCCAGGCTGCGCCATTGGGAACCCGCGGGCCGGGGCCGCCCGCGCAGGCGCATAAAGCCGTAAAGCACCATCCCGGCGACAAAGAACCGGGTTCCAGCCGCAAACAGAGGCGGCACTTCCAGCACGGCGATTCGAATGGCAAGGAACGACGTTCCCCACAGCACATAGATCGCGAAAAACGCCAACAGAACCCGAATGTCCAACGATTTCGACGCCGCGCCGGCCGGTTGCTCGATAACCGTTGTATTCACGATGGACGGTTACCATCTTTACAGCCGCATGGGTAACCTGTCAAGATTAGTTAGAGGGTTAGCGTTGGACAATGGCCTTTCAACTCATTGCGGGACATCCCGCGCTCGATCTTGTCAACACTCTGGATTGGCGTTTCCGCAAGAATGGAGTGGAGGAGTTGCTGAAGACCTACGCCGATCTTCTTCGGTTCACCGAGCAATTGCAGCTGCTCAGTCCTATGCAGGCGCGTGAACTGCAGTGGTCGGCGGGCGAAGAGACCCTGGTCCGCTGTCGAGAGCTCCGCGAAGCTCTGGCTGAAACTTTCTATGGACGCGTCCCATCTGCTCAATCCCGCAGAACGTTAGAACGATATTTCAAAGCGGCGCTCCTCGAGCAGAAGTTGTCGTGGAAGCACTCACCGCATTTGGAGTGGTCGTGGCCCGGCGGGCCAAGCCACCCCGACCTTCCCCTTTGGACGCTGGCGATGAGCGCCGCGGATCTGATGACGTCCGAGGCCGTCGATCGGGTACGCGCTTGCGACAATCCGGAATGCCGCTGGCTGTTCCTGGACACGAGCAAGAACCATACCCGGCGATGGTGCGACATGAAGCTATGCGGCAATCGGATGAAGGCGAGAAGATTCAAGGCGCAGCGAAAAGCGTGAAGTCGCTCTGCTGCACAATGTTTCTGGTTACAGTCTCCTACACCAGCCGCTTGACAGGGCCTTGGAAACGGTTATGCTTATTCCAAGGAGTCTCGCGATGATGTCGTCTCGGTGGATCCTTTGCTTGGCCTTGACTCCGTTGCTCGGCCTTCCTTCTTCGGCTCAATCCGTCATCTCGGCGCATTCGGGATTGATTCATTTTTCCGAGGGCTCCGTTTTACTGGATGACCAGCGCCTGGAACAAAAGACCGGCAAGTTCGACCAGATGAATAATGGTTCGGAGCTGCGTACCCAGGACGGGCGCGCCGAGGTGTTGCTCACCCCGGGAACCTTCCTCCGCGTGGGCGCGAACAGCGCAATCCGCATGGTCTCGAACCAACTGGACGACACGCGCGTTGAACTGCTGAGCGGTTCAGCGGTGCTCAACCAGGGATCGGATACGCTTGCAGACACATCGGTTACGATCCTGTATAACCTCGATCAGGTTCACATCAAAAAGGCCGGACGCTACCGCTTCGATTCCCAGCCGCCCCAGCTCAAGGTGGAGACAGGCGAAGCGGAAGTGACCGCCGACGGAAAATCGGTGGAAGCCGCCGCGGGCTATGTTGTTCCTTTTGAGGGTAAGCTGACGGCTCGCAAGCTCCTGAACGACTCGCCTGACTCTGCGAGACCGGGCGACGAATTGGACAACTGGAGCGCCACGCGGGACACTACGGTCGCCGAAAATAACAACGACGCTGCTGCCGCTTCCGATCTTTCGGGCGTGATCGATGGCTGGCAGAATAATCCGGACGCGGTTCTGCAATCGCTTGGCATTCCGCCCTACATTCCGGGGATGTCGAGCATGGTCCCGCCCCCGGGTTACGGATCATCTCTTTATGGCGGCGCTTATGGGTCTTTGTATGGCTCTGGACTCTATGGCCCAGGTCTATACGGGTCGTCGCTGTACGGTTCTGCCCTCTACGGACCTGGCCTCTCGCCCTACGGCTTGTATGGACCCTTGAATCCGTTGTTCATCTATGGGATGCCGTTGTATCGACCTTACGGATCGTACCCTCCAAGCTACATCCATCGCGGTCCGACAACCATTCCAGGCCGCATCGGATATGGTTATTCACCAACCCGCTCCATTGGAGTTGTGCGCTCCGGTGCAGCCGTCGGAGTGGGCCGGCCAGGGATGGGCGGCGTGCGCGTCGGCGGCCATCGTTAGAATCAGGCCGAGCCAGTCATAGCGCGTGGTGGCGGGTCCATATGACTGACCCCACCAGGATGACTGACCCCACCAGGGCGTACCTGCTTGCGAACCTCGCGCTCTCCTTCTATTTGGTGGGCGCTATCTGGGCCGTTGAGGTGGATATATTCAGGTCGTGGAGACTGATTGATCCAAAAGATTTTCCAACAGTCCAAGAAACTCACTGGCGCAAACTGCCGTTTTGGGCTTTCGCCCCTCTGGGGCTGGCTCTTGCGGGGTCGGTGATTCTGATCTGGTATCACCCGAGCGGGTACCAAGTTGGGCGATCGGGGGAAACCTCGGCTGCCAACTCGCCTCGCTCTTGCTCACGGCGATCTTCTGGGGTCCATGGCAGGCCAAACTCAGCAAAGACAGCGCCGGACCGAAGAGCGTTTATCTCGATAAGATCCTCCGCACGCATTGGGTTAGGACCGCGCTGATCAACGCCTACGCGTTAATCATGCTTTTTGGGGCTATCAAGGTGTGCGCATAAGATGCCTGGCCATCCCTATTCGCTCGGCGCGTAATACCCCAGCCTCCAGCGAGCTTTCAACGCCGGAAGCGCCTTGGGTTGCTGTAGCTTTACCTCGATCTTTCGGTACTTGCCGTCGCGGCTATGGTTCTGTGGCGAATACGCCAGCACGTATTGATTGCGCAGTTCGATGCCGATGCGCTCGGCGATCCCGGGAAGCTCACGCAAATTAGTAGCGGCCAGCGCCCGGCCGCCGGTCTGCTCTGCGATCTCGGAAAGCAGCCTCGGTCCGTCCATCTCGGCTGTGCCCACCTTGCCGCCGCTCAACCCACCGCCTAACCCAAATGACAACGTCGGTTCGAACACTCCCATGGCGTAAATCTGCACGTCCGCCTCACGCACCAGATCGGCAATCTGGCTGGACGTATACCGGCTGTTGTTGTCGCCACCGTCGGAAATAATCAGCAGAGCCTTGCGTGGATTCTGAGCGCGCTTCATCTCCTGCAAGCCCATGTGCACACCGTCCAGCAGGGCCGTGAGGCCGCCGGAGGTGGCTGAGGTCATCGCGCTCTCGATGGCGCCCGCATCGTTCGTCAGCGGCACGGCCAATTGGGCCTGGTCGCTGAACTCCACCAGGAACGCCTGGTCGGCCGTATTCAATGTCTTCAGAAACTCCGACACGGCGCGTCGCGAGGTGTCCAGCTTCGCGCCCATGCTGCCGCTCGTGTCCACCAGCAAACCAATCGACAGGGGGGCATCCTCATTGGAGAAATGCGTGATCTTCTGCTCCACGCCGTCTTCCAACAACTGGAAGTCATCTTTGGACAGGCCCAGCACGTAGCGGTTGGAAGGATCGGTAACGGAGACGGGAACTAGAACCAGCGTCGTGTCGGCGCGAAACGCCGTGGTGTCCTTCGCAGTGGTGTCCTTGGTATCGGACTGGCCAAGCAACAAGGTCGCAAAGACACAGAAGACAGCTACAAGACCTCGCACAGCGGCTTGCACTCCTCATTGAACTCTAACATGGGAAACCAACATGGCACTCTGACGAGGGTTGTAACGTAAAGAAAATTTGCAGATCCGCCGATGGCTAGATGTGCCTGTGTGCCGTCGCACAGGTCCAAAAGGAGATTCATGTCTCGCATCCAATGGGCGTCTTGTACAGCCGCTTTAGCTGTCGCCTCACTTTTTCCTTCGTCCCTGGCCGCTCAGAGCCGCCGCCAACCCCTCATTCAGGAACGCATCGATGAGAGCGTGCGCCACACGCTGGTGGGCAACACCCGACCGGAGGCAAATCGGCAGAATGATCGCGGTGCGGTGGCGGATAGCCTGCCCATGGAACACATGCTGCTCCAGTTGCACCGTCCTCCAGAGCAGGAGGACGCCCTCCGCGCCCTGATCGACGATCTGCACAACGCCAGTTCGCCGAAGTTTCACCAGTGGATGAAGGCCGAAGACTTCGGCAAAGGCTACGCCCCGGCGCCTGAAGACGTGGAGAAGGTCACCGCGTGGCTGGAATCCCACGGTTTCCGTGTCAACGTGGTTTATCCCAGCGGAATGACGATCGATTTCTCGGGCACGGCGTCCCAAGTGCGCGAAGCATTTCATACTTCCATTCACTACTTTGCGGTGAACGGACAGCGGCACGTCGCGAACGTCTCCGACCCGCAAATCCCGGCGGCGTTCGCAACGGTAGTCGCCGGTGTAGTCTCGATGCACGATTTTCTGCCGCACTCCATGAGAGCGCTCCATCGCGAGTACACGTACACGGCGGGCGGCAATCCTTTTCAGGCCCTGGTGCCCGCGGACCTGGCAACCATCTACGACCTGAATCCACTATTCCAGAGCGGCTATACCGGCAAGGGCCAGACCATCGCTGTCATCGAAGACGCGAACCTATATTCCAACGCCGATTGGTACACGTTCCGCTCTACTTTTGGACTCTCCGCGTACAGCTCCGGCTCTCTCACCGTGGCTCACCCGGCGCCAGGCTCCGGCAGCAACAACTGTGAAAACCCGGGCCTGGGTAGTGGCGACGATGGTGAAGCGATCCTAGACGCTGAATGGGCTTCGGCGGCGGCGCCGGGCGCCAGCATCGTGGTCGCGGCGTGCGCCGATACCTACAGTACGTTCGGCGGCTTCATCGCGATGCAGAATCTCATCAATAACCCCAAGCCGCCATCCATTATCAGCATCAGCTACGGCCAGTGCGAGGCCGAAAACGGCGCGTCGTCCAATGTCGCAATCAGCGCGCTGTATCAACAGGCGGTGGCTGAGGGTATTTCGGTATTTGTCTCGGCGGGCGACGAGGGTGCGGCCAGTTGCGACGCGAATCTCACCGCCGCTACGCACGGCATCGGGGTCAGCGCGTTTGCGTCCACGGCCTACAATGTCGCGGTGGGGGGCACCGATTTTTCCGATACGTTTTCGAACACCAACTCCACCTATTGGAGCAAAAGTAACAGCAGCGTCTTCGGCTCGGCCCTGTCCTACATCCCGGAAACACCTTGGAACGATTCGTGCGCCGGCGGCCTGCTCGTCAATTTCCTGGGCTTCCCTACCGCGACAGGATCCGATAGCTTTTGCGGAACCAGCTTTGCGGGCCAAGATGGATACCTCAGTGTCACCTCCGGAAGTGGAGGTCCGAGCGGCTGTGCGTTCGGATCGCCCTACAATTACGGTGTCGTCGGTGGAACTTGCCAAGGCTACGCCAAGCCATCGTGGCAAACCGGCGTGGCGGGAATTCCAACCGACGGCGTGCGCGATATCCCGGACGTTTCCTTGTTTGCCGCGAACGGCTTGTGGGGACACTACTACGTCGTTTGCTGGACCGATCTCGCCAACGGCGGAGCTCCCTGCCTGGGTGCTCCTAGTACATGGTCCGGCGCCGGCGGCACGTCCTTCTCGTCGCCGATCCTGGCCGGTATCCAGGCGCTGGTTAACGAGAAGCAGGGTAGCCCACAAGGCAATCCGAACTACGTCTACTACAAGCTGGCGGCCAACGAATATGGCGCGCAGGGTTCTTCCACCTGCGACTCTTCGAACGGACCTAGCGCCGCCACCACCGGTTGCATCTTTCATGACGTTACGCTGGGCGACATCGTCGTCAATTGCGCCGGTACGATGAACTGCAACGGATATGTAGCGAACCAACGGGGACGAACGTTCGGCACTCCGGATGGCGCGCTCTCGCTTTCCGATGGCTTGTTTACGCCCGCCTACAGCGCGGCTACCGGTTGGGACTTTGCTACTGGCATCGGAACAGTGGACGCCTATAATCTCGTCATGAATTGGACTGCAGGACAGTAGCCGCGCGCCGCCTGGCTCAAAGGGTACTGGATGCTAGCATGGTCGTGTGTGCTCCCGGCGGGTTTTTCTACTAGCTTTTGGGCTCGCCGCCGCGAGCGTTTTGTGCGCGTTTCAAATGCCGTTCCGCGAGTATGAGGGCCAGGAATACAACGACTTTCCTCTTCCTTCCGATTATCGGGACAAAGCTGAGTTCGTCTTCGCCCGCTTGATGTATCCGCAGGGCAACTGGGGCATCTTCGGGTGGCTTTACCGCTTCGATTGGCGGCAGGGCCGCAGCGCCTGGACCAACGATTATCCGCGCGCCGATCGCCATTTCGTACTGGCGCTTCGCCGTCTCACTCGCCTGCAGGTGCGTAGCGTAGAGCAGCCCGTCAGCCCGGACGACGACGATGACATCTACAACTGGCCCTTCCTGTATTGCGTCGGGCCAGACCAATGGAACATGAACGACGCCGAGCTTGCAAAAGTCCGTGACTACCTTGCGCGCGGCGGTTTCCTCCTCGGCGACGACTTCTGGGGCGAAGAAGATTGGTACTACTTTCAGCGCAACATGGAGAAGCTGCTGCCTGGCCGCCCGATCGTCGAAATCGAAAACAGCGACGCCATCTTCCATACCGTGTTCGATCTCGACCAGCGCTATCAGGTGTCGGGCCAGTGGAGCCTGGGCGGGATGCCGTACCTGAACGGCGGCCGAGACCCGCACTGGCGCGCCATCTACGACGACAAAGGACGCATCGAAGTAGCCGTGCTCTTCAACCACGACACGGGCGATTCGTGGGAGTGGGCCGACGACCCCGATTACCCGGAGCGCTACTCAGCGCTCGGCATTCGCACCGGCGTCAACTACGTCATGTATGCCATGACGCACTGAGTGCGGCGACCTGTTACCATAATCCAAACCCTTTCAGAGGAGGTTTCACCCATGAAACTTTTTGCACCCGTGGCAGCGCTGTTGCTGCTCGCAGTTTCCGCTTTCGCCGCCGAAGTGGACGGCAAATGGACCGGCAGCGTGTCCACTCCCAACGGCGACTTCCCCGTGGCTTTCAATTTCAAGGCGGACGGCGCGACGTTGAACGGCTCCATGGCGGGCCCGGACGGTGGGGACATTGCCATCAAGGACGGTATGATCGATGGCGCCAACATTTCGTTTTGGCTCAGCCTGGATATGGGCGGAAACGCGCTCAAGCTGACTTACAAGGGCGTGGTGGCCACCGACCAGATCAAGATCTCGGGTGATGCCGGCGGAATGCCCTTCGAGTTTGTCGTCAAGAAAGGATCTTGAGCCTAGTCGGCCGAACTGTGCGCTAGCTGAGGCACGCGTTCGCCCTTCCACCGCAGCCGCAGCCGATCCAGCGAGAGATAGACTACCGGCGTCGTATAGAGCGTCAGCAACTGGCTAACAATTAATCCGCCGATGATGGTGATGCCGAGAGGCCTACGTAGTTCCGCGCCCACGCCATGCCCGAGCGCCAGCGGCAACGCGCCTAATAACGCCGACATAGTGGTCATCAGAATAGGACGGAAGCGCAGCAGGCACGCCTTGTAAATCGCTTCGCGCGGACGCAGACCTTCGGTGCGTTCGGCCTCGATCGCGAAATCGATCATCATGATGGCGTTCTTCTTCACGAGTCCGATCAGCAGGATGATTCCAATCATCGCGATGATGCTGAGATCGGTATGCGAGAGCAGCAAGGCCAGCATGGCGCCCACGCCCGCCGACGGCAGAGTCGACAGAATCGTGATGGGGTGAATGCAGCTTTCATAGAGCATGCCAAGCACGATATAGACCGTAATCAGCGCGGCGGCAATCAGGATTGGCTCATTGCGCAGCGAGTCCTGATAGGCCTGCGCCGTGCCAGCGAAAAACGTTTGGATGGTATCGGGCAGGCCGACTTTGCGAGCCGTCGCTCCAATGGCCTCCACCGCGTCGCCGAGCGCCACGCCGGGCGCAAGGTTGAACGATATGGTCACCGCCGGAAATAGCCCCTGATGATTCACAGCCAGCGGAGCCACCGAAGACGCGTAATGGCTGATGGCGTTGAGGGGCACGGTCCCACCCTGCGGATCGTTCACGTAGATCTGGCGGAGAAACTCCGGATCTTGCCAGAAGCGCGGCGCCGCTTCCATCACCACATGGTACTGATTGAGCGAAGTATAGAGAGTAGACACCTGCCGCTGGCCAAACGCGTCGTACAGCACATTGTCGATGAGCTGCGATGAGATTCCAAACCGGGCCGCTGTGTCGCGATCGTATTGCACCACGGCTTGCAACCCGCTATTCTGCTGGTCCGTGTTGACGTCGTTGATCAAACGAAGGTGCCGCAATGCCGACAGCATAGGCGGGCCGTATTTGGTCAAGTCCTGCACGTTGTCGCCGCGCATGGTGAATTGATAGAGCGAGGCGCTGTTGCGCCCGCCCACGCGAACGTCCTGGTTCGCTTGCATATAATTGGTGGATCCGCGGATAACGCCTAGTTTCGGACGCAGCCGTTCGATTACGTCGTATACCGAGACCTTGCGTTCCGCCAACGGCTTTAACTGGATCTGCATGCGGGCCGTGTTGAGGGTATTCCCGTAGCCCCCGCTGCCTCCGGTGTATCCGGCTACCGTCTCCACCGCGGGATCCTGCTTGACGATCTTCACCATCTGCAGGAGATTTCTTTCCATGGCTTGGAACGAGGTGTCCTGATCGGCGATAATAGTCCCGTTCAACCGCCCATTGTCCTGCTGCGGGAAAAAGCCTTTGGGAACGTGAATGAACAAATAGACGTTGAGCCCGATGGTGGCCGCGAGAACACCCAGCGTGATGGCCGGATGCCGCAGAACGCGATTCAGCGTACGCCCGTACAGGCCCACGATCCAATTGAATCCGCGTTCGCTGGTCCGGTACATCCAACCATGCGTGCTGTGCTCCTTGAGCAGGTGCGCGCACATCATGGGCGTGGTCGTGAGCGAGACGGCCATGGAAATGGTAATAGCCACCGACATGGTCACCGCGAATTCGCGGAACAGACGGCCCACGATGCCACCCATCAGCAGCAGCGGGATGAAAACGGCCACCAGAGAAACACTCATGGTGACAACCGTGGAACCGATTTCACGCGCGCCGCGCAGCGCGGCGGCGAAGGGCTGCACGCCCTGTTCCAGGTAGCGCGTGATATTTTCGATCACCACGATGGCGTCATCCACCACGAATCCGGTGGAAATGGTGAGAGCCATGAGAGACAGATTGTCCAGACTGTAACCGCAGAGATACATCACGCCGAACGTGCCGATCAGGGAAACGGGCACGGCGACGCTCGGAATCATGGTGGTGCGGGGGCTTCTCAAAAATACAAAGACCACCAGGACCACCAGCAATACCGAAATGATCATCGTTTTTTCGATATCGCGCACGGATGCGCGAATTGTGACGGTCTGATCCTGAGTGACGTTCAAATTGATGGAGTGCGGAATGGCCGCCTTGAGTTGTGGCAGCGCCGCGCGAATCCGATCTACCGTCTCGATGATGTTCGCGCCCGGCTGCCGGTTTATGGCGACGTTCACCGAGGGTTGGCCGTTGGCTATTCCCATATTGCGAACATCCTCGACGGCATCGATGACGTCCGCGACATCCGAAAGCCGCACCGGCGCGGCATTGTTGTAAGCCACGATCAGGGGCCGATACTCCTTGGCTTTGAACATTTGATCGTTCGCGCCTACTTCCCAAAGATGAAACCCGTCCGAAAAGTGTCCCTTGGGTACGTTCGCGTTGGAGGCATTCAAAACACTCCGCACCTGCTCCAGGCCGATGCCGTACTTGTTGAGCGCCATGGGATTCAACTCGACGCGCACGCCCGGCAGTGCCCCTCCCTGGGCGTTTACCTGTCCCACTCCCTTAATCTGTGAGAGCTTCTGCACAATGATGGTGGAAGCGGCATCGTACAGCTGGCCGCGATCGAGCACGGCTGAAGTCAGCGCAAGCTGAAAGATCTGTTGCTCGGCGGGATTGACCTTGCGATAGCTCGGATTACTGGGGAGATTCGTCGGCAGATATCCACGCGCGGCGTTGATGGCCGCCTCCACATCGCGCGCCGCGGCGTTGATGTCGCGATTCAATTCGAATTGCAGCGTGATGCCGGTGCCGCCCAGCGTGCTGGTGGAGGTCATCTCGGTAATTGCGGCAATACGTCCAAACTGGCGCTCCAGCGGCGTCGCCACCGACGACGCCATGGTCTCCGGGCTCGCGCCGGGTAGGTTTGCTTGTACGTTGATGGTCGGAAAGTCCACTTGCGGCAAAGGAGATACGGGGAGCAGGTTGTAGGCCACCGCACCCGCAATGGCAATGGCGACGGTCAGCAGTGTGGTGGCGACGGGCCGATGAATAAATGGTTCAGAAATATTCATGCGTTAGTCGCCCATCTCCGGAGCGAGGTTCTGGTCCAGCGCTGGCTGGGTGCGCTTCTTGCGGTGCGCCAGCCGGTCGAACCAAAGGTAAATCACGGGCGTGGTGTACAGCGTCAGGAGCTGGCTAAAGATGAGCCCACCCACCATCGTGATTCCGAGCGGCCGGCGCAACTCCGACCCCACTCCGGTGCCGAGCGCGAGCGGCAGGCCGCCCAACAGAGCCGCCATCGTGGTCATCATGATGGGCCGGAACCGCAACAGACAGGCCTGATAAATGGCCTCGGTCGGCGGCATGCCTTGGGTCCGTTCGGCGTCGAGGGCGAAATCGATCATCATGATGCCATTCTTCTTCACAATGCCGATCAGCAGAATAATCCCGATCAGCGCAATGACGCTGAAGTCCTGCCGGCAGATAAAGAGCGCCAGCAGCGCGCCGACGCCCGCGGACGGGAGCGTTGAGAGAATCGTAATGGGATGGATGTAGCTCTCATAAAGCACGCCCAGTACGATGTAAACCGTGATCAGCGCCGCCAGGATCAGAATTGGTTCGTTGGCCAGCGATGCCTGAAAGGCCTCCGCCGTACCCTGAAACGCACCCTGGATGCTGGCCGGCATCTGCAGGTCTTCTTTCACGCGATTGATGTCGTTCACCGCATCGCCGAGCGAGGCGCCGGGTGCGAGATTAAACGAGAGCGTCACCACCGGGAACTGGCCCTGATGATTCACCGTAATCGGAACCGCTTGCTCCTCGACATGCGTAAAGGCGCTCAAAGGCACCTGGCTTCCGTTCGTAAAGACGAGTGACGACGCCGACGGCCCGCCGCTGAAGGCGCCGCCGGACGCTCCCGTTGCTGGAGTTCCAACCGACTGGCCCGCCGTCGCCTGGGCCACCGACGCACTGGATGGGCCGAAGCCGACCGTGTTCGCCGAACCTCCCGATACCAGACCGGACCCACCGCCAGTTCCGGCCGCCGAGCGGATGAACAAATTACGTAAATCGACCGGATTGTTTTGGAAGCCCGGCGTCACTTCCAGCACCACGTGGTATTGGTTCAGCTGCGTGAACATGGTGGAGACTTCGCGCTGCCCGTAAGCATCGTAGAGCGTATTGTCTATGGCCGATGGCGTGATTCCCAGTCGCGAGGCGGTATCGCGGTCGAAAACCACGCGAACGCGCAGGCCGTTCACCTGTTGATCCGTTGCGACGTCGCGTATCTCGGGTATTTCCTTAAGGCGCGCCACCATCTTCGGAACGAAGGAATTCAGCTCGTCGGCGTTGGGATCTTCAAGCGTGTATTGGTATTGCGTACGGCTGACACGATCCTCGACGGTCAGATCCTGCACCGGCTGCATGTACAGCGTGATGCCCGCAACCTTGGCCAGCTCCGGCTGCAATCGCCGGATGATGTCGCTCGCGTTGATTTTCCGCTCCTCGAGCGGCTTCAGGTTGATCTGAATGCGCCCGGTGTTGAGTGTGGTGTTGGTTCCATCGATCCCAATGAACGACGACAGGCTCTCCACCGCCGTATCCCGCAAAATCACTTTGTCCAAAGCTTGCTGGCGCTCAGACATGGCCCTGAAGGAGATGGTCTGCTCGGCTTCGGAAACCCCTTGAATTACGCCGGTATCCTGCACCGGAAAGAAGCCCTTCGGAATTTTGATGAACAAAACAAACGTCAGGACCAATGTTGATACGGCCACCAGTAACGTCAGCGGCTGATTGCGCAACACCCAGCGCAGCGTCTTAGCATAGAGCGCGATCACGGCTTCAAAACCACGTTCGGAGGCGCGGTAAAGCCATCCCTGCTGGCTTTCGGGCGTGTGCTTCAAAATCTTCGCGCACATCATCGGCGTCAGCGTGAGCGACACAATGGCCGAGACCAGGATCGTCACGCTCAATGTCACCGCGAACTCTCGGAACAGCCGGCCCACGATGTCGCCCATGAACAGCAGCGGAATCAGCACCGCGATGAGCGAAACGGTCAGCGATACGATGGTGAATCCGATCTGTTCAGAACCTAGCAGAGCGGCCTGCAGCGGGCGCTTGCCCTCTTCCAGATAACGCGAGATGTTCTCGATCATCACGATGGCGTCGTCCACCACGAAGCCGGTGGAAATGGTCAGCGCCATGAGCGATAGATTGTTTAGGCTGTAGCCGAGCAGGTACATCACGCCGAACGTGCCGACCAACGACAGCGGCACGGCGACGCTCGGAATGATGGTGGCCGAAAGGTTACGCAGAAACAGGAAGATCACTAAAACCACCAGGCCGATGGTGAGCATCAGCTCGAACTGAACATCGCTTACCGACGCTCGTATCGTGTTGGTTCTGTCAGTCAGAATCTTGACCTGGATGGAAGAAGGGAGGGAGGCTTGCAACTGTGGAAGAAGCGCCTTGATGCGATCCACCACCGCGATAATGTTCGCGCCGGGCTGCCGCTGGATATTGACAATCACCGCCCGGGACTCGTTGATCCAGGCCGCCTGCCGGACGTTCTCGATATCGTCCACGACGGTAGCGACGTCGCTCACGCGGACCGGACCGTTGTTACGATAAGCGATGATCATCGACGCGTAGTCGGCGCTCGAAAGCATCTGATCGTTAGCGCCGATCTGATACGCCTGATGCGCTCCGTCAAAATTGCCCTTGGCCTGGTTGACGTTGGCGGCGGTAATCGAATTCCGCAGGTCCTCCATATTCAACCCGTAAGACCCTAGCGCCGTGGGATTCGCCTGGATGCGCACCGCGGGTTTTTGTCCGCCGCTGATGCTCACCAGACCTACGCCCGGCAATTGTGAAATCTTCGGCACCAGACGCGTGTCGGCAAGATCTTCCACCTTCGAGAGCGAAAGCGCGTCGGACATCAAGGCCAGCGTGAGGATAGGCGTGTCGGCGGGATTCACCTTAGCGTAAATCGGAGGGACGGGCAGATCCGCCGGCAAATACGTCCCCGACGCATTGATGGACTGCTGCACCTCCTGCTCGGCGACATCGATATTCAAATTCAAATTGAACTCGAGCGTAATCACCGAGCTGCCATCAGAGCTGGTGGACGTCATCTGCTGCAGTCCAGGCACCTCGCCGAACTGGCGCTCGAGCGGCGCGGTGACCGCCGACGCCATCACATCCGGACTCGCGCCTGGGTAGAACGTGATGATCTGAATGGTCGGATAATCAACCTCCGGTAGCGCCGACACGGGCAGCTGCTTGTAGGCCACGGCGCCTACCAGCAGAATCCCGGCCATCAACAGCGAGGTTGCTACGGGCCGGACAATGAATGTCCGAGAAGGATTCATGGGCGACGACTCATGAGGCTGTTTTGCGCGAACGCCCGCCACCCGGTTTGCCGCCGCCGGGTTTGCCACCGCCGCGCTTCCCGTCAACGGCCTTATCCCCGGGCACCTGCGCGTTCACCTTGCCGCCTTCTTCCAATCGATCCACTCCCACGGTGACCACGGTGTCGCCCGGCTCCAGGCCGGACGTGATCTCGGATTGGTCGCCTTCGGTGGTGCCCACCGTGATTGGACGCACCACTACGGTTTGGTCGGGGTTTACCAGCCAGACATAGGGGCCTTGCGAGTTGCGCTGGATGGCGGCATTGGCCAACAACGTAATGTTTTGCTTTTGTTCCACCAGCAAGCGCGCATTCACGAATTGGCTGGGATACAGCTTGCCGTTCGAATTAGCGAAAACAGCGCGCAGTTTGAATGTTCCCGTGGTCTGGTCGATCTGATTGTCGATGGTCTCCAACGCGCCCTCCGCGAGCTTGTTTTTCAGCTCGCGATCCCAGGCCTCCACCATCAATTTCTGACCGGCGCGCATCTTCTCCAATATGGGCGGGAGCTGATCTTCGGCCGTGGTAAAGATCACGCTGATGGGATCCAGTTGAGTAATCACCAGCAGACCATTCGTATCGGTGGCATGCACGATATTTCCCGGATCCACCAACCGCAAGCCCACCAGGCCCGTGATCGGCGACGTAATGTGGGAGTAAACCAGATTCAGCTTGGCACTGTCGATCTGCGACTGGTCGGTTCTGATCGTACCCTCATACTGAGTGACCAGCGCCGCCTGCGTGTCGAGCTGCTGCTGGGGAATCGCGTCCTGCTTCATCAGCGTTTTGTATCGATCCAGATCGAGGTTCGCGTTCTTGAGCAGCGCCTGATCGTGGATGAGCTGGCCTTCCGCTTGCTCCAACTGCACCTCATAGGGCCGTGGATCGATCTCCACCAGCAAGTCGCCTTGATGAACGATCTGCCCCTCTTTGAACTGAATCTTCATGAGCTGCCCGTCCACCCGGCTCTTCACCGTGACGGTGTAGATGGGCGTCACCGCGCCCAGACCTGTAACGAAAACTTTAATATCGCCTTTCGTCGCTCGAGTCGCCACCACTTGCGAGGTACCGCCGCCCGCGCCGCGCCTGCCGCCGCCTCTACCGCCCTTCGCTGTTCCCTGCCCGGTGGTGGTGTCGCTGGGCAAAAAGGTCTTGAGCTTGGGCCACTGCCAATAACCGATCCCGGCCAGCGCCAGCACTACAAGGAACCAAATCCAGCCCCGGCCGGAAGGGCGTTGCGGAGGGTTGCCGCGAGTGTCCGTTGGCCCGTGCGGGTTCCGTTCCAAGGGGTTTGGCTCCAGAGAGGGAGCGGTCTCAAGCGCCATGGGCGTGTCGTGCTTCATATTCCTGAAATGAGCGTCCTAGAGTTACTAACGACAGCATACTCCGGATCGTTACACGATGAATAGCGATGCGCTGCAAGGGTAGCTCCAAAGAGCCATCTGAAACGGAATTTCAGGCGCTAAACTGTTCAAAATTGTAAGCTTCTGTAATTTCGTGAGCCTACGTAAACCGGCCTCCTGCGGCTGGCTCCAGTTAATTGCCGTCATCGGTTCGGACGACCCATGCAGCCCCTTCGTGAGATTGAGCAGGAAAGCAGTTCAGGACTAGATCGTTCTCGAAGATGAATGCGGTATCGCCGCCCGGAGGCCGTACCTCGGTCGTTAACAGGCGGCTCCCAACCATCTTGGGGAACTGTTCCAGAATCTTGGCGACGGAATCCGTGCTTCCAACCAGAATCCTGCCGCCTTGTTCCAAGCGGGCTCCGACATTCGCGGTCATCCAAAGGTATCCTACTCTTCGGTGCTTTGTGATCTTTTCGGGAATGGCAAGCGGTTCGTGAAAATCGAGCCACAATTCATCGAAGTCCTCTGGCGAGTAGCCTTCTTCAAATCCGTGTTGAATAGTCAGCCGTACTCGCCAGATATAGGCGCCCCATAGGACTTTGGAAAGCTCCTGCTGCTTCTCTGCGTCTCGCTGTGTCACAGTTCAAAGTTCCGGCTCACCGTTTACGGAAGCCTCCCCCGCGAATCCCCGTCCCCGCTCGGCACTAGCATTGGTCCTAAGGCCACATAATCAGCATCCTTGTGCCTGAAATGCCAACGGGCATCTTCCTGCGAGGTCGTAACGAAAGTCTTGAGCACGAGATGGTCCGTGAACTCTAGCATCGAATCGCCCGTCGATTGCGATATTTGTCCAGACAGAAGGATGCGCCCATTGATTTGTTGGATCGCGTTCTCCATCAGAGGCCGGTCGTCTTCAGAGCCAGCTAAGACGCGGTCGCCCTGTTCGATCCGCCAAAAGATCCTGTCACACCAAAGCGTGCTTTCGCCCGAAGGGTGCGCTCCGCGTTCATCGAGCCGTTGCGGCTCGCCAAATTCAAGGAACAGAACAGAACCGTATCCAAGCCAGCATCCTTGCGCCTTCTGACCAATCAGCGGCGCAAACGGCTCCAGCTGGGAATACATCTCGCTTTGGGCATTCACGTTTTTCAAGCAACGCCAGGAAGCATCGTTGTTCAGACGCTAATCCGGTCGGCATTCTTCAACCGGGGAAGTGCTTTTATTGATTTTCCGGCCTTCTTCTCGGCAATTCGCAGGTCGTAGAGGCTTTGCAGATTGAGCCAGAACTCCGCGCTGGTGCCAAAAAAATGAGCCAGACGCAAGGCCGTGTCTCCTGTCATGGGGCGCTGTCCATTCAAGATGCCAGTGATGCGGCTAGTTGGCACATCCAGCTTCCGGGCAAGTTCAGCAGCGCTCATCGCGAGTTCTGCCAGCTCTTGCGCCAAGTGCTCTCCAGGATGTATCGCAGTCATCGCCATTGCCTTCCCCTAATGATAGTCAACAATCTCGACGTTCGACGGACCTGGGGCCCTGGACGGCCACTCAAAACATATTTGCCATTGGTCGTTGATACGGATGCTATATTGTCCCTGACGCCCCCAGTCAACGCTTCGAAGCGATTGCCGGGCAAAGTAGCAGGTCTGAGAGCGACATCGCCGCCTCCAACCGGTCGAGCTTCAAACGCGCGGCCCGTTCGATTCCAGAGAATGCTTTCACCCGCTTTCCAGCGGCGAAGTCTCTCGTGCGCTTGTCTCGACAGCCGACGATCATTCATTAAAAACAACTGTACGTGTTAGGTTAAGCATATCAAAGCGGAAGGTTTAGCGACCGCGGGCGCCTCCTTATGTCAACCTTGAAGACGACAGCGATTTCCATATTCGCCGCCGGCGTCCTGATCGTCGCTGTTGCGCTCTATCGCTCTTGTAGTTCAGGAAACATTTTAGATGTCGACCCGCACGCCCGGATGGAGATCGAAAAGGCGAAGCATCGGTGAGGATGCATCCCACAAACCACAAAAAGACTCATGACAGCAACTGGGCTCTCAAGGTACGCTGAGAAAATGGACATCAACAAAATGCTGCTCGACCTTCGGATGGAGCGAGATCAAATCTCCGAGGCCATCGTCGTGTTGGAACGCCTGACAATTGGACAGGGAAAACGACGGGGCCGGCCGCCCAAGTGGCTCACCGAGGTAAAGCGCCGCGGAAGACCCAAGGGCAGTAAGAATAAACCGAAGCCAGCGTAACGGGGGACCAGCTGTTGTCGGCCGCGTGGGTGATGTTCATCACCCACGACGACCATCCTCTTCAGACCGGGTAACGGAAATTCATTTGATCCTCTTCATCCATGCCAGAATTGGCCCGGAAACCGTCTTGTCGGGGGTGTCGAGCGAAAATACTTCCGACATGTGGCTCTCTCCCTTGAGATAAAGCAACGTCGGACAATGCTCGGGACCTTCTTTGCACAGCTCGTCGTGCAAGATCTGGTTGAATGGCATAACGCCTTTGTTGACGGCCGGATCGGCTCCAGGATCCAACTCGGCATTAGCCAGCATGATTTTCACTGACGTCTTCTTCAGCTCGGGAAGACTGGACCGGGCCAATCGCGTAGCGGCATCCACGGGAGGCCCACCCAATCCCGGCGGCGGTCCACCGGCGGGACGCCCACCTGCACCTGCTCGAGGAGGACCGAAGGGCGCATCGGGCCCACCGGGCTGTCCCTCGGTACGGCCGGGAAGCGCGCCGGAGGACGAGAAAGCTCCGCCCTGCACGCCGCATGTCTTTCCAGAGTCAGTCAAAGCAGCAAGCGGGTTCGACCCGGCCGGAGGCGCCGGCACTTCGAGCGGCGCGATATCGAACGGCGCCGGCGACATGAAGATCACTCCCTTCACTCCCACACCCTTCGGCCCGTACAGTTCCGGACGTCCGATATATGTGCCCAGCGGATTATTACCAGCCGAGTGCGCCCAAATGAACATGCGATCCGGGTTGCCGTGGTATTTGGAGATGTTCGCCTCCACGAACTGGATCATCGTCGAAATGTCCTTGGCGCCGGCATCCCAACCCTGCCCGCCATGCCGCTGCATGTTGACGAAGACCATCCCGTTCTTGGTGGCCCATCGCCCAATATTGTCGTAGAAGGCATTCGCTTCCTTGTCTTGCAGCTCGATCTTGTTGCCCCCGCCCCCAGGAACATAAATCAAAACCGGACGCGATGCGGGTCCCTTATCCGCTGTAAAGATATCCACTACGTCTTTTGGATTCGGACCAAAGGACGCGTCACGCACCACTGTGATGCCCGGATACAACGGGGTGGCGCTGCTGGTGATGTCGTTAACCGGCATTAATGGCCGGTAGAGCTTCGCGGTACAGGGCGGGTCGACGATATGCCCCATCGTCACCAATTGCGCTTCGATGTTGGCAGGCACTTGGGCTTCAGCCGCTACCGCCATGCATGAAATCGCCAGGAACGCGCTCAGAAAACGATGGTGTCCACGGCTCGAGGTGCTGGTTGGTTCAAACTTCACTAGTTCTCCTTTTGGCGATGAGGCGAATTCAACTCTTGAAAAAGTGCGCGATCTTCTTGCCGCCTTCTTCGCTATAGTAAATGGTCACCTTGCCTGCTTTATCCAGGCCCTTGCCGGTTTCAATCACCGCGTTGCCCGTCAGATGATAGGTTTCCTCGGCGCCTTCAGCGGTCTTGACGGTCACTGTCTTGGCCGCATGATCGACGCTCTTTATCGCGACCTCGGTCATTTTCAGGCCATCCTTGCCGACGTGATCCAGCTCCCGCGCCGTTTTCACGGTACCCTTCACCGTGTAGTGGACAACTACTTCATCGCCTTCCTTCATGGACGCGAACGCGTCCTTGCTTCCATGTGCGGTCGCCTCGGCGCCGTGCGCCACGGTTTTTCCCACAAAATGGAACGTGTGCTCCGTGCCGTCGGCGGTTTTGACCACCACGGTCTTCGTCGCTTTATCGACGGTCTTTACTGTTCCGGCCACTGCACTCACCACATCGTCGGCTGCAAATGCACCGCAGGCGAAAAGCGCGAGAATCACTCCTGCACGCAACAAGCTAACCATAGTTACTTCTCCTATGGGGTCAGTTTATCAATTGGTGCGCTGGTTCGTGTAAATTATTTTGTGAGCGCCCCATAGCCGGCGCGCGTCCGGACCACCAGATCCGCGCGAGTGGTGGTCACATCCAGCCTGTGGAACTTCCCGTCCCGCGCATCGGCGGGAGGAGTGAAACCGAGCACATACATATTGCGCAAGTCGGATTCGATCTTCGAGAAGACCTCCGCGGTCCTGTGGCCCGGATTGGAAAAAGTCAGGCCGCCGGTCTCACGGGAGGCGCGCTCCAGGCCGTGGCTCACTGCTTGCGCAATAGCGCCGCTGATCGACAGGAAGCGCATGGGGCTGGCGTACTTGATCGAATAAACGACGGTTCCGGCCGATTGTGCCATCTCAATGACGTCGTTCAGGCGGATATCGCTGCCCGTATCGAGACCATCGGAGAGCACAATAATAGCTTTTCGTCCCGGAACCGGCTTCAGTTCTTTTGCCGCGTAATAAAGGCCATGCCACAGGGCGGTTCCCCCACAGCCGTGAGGAAAGGTCTCGTTCCTGCACACCGGGCCGAGCATGGGCGATTGTTTTCCGGAGGGCGTGCCGATTCGCCCCACGGCCGCGCTCAACTCGTTGCCCGAACCGGTCAGCCCCGATATCAGCCAGGATTTCTGGGCCACTTCGACCACCATCGCGCGGTCCCGCGGCCCAATAACCTGCTTTAGAAATTGGCTGATCACTTCACGATGGCTTCGGATGTATCCGGCTTGGCTGCCACTGACATCGGCGACGAGGGCGACGGTCAGCGGCAGGTCCGCTTCCTGCCAGAAATTCCGGATCTCACGCGGCTGGCCATCATCCAGCACCTTGAAATCATCGGGCTTGAGATTTCCAGCGGGCGTGCCGTCGCGGGTGTCTACCGCGCAGGCGACGGTGACCAGGTCGACGTCAATTTGGATATCCGGCTTGTCCTGAGCGGCGGTGAGAGCCACGCACATCCCAAGCAGCGCTGTGGCACGAAAACGCGCGATCAAGGGCTTACGCGCCATCCAAATCAGTCCCAGCTTCAGTTTATGAAACCGGGCGGCAGCTGACAACGGTAACTCTCTAATTGTTGGTGCGCCGGTAAGATTCGAACTTACGGCCTTTTGCTCCGGAGGCATGAGGGTTTCCCCAACACCATGATTACACAGGCATTATATTTGCAAGAAAATTCAATCTAGGCACCAAAAGTGCGCCTGTGGGTGGGTAAAGTGGGTTGGTCGATTCATTGTAATCTCTGCGCAGGCGTACGGTCGAACCATAACCCTCTGGTCTCTGGCCAGAAGTCCTGCTTCAGTTGACGCCCGAAGGTTGAAGCATCTTCCAGTCTGCCAACAGTAACGCTTCAATGGAACTCGATGGTCTTGCTCCTCAAGGGCGCGGTTGCCGGAGTTATTTGCAGGAGGCACTCGGTTTCGCAAGCCAAAGAAGTTCACCCAGCTCGTGGAAGCAGTGTGCCGAACCGCGATCACCGAAGAAAACTCGTCGTGATCAGCACTGCGCCAGACCTATCAAGCCGCGCAACGGTTTTCTCGCGGAGTCAAGCTGGTACATTCCCAGGTGGTGCTGACTCACGAAGCTCCAAACCGCCTTTTCCGTTAGGCCATTGCTCCATGCCTTCCCGCTCTTGTTAACTCAACGAAACAACTCGGTACTGTCCTAAGTATGGCCGGCCCTTGCACACCTTCCAGGTGGCTTCGCATGCTCAGGGCCCGATGTTGGCGCGAGCATTCGGTTGACGCCAAATCGGCTAAGAGCAACCGTCGGATCGCTGGTAACCACTCGAAAGAGGATGATTTCGTCAATCAGCTTTAACCATTCGGCCTTCTCGATCAGGGCTCGAAAGCCTCGATCTGCTTCTTCAGTCTTGTCAAACTGACGCCGAATTCGCCGTTGTTTTGGGCTGCCGGCGCCTCGTCTTTCTTGAAGATCTCGCGAGGATGCCGCGCTCTGCGGCGGTTAGTTCCTCCACCGCAATGTTGATATCGCTGGCAAGATACCTCTTTTCCGCGTTTACATAAACCAGCTGGTGGATGCTCGTTCCTAAGCTTCCGATACTCCAAGGAAACTAACCGCAAGAGTCAGCGCTAGCACGGTGCGAAAGTTCGAGTACAATTTCGTTCCGATTGTCATTTGTAGTTTGCATACCAGCCGGGAGTCTAATGGAGCTTTGATGCCATTTGAGTCGGAACATATTAGACTACTTGGCGCGCGGCGCTGCCGGGTTATACGAATTTTCTTCCCACCCCCCACCGAGGGCCTTGTACAGAGCGATGAGGTCGGCAGCTAGGTTTTCCCTACTCTGGGTGAGCGCGCTTTCGTCCGTGTAAAGCGTGCCCTGGGCCGTAAGAACGCTGAGGAAGTTCGTTTGCCCTTCCTGGAACAGCCGCAAGGACAGGTCTACAGCCGTGCGGTCGGCCGCTACCGCGTCCCTCAGGGATTTATCATGCTTTTGCTCCTCTGCGAAGGCGATGAGCGCGTTCTCCACGTCTTGAAGGGCGGTGAGTACAGTCTGCTGATACGTGATGAACGCCTGGTCGCGAAGGGCCTCCTGAGCGTGGATGTTCGAGACGATGGCGCCGCCTTGAAAGATGGGCCACGTCACGGCCGGACCGAGGAAAAGAGAACGGCTCAGACTGTTCTGAAAACTTCCCCCGCTGGTGAGAGAGAACTGGGGAAACAGTTGCGCCACTGCCACGCCGATCTGCGCGGTTGCGCTGTGAAGCTGCGCCTCGGCTTGGCGAATATCGGGACGGCGGCGGAGCAGATCGGAAGGCAGGCCCGCAGAAATTTCTTCGGGTATCGCGGGCAGGTCTCCCGTGGATGACAATCGTTCCACAAGATCTCCGGGGTGCCGGGCGAGAAGCACGCTCAGTGCATAGATGGATTGGCGCGCATTTGCTTCAAGGACCGGGATCTGAGATTCAGTCGTCGCGAGCGTGCTTTCGGCGGTTGCTATGTCGAGACCACTATCGAACCCAACCTGATAAAGCTTGCGCGTTATCCCGAGCGTCTGCTGCTGACCCTTCAGACTATTGCGCGCGACGACGATCTGCTGCTGGTAGCCGCGAAGCTGCACGTAATCGATGACCACCTCGGCCGCAATGCTCACCTGAACGTCCCGAATGTTTTCGATGGCGGCCTGGACATTCGCATTCGCCGACTCCACGTTTCGGCGCACGCCTCCAAACAGGTCCAACTCCCACGCTGCGTCGAAACCGGTCTGGAAGAGATTGCGGGAGCCGCCATTAACACCATACAAACCGCCCGATTGCCGCTGAATCGTACCCGAAGCCGTAGCGGACGGCAATAAACCAGCCGAGGCGATGCCCCTTAGGGCTCGGGCTTGCCGCAAACTGGCTTCCGCAAGCGCGAGACTGAGATTAGCTTTTAGCGCCTCCTCGACGAGCGAAGTGAGCGCGGGGTCCTGGAATTGCTGCCACCATCGGGCAAGATCGGCAGACTGGCCGGTAACGATCGATGACTGATCCTTCTCCTTCGCACCCAGCCAAGCGGAAGGTAATGACACCTTCGGAGGATGGTAAGTTGGACCCACCGCGCACCCGCTGAGAAGCACCGATACGATGCAAGCGAGCACCTTCGCTTTGATGGGCGCTTCACTCATATCGAAGGGCCTCGATCGGGTCCAGCCGCGATCCCTTCCACGCAGGATAGAAGCCGAAGATCACGCCAACGCTGGCCGATACCACCACCGCCGCTACGATCGCGCCCACCGAAGGTGCTGTGGGCCAGTTGAGCAGCTTCGAGACGAGGATAGAAGCGGTTCGTCCGAAAAGGATGCCCATCATCCCGCCGAACAGGCAGATCACTATGGCCTCGGTGAGAAACTGAGAAAGAATATCATTCGGCTCGGCGCCCACTGCCATCCGAAGGCCGATCTCGCGCGTCCGTTCCGTGACCGAGACGAGCATGATATTCATGATGCCTACGCCGCCGACCAGCAGCGAGATCATGGCGACGTAGAGGAGCAGCTTCGTGATCAGCTCCGTGGTTGAGCTCATCGCTTTCGTGATCTCCGTCATGTCGCGAACCGTGAAATCATTCGCGGCGTTCGGACGAAGATGGTGATTCTCCCGGAGCACATCGTTGATCTGCTGGATGGCGAAAGGGATCTCCGCCGCGCTATGCGCATTCGTGAGGATCTGATCGACGTTGGCAAACCGAATTGGCTGGGGCAAGTCCGCGAGTTCATTGGCCGACTGGGTTGGATAAAGGCTCGTGGTGATGTTCGGATAGAGCTGGTTGAGTGAATTGATTTCCGTAGCGTTCGAGGTATTGGTGGCGCTCTGGTTGCCGCTCAGGAGCGAAGAGGCAACGACGCGATATTTGATCGTCGTCCAAGGCGCTAGGAGGATGTCATCCTGATCTTGGCCCATCACGTTCGCGCCCTTGGGACTCAAGACTCCGATCACCCTAAATGCTACATTCCGGATGCGGATCTCCTTGCCGATGGGCGATTGTCCGGCGAAGAGCTCCCTCACGATCGTGTGACCCACGACGCAGACCTTGCTCGCGTTACGGACATCGTGGTCGGTGAATGGTTCGCCTTCGTCCATGACAGTCCAATCGCGCACTTGCAGAAAGGATGGGGTTGAGCCATAGACGTAGGTGGGCACCCAGTTCCGATTGCCATAGACAATCTGCGTGCGGGCGCGAACGATGGGGGCCACGTTGGCGACGGCGGGACACTTCTTGGCGATGGAATCCGCATCGTTCGGAGAGAGGGTTGTCATGGTCCCAATGCCGTAGTTGATGCCGCCCACATTCTGCGCGCCCGGGATAACGGCCAGGGTGTTGGCCCCGATGCTAGTGAGTGTGCGCTGGATCGCTAGAGTCGCTCCGTTGCCGATTTCCATCATGGTGATCACCGCTGCCACGCCGATGACGATGCCGAGCATGGTGAGCAGGGTGCGCGTGATGTTTCGTCTGAGCGCGCCCGCGGCCGTTTTGAAGATCCCGAGCGATCTCATAAGGCGCCTTCCGATTGCTCGATCAGGCCATCTCGGATGCGGATCGTCCGCCGGGCGTGATGGGCCACGTTCGGATCGTGGGTGACGAGAACAATCGTGATTCCTTCGATGCTGTTCAGCTTCTCGAACATGCCGAGGAGTTCTTCGCTGGTGTGCGAGTCCAGGTTTCCGGTGGGCTCGTCTGCAAGGAGCAACTGGGGCCGGTTGATGAGCGACCTCGCGATGGCCACACGCTGCTGTTCTCCGCCGGAAAGCTGGGAGGGTTGATGATCGGCCCGATCGCCCAGGCTCACTTTTTCGAGCAGCTCCGTTGCCCGCTGCTTCTTCGCACGCTCGCTCAGGTTCTCTCTCGAATAGGTGAGCGGCATAAGAACGTTATCCAGCGCACTCGTGCGAGGAAGCAGATTGAAGCTCTGAAAGACGAAGCCGATCATCCGGCTGCGCAGCCGGGCGCGCTCCTTTGCGCTGAAACCGGAGACCTCCAGGCCGTTGAGCCAGTACTCCCCCGAACTGGGATGATCGAGGCATCCGAGGATGTTCATGAGCGTGCTCTTACCGGAGCCGCTCGCGCCCATCAGCGCCACCAATTCGCCCTTGGCAACCTGAAGCGATACGCCTTTGAGTACAGGTAGATCAACCTCGCCGATGTGGTAAGTCTTTTGAATGTTCTCGATATGGATTAAATCGTTCACTCGGTCACCTTTGGCGTTGATTGCGGCCTTCGCCCGAAGATGGACCCCCCTCGTTCGGATTCCCCTGCTCCTTTCCCTGGTCCTGAGCGGGCCGCTGTCCGCGAAAAACTTGAGGCGCGAAAGGATTTCGGCTGGCAGTCTGATCGTCAGCCCCTCCTGTCCTCTCGCCGGTAACGGCGCGTAGACCTTCGGTTAGGCCGCCGCCCGCCACTTCGGTGAACGTCCCGTCGGAGAGTCCCGCGTTGACGGGAATCGGACGTACAAACTGGCCTTGCTCGATCCAGACCGTCGCACCCATCCGGGCTTCGGCTGGGCCCTGATCAAAGTGGGAGGGTTGGACATGCGATTTTGGCCTGAGGTCCGGCGCGATCTCGCTGGGCTGCGGTGACCAGCGGAGCGCCGCATTCGGCACCAGGAGCACGCTTTTCCGGCGACCTATCTCGAATTGTGCGTTGGTTGTGAGGTAAGGAAGGAGTTTGCCATCGGGATTGTTGATGTCGACCTCGATCGTGTAGGTGACCACGTTCTGCGTCATCGTCGCATTCAGGCGAACTTGTCCGACCCGGCCGTGAAACACGCAGCCTGGAATGGCGTCCACGGTAAACGTCACCGGCTCGCCCGCGGAAATGCCTCCCACATCTGCTTCATTGACAGAGATCCACGCCTGAATGCGTCTCAGGTCGCTGGCGATGAGAAAAAGACTGGGTGCGCTTAGTGAGGAAACGACGGTCTGCCCGATGTTCACTCGCCGGTCGATGATCACGCCCTTCACGGGCGACTTGATTGTGCAGTAGTTGAGGTTGATCTGCGCCGTAAGGAGACTGGCCTTTTCCTGCTCCACGGCAGCCTTGGCCTGTTCGACGGCGGCCTCTGCCGAGGCCAGGTTGGCCTTGGCTGCCTCGTAACTATCCTGGTATTGGTCATAGGCGCTCTGTGCGAGGGCGTCGGAGGGGCCCAGTTTCTGCGCCCTCGACCAGTTCTGAGTGGCGAGCAGGAGGTTTGCCTTCTGCTGGAGCACATTGGCCTGGCTCGCTAGCACATTTGCCTCGCCCTGACTGAGTTGGGCTTTGGCTGTCGCTACGGCAGCGGCATACAGCGAATCGTCGATTCGCGCCAGCACGTCGCCCGCATTCACCACAGAACCCCAAGTGACCGGTTGGCCATGCTTGTCGGTACCGAAGGCAACGATGATGCCGGCAACCTGGGCGCCTATGTCGACTGCGGCTTCCGGCTCGATCGTCCCCGTCGCGCTGATGGTGCTGACAAGATCTCCCCGTTTGATCGGCGCGGTGAGGAATTCGGTCGCTTTCTGCCTGCTGGATCGGAATGACCGGATCGCAGTGCCTATCCCCGCCACTGCGGCAACGAGCAGCACGATGGTTAGAACAATTCGCCTCATGTCCAGAAACCTCTGGCCACCCAGCATCTTCAACGAGCAGTTTCCAGACCAATAGCGCACTGGATTGAGAAGACACCGTCAGCACATTGAGTCCGCAGATGGCCATGAGTGAAATCGCGCAGCCCGACGGTCTCCTGAAGCAGCAATGATTGCAAACCCATCCAGTCTTGGTAGCTTATGAGATCAATCCTTTTGGTCAGAGGAATGCCAGCCAAATGACGAAGGTTCCAAGGGACCCTATGCCACAGGTTGCAAAGCTTGCGTCTCTCGCACTCGCATGCCCGTTCTTGAGTTTGGCTCAGGCCACATCTCCCTCTGGAACACCCGCGCACATCATCGTGACGGTTGGCCACCATTACGGGAAGGCAGCACCGACGCTCACGCGAGATGACCTGATTCTTACGGAGCTGTCAGAGCCGCTGCCTCTCACTAATCTGGTGCCTCTACGCGGGAACCGTGCTGGCCTGGAACTCTTTGTGCTCGTGGACAACTGTTCGAATTGGGAACCAGGCTCCAAGTTCGAAGAGTTGAATCGCTTCATCGTTTCTCAGCCAGAGACGACCGCAGTCGGGATCGCGTACATCCAAAACGGAATGCTGGAAGTGGCGCAGAATCCGACGCCGGACCACGACCGCGCAGTTAAGGCCCTCGTCGCTCCCTCGGGCAGTAAGCCCGCTAGTCCGTTTGGCGCGCTTGCCAACTTGATTCGACGCTGGCCGCAGGGTCCATCGCGGCGTGCGGTGCTCATGATCTCCAATGGAATCAATCCGTGGGCAACGGACGTGCTTCGAGATACTTCCGCGGACGCCGCGCTTGAGGCAGCCCAACGCGCCGGGGTCACCGTTTACGCCATCTATCATCCGGGCGCCGATTATCTGGCGAGCGATTATTCGAAGCTCTATTCCGGGCAGATTCAACTCGCACACGTTGTGGATGAAACCGGCGGCGAGGTTTATTTCTTGGGTTTTGGGCCGCTGCCTTCTCTAGCACCCTTCTTGACCGATTTAGCGGAACATCTTGCCAATCAGTATTCGCTGGAGTTCCTTGCAAAGCCCGTTGAAGGGCCCGGCGCGCTTCAGCCAGTTACGGTCAGAAGCAAGATCCCGGCTATCGAACTGATGGTGCCGGACAAAATCTGGATCCCGGGAAGCCAATCTGGCTGGTCGGTAAAATCAGGAAGTTTGTAAGGGAGAGCTTATGAACCGTCGTAATCTGGTCATTTCCGTTCTGGCTGTGAGTCTCAGCTTAACGGGGTACTCGCAGGAAGAAGCGAAAATCAAACATGCGCCACCCTCAAACACCGATCCGGCATCAGGGGTCGAGATGTATCGCACGTACTGCGCCGTGTGCCATGGCCTGGATGGGAAGGGAAGCGGTCCTGCCGCGCCGGCGCTCAAACAGAAGCTTCCGGATTTGACACTGTTAAGCAAGAAAAATGGCGGCGAGTTCCCTACGTTCCGGGTGTCCAACATCATCCAGGGCGACGCGGTTATTACAGCTCACGGCTCGAAGGCAATGCCTATGTGGGGGGACGTTTTCCGTGTCCTCAAGCGCGATGAAGCCATCGTGAAGCTTCGGGTTCATAACCTCACCCAGTATATTGCGTCCCTTCAGCCTTAGCCCGCGTGAATTCGTCGCCGAATCCAGCAAGTTGCGTCTACCCAGCCGTTGAAAGTACGCAGATGGCTTGCGGCAGATCACTCACTTTCCGACAGCACCGGTCGATCTTATCAATTCACGGGGCAAACGTTGGTACTAAACGGTAAGAATGCTGTATCCAGTGTGGACCCAGCCTGGGTGGAAGACATTAAGCGCGGCTCTGGGCTTAACTGCACTTTAAACAAGTTTGAGAGAGGCAATACCTATGAATACGTCTTTTGCAACACTCATCAGGCATTCGTTCTGGGTATTGATTCTTGCCGTGCCTGCCTGGTGCCAAAAAGCGGGCCCGCCACGGCCGGGCAGCATCAACTACGTGGAAGGCCAGGCTTCCATCGGAGCAATCTCATTGACTGCGGGTGCGATCGGCACAGCGGTACTCGAGAAAGATCAACTTCTCACAACCCAAGCCGGAAAAGTGGAGATCCTGCTCACGCCGGGCGTCTTTCTGAGGGTGGCGGAGAACAGCTCGGTGAAGATGGTATCGCCGGATTTAGCGAACACCAAGGTGGAGTTGGAAAAGGGTCGCGCGCTGGTGGAAGTAATTGAGATCCGCAAGGAAAACGATATCCGAATCGATCAAAAGGGCGCGAGCACGAAGTTGCTGCGGAGAGGTCTGTATGATTTCGATGCGGATCATGCGCAGGTGCGTGTGTTCAAGGGCAAGGCGGAGTTGTACAGAGGAAATGAAAAGGTCACGCTAACGGACAGGCGCGAAGTTGCGCTGAATATCGACGCAAAAGCTGAAGTCTCAGAGTTTTGAGCCCAGGCAGTTTGAAGACGAGCTCTATCGCTGGAGCGGTTTGCCGTCAGGGTTCCTGTCGGAAGCCAGCGTCTCCGCGGCGCGCGGCTACATCGGTCCGGGACCCGGCTGGTATAGCCCGGGCTGGTGCGGAATCGGTTGGTACTGGGATCCTTGGTTTGGTGCCTATACGTTTGTTCCCGCGGAAGGAATTTTCTACGGCCCATTCGGTTTGGGGCTTTTACTCGCCGATCGCGGTTTACCATTCTCCGTTCCTTTTCTACCCAGGCTATCCTCACCGGTTTGGAGAATTTCACTATCCGTACGGGCATGGCTTCGCGGCCCCCGGGAAGGTTGCGATGACATGTCGCGCCGCTGCGGTGGTTCTTATAAGGAGACGACATGCGAGCCTTGCTGACGACCGATGGATCGAATGAGTCAAAGGACGCCCTACGGGCCGCCAGCCCCCTGTTGACGTGTGAGGATCGCGAGGCGACCACCGCATTCCGATGCGCGGGGATTCGATGCGTAAAAACAGTGGCAAGCAGCCGAACCCATAGCTTTTGGCGTCGGCGAGGCCGAAGAATGCGGATAACTGACGAACAGCGCGTCAGGCAGGCGCAATTCTTCACGGGACGGCAACAAATAGATATTGTTCCGCGCCGAACGTCTCGGCCGGCATCGTTAAGATTGTACTTGAATGCCGATAGAACGAGACGCGCGGGCTGAACAACTCGACGAGTTGGAGCGGTTGCTGAGTCTGTGCGAAGTCCAAGCCATTCGTTCAGGGGCACCGCTGCCTCTGGGCGCCTCCGTCAGAGGGAATGGCATCAATTTCGCGATCTTCAGCCGGCACGCCAGCGGCGTTCGGCTCGACTTTTTCGACCGCGTCGACGCTTCCATACCGGCGCGCAGCATTCTCCTTGATTCTGCACGGAACAAGACCGGCGATATCTGGCATGTCTGGCTGGAGGGGATCAAACCAGGCCAGCTTTACGGATTCCGTTTCGCCGGACCTTACGCCCCGCATGAAGGACAGCGCTTCAATCCGGACAAACTGGTGGTCGACCCTTATGCCACCGCGATCGCGCTCGTTCCCGGGCGCGACTTTCTCCCAGCGCTGGGCTACGATCCGTCCTCTCCTCAAAAGGACCTGTCGTTGTCCGCGGACGACGATGCCGCCACCGCACCGAAATGTGTAATCACGCATCCGGACTTCGACTGGCAGGGTGATCAGCCGCTCCGCCGCGCCTGGGAATCGACCGTCATTTATGAACTACATGTGCGGGGTTACACGATGCACCCCAATGGAGCCGGAGTTTCATTCCCGGGAACGTACCGCGGGCTTGTCGAGAAGATTCCGTATCTGAAAGATCTGGGCGTGACGGCGGTGGAGCTGATGCCGATCCAGGAATTCAACGAGCACCACCTGTTGCGGGTCAATCCACAGACCGGCGAGCGGCTCCGGAACTATTGGGGGTACGATCCACTCTCGTTTCTTGCTCCCAAAGCGTCGTACGCCAGCGTGCGGGATGCCGGCGCGCATGTGCTCGAATTCAAGGAGATGATCCGGACTTTTCATCAGGCCGGGATCGAGGTCATCCTGGACGTTGTTTTCAACCATACGGTCGAAAGCAACGAACTGGGGCCTACGGTCTGCCTCCGGGGCATAGACAATACGATTTACTACTGGCTCGACGACGACAAGCGCTTCTATCGCGACTTCACCGGCACGGGACAAACGATCAACGCGGCGCACCCGGTAGTTCGCGATCTCATCCTCGATGCGCTGCGTTACTGGGTGATGGAAATGCATGTCGATGGCTTCCGTTTCGATCTCGCCTCGGTGCTCGGCCGCGACCGAGGCGGCCACGTTCTGGCCGACGCGCCTTTGCTGGAGCGCATCGCCGAGGACCCGATCCTGCGTGACGCGAAGTTGATCGCCGAGGCCTGGGATGCCGCGGGCGCGTATCAGGTCGGGAGCTTCTCCGACCGGCGCTGGGCGGAATGGAATGGGCGTTTTCGCGACGATGTGCGACGGTTCTGGCGCGGCGACGAAGGCATGATGAGCCGCTTCGCCAGCCGCATCTGCGGGAGCTCGGACATCTACCATGAATCGGGTAAGGGACCGGAGAGCAGCATCAATTTCGTCACTTGTCACGACGGGTTCACACTGAACGACCTGGTCAGCTATTCGCATAAACACAACGATGCCAACGGAGAGAATGGCAGAGACGGGGCGTCCGAGAACTACAGCGCGAACTACGGTGTGGAGGGGGCATCCGACGATCCCGCGATCGAAGCCGTGCGCGTCCGGCAGATCAGGAATTTTCTGCTGACGATAGCCATCTCCCGCGGCGTTCCGATGCTGCTTGCGGGAGACGAGTTCCGGCGCAGCCAGGGAGGGAACAACAACGCCTACTGCCAGGACAACGAAACCAGTTGGGTCGACTGGGCTTTGCTCGAACGGAACCCTGAGGTCTTTGAGTTTGCCCGCGGCGTGTTTGCATTTCGCAAGGCGCACCCGGTCTTGCGGCGAGAGGGTTTCTACAGGGACGACGAGGTCCGCTGGTTCCAACCTTCCGGCAAGAGTCCCGACTGGTTCGACTCCCGCCAAAAATGCCTGGCGTGCCTGATTCGCAGCGATGACTCGGCCGACCTGTTCCTGATGTTCAACGCTGGCACGGAAGCTGTCAGCTTCGCTGTGCCTCCGCGTCCCGGTGACGTCTGGCGCGTGGCCATGGACACGGCTGCATCGCTGGTGCCGGGGTTCTACAGGCCGGGAGAAGAGGCTGCCCTCGCGAGTACGGCGAGCTATTTGGTGCAGTCGCGCTCCAGTGTGGTTCTGGGTGCCCGCTGAAACATTTGCACTTACGCCCCAGATCTCGCTCGCGTACTCCGTAATAGTGCGGTCGCTCGAAAACTTCCCCATCCGCGCGACATTCAAGATCGCCATTCGTGTCCAGACGCTCCGGTCGCGGAACGTGCTGCCTGCCTTCTCCTGCGCTTCCACGTAGGCCTACGTCGAAGATGGTCGCGTCCTTCGGTGGCCGCATCCGACCGTCAACCAGATAGCCGATCACCAGCGCGCCAGCAAACTCGGGATTCAGCACAACTAGGGGCAAGAGGTACTTCTTGCTCTTTACCAGTGATTCCGCGACACCATCGACCCCATGACTGCGCGCGAGACTGCCGGGCACCTGCAAGATCGGAGTTGGATTCCAGGCCCACGTCACGTTCGTCCGATTTACGCACCGGCGCTGGTAGTCTTCGTGGGCGGGGGAGGACGTGAAGCCGTCGCCTGGTTTCCACTCGGCCCAGGTGAAGTCTACGTTCCTCCCTACCGCTGCAGGCCAGCAGCACCACGTCTTTTCTCGTCACTTCGAGCACGTAGACGTTCGTCGGCAGAGAGATGGATGGAAGAATCGGACGGATCCAAAAGCACTCTCTCGACGGTGCAGGCCTGCTCGGGCGACGGAGCAACGGGCAGCTCAAATTGGCGAAGCACGCCGAGCGCGCGAAAGATCACCCGCCCCGAGCCTGAGCCGGCTAACAACTCTTCATCGCGAGAAAGTTTGTACAGCGGTTCTAGCAGCTCGGCGATCAGCGGCTCCGCAATTCTACGAGCAACAAGCTTTTTGGCAGCCTCTTGAAGATCCGTCTTGAGGATAGCGGCAGCCGGCTCACTAGGCTCGCCAGGCCGATAGCGTGGCAATAGCAAAGTAACGCAGGGTCCGGCCACATGGACATGGACCAAGTCTAGGAATGATTTCTTTCCGTAGCGGTTCAGATGTCAGTTTCGTTTCGATCTTCGTTGCCATCATGATGTCCTCCATGAATAAAGGGGCACGAATCTAACCAATTCGAAAGCCGGACTTGGCCAGTAGTTTGCAGTGATCCAGACGTAAGGATTGGTTCACAAGCATAAAGGACGGACCATCGCCTGAGAGATGTCTGGCTTCGGCGAGACAGACGGACGTGTAGCCAGTGTCCGGTTGCAAACCCAGCGCAAAAGACCGCAGGTCATGTTGGTATTCAGCGTAGAATCACGCAGCCTGCGGAAAGGAGGAACACATATGAATGACATAAATCTCAAGATAGAAGTCAAGGAAGCGCTCGACTGGGAGCCGTCGCTTGATGCGCGAGCGATCAATGTTTCGGTCAAGGACGGAATCGTAATGCTGACTGGCTCGGTACCGAGCTATCCGGAAAAACACGTGTCGGAAAAGGCCGCTGGACTCGTCCGTGGCGTGAAAGCGGTGGCTTGTGAATTGGCTGTAGCGCTGCCAGCCTTCAATTCCCGAAGCGATCAAGAAATCGCTCACGCCGCCGCGGATGCCATCGCGTGGAACACCTTGCTGGCGAACGCCAAGATCCAGGTATTCGTGGACAAGGGCCGCATCACTCTGGAGGGCGCCGTGAACTGGAATTATCAGCGGCAATCCGCCGATCGCTCGGTCCGCTACCTGGCAGGCGTGAGGGACGTCAACAACCATATCGTGGTGAGGCCGATCGCCGAGCAGGTGGCTGTAAAGAGCCAGATCCAAGCGGCGCTCATCCGCAACGCGCGACTGGACGGCGACCGCATTACCGTGGAGGTGCGGGGCGACCGCGTGATTCTCAGCGGTAACGTACAGTCCTGGATCCAGCGCGATGAGGCGGAGCGCGCGGCCTGGGCGTCGCCAGGAGTAGGGGATGTCGACAACGAGCTGGTTGTGAGTTTGGTGCCGGCACCTCAGGCGCGATACACCGGGCGGAGAACTAAGGAGGGCAATTATGATCACGTTCAAGAGCATTCTGTTTCCAGTTGACTTTTCGTCGCGCAGCGCCGCGGCCGTTCCTGTGGTTCAAGCCATGGTGAAGCGATTCGGTTCTGAACTGACGGTCCTGCACGTGGTCGACCTGCCTCCGGCAGTAGGCATCGCCCCTCCGGAAGCGGCCGCATGGGCAACTCTAATCGGCGCCGACCAGTTGCGGCGAGACGGCAAGATCGCGCTGGAAGGATTTATCGCTCACGAGTTTCCTGGCGCGCAGGTACGGGCTGAGTCCGCCGAGGGCGACCCCGCCACCGCGATTGTCGATTACGCTAGGGATAACCAGGCCGACCTCATCATGATGCCTAGCAGCGGGCGTGGCCGATTCCGCCGCCTACTGCTTGGCTCCGTAACGGCCAAGGTGCTGCACGACACGGCAGTGCCGGTGTGGACTGGCGTGCATACCGATGAGATCGCGGCCCATCCACCGGACCGTTGGACCCGGATGCTGTACGCAATGGAAGGCGATCGCCGTGATCTGCCCGCGCTGAGGTGGGCCGCCGAGTTTGCATCGGAGCAAAAGCTGGAGTTGCGGTTGGTGCATGCTGTGCTGGGCGCGGAAGACTGCGAAGACGATCCGAGTCTCCGGGAGTATCTGTACAGCGTCGCTCGTAAGCGGATCGACAAACTGCAAGCAGATGCCGGCACCGATTTCGAAGTCTGCTTGCGCGGCGGCGACGCAGGCCGCGTGGTTCATGAAGCAGCCATCGGCCACTCCGCCGATATCGTCGTCATCGGGCGTGGCTTGCTTCAAACGGCATTGGGCCGCTTGCGGAGCGGCGCCTACGAGATCATCCGCGAGGCTCCTTGCCCGGTGATCAGTGTTTGAGAATTCGAGCTGCCCGCCGGTGTGGTGCACGCTCAACATCACGTGGAACAGCACGCCGAGATTCTGATTGGACGACGGTGGGATCAGCGAATCCCGAGCTGGCGGGACGCTGTCGCGTTGGTGTTGGTGCTGGCTGTTTTGATCCTTCTGGGATCGGGCGCTCGCCAGATGGTGGCGCCATTCGTCATTACACAGCAGCCAAGGATTTCGCTGTCCCCCGCCGCTCTGCCTATGTACGCCCTGCGCACCACCTTGCGCATGCTCGCGGCGCTGCTGGCCTCGCTGGTCTTTACCTTCACGTACGCTACGGCGGCAGGTAAGAGCCGCCGTGCTGAGATGGTCCTGATACCACTGCTGGACGTTCTTCAATCAGTTCCAGTGCTCGGCTATTTATCTTTCACCGTCTTGTTTTTTGTGTCGCTGTTTCCCGGCAGTATCCTCGGACCGGAACTGGCCGCGATCTTCGCGATCTTCACCTCCCAAGCGTGGAACATGGCTTTCAGCTTCTATCAGGCCCTGAGAACGATCCCGACCGATCTTGATGAGACCAGCCGCAGCTTCCGCTTGTCGGCGTGGCAACGCTTTTGGCGCATCGAAGCGCCGTTTGGGATGCCGGGCCTCATCTGGAACACGATGATGTCGATGTCGGGCGGCTGGTTCTTCGTCGTCGCTTCGGAGGCGATCTCGGTCGGCGCCATTCAGATTGCTCTTCCCGGGATTGGTTCTTATGTAGCGCTAGCAATCAAAGAGCGCGACTTGGCGGCGGTTGGATGGGCGATCGTCGCGATGACGCTCACCATTCTCATCTACGATCAGCTCTTGTTCCGTCCGCTTGTAGCGTGGGCCGACAAGTTCCGTTTTGAGCAGACAGCCGCCCAAATAGTGCCCCAAAGTTGGCTACTCGATCTGTTCCATCAGACGCGCTCGCTGCGGCGCCTGGGTGAACCTATCGGGACCTTCTTGAACAGCGCTGTCCGATCCCGTGTTTCCTTCCTGCGAAGAACTCACCGGCGGATTTCAATGCGGCGGCAACGCATGGGCGATATTGCCTGGTTTGCGGCTCTGGCCGTCACGCTGGTGTATATCGGCCGGGAACTCGTGAAGTTTGCCGCGCCTGCGTTGTCCTGGAGCGACTTCGCGATCGCCGCTGGCAACGGTGGGCTGACGCTGCTGAGAGTCATGATTCTTATCGTTCTCGCATCGTTGGTTTGGGTTCCCATCGGCGTCGCGGTGGGTCTGCGACCCAGACTGGCCGAGAAGGTGCAGCCCGTCGCGCAGTTTCTAGCTGCTTTCCCAGCGAACCTGCTATTCCCGATTGCCGTCTACGTGATTGTGCGATTCAGCCTTGGACCTAAGATCTGGCTGACTCCTTTGATGATCCTCGGAACGCAGTGGTACATTCTGTTCAACGTGATCGCCGGTGCGTCAGCTTTCCCGAGTGATTTGCGAGAAGCCGCCGCCAGCTTCCGCGTCCGAGGCTGGCGCTGGTGGCGCGAGGTGATGCTCCCTGGAATCTTTCCTTATTACGTAACTGGCGCGATCACTGCTTCCGGTGGTTCCTGGAACGCCAGCATCGTCTCGGAAGCGGTAAGTTGGGGACCCACGCATTTGAGCGGTTCGGGGCTCGGCGCGTACATCGCGCAAATGACGGGTGCCGGGGATTATCCCCGGATCGCCTTGGGGGTCGCGGTCATGTCGGTGCTGGTGATTGCGATGAACCGGCTCTTGTGGCGGCCGCTGTACGCATTTGCGGAAAGGCGGACCCGGTTAGATTGAAGGATGATCCCATGCTCGCCGACGAAAAACCTGCAGCGCCCGAAAAAAACGCAGCGTACGAGAAAAATGCCACGCACGAGAAGAATGTTGTTCTCGAAATGCGCAAGGTGTGTAAGGCCTTCGAGCGGCCCTCTGGCGGCCCTCTGCTGGCTCTCGCGGATATCGACCTCTCGCTGCGTGAAGGTGAAATCCTCGGTTTGCTTGGGCGCTCGGGATCCGGCAAGTCGACGCTACTGCGTATGGCGGGCGGGTTGATGGAGCCGACTTCCGGCGACGTTCTTTATCGTGGCAAGCCGCTTGCCGGACCTGAGGAAGGCATCGCCGTAGTGTTCCAAACTTTCGCGCTATTACCATGGCTCACGGTGATCGAGAACGTCGAGCTGGGACTGGATGCGTTAGGATTACCGCGCGAGGAAGCCCGGCGACGTGCGATGTCAGCCATCGACTTAATTGGCCTGGACGGATTTCAGTCCGCCTACCCGCGCGAGTTGTCGGGCGGAATGCGCCAGCGAGTCGGATTCGCTAGAGCGATCGTCGTGCAGCCTACGCTGCTGCTGATGGATGAACCGTTTTCCGCCCTCGATGTTCTCACAGCTGAAACGTTGCGAACCGATTTTCTGGATCTTTGGATCGAGCATCAGCTGCCGACCAAATCAGTTCTCTTGGTGACGCACAACATCGAGGAGGCTGTCTCGATGTGCGACCGGATTCTTGTCCTGTCTTCCAATCCTGGACGTATCGCAGCCGAGATTCCAATTCCATTGGCGCATCCCCGGAATCGGCTCGATCCAGAATTCCACGACCTGGTGGACGAATTTTACTCGATTCTGACTTCCAGAGCCGCGGAGTCGATCAAGGCGCAGAGCCAGATCCACGGCGGCTTGGTGCAGGCGCTGCCGCCGGTCGGACTACATCTCATGAGCGCAGTGATCGATGCGGTGGCTGGGCCGCCAAACGACGGGCAGGCTGACCTGGCCGACATCGCGCGCATGCCCGACCTGGCGGCCAAGGATTTGTTCGCGGTGGCTGAGGCGCTTCACATTCTCGAGTTTGCCGAACTCAAAGACGGAGCCATCAAGCTGACCGCCGCTGGACGCGTCTTTGCGCAATGCGAAGCTGAGGAACGCAAGCGGCTCTTCAAGGAACACCTGTTGCGCTTTGTGCCTTTCGCCGCGCACATTCGGCACGTTCTGGATGAACGCGAGAGTCAATCTGCTCCGCGAGTCAGATTCGAGTCGGAACTTGAAGATCATCTGAGCGAGAGCGACGCGGAAAAGACATTGCTCACAGTGATTGCCTGGGGCCGATACGCGGAGATTTTCAGCTACGACGACGCAAGGCGAATGTTCAGCATCGATCACGCGGCGGGTTAACTGGACATGGTGCTCGCCGATCCATCAAACCAAAAGAAGTTCCTCTCGCGCTGAAGGGTTTATCACTATCATGCAGTAATGGCGGCGGGTTCCCACTCCGCAAGACTCTTGCGGACCAAGCGATACGGCGTTTTCTGGTCTGCCAGTCTTCTTTCTAATGTTGGGACCTGGATGCAGTCGGTGGCTGAACCCTGGCTGGTGCTGAGTATTGGCGGCTCTTCGTTTCTTCTGGGTCTCGACGCTTTCGCGATGAATGCGCCTTTCTGGATACTGGCGCTTCTGGGCGGCGTCCTCGCCGATCGAGAAGACCGGAGGATGATCATCTATGTTTTTCAGGGTATCCAGATGGTCTGTCCCGTGTTTATCGTCGCGTTCGTCGCTATGGGATGGGTCAAAGTTTGGATGATCATTGCCGTGTCTCTGGTCGTCGGCATTACAGACGCTCTTTCCGCGCCCGCCTTTTCATCTCTCATTCCGTCCATTGTCAGCCATGAGGATCTGAAGCCTGCGCTGGCTCTGAACTCGATTCAGTTCAATTTATCCCGCGTTCTGGGGCCGGCCATCGCCGGTCTGATCATGCTGAGATACGGATTTCTTTGGTGTTTCGGCGCTAACAGCCCGTGGTAAAAACCTTCCAAAACATGTGACCTTGATTGTGTTTTGAACGTCTTTTGTCTATGGGCATGGGGCGCAAGAAGGATCGGGAGAAGCAGGAGGATCTATGGGTGGCAT
>JBEKRO010000049.1:0-45540 GCA_049518655.1 Bryobacteraceae bacterium | reverse complement strand
CCCACCTCCGCTTCACCAGCCGAGGGCTATTTTGAAGGAGAAGAGGCTGTTTGAGTAGCGAAAATCATTAAATGGCAGGTGTGTCAATCGCGGATTGTCTCAGTGGAGGGGTTCACCCCAGGGTAGTGCGCTAAATCTGTGTCCCCGGGATTGTCGCAGGTCTGAAGGTGGCAACTTCGAAGATGCGAGCTTTCTCGATTGACAGCAGAAGAACTCTATCGAAATCAGACGCAAAGCTCCAGTCACCAATACTGGCTGGCACCCAGACGCTTTCGGTTAGGGAAGGGCCACTGTAGATCAGAAGCCAAATCGGGATGGCAACGGCGTTCATACGGTAGTTCCGAAGTTTCTCGTTCTTTTTCGTTATCGTCGCGTGAAGGTCATCATAGAGCTGCCTTTCGTCCAGCGACATGTTCGCGGATTCGCCGCAACGCCAAGGAACCTGAAGTTGGGTGGTACTAACATGGATGACCTCAAATCCTGTGGGTAGCGTGTCGGTATGAAGTTGGCCGTCCATTTCTCTGTCAGCAAATGTTCCGAATCTTCCCGCCTGGATATGTCGGTCGACGAAATCCGTCAGTGAGTTGGCTAGCTTGTGCTTTTTCCTCCCGGTCTTCTCGCCAATCAGGCGGTCCCACCCCTTCCGATTCTCGCGTTCACACTGCTCATCCGAAAGAAAACCGACATTGACAAAAACAGGCTGAGCCGCCGGTAGCTGAGCCGCCGGTAATTGATAGAACTTCTTTTCGGCCAATAACACGACCTCCCTGTGATGGGCTGTGGTTTCCATCGAAAGCCTGAACAGTTGCGTTACCTCTATACCTATCGATCCGGCATCTGTTTCTACTCGAAAGTCTGGGCATTCAGAGAATACAATTTCGCCTGCGGGAAAGAGCGGGCAGATGGTGCGAGCACGTTCCAATATTTGCCTTTCGCTCTCTTTCTTTGCTTGCTCCTTACACGAGGTGCCCATACCCCAATGTTAAAGTAGGAGACAGAAGAGTTCCACTACTTATGCCTTTGAGCAACGATCAAATCGATGCGGTCTGGAAAAAGATGGTATCGGCTGAGGTCCGGGCCATGTATTTCGGGGATCTTGCTGGTAGCTATAGTTGCCGAAAGCAAATCGTTATCGGCGTTTCTTTCTTCGCATCGTCAGGTGCGGCAGCTACCGTAGCTGCGCAGATGCCCCACTGGGCTCTGGGGTTGTCGATCATCTCCGCTGTATTCGCCGCGTACTCTATGGCGGTCAGCCTCGACAGCAAAGCTATGCTGATGACGAAGTTGCAAAGCACTTGGAGTTGTCTTGCTGCCGATTATGAAAGTTTGTGGAGACACTGGTACGTGGACGATGCTGAAGAACTTCTTAATAGGCTCATCGTCAGGGCTAGAGAGGCCTCCGAATTAGGTGCCTCTGACGCCCCTAACGATGAATCGCGCCTGGAAAAGTGGCGTCAGTTCGTGCATAATCAGTATCCGTTGCTTTCCTCATGAAGAAGGACGATACTTTCACGAAACGCGATTGGCCTCCGGTAAGAGAACCAGTGAAAGCGCCCCCGCCGCCTCCACCGCCTCCGCCCAAGAAGTGATCTCTTGGCAATAGTGCAAGCTTATCAGGCCAGCAATTCCCGTACGCTCCAAACGTGATCAGCAATTCCCGCTGCCATCGCAGGCGTGCAGCGAAGCGAGTTGTGAACCCGGCAGAAATTGTAAAAAGCGACCAGTATGTTGCGATCTAAGTATGAGATCCCACGCTAAGCATGGTGCAAATCGGAAGAAGTGGAGCCGATCTTCTTTCCTGCACGAACGGCGAGCGTTTCGTATCGTTGCGTACTCGGGCATAGCATGTCAGAGGGCGGAAAGTAATTGACTGCCCCGCCATTTCTCCGGTCATTTCTTTGCAGTCCCTTTGTCCATGCGGATCTCCTTCAGCATCGACGCTGTTTGCGAGAGCTGCGAATAGCAGTAGCGCTTGAGAATATCCAGGACCTCGATCAGGATCGGATCGCGCAGCGAGTAGAAGACCTGGTTGCCTTCTTTCCGGTTGATCAAGATCTGTTTGCTCCGCAAGACCGCGAAATGTTGCGATGCATTCGCTTGTTCCAAGCCCAATTGCTCGATGATCTTTCCAGCCGACATCTCGCCGTCGCGCAGCGCTTCGACGATGGCGATGCGCGTCGGGTGCGCGAGAGCTTGGAAGATCTCCGCTTTGAATCGCCGTAATTCCTGTTTCATTGAGGCGTGCCTTTCTGCCCGATCTGGCCGACAGCCAGCAGAATTCCATGCAACAGCGCGTGCGGCCGGGGAGGGCAACCTGGGATGAACACGTCGACGGGAAGAACCTGGTCCACGCCCCCGAGCGTCGCGTAGTTACGTCCGAAAATCCCTCCGCTAATGCCACATGCTCCAACCGCCACAACCACTTTGGGGTCCGGCGCGGCGCGATAAGCCTTCGCGAGCGCCAGTTCCATGTTTCGGGTGACGGGTCCCGTCACCAAGAGCATATCGGCGTGCCGCGGCGAAGCAACAAAATGAATACCCAGCCGTTCTACGTCGTAGACGGGATTGTTCAGAGCCGTAATCTCAACCTCGCAGCCATTGCAGGAGCCGGCGTCCACTTCGCGGATGGCAATCGATCGCCCCAGAACCTGATGAATGCGGTCGCGTACTTTTTGTGCCAGCCTTTCGGCCGCTTCTTCGGGCCAGTAGCCGTGATGCATTCGCCTGAGCTCGTATTGGATGCCCTCCTGGTTGACTGCGTATTCTGCCGTGACCACAAGATTGCGCCGGTCCACGGCGGCGAGCTCAAACTGTTGCGTCATCTGCACGGCGCTGGGGTCCGCGGCAGCGCACTCGCCACAGTAGATGCATAACCCGTAGTCCACGGAAACGTGCCGCGTGTCGCCCGATTCGCGAATTGAAATGGCTTCCGTGGGGCAGACGCCGGCCGCGGAACGCGCGTCGCGCCAGCCGGCAAAGTCAAACCGCGGCGCTCCTCGAAATTGCCTCGATATCTGCGCCGGCGCTTCCGGATAGCGGATCGTGACCAGGCCGGTTTGTGCGGATTTTCTCAGAATCTTGAACATGGTCAGCGGTCCGTCCCGGAATAAGAAAGATTGAAGCTCTTGTTGATCACCGGAAAGTCGGGCACGATATTGCCCTGCACAGCCTCGACCAAGGCTGGCCAGTTATTGAGCGAAGGATCTTTGATTTTACAGCGCTCCAGCCGATTCTCAGGGCCGGTACGGATCCAGTGCAGGATTTCGCCGCGCCACCCCTCCACGGCCGCCAATGCACATCGATCTGGTGGAAGAGGCGGCAGCAGCACGCGGTGGTAACCCGGCTGAAGCTCCGCGATCATCGACCGGATCACGCCCAGCGATTGTCGAACTTCATCGACTCTGACTTGCAGCCGCCGCAACACATCGCCTTCCTGATAGACCGGCACGTGGAGCGCAATCGAGTCATAAGCCGCATACGGATGGTCGCGCCGGACGTCCCGGTTCACGCCTGAGGCACGGCCCGCGACACCTACGATCCCCAGATCCCGCGCCTTTTCCGGATAGAGGATGCCCGTGCGCTCCAGCCGGTCGCGAGTGGAATCCGAGGTCTCGATGATACGCATCAGATCGCCAAACTCGCGCGCAAACGTGTTCAGGACTCCGTTCAGATCCTCGGTCTGATCCCATTTCCAGTCCCGGCGGACTCCGCCGGGGCAGACCATCCCGCGCAAGAGCCGGCTTCCGGTCAACTCTTCGTTCTCACAGAGGATCATCTCCCGGAGACGCGAAGCATGAGCGTTCGCGATCACAAACCCGACGTCGGTCGCGATAGCGCCAATGTCCGCGACGTGGTTGTAAATACGTTCCAGCTCCAGAAGAATGGTCCTCATTCGCCGCCCGCGCTCGGGGACCTCAACATCCGCGGCTTGTTCGATCGCCTGACAAAAGGCGACGCCGTGCGAAAAACTCGAATCTCCGGAAATACTCTCGGCAAGATACACGGCGCGATTCACAGGCAGCTGCTCGAACCGCTTCTCGATGCCTTTGTGGGCATAGAACATGCGCAATTGCAAATAGAGAATCGGCTCGCCAGCGACGGCGAAATTGAAGTGTCCCGGCTCGATGATCCCGGCATGGATGGGACCTACGGGAATCTGGAACACACCTTCGCCGAGAGTGGGCCGAAAAAGGTGCTGTTCGCCCTCCAGCGGCGGAAGCACGGTGTCAATCGAAAATGTCTTGCGGAGAGGATGCACATCCGGCCAGTTGTCGTGCAATGCGACGCGGCGCGGATTCGGATGGCCTTCTGCGGCCAGGCCGAACCAATCCTGAATTTCGCGCTCCTGCCAGTTCACGGCCGGGAATTCAGCCGCAAGCGAGGGGAAGACCGGATGCTCGATGGCCACCGGCGTCCGCAGCAGTAAGTACCTGGCATCGTCCGGCTTTTCGAAAACATAGTACACGTAGTAGCAAGATTCCATCTCCGTTCGATCTTCGGCAAACGTTGCTGTCAGGCGACAACCTGCTTCCAGGAACCCAGCTGCTATGGTGCGGACTTCGGTCGACGCCGCGTCCATATAAATCTCGCTCACGGCTGCACCGCCAGAATCCGCGCCGCGCCGTTCACTAACGCATAAATGGGAGCCGGGAGCCAGAATCCCAAAACCACAACGATCAGTGAGAGGCCAATCACCGGAAGAGTCTTCCACCGTGAGAACTCACCGCGCGGAACGCCGGGGTCGGGTCCGAAAACCAAGTTCGCGACATGGTAAAAGAAGCCGCAGAAAATGGCCACTACGAATATGACGAACAAGATGACAGAGCCAACGTGCTGAGCCGCGAATCCAGCGCGGAGAATCGTAAACTCGCTCTGGAACATACTGAACGGCGGAGTCCCCGTGATAGCCAGCGTCGCCAGCAAGAACATCGGCGCGCTCACGGGCAAGGAGTGCAGCAGTCCGCCTGGATGTTGTCGAAGTGAATCGTTTCCCGTGTGCTGCTGGGCGTTGCCAGCGCAGAAAAACAGGAGTGGCTTGGTCACGGAATGGAAGGTCATGTGGAGCAGCATGCCCAATGCGCCAAGCGGTCCTCCAAAGCCCAGGCCTAACGCCATGATGCCGGCGTGATCGATGCTCGAATACGCAAGGAGCCTGCGGTAGCTTCGCTGCACAAGAATGAACGGCACCGCGATCCCAATCGAAAGCAAGCCGAACAGGATCAGCAATTGGGACACGAACGCCGGCCCCAGGCAGCGCTCTGTCAGCACATAAAAGCGAGCCAGCGCATAAAGCGCGCAGTTCACTACTGCAGTCGCCATCAGTGCGGCTACCGGTGCGGGGGCCTCGCTGTAAGCGTCCGGCTTCCAGGTGTGCATGGGCGCCAAACCGGCCTTGGTTCCATAGCCCAGCAGAACCAGGATGAAAGACAGGCGCATCACGGTCTTGTCGAATTGAGATGCGCTCGCCGCCAGGACCGACCAGTTCAGGACATTCAGACTCTCTCCACCTAAGATCTGGTGCGCCGCATAGTAGGTCAAGACCGTACCGAACAGCGCCATCGAGAGACCGACGCCGCCCAGGATCGCGTACTTCCACGCCGCCTCCAACGAAGTACGGCGGCCGTAGAACGTCACCAGAAAAATGGAAGCGAGCGTGGTGCCCTCCACGGCGATCCACAGCACGCCGAGATTGTTCGACACCACTACCAAGAACATCGAGAACCCAAACAGAGGCGTCAGAGCGTAGTATTTGCGCAGTTTGGAAAAGCTGCCTCGACCGTTGCCGGTTTCGGCGAATACTTGCTGCTCCTCATCGCGCCGGAGGTATCCCACCGCATAAGGAGCCGAGACCAGGTATACAAATGCCGTCAGGGCCGCCACCAGGGCACTGAGGTAATCGGCGTAAAGAAAGCCGTCGCCCCATGTCACCGTGCCCGATCGCAACACCTCAGCTGCCAGCCAGACAGCCGCCAGAAACGATCCCGCCGCCGATAGCAGGTGCAGGAGCTCCATCCGGCGCACGTTGCGCATCGGGACAGTGGCGGCGCTCGCCAGCAACGGAATCAGAAGCAGCGTAAGGATGGCCATCCAGCCGTCAGCCTCTCAGCCGGCTCAGCCGGCTTACGTCCATCGAATCGAACGTCTCTCGGATCCTGTAGATCAGAATGGCGAGCAGCAAAGTGGCTACTAAGACATCGAAGAAGATGCCTGCTTCAACAATCAAAGGCATACCATAGGTCAGCGAGATGGCCGCCAGGAATAGGCCGTTTTCCAAACAGAGCAGGGCCAGAACCTGGGTCAGAGCCTTGCGGCGGTTCACCATCATGAAGAAGCCGATCAGAAACAGCGCGATCGCAACGGCCAGAGTGTTGTGCCCCAGATGCGCCGCCCCAGCGGCCTCTTCGGGCCGATGAAACGATTCCGCGACAACGTAGGCAAGCAGGGTCAAAAGTCCCGACACAATCACCGAAACGGGCACATTCACGAACGGCTCGATCTCCTGCTGAATCTCGATCTTCATTACTAATCGCTCCAGAACTATCGGAAGAAGGAGGGCTTTGAAGACCAGTGTGAGGACCGCCACGATGTAGATGTGAGGCGCGTGGTTGAAATGAGCGATGGTGGCGGCGATGCAGGCCAGCAGAAAGGACTGCACGCCGAATGCGCGGATGTTGGTGATCAACCAGCGCTGAGCCACCATCAAGATCTGCAGCACCAGAACCAGCGCCGCCATCATCGTGATCAGCTTGTTTCCGAATTGTGGGTCGTCGAAAAGCAACTCGATCATCTCCTCAGAACAGGAACGTGGATATAAGCGCCAGGGCGCTCAACACAAACGCGACCGCCAGTAATTCCGGCACCCGGAAGATCCGCAGCTTCGCGTTGGAAGTCTCAACCAGTACGACCGCGGCGGCCAGCAGCAGCAGTTTCCCGATGAATAGGACCAGGCTCACCAGCGTGCTTGGCTGCCACCAGCCCGCGCTCAAACCGAACGGAAAAAACACGTTCACCAGGAGGGTCATCAGCACCAACTGCTTCATGGCCGCGCTCCACTCGATCAACGCCAGATAAGGACCGGAATATTCCAAGATCATCGCCTCGTGGATCATCGTAAGCTCCAGGTGCGTCGCGGGATTGTCCACGGGAATACGCCCGGTTTCCGCGATCAAGACGATGAAGAGCGCGGCAAAGGCCAGCATTTGCGAGGGCGCCAGAAACCGCCAGCTTTGTCCCAGCGCCGACTGCGCCACGGTGCTCAGGTTCGTCGAACCCGCTGCGATCGCCACGGTGAAAACAGCCAGCATCAGGGCAGGCTCCGCAATGGCGGCAATGGTCATTTCCCGGCTGCTGCCCAACCCGCCGAACGAACTGCCGGTGTCCAGCCCGCCCAATGCAAGAAAGAAGCGGCCGAGCGCCAACAGATAGACTACCGCCAGCACGCCGCCCAAAAGACTCAAGGGAGCTTGAGCGGAAATCGTGGGAATCATGAGGCCCGCCAGCAGCGTTGTCGCAAACAGAATGTAAGGTGTGGCGGCGAAGATCCAGGATGCGGTATCCGGGATGACCATTCCCTTTTGCAAGAGCTTTCGAAGATCGCGATACGGCTGTAGGATGCCGGGACCGCGCCGCGTTTGCAGTCGCGCCTTCAAAGTTCGGCTGAAGCCGGTAATCAGAGGCGACAGAAACAGTACCAGCGCGACTTGTGCGATGAGGGCCAGCGCTGGTTGGCTCATCCGCGCACTCCAAACAGCAGCAGCAAGATCAAGGTGACGAAGACGTATGCCAGATACAGGTGAATGCTTCCGGTCTGAAGACGGCGCATGCGCGAGGAAATCGAGAGCACTGCCGTACGCAACGGGCCGTAGACGTGGGCCTCAAACGTGGGTTCAATCTCCGACTCGAAGTGAAACGACTTGGGGTAATAAGCAGACACTTCGTACTCCGCTTGAATTTCTCTGCGCGGCCGGAATAGAGCCGCGAAGATCATCCGCAGAGGCTTCGAGAAAGCGGTGGCCGTGTACTCATTCTGAGCAGTTAAACCGGGCTGCCCACAGTCCCATGTCGGACCGCTCACCTGCACCGATTTGCGCTTCCAGACGAACCAAAACAACAACGGAAACGAGCCCAACACCATAAGCGCCAGCGCGATCGCCACAGTGGAAACCGTTCCCCGCATTGCCGATCCGGCCGTCAGCAGAAAGCCATTCCCGGCGACCAGGTCCCCGCTGATGGCGACGCCGAAAGCCCGATTCGTGATCGCATCGAAGACCGGAAGGAACCAAGTTGCGCCCAGACCGAGCAGTACGCACGCCAGGGCGAGAATAGCCATTCCAGAGCGCATCGAAAACGAGACTTCCCGCGCGTGTTCGGCTTCCTCGCTCCGAGGAAGAGCCAGGAAGGTTATGCCGAACGCCTTCACGAAACATGCCGCCGCCAGGGCAGCGGTGAGAGCCAGCAATGCCCCGGCGATCGGGAAGGCGACGCGGGTCAAGTCCGGAGTAGCGCCGAATCCAGCCAGGAGCGCTTGATATGTGAACCACTCGCTCACGAACCCGTTCAGCGGCGGAAGCCCCGAGATCGCAATCGCGCCGATCAGAAAATACAGGGCCGTCGATGGCATGCGCCGAATCAATCCGCCCATTTGTTCCATGTTTCTGGTCTGCGTCGCGTGCAGTACGCTTCCGGCGCCCAAGAACAGCAGGCATTTGAACACGCCGTGGTTCAAGGTGTGGAAGAGACCGGCGATCAGCGCCAGCGCTGCTAACTGCGGATGTCCGAACGACCGGAATAGCAGCGCCGAGCCGAAGCCCATCAGAATGATTCCGATGTTCTCGACGCTGTGGTAAGCCAGCAATCGCTTGAGATCGTGCTCCATCAGCGCATAGAGAACGCCCAACAGCGCCGATACCACTCCGACCACCAGCACCGTCAGGCCCGCCCAGACCGGCAGCGCACCGTAAAAGTCGAAGAACACGCGCGCCATACCGTAGATCCCGGCTTTGATTACGATGCCCGACATCAGCGCGGAAACATTGCTGGGCGCCACCGGATGAGCCGCGGGCAACCAGATGTGCAGCGGTATGATGCCTGCCTTTACGCCAAAACCGAAGAACAGGAGCAGGAACGCGCCCGCGCCCACCATCGGCGAAAGTTGCCGGCTGACGCCGTGTAACGCGGAAAATTCCAGGCTGCCGGCCGCAGTTGCCAGGAGCAGGAATCCCACGAAGAGCATTCCTGTGCCGCCTCGCGCCATGAGGAAGTACAGCAGGCCGCCTTTCCTGGACTCAGCCGATTCATGATCAAAGACGATCAGGAAATAGGCCGCCACAGCAGTGAGTTCCCAGGCGATGAGGAAGAACAAAATATTCGCCGCGGTGAAGACGAGCGTCAGCGCGAGCAGAAGCAGATTCAAAAACGCGCAAAACAAGGCGGGGCTCTTGCGAGTGGAGTGGTGTCCAACATAACCGAAAGAGTATACCGACACCGAGGCCGCCAGAAGCGATAACGCCAAGATGAAGTACGCCGAGAGAGGATCCAGCCGGACACCGTAGTTCAAATATGGAATGCCGGACGCAAGCGACCAACTCAGGTCCCCGCTGGCGAGCAAGCCGCCAATGGCCGCGCCAAACTCCAGCAGAGCCCCAACCAAAGACAGGAAACAAATCGCTCTTGCGATCCAGGAACGGGCCATCCCAGTCACGTGACCGGCTAGCCCGGCGGCGATTCCCAACGTGTAGGCGACAAGTCCAGCTATGTACAGCTCACGCGTGGGCAACATAGGATTGGAGAGCGCTTTGGCCTACGGCAAGGCGATGCGGGCATTCCACTTAAGACAGTATATTCGATTCTGCGAATTTTCGCAGGCTGGCCGCAAACAGATTCTGGCGAAGTAATCCGTGTCGGCGTTGGTCTCCCGTGTGCTTCTGGCATTCGCTATCGAGTTCGAGCGTGAGTCGGAGTTGTCGCTCGCGATCAGCTCCAACGTGGTGCGGCTTCGCGATGAGAAAGGGGTGCGTTTCCGAGAACTTCCGCGCCTGTCCGGCGTGTCGAAAGAGCTGATTCAGGTTGCGGTGGGATGGCTCGAGAAGCGGCAAGCGCGCTTCGGGTTGGACGCCATCCGCAACCTCCGGCAGTCGCTGGAGCACTTGGTCGGCACTCCCACAGCGCGGCTGTCACCGTTGTTCCGCGGGTTGGAGCCCCACCCCGGCGGGTGGCGGGCGTCGGTTCCCAGGCCCGAGGGACTACCACACTACCCGATGGTCACTCACCGCGGCGGGTCCCCGGACGGCAGTTGACCCAAGTGAGCCCACTCAATTCTGTCGGCAGCCTCGCTATTGCGCCGTCAGCTTATCGAAATACGATTGGAAGAACGCAAGCTGCGCCTCGCTCGGCGACTGCGCGCCCTCCGGCGGATTGCCGAACACCATAACGCTTTGGTTCTTCCCGTCATACACGGGCCACTTATTCAGCCCTTTCGCATTCGGGTCGCCGCTCCTTGCGAAGTTTACCCAGTAGGACGACATCTCGTCCGCCACCTGCCGGTCTCTATCCGTCCACGGCCGGCTTCCATCCAGATGGCCGAATGCGTAGAGGATCTCAGAGACGTGCGTGGCGCTGCCGTGGGGCCCGGGCGCGAACGGTCCTCGCGCGTTCGCGAGGCGCGGCGGCTGCTGCGTAAAGTAGTATACGAACGCTTTCGACTTGCCGGGCCTCTCGGCCAGCCGCGCCCAGTTGCGCATCACGAACGCCATCTCGTCGCGCCCCGAATAGAATGCCGATTCGCGTGCTTGTTCGTCGGAGTCGGCCGGGTAGAGTTTCAGGTACGCATCCGCCAGGTCGCCGAAGCGCTTCCGCGACTGCTCCACAAACTCCGCCGCTGATTTCGGATTGCTCGCGAACGACTCGTCACGGTTCGATCCCGTCAACACCGGCACGTCGATCTGCTTACCCGCCGCAAAGACCTTCCCCGGATCCTGGGGAATCAGGTATCCGTCCACCACCGGCCCCGACCCGCGCCCGGCCTTTAGAATCGCTTCCGCCGGCTTCGCACGCAGGTCCGCCAGCGACTTCGCACCCACTCCGTCAGCCAGCTTCTCACCCTCCATCTCGGCATCCGCCAGCGTGCTCAATGGGGCGATCCGCGCGGTGGACCACGCGCTGCTCTCGCCGATGGTGCGCACGAACAGGCCCTTCGCCGAGGGTATGGTCATTAGGTTCGCCACCATCCCAGCGCCGGCCGATTCGCCGAAGATGGTCACGTGCTTCGGGTCGCCGCCAAATCGCGCGATGTTCTGCTGCACCCAATGCAGCGCCGCGATGGCGTCCATCACGCCGAAGTTCGCCGCTCCCCGCCGGTCCGATTCTTTGGTCAGCTCCGGGTGGGAGAAGAAGCCGAGTGCGCCCAGCCGGTAGTTGAACGTCACCACTACCGCGCCCTTTTTCGCGAGTGCCTCGCCATCGTACATCGGCTGCGACCCCGAGCCGCTGGAGTAACCGCCGCCGTAGATCCACACCATGACGGGGCGCTTCTCGCTGGCCGCCTTCGCGCCCGTCCAGACGTTGAGGTACAGGCAGTCCTCACTCATCTTCTGATTGCCGCCCTGCATGCACACCGGGCCGAACTGATCCGCCGCGCGGGTTCCTTCCCAATGCGGGGCCGGCTTTGGCGCGCGCCAGCGTAGATCGCCCACGGGCGGCGTCGCATAAGGAATGCCCTTGAATACACGCACCTCCGGGCTGTCCGTTGTGGCCCCGGAGATCATTCCCGTGTCGATCCGGACCGGATCGTCAATCGCCGCGCCGGCCGTACCGAAGGCGAATAATGTGGTCGCGATAAGCGCTGCTCGGTTCATGTTTTTGGCGAGAATATACTTGACACACCCTGAGATTTTAGGCATACTTAGTTCATGGAAAGCGCCAAGCCCAAGACCCTGATGGAAGCGATCAAGCACTACGCCGATGCTGACAATGCTCTCAGCGAAATGGCGGATAGCCGATGGTCGAAGGGCGTTACCTGCCAGCACTGCGGCGCGGAGAAACCAATGTTTCTCAAGACCCGCCGTATCTGGAAATGCTCGAAATGCCGCAAGCAGTTTTCTATTAAGACTAAGAGCGTATTTGAAGATTCCCCCATTGCTCTCGATAAATGGCTGACTGCTGTTTGGATGGTTGCCAACTGCAAGAATGGAGTTAGCAGTTACGAAATCGCCCGCGACCTCGGAGTTACCCAAAAGACTGCTTGGTTTATGCTCCATCGCATCCGGCTTGCCATGCAGGACGAAGCTACTGGCGGCAAACTCTCGGCCGAGGTCGAAGTGGACGAGACTTTCATCGGCGGCAAAGCACGGAACATGCACGCTGATGTTAAGGCCCGCAAGATCCAAGGGCGTCGCGGTCCTGAGGGTAAGGCTATCGTCGCTGCTGTTCTGGAGCGCGGCGGCAAGGTTCGCGCCCAGGTCGTAGACAAGCGCCGCAAGACCCAACTGCACGCGCTTGTAAATGAGAACGTGGAATCTGGATCGGCTCTCTACAGCGACGCGCTGAAGTCCTATGACGGGCTCAGCGAAGAGTATCAGCATCAAGTCGTCGATCACGCAATTGAATACGTCCGCGAGAACGTCCACACCAATGGGATGGAAAACTTCTGGAGTCTCTTGAAGCGCGGAATTAACGGGACCTACATCAGCGTGGAACCCTATCATCTGTTTCGCTATGTCGATGAGCAAGCGTTCCGCTTTAACAATCGCAAAGATACCGACGACTACGGGCGGTTCAAGATGGTTCTCACTCAACTCGCTGGCAAGCGCCTGACTTACGAAGCACTGATCGGAAGTGGGAAGGAGGCGGAAACGAAAGCCTGCTAAGCGGCAGGGACGCGGGAAGAGGATTCTTCCGGCGGCGTGATTTCTAACCTCAAGATTGATTCTTTCGCCGCCGCTTTCAGTTTGTTCAAAGCCAGTATAAACTCCGGTATCGCTATGTCCTTTGGATCGGGACCACCAAGGTGTTCGGTCCTTACCCATTGTGCGCCGCAACCTGGACAGTTCACCTGTGCTTTGGATTGCGAGTCCAGCCGAATCGCGTAACGGGAATGGCAGTTGCGACACTCGTATTCCAGAGCAACAATATCGTGCGGCTCTATCATAAATCGACGCTGTACGGTCATACGCTATTTCCGCTTTCGTTTCGGCTTTGGTCCGGGCTTGCTCGGATTGAGCGAGGATTGCCGTCTGTAATCCACCTCGCGCTGTTTCAGCACCTCGCGCGGAACCGACGTGATGCGATTGAGCAGATTTTTGAAAGCGTCGTATTCGGGCGACGTGGAGGGCTCTTTCATTGCTCTGATGGTAGCGCATGTCAATTATACGTGCGACATCGGCTCTGGCATCCACTTGGCTAGTTTTACGAGGTTCATGTCTCCCGTAAAGTTGTCCAGCCTTTCCTTCGTCGCTTTAAGACTCGCGTCCTCTGTCACCCTGGGTTCGCCCGATATTTTGTCCAGAATGAACCATGCAGGGTCTAGGTAATCTCTGTTGGGCGTTTATATAGTTGACTAAAGTGGCTCAAAGCCTTATAATTAAAAGCATGGAACGAGAGCCAAGCAGCCTTCAAGAAGCCATCATCTACTTTGCGAATCCGGCCAACTGCCACGACTATCTGGTAGCGCGGCGCTGGCCAGATGGCGTCACATGTCCGACGTGTGGCTGCAAGGAAGTTCGGTTCCTGACCAACCAGAATCGCTGGTGGTGTCCGAACGAGCACGCCAAACGGCAGTTCTCGCTGAAGACTGGCACGATCTACGAAGAATCTCCGCTCGGACTGGACAAGTGGCTCACGGCGACTTGGCTGATTACGAACTGCAAAAACGGCGTGTCTAGTTGTGAGATCGCCCGTGCTCTGAACATCACGCAGAAATCGGCGTGGTTTATGGATCATCGGATTCGCGTCTCCTTCGGACTGGACACCCCGGACAAGATGACTGGCCACGTGGAGGCGGATGAAACCTTCATCGGCGGAAAATCACGCAACATGCACGCTAGCAAACGCGCACGGCGAATCACCGGCACGGGCGGACACGACAAGGTTCCGGTTATGGGGATTTTGGAGCGTGGCAACGATGGCAAGAACAGCAAGGTAGTTACTGCGGTGATCTCGAATCGCAAGAAGAGCGCGATTCACGCCGAAGTACGAAAGCACGTAGAGGCAGGCTCAGCACTCTACAGCGACGCGCTGAAATCTTATAACGGCCTTGAACGCGAGTACGCGCATCAAGTGATCGATCACGCCGTGGCCTACGTTGACGGAAACGTGCATACCAATTCGCTGGAAAACTTCTGGTCGCTTTTGAAACGGTCGATCTCCGGAACCTACGTGAGCGTGGAACCGTTTCACCTGTTCCGGTATCTCGATGAACAGGCCTACCGATTCAATCAACGGCACCTGACGGATGCGGAGCGCTTCGATATCGCCGTTCGGGGAGTCGTCGGAAAGCGTCTGACTTTCGACCAACTGACTGGTAAGGCTGATGATCGGAATGAAGCCGAGCTTAGGCGCTAAACTGGCACGTCTACGGCGAGTCCGTGTCCGGCGCGGGAAGCCGAAGGCGACACGCTGAGCTTAACGAGCTTACTTGCTGGGAACTGATGATCTTGCCCCATCTTCAGAAGATCCCATGCAAACTCTTTCAGTTCGAACCCGTCCGCGATCGACTTCTTCTTGCGGACGGGGGCACGAAACTCACGCCCGTCCTTTCTATCCCTTAGTCCAAAGGCCTCATGAAAATTCTTAGCGTTGGAAAACTTCTTAAATAGCCCTTCGTATGGTGGAAATGCCCCACCGGAACCGATGACGCGGCGCGCATTGGCAACCATTTCCAATTCCTCAGCAGACCATCCCGGCGCTATATAAGAGTCCTTATCGAAAGCAAAGTCGCCACTGAGCGGCTGATATCGCATCGGATAAGCAGTCACGCCCCAAGCAAGCAAGTCTCTCACCCGAGCGAACAGATCATCTGGTTTATCTTTGTAGTTGTATAAGACGTAAGAGCAGATGTGGCGATAACGGGTCCTACTTAGTCCGGCCCCCTTCAGCAAGGTAATCGCCCGCTGAACACTGGCGCGCATCGTCGGGAAATCGTACGCAAGCCGAATGGTAGGTAAATCAAGATCCTTGAGCGCGATCGCGACTTCCTCGGTCACCAAACGCGCATCAAGGCCCTGGTTGAAGTCCACGGGCATCCCAAGGTCTTTCAATTCGCCAACAACTTCTCGCCATTGCGATTCACCAAGGATGTTGTTGTCCCATAAAATTACACGCCTGTGAGTCGGATGAATGAGATGCTTGATGTGGGTGTTCGGTCGGATCTGAAATGGCTTGCCTTCAAGTTTTGGGACAGAACAAAAACTACAATTTCTGATACAACCGCGATGACTGAATAGGATCGATGCGGCCGCATCCCTGTGCCACTCCGGGACAAGATCATAGTCCGGCATTAGGTCTTCAGCTTCGTTCACTAGACCGGTTACCACTTCATGAGCGCCACTTCCCTTTGCATGGTCTGGCGTGAGCGATGCGTATATTCCACCCAACGAAACCTTCGCCTTTGGGAATAGCGCTCGGTAGAATGCGACCGCCTCCCATACCGGTTTCCATGCCCACGTGAACAGGCTAGTGACTTTGATTTCATCCGGCACGAACCGTGCTACTAGCACGAGACCGCGAACGAATCGAACGTCGTGGCCATGGCTCTTGTAAAGAGTGGAGAGTTTTAACAGGCCGAGCGGAGGATACTGCGTGTAGTACTTCGGTTCGACCAGTAGAATTTTCATCTTCGGATCAAGCTACTTCCGCTGTTTCGGCTATGGCTGACGCCTTCCTCTTGGCTGGACTTTTGGAATGCGCCACAGAGAAATCCGTCGTCTCTTCCTCCGTCATGTAGGCGATGATCGCCGCGATATGTTCCTCCGTATAAACCAGTTGGCCATTATGCTTGAGCCGCTTCATCGGAGGATAGTTCGGTATTTGATTTGATTTTTCCCAGCGATAGATCGTGGAATCGGTTATAGGGAATCCCTTTTGTTTCAATGTCTGCGCCAGCGTCTTTCTTCCTGTTATGTTGTTCACATTACACCCTTGTTGGTCTGTCAGCGCCGATCAGCATTGATCGTCAATCTATTCAAGCACACGGTACAGTTGTTTGCAAGCGGTTGAACACGGTATGGTCATTATATGTGCGGGCTAGGTCAGTACCCGTCGGTACAGGCTGATGGATGCGGTACTGCTCTTGATCCGGGCAGGGAGGAATAACGTGAGGTATGTAGTAGCTTCTGCCGTCCCAGTGGGCCGACGGTAGAGGCCAAAACCAAAAGGGCCAGTGAAGCTGTCGTGTAGTTCCCTAGCGAGGATCGACAACCACTGGCCCCTGGCACACGCTGTAGATTTACGCACACGGGGCTTGCGACCCGAGGTGCACCCAAACCTAGGGAGGGCTATCGGCCTAAAGCCGTGCGCCCTCCGCCTACGTTCAGTATAGAGGAAAAGTCAATATGGCAAAACGCGTCGGTGTGCTGACATTGGACCACGCTGTGGCAGTCGATCCAACAGTGGTCGAGGATATGATGGTCGGCGGAACATTGATCCGTCTGACTCATGAAAACGTGCCCATAGACAAAATTGAATTAGACCAGAAGAACCCGCGTATTCAATACCGGCTGAAGTTGGAGCAGGAAGGCAAGAGCTTGGAGCAGGTGATTATGGCAATGCCCGAAGTGAAGAACCTTCGCAAGGACATCCACGACAATGGGGGGCTACGCGAACGGGTCATACTTCAGCGTGTCGGAAACAAGTTTCGAGCCAGAGAAGGCAACTGCCGAACCGTCTGTGTGCAGAGTTTGCGCGAGAAAGAGCCGAAGAACAAATTATGGCGCACGGTACCAGCGCGCATTCTTCCGAGCGACGTTGATGAGAGACAGGTCGCGATTATGTTGGCAGACTACCATTGCGCTGGGAAACTTTCATGGAAAGCACATGAGAAGGCAGGCCACGTATTTACGATGGAGCATGAGCTTGGGATGTCACAGGACGAGATCGCCACCTACCTACGGACTAGTAAGTCTACAGTTAACAGATTTCTCCAAGCCTACAAGATGATGAAGGACAGATTTTTGACTCTTGACAACGGCAAGTATTCAAGTCATGGAGAACGCACATGGAGCTATTTCGATGAGTTCTTCCGGCAGAAGGATCTCAAAGATTTATTCAAGAAGGATGATTCGTTTGGAGATGAATTTTGCCGGTGGGTTGGCGACAAACGTCTTCCGGACGCGGCTGACGTGCGCGCATTGCCCAGCATATTGAAGCATCCAAGTGCGGCGAAGAAGTTCAGAGAAGCTCCTGCAAAGACCGCACTGTCGGAAGCTAAGAAGCTAGTTGAGTCAGTCGAGCCGGAACAAGGTTCAGACTTTTTTAAGCTTCTCGCCAAGTTCCGCGAGTCTTGTACCAACGCGGCCCAAGTACGGGAAATATTAAAAATTCGCTCCGATAAGGTCGCACGCCAGCGAGTGATCGATACGTACAATGCCTTGGTTGACTTTATGCAACTAGCCGACGTTGAAGTTCCCGAGGCAAAGAACTGAGGTTTTCTATGTTTCCTTCAGACGATTCAGATTTTGAATTGGGTGTTTTCCCAAAGGACCCTTGGACCCCTCCGCGTATCATGGCTAAATGTCGCCGTTGCGGAGAACTTGCCATGCCTGACGAAGTGGACGAGCATCGACTTTACGCTTGTTATACCGACGACAATTCGGACGGTCGGAACAGCCACGTCGGCCCCCATTGCCACTGAGCTAACGCGCCAGAAGGTATCATGGTGGTGGATGAAACCACACTAGTGAGGGCGCAATGAAGTCCCAAGCCGAAACAATCGCGGAATTGAATGCTAGGTGCGATGGGCCAAACCAGTTTGAGAACTTCGACCGTGGCGTCCGTGCTTCGCTCAGCGTGTCCAAAGAAGCGGTCCTGAAGGAAGAGGCGCGCCAGAAGCGCGCACGGGCCAGGAAGCGGGCGAAGAAAGTACCCTGACTGCGCTATGGCAGCATCCAAAGTCTTGCCGACTTGGGGCGGTGGAGACGAGCGTTTCGAATATAGCGGTTCCGTCAGCAGTGGGACGACGATCAGATATGGCGAAGGCTTCCAGTGGGCAGCCACAATCAGTGGCGCTGACTACGCACGGATTCTCCAGCGATACTCCGGCAGAGAACTTCAGATAGGGACATCAAAGGACAAGCCACCTGTCGGAAGCGTCGGGGAATGGGTTAAGGCGAATGTCAACAGGAGCGGCCTGATGTCATACATCGGAGCCATACTGGTAGCAGAAGGATTCGCTGTCAAGCCGAAACGGGGCTGGATTCAGTTTCGCTGACTTTAGTCAACTATATAATTACCCTAACTTGGGGTGGTGAGCCGCGCAGAGCAGCGAGCGGTGCTTCGTGCCCGAGGACCAAACCGTCCGGGGGTTGCGCGCCGCGCAGCGCGCCGGTAATTCGCTTAAGCTCGATGTGAGATGCAGGGACTCGCGTTTGAGTGGGATGAGAAGAAGGAGACGGCTAACCGCCGGAAGCACAACGTCGGATTCGCCGATGCGAGTACGGTGTTTGGCGACCCGCTTTCGATCACGATTCCGGACCCGGACCACGCCGCTGGCGAAGCGCGCTTCCTGATCATTGGCATGTCCAGCGAGCGGAAGCTCCTGGTTGTCGTTCATACTATGAGAGGAGCGCGAATTCGCATAATCAGCGCGCGCATTGCGACACAACATGAAAGACGCAACTATGAAGAAACGTCGCTCTAACCGCGCAGCGCCGGAGATGAGGGCCGAGTACGATTTCTCTGGTGGTGTTCGGGGCAAGTACGCGGGCCGTTACCGTCGGGGTGTTAACGTGATTCTGCTCGAGCCTGAAGTAGCGGCGGCGTTCCCCGACTCGAAATCGGTCAATGATGCTCTGCGGGCGCTCCTTGAGATCGCTGACCGGACGTCACATCGGAAGCGTGCTTAACTCACACCGTGGGCGTTCGCGGTTCAAGTATTGGCCTGAGGCGAAAAGTCACTGCGCAGGGACCGCTTGCTTCTGTGGGTTGGCGACTAAAAGGAGGGTTAAAACGCTCCCGGGCCGATGGCTCGCACGCCAACAAACCCCATATCGACAATCGGCCGCGGCTGGCGCGCGAACCGGACTTTTCGATCTGAAATCGTCTAAAGTGTGAGGCCCAAAGCTATTGGGTGAACGTAGGAGGCGGCTGCTGTTGCAACGAAATCGTCCGGGATTGTTACAGGGAGACGGTTAAACTCGATTGAACGCTCCATGAATTCACGATCTCGGGCGAACCGATGAAGTTTACCGTCATCCGGTAGGGCGTGCTTAAACTCAGCACACTTAGTGCTCGGATCCCGTAGTTCCTTGAACAGCTTCGCCCAACCAGCCGCCGCGATTGCGGGAGATGCCTCATTACAGGCAACCTGTTCTCCATTGATCGCAGTTCGATAGAGATCGAACGCGAACTTACAGAAACCTTCAAAGTGCGCATAAAGGATTAGTACTAAAGCACGACGGTATTGATCCTGCTCGTCCGCCTTAAGGAGCATTGTCCCTCGGTTCTGGAAGAAACGGATCTCTTCTTGGCGCCAAGCCAGCTCCGACTCTAGTTGTGCGCTGAGGTCAGGCAGATTCATGCGACTTCGGCGACCGCCTGATCGACCCAGTTGATTCGTTCTCTGAGAAGACCTGGGGAGTTCTTCCTCCGCCCGTGGTAGCGTCGATGAACTGCGCATCTGCTTTTAGGTCCTTTAGCCGCGTTGCTAAGCGCCCCATAAGCTCTTGATTTGCCGGATCAAGTCGACCCAAATGTGGTTGGAGACCAATTGTGAAGGCCTCAAACTGCAGCACGCCGAATCCCTTTGTCAGTTTCTTTGTTTGCTTGTTTGCATAAGTGAACGCATCTTCTCCTAGCGTCGCAGCAAGAATGGAAAACGTCTTATCGAACGCGGCCTCTTGGTCCCTGTAGTTGAATGGTGTCGCCTCGGACGGATCGGAGACGCCTTCCATATACTGGGTCAGGAAATCCGTGATATCGTGCTTAAACGCATCCAAGTTATTGCGAAATGCAAAGAAGCGCAGGATCAGCTCTTCGTCAAATGCAGCGAGAATTCGTTCGTTGGTCAAAGTAGTCGTACACGCTTTAAAATCGCTGCGCTCTCGAAGTTTCTTAATGAAGTCGATGAAAGTGGGACTCAATAGGCGTATGGAGCAGTTACGTAGCTGTTGGGCGGTCAAAGGTTCGCCTCCAGTGTTGAGGCGTTTGAACATGTGGTATTTAAACCGGGGATCGCTGCCCTTCCGCACTACTTCGACTCGAATGAATGCTCTCTTTAACTTAATCTGGAGCGCCGTGCCTAGATCATCGAAAGTCTTGCCATTCAGTTCTTTAACGATGTCGCAGTCCGTGAGCTGCAGTTTCTGACCTTCGACAACGGCGGATCCAACTGTGGAGCATCCAGCTTTCCCCTCAAGTGCAAGTAGGAGGATATCCGCTGCAGTCCATCGATTAGCAGGTACTTATTGTCCTCTTCCTCGACAACGTAGATCGGGGGCACGGGCATTTCCAGAAGAAGGGATTCGATAAATCGGGACCTCGCCCCTTCGCTCCATTGGAAGAGCCGCTGATAGTCGGGACTTATATCAAGTTCGTGGTTTTCGTACATGTCGAGAAGCTCGTTGAAGGACAGATCCAACGACTGCGTGCTGACCTTTTTCAACCGCGTCTCAATCGCAGTAATCAAATCGATCACGGAAACATCGGGCATGCCTACCACTCCTCTCTACAAACGGGTGAACATCAGCACGCTTTCCTTCGCGTGGAGGTGAGGCCAATACTTGCGCGCATGGGGATGCATCCTCGCCATGGATCGCGTGTTCTCAAAGTCGGCTTGCCGACCAAGCCGCAGGTTGTGGGCGTCCCCCATTTCAACGAAAATCCGCGGGAGGTTATTATGGGCGTCTTTATAATGGGAGTCTTGCACCACAAGAGCGCAAGCTCCTTTGTCAACCAAGACTCGTGAGATTTCGCCGAGAGAACGAAACATTCCATCGAAGTATTGCAAATGGCTCTTCAGGTAGTACGTCGCAGATGCTTTGGAGCGGTGCCCCGCTACTCGATCGAGAAACGTCAGACAGATCGGGCCCCAGCATGGCTGAGAGCTCGGAGCTTCTCTGGGAACGACTGCGCCGCGGATCATCGCTCGCCGCAGTTCCGTCAATCCGTGAGTCGCGTCAATGCCGAGGATGGCAAGTTCTACCGAAGTGGCGATCGCATAGTCAATGCGAGTACAGTACGGCGGTGACGAAAGAACTGCATGAATGCTGCGGCTCTCAATTGGCAACTTTTCCGAAGACGCAATTGCGAGCGTGTACTGGCCGCCGGCGCTTCGTGTCCAATCAGGTTGCAGTACCTCAGCCATCGAGACGACTTCGCGGCCAAAGGCAGCTAGGACCGATTCAAGGCTCGGGCGCGTGCGATTCTCCTGTGTAGCCGGTTTCTTCACCCAGGTAGGATTCGACGTGAAGAAGCGCTGCAGCAGCGAGCGGGCCGTTCGGAACAAGGCGACGTAGTAGAACGCCGCTAGGTCCGAGAGTTGGCTGACGGTAGCCCGTGAGTCAAGAAAGCGGTGTCCCTGGGAATTGATCAAGAGCTGCTGGATTCCGGTCTCAACGCGTCGAAAAGCCATGGCACCTTCTGGCGCCAACCAAAGCTCGAGCGGATCAGATCGGTCCAGGTCAAGGGCCTTCGCGTCCCGCGCCTTTTGCACAATCGCGGCGCTAAGTGGTTCAAGACTTTGGCGACTGGAGTCGCTCAACATACGAGCGCGCGCAACGACAATCATCACGGGGTTAATGTCGAAGCCCATCGCATTGTGTCCGGCGTGCGCGGCGGCCTCGATCGTTGTACCGCTTCCGTTCCACGGATCCATGACCTTACTGCCGGGACTTAACGCCAATGAATCGAAAAACGACCGCGCGAACACTGGTGAAAAACCGGCGTAGTAGGGATACCAGGTTTCTCGACCGCTTACGTTCTTCGGGTCGCGCTTCGGATTCGTGATGGTGAGCTTCTGGAAAGCATCGGAAGCTGTGGTTTGCATCCGAGTCATTTGGAGTGAGATGGAATGGTAAGAATTTGCGTTGCTGGGCCTGCGTGCGACATTGCTAGGGCCCGGTTTTCGCGTGATTTGCGCATCATGCTCCAGGCTTTAGTTTAATATGACCGGCCTTCATAGTGTTTCCGCATCAAGGCTCCGGGCCGATATCGGTGCGTGCGTAAGACTCTAGCAACCGAAAGCGCATAAGAGCGCCGCCGGGCAGGGCTAGCAAACTAAGACAACTGATCGCCCCAAATGGCGGCACATGCGGAGGTCGTCACAACTTTGACGTGTAACGGCCGTTGCTCTCGGTGACTTTTCCTGAGCGGGTCTGCGATCTCAGTTGGAGGTTGCCGACTCTACGTCCATGTGCTTTCCGAAAGGTCCTACTTGAGCGGCACTTTTCCGCCGCCGCTCGTCTAAGAAGTTTTCGGGGCGGCGGTCTTCCGCACGGGCCCTGTCGTATTGGGATACCGCCGCCTAAGCCGGCTGATGCGCCTTGAGGAAGGAATGAATCTGGCGCACAGCCAAGGGGATTCGCTCCTTGGGTTCTTTCCAAGGGAAGATACTCACTTCGGCCTTTGGCGCGAGCATCGCGCACTCCATGGCGACGGCGTAGGGGTGCGCGGGGACTTCGTCCGGCAGGACCAGGATTGGGTTTTGGCAACTACGCACGAAATCGCGTGTCACGGTGAAGACGAAGTCCGGGTTGGTTTCGAACATGTTGGTCACAAATTGATCCGTCGTCTGCAACGTGATCTCGGGCCGCTTGGCAATCAGCGTCGCACCCCAGCTTTTCCAAAATGTGCCTGGGTACTTCGGGTCGCGCATCTCCGGACGCCAGCCCACCGGCTGCGCCAGCACGGCTCCGGCAATACGATTGGGCGCGCGCTTCAACAAACTCCAGATGAAGGGGCCGCCGATGCAGAAACCCATCACCATGAACTTGTCGATCCCCATATGGTCCATCAGGCCGAGCTGGTCGTCGGCGTAGGATTCCCACGGCCGTTCGATCTCTACAGGGCCGGTGGACTGGCCGCTGGGAGCGTTGCGCAGATCTGCCGTGATGCAGCGATACTCGCCCTTGAACTCCTCGATCGCATTGAAGGGTGAGTTGCCGGTGAAGAAGGCGATGGTCGAGTTCAAGCCTCCGCCCGGAAGCAGTAACAGCGGGAAGCCGGAACCAGCCTCCTCATAGTAGATGCGAACCGGGCCTCGTTCATAGAACTTGCCAGTTCCTCCTTTGCCCGATTGCTGAGCAAATGCGCGCGCCACGGCGGTGGTTGCCGCTGCCGCAGCTCCCGCTGCCAGTAGGGTGCGTCTGGTGGAACCCATAATCGGCGTCCTCCTTGAATTAGTGGCGAGGCGTTAGTGGCGAATTTGAGTCGCGGCGTGACCGAACTCCTGAACCTCGCAGTTGCCTCGCTCGCGGACAAGCCCCGCTTGGGGATTCGGATTTCGCCGTACGATTCGTGTCGGATACACATACGGCTCCGCCAGCACCTCAGGATCTTCCACCGTGACGTCGTACAGCAGTGCATCGCCTTCACGCTTGAAGCGCTCCACGACATGCATCTGATCGGAGTGGAAGAAACCGCCACGCCCCAGCCAGGTGGTATCGGTGAACGCGACGGAGTCGAGCACCAGCGTGTCGCCCTCCCAGCGCCCCACGGTATCGCCCATATACGTGATATCGAGCTCAGCCGATTTGGGGTGCGAGCGGCCATCGGTGGGGATCACGCGATACTCACCGTATCCGCCTCCCGCATCGCCCCCCTGATAGAGAAACGTAATATCCTGATCCGTCTGGTAGATGCGCCGGGGCGGGCCCTCCCTCGGAACTCCCAGGGGCTGGCAGGTCATCACCGGGTCATACTTGTTCGTCCACATGTCGAGCTGTTGAACTTTGTCCCAGTTCTCCGGCTTGTAGATTGGACGACCCAGATTGCCGAAGCGCGACGGCGAGTAGAGCTCGAAATCTTCGGTTTGATTGGATTGCCGGTTACTGTCGGCAGCCTGCCAGGGGCTGCGACGGCGCCCTCCCCCGGTCATGTAGTTCCCAATCCAGTCGTTCCAGGCCCAGTTGCCCGACAGGTCCGGATGCGCGCCCAATCGCGGTGTGGGCGCCGACTTGTTTACGGGGGGCTCCGTCTTAGCCATCACTCCGTGGGGGAGCTGCCCAGTGACCTGCATGGCCGTCTGCACGCTGGCCGGAACGGGCGCGACCACATACACGTTGCCAGTCTCCGTCACATTCGTTGTCAGGTCGCGGACCACCGCTCCGTTCCGGCGCTCGGTCAACTTTCCAGCGTAAAGCACCCCGATCTTGTTCAGCGGGTTGTTCCAGTCTTGAAAGTCGCCGTAGGTGAACTCGGTGGCGGTGGCGCCGTGCGTAACCACCACGCGCTCGGCCCTATAGTTCGCATCCAGGGTGGCTGTCGCGGTCGCCCCCGGAATGCCGGGAAGCGGGAATGTCACCACCGGCTTGCCGTTCTCCCACGACAGGGACGTTTTGCCCACCTTCGCGACACCGTCCGCGAAAAGCGTGCCCGGGTTGGCCCCCAACCAGAATGTGTCCGTGGTCCCTGCCACCGCGGCCTTGGGTGCGCCCTGGGGACTGGCCCAAAATCGGACCAGCCGCTCCTCGACACTCGCCGGCATCGGAGTGGTGTTGCCCTTTGTCGGGCCGATCTGGGCACCGGGGATGTCTTCGTTCCAGGCGTACAGCCCGCTGACCACCTCGATGTTCGAGTACATTTCTCCATTCGGCCGTGTGCAGGTGTACTGAATCCGCTGGCTGAACGTCTGGTAGTTCGTGCTGGCACGATATTTCGTGAGCGTGCACGGTTGTCCGTCCACCTGAATGGCGCCGTTACCCTGATATTCGAGGGATGCCACCATGTCGCGTTCATCATGGCCCTTCAGCATGCCCATGCTCCACATCCACTTGAAGAGCACGGCCTTCAGATCTTTGGCGTCCGCCGCGGGTGTGTACGGTTCGGGAACCGGCCCGCGAGGGCCCTGCGCACCGGCTGTAAACGGGCCGCCGATGGTGAAAACGATTACGAGCGCGGCTCGTGCCCAAATCATTTCTTGTCGCAAGGACATGCTGGTCCTCCCAGTTGTGTAATTACTGCCATCACCGCTGTCTGACGATTGCTGTCACTGCCGTCTAATTATCGCCGGTACTAGCAACCGAAAAAAGCCGGAGAACTGTTTTCGTACCGAGTCATTCTACACCCAACCGCCTCCGCTTGCGCCGGCCTGTTTTCCTGTTCAGTGACGAACGCTGCAACAGCCCGATGCTTCCTTATCGAGGCTGCTACTTTCGCGGGTCGAAGCGTACTTCCACTTCGGTATTCACTCTCACCGGGTGGCCGCCCTTGACCGTGGGCTGATAACGGAATTTAGCCCACGGCACGGTCTCGCAGAGTTGCGCGCCGCTATCGAGCTCCGCAATCTTGCCTTCCTCGTCGATGATCACTTTGCAGCTAGCCGTTCCGCCTTCGGGTTCCCAAAGGGGCGCGGGCAGGACGGTGGGCCCCTCCACCAGGAGAGCGCGTTGTTTGTCCGCCGCAACGGAGACTTGCCGGGCTTCCTTCTCCACGGCCCCGGCATCCTTCTGTTTCGCGGAATCGGCGGCGGTTACGGGTTGGATGCTGGTTACCAAGAATACGGGTCTAGCGGGAAAGCGTTTCACCTTTGCGCGCAAACTGTTGGAGTATGAATCCACCACATCAAAGGCCAGCGCGGGCCAGGCCATCCTCACAACACTGTCGCAGCTGGATCCAAGCGGATAGCCGTTCTTGCCCTGGGCGGGATCGCCAATGGCGTCAATGGCCTTTTGCGCATAAACGCCCTCGGCAATGTACTCCTTTCCCGGATCAACCGGAGAGGCCTTGTCGAAGAAGAGGCGGTAGCGATTCAGGCCATCCACCACAAGGTACACGGAAGGTCCGCCCCCGTTCATAGAGGCGTCTAACTGGGTGGTTTCGGTGAGAACAACCTGTGCCTTCCCCTGGATTTTGTCTGGCGCGGTGGCGGCTTGCTTGGTGGGCTTTTCGCTGGAACAGCCGGCCAATCCGGCAAGAGCAAGTACGAGGGAACAAAAGAGGTACGTATTGCGGGTCATCGTTCGCGCTCTCGCTTTCAAGATCTTTGTACGAATCCGACGTTATCACAGGTATGGGCGTGAAAACAGAGGCGGCAGCCAGGATCCACCAGCCACGTCCAATGCGCTACAATAAGACCTACTGGAAGTTGATCCGCAACCCCCTCTCCCCTCACCGGTAGTCGGCTCGTCGATTCTCATCCGCAAAACCAAAAAATGAAAAGTTTCTCTGAATTACCCCTTTCTGCTCCGCTCCGGAGCAATCTCGCCAAGCACGGCTTTGTCGACCCCACCCCCGTCCAGGCCCTGGCCATTGAGCCGGTGCTCGCTGGACGCGACTTGGTCGCCACCGCGCAAACCGGTACCGGCAAAACCCTCGCGTTTGTTGTGCCCATCCTCCAGATCATTAGCGATCTCCCCAAGCAGCCCGCGGCCACCGGTCTGCGCGCCATTGTGTTGAGCCCCACGCGCGAACTCGCCATGCAGATCAACGACACGTTCGTAAAGATGGCTGCCGGCACCGGCATTCGCGCCGCGATCGCCGTCGGTGGCTTGAGCGAGAATGCCCAGTTGAGGAACATTCGCAACGGTGCGCAAGTGCTGATCGCGACACCCGGACGTCTATCGGACTTCATGGGCCGCAATCTCGTCGATTTCCGCAATGTTCGTATCCTCGTTCTCGATGAGGCGGATCGCATGCTCGACATGGGTTTCCTGCCTACGGTCAAGAAGATCATCGCGGCCACCCCGTCCAATCGCCAGACATTGCTCTTCTCGGCAACCATCCAAAGCTCGGTGAAGCATTTGGTCCAGAATCACGTCCGCGACGCCGTGCGCGTCGAAGTGGGGGACACCTCCAAGCCGATCGACAAGATTGAACTGCATCTCTACGAAGTGGAGCAGGATCGCAAGCTCGGTCTCCTGCAACTCATGCTCGATCAGGAGCAAGGTTCGTTCCTGGTTTTCGCCCGCACCAAGCATGGCGCCGATAAGCTGGCGAAGAAGCTGGCGCGCGAAGGCCTGAGGGCGACGGCCATCCATGGCAATCGCAGCCAAAGCCAGCGCACTCAGGCGCTGCGCGGATTCCAGGATGGCGAGTATCGGGTTCTGGTTGCCACCGACGTGGCTTCACGCGGAATTCATGTGGAAGGCATCGCTCACGTGGTGAACTTCGATCTTCCGCAAGTTCCCGAGGACTTTATTCACCGCGTCGGCCGTACGGGTCGCGCCGGAGCCACCGGAACGGCCTCCACCTTCGCTACGCGCTCGGAGCGCTCGCAGATTTCGCAGATCGAGCGCACGCTGGATGCCAAGCTGGTGCGGCGTCAAGTCCCAGCGGATGTTCCCGTCGAGAAGCATGCTGACAAGCACGTCGCGCCTGTGATCGTGATCCCTTCGCACGCGCCGCATGCGAAGCGTCAAGTGAGATCGTTCGGACCGCGCGGCAAAGGCGCCCGCCGTAGAGCCGTATAAGCCGAGCGGTATAAGACGTCACAAGCTGGGCTTGTGGGCCAGCTCCCGAGTCATCCAAGACAAGTAGCGTTCTGAGCCATCCACTATAGAGAGGGCGATTACCTCCGGCACTTCGTAGGAGTGCAGTCGCTCCATCTCTTCTCTGAGCTCCTCCAGCAGCGCCCGGCTGGTTTTCACCAAGAGGAGCACTTCCTCTTCATCCTCGATGGCGTCTTTCCCGGCCGCGTCTTTCCAGTGATAAATGCTGCGAATCCCAGGGATCACGTTGACGCAGGCCGCGAGCCTCTTCTCCACCAGCGCGCGTGCTATTCGCTGCGCCTCTTCTGCGGAAGCGCAGGTGCTGAGCACAACAATCTTGTCGGTCATTGAAAGTTTTTTCGCTCTTCCTCTGGATCTTTTGGCAAAAGAGGATTATAAACAAATGTAAGGACTCATACCGGATCTAATGAGTAGTTCAGTTCGCCGTGTTGTCATTCTTGTTGTATTCGCTCTGATCGGCGCTTATGGATTAGCGGAACTGCGCGGTCCGCAAGGCCTTCCGGCTCTCCGGGAGAAGTGGAACGAGATTCGCCAGTTCGAAGAAGAGAACGCCAATCTCCAGCGGGAAAACGATTACCGGCGGGATCGCATCAAGAAACTGGAAAGCAACCCGTCCGCGCAAGAGCTGGAAATTCGAAAGAACCTGAAGCTTTTGCGGCCAGGCGAAACGTCCTTCATTTTGCCTGAGCAACCCAAGCAGCCGTCCGATCCATCGTCCGATTCAAAATAGGGCGTGGTGATCCAGAGGTCCGGCGCCTGCTCCGAACCCCGGATTGTTACGAATCGCGGCAGTGATGTAACGTTTGGCTCGCCGGATTGCTTTCTGAAGATCGTGCCCGCAGGCGAGCGATGCCGTGATGGCCGCTGAGAAGGTACAACCGGTTCCGTGGGTGTGGCGGGTTTCGATCCGCGGCGAGGTGAACTCCGTCCATTCGCCCCGGTGGAACAGGACGTCAATCGGATCGCCTCTCAGATGTCCGCCTTTCACCAGCACTGCCTGCGGCCCCATTCCGGCTAGTTTCTCGGCTGCGCACCGCATGCCGGCGAGATCGTGAACTTCGACGCCGGTCAGGATCGAGGCTTCATCCAGGTTGGGTGTCAGCAAAAATACATTTGGCAGTAGAAATGTTTTGAGGGCGTCGATACCGTCGGGCGCCAACAGCGCCGTTCCGTTCTTGCTTACGATCACTGGATCGACCACCAGCGGAAACCGAAAATCCCTGGCCAGCGCCGCCACTGCTTCGATGATCGCGCGATTACCCAGCGCTCCGGTCTTCGCGGCTGTTGGGGGAATGTCGCTGATCGCGGCGAGAATCTGATCGGCCACCAATTCTGGTCCCAGGCATTCCACGCGCTGCACGCCCTGAGTGTTCTGCACGGCGATCAGCGTGATGACGGCTTCGCCATATACGCCGAATTGATGAAATGTTTTGAGGTCCGCTTGAACGCCTGCGCCGCCGCTGGCATCGGACCCGGCGATGGTAAGGGCAACCGCCTTCTTAGTTGCGAGCATCCAGCGATCCGTAGAACAAATCAAAGCATAGCCTACTGCTCGCCCTTCCGACGGCAGTGCCAGCCTTGGCGTAGGTCAGCCCGAAGGTGGATTACGCCAAGATGCCTGCGAGCCGTTGAACGGTTTCAAAGGTGTCCGCTTCGGCGGCGGTTTTATCGGTGCGGTAACGCTTCACCCGAGCGAAACGCAACGCGAGACCGCTAACGTAGCGCGGGCTGACCTGGATTTCGTTGAAGGCAATCTCGACCACCAGCTCGGGCTTCACGTGGACCGTGTAGCTGTCGCGGCCGATCTCGAGACGCAGCAGCTCTTGGGTTTGCCAGGCCAGCATTTCGTCGGTCAGGCCTTTGAAGGTTTTCCCGAGCATTGCGAATCCACCTCTCTGCGTGTCGCGCGCGCCCAGGTGCAGGTTGCTGAGCCAGCCTTTGCGCCGTCCGTTCCCCCATTCGGCGGCTAGAATCACGAGGTCGAGCGTTCGGGCGCGCTTCACTTTCACCCAGCTTTGGCCGCGCGCTCCGGCGGCATATTTCGCGTCGATCGCCTTGGCCATGATGCCTTCGTGGCCTCGCTCTAACGCCTGTTCGAGAAATGCGTCCGCGGCTTGCGCGTCGTTGGTAATGGTGTGGGGGATCAGATGCTCGCGTGAGAGTTCCGAGAGTGCGGCGAAGCGCCGGGCTTGGGGGTCATCGAGCAGCGGCGTGCCGTTCAGATAGAGCAGGTCGAACCAGAAAGGCGTCATCGGCAGCTCCTGCCGCATACGCTCCACATCCAGTTTGCGTCCGAAACGCCGCATCGTGATCTGGAAAGGCTGTGGGCGTCCGTCAGGCAGAAGGCTGATCACTTCGCCGTCCAAGATAAGATCTTTGGCGGGTAGGGCGCGGGTGAGCTCCGCTACTTCCGGGACTGCGGACGTGACGTCTTTCAAGCTGCGCGAGTACACAACCACCTCGCCGCCGGATTTGTGGACCTGGACACGCGCGCCATCCATTTTGTATTCGAGCGCCGCTTCCCCGATGCAGGCCAGCGCCTCCGGGACGTCGTCGGCGGACTGCGCGAGCATCGGCTGGATCGGCCGAAACAATCGGACCTCGTATTGTGACAGGCCGGCTTCGCCCTGTTCGAGCGCCGCTCGGGCCACTCGCGCGATATCGCCCGCCATCATAGCTGCGCGGCGGACGCGCTCCGGAGCGAGACCGGAGGCTTTGGCGACGGCCTCCGCCATAATTCCTTCCAATGCGCCTTGGCGAAGCTCGCCCATCAGCAGGGCGGTGAGGAATTGCTGTTCGGCTTCGGTGGCGCGGGAGAACATGGATTGCAGAAGTTCGAGACGCCGCCGCTGGGAACCGCTTCCGCTGGTCTCGGTGATGGTCTGAAGAATGCGGTCGACATCCAGGGCTTCCAGGGCCGGGCTCGCGGTGGGCGAATTGCGAGCGTCACGGACGGCGGCATAACCAACGCCGATGCGTCCCTGACGGGTTTGTCCGGAGAGAAACGGGACGACGATTTCGATCTCTTCGGGGCTGAGCTGGCGGATCAGGCGGGCGAGTAGGTCGATCTTTTCCAGGCGTTTGGAGGTATCGGTGACACGGCGCGAGGTCTCCACCACGCTGGCGAGCAGCATGCTTGCAGAATAGCTGAGACAAGGGCTAGTTTCCGATGGGGATTTGTTGCGCCGTGGTGACGCCGGCGGAATTGGTGATCTGGGCGGTGACGAATCCGATTTCCGAGGTGTTTCCGGTTACGGGAAACGTCGCGAGCATTTGGAACGCGCCGCCCGCTTCCGTGGTGCTGAAGTATTGCTGGAAGACGGCGGTGGCATCGACGTCGATCACGCCCTGCGGTAGCTCCTTGCCGGTGAGGTCATAAAAGGTGAATGCCAATTGGGAGGCGGAATAGGTATTGTCGAATCCGGCAAAGGCGACGTCGAGCGCGCTGAATTGCCGGATGGCGGTAGCGGTGTCGAGGCCGACCGGCGAAAGGGGTATCACCAGCGTGGTCTGCTGGGGTTCGTTATTGTCAAGCGTGAGCGTGAATGTGATGGCGCCAGCTGTAGTGCCGGTCTGGAACGCCATGCTGGATTGGCCGCCGATGGTGGCCGAAGTGGCGCCGATGGACACGGCCACAGTGGCTTTGCGCAAGGGTCCCGATAAAAACTGGATGGCCGCATCGTCGGTGACGCCCGCGATGCTGGGCTGAAACGACATGGTGAGCGTTCCGTTGCCGCTGATTTCGGACGCCGAGGCGAGCGGAATCGTGACGCTGTTCTGCTGCGCGCTGGCGCCAACGGTGGAGGCGAACACGATGGAGGCACTCGGGAGCGGTGGATCTAAACCCTGGCCCGTGAGAGTGAACGCGCGATTGTCGACAGTGAGCGTGCCTTGGTATGGCGTACCCGATTGCGGAGCGAACAGCACCTGGAACGACGCTGACTGTCCAGGCCCGATCTGAACGGGAAAGGACTGGCCGATGGGTCCGCTGAAGCCGGCGCCGGAGACGCTGACGGAGTTGACGGTGAGGTTGGAGCTGTTGGAGTTGGAAAGTATCAGGGTTTGGCTTTGGGTCTGGTGGATGACAACGGATCCGAAGCTGATGGTTGCGCCGTAGAGCAGGGGAGTGGTGCTGCCGGAGAGAGTTACCGCGGCGGCAGCGGGCGCGTTGCCGGTGAGCAGGATGGTGATTGCGTTGACGCTGAGCGTGGCGGAGTAGAAGCCCAAGGCGGTGGGCTTGAAGTCCACACAAAAGGCCGATTCGAGACCGGGCGGCACATCCGGCGCGGGAGCGCACTGGATATCGAAGGCGCCATCGCCCGATAGCGACACTGCCAGCGGCACCTCCGTACTTCCCATGTTCTGAACACGAAATTGTGTCTCAACGATGTCGCCGACCGCCGCTGGGCCAACAGCGAGGGACGATCCAACTGGCGTAAGGTTTGATCCGTTCAACACGAATACCCGCAACTGAGCCAGAGCACAGAGAGGCAGCAGAGAAGCAAAAAGGAGAACGCGCGGGATCATTGTCGTAATAATCCGGATCGCGGCAATGCTGGAGTAATTTCCGGAAGCTGATAAAAGCCTTCGCGACCGGGCGTGGTGCGGATCGCGAACCGCGCATTGCTGGTGAGATCTGTTAGCTGCACCCACTCCTGATTCATTTGCTGCAGCGAAAAACTGCCGGGTAATGGCGCGGCGAGGTGGACCTCGGACCTATCGGTTCTCCGGATGGCGATTCCTTCGGTATCGCGATAGACGAGATCGCCCAATGGGAGCGCGAGCAGCGGAGCACGGACTCCGCTCAGTGCATTTTGCGAAACCGCTCCGATTGCACCGAGGGGAAGGTTCAGTTCCCAGATGCTTCCGTTTCGTTGGACAATCAGCAATGCTTCAGCGGCAGTGGGAAAGGCGATGGCAAGTACGGTTTCCGAAGTAACTATGTAATTCAGGGAGAGCGGCGCGAATCCGTGGCCGCGCCACTCCAGCAGCGTGTTGCTGGACGCGATATACGCAAGCGCCGCGATGGTGTCAGGCGAAAATGCGAAGAGCGCAGGGCCAGGCGCCACGTCCATGGTTGCGAGTAGCTTCCCCGCCGCATCAAATGCAGAGAGGGACGAATCTGTTTTCAGCAGGCCAAAAGATCCGCAGAATGCTTCCGTGATAATTTTTCCGGCGATGGGCGGTCCGAGGATGAAGTTGCCCGCCAGCCCATACGCCGGCCGTAATGCACGCGCGCTGTCTTCCACAAATCCGAGCTGCGGGAGTGCAATCGAAGGCTGCGCCCAGGCGCTGGAGGACGCCAGCAAAAGAGCAGCGGTCCACATTCTCGTCATTACGGATGTCCCACGATGATGCTCGGAGCGCCGATACTGAGGCCGGCGACCGCTGGATTGACACCACAGAGCGTTTGTCCATTCGGGAACTGCTGGCACGGCGCTGACCCCTGGGAATGCAGCAACGCATAAGCGCCTCCCGCGGCGGCACCGCTCGCAATGGCGGCGATCCACAGCCACTTGTGTCCACCGTGGGACGCCGTGAATACGCCTTCGCCGCCGGCTTTCGGCGCAACGTTATCGCTCAGAAACTGCGTACTGACGAGGCCCGCTCGCGCTTGCTCCTTGACGGCGCTGATGCGGATCTCCACTGTCCCGGGCGTCTTGTTCCATTGCATTCCCCAAACGGAGGCGTGGCCCTCTGGACCCGTGGTGACCATTTCAGTGCGCGAGCCGGAGTTGAACGTGCCGCTTGCCCCTTGGTCGGGGAGGCGAAAACTGACGGACGCCATCTCCACGGGGTGGTCCGCTTCGTCGGTGACCAGAACGGTGATGCCGCGAGTGGCCCGCGTGCCGATTCGATAGCTGACGCCCTCGCCCTCGATGACTCTCAATTGCAACATCTGGGCGGCGCTAGCGGAGACGGCGAATGCCAGGGCGCAGCCGAGAACACCGCGCCAGTATTTTATAACTCGGGGTAGCACGCTATATACGTGCGAAGGCTTGTTGGATTTTCTCAGGAAAACCGGAGAGGGCGGGCCGCTCGTTTACCGCGCTGTGACGGCGCGCAGCGCCAGATTCACCGCGATCATCAGCACCGACATTCCTGGCAGTACGAGCAGAGCCTTCTTCAAACGCGCCGGATCACCCGCGGCGATGGAACCAATGATGCGCGAACTCACCGCGAGTCCGATCCAACTCGATGTGATTGCGATTCCAATCGCGGTTCCCGTCATGCGGGGGAACAGGTCGCCGATGAGCGCGACGGTAGTGGGGAAAACCGGCGCCATGGATGCTCCCGCGAGAAAGGTGAGAATCCATGCGACAGTTGGATTTCTGGTTTGCAGCATCGCGAGGGTGATGACTGCCATTAACATGGAGGCCGCTAAGGTGACGGTGAGACCGGAGATCGAGATGAGGATTTGAGACGCAGCCAAACGGCCGAGTAGCAATCCCAGGGCGAACCCGAACGAAAGAATATTGAGCGCGCGGACTTGGGGCACTCCTTGCGCGATCAAGTGCTGCACCAGCCAATTCCACACGCCCACTTCACAAGCCACGTACAGGAACAACAGCAGAGCGCAAAGCCAAAGAACGGGACGCCCGAGCACACTTCCGATATCGGAGAACACGAAACTTTGAGCGCTGGTGGGCGGCGGAATGGGGGCAAGCAGATTGACGGCCAGGGCGACCACGGCTAGCCCGGCAATCAAATGACACAGCCGCGTGGAGTTTTTGCCCAGCAGATTGGCGGACACGAAGGGCGTGGCGAAGCCGCCGAGGCCGAAGAAAATATTTAGAAGATTCAGCGCAGTTCCGCGATGGGCCGGCGTAACATCGCTGCCGAGAGCATTGGCGGCGGTAACGATGATGCCTCCGCCCGTGCCCAGCAAAAACAGATGAGAGGCGGTGGAGCGAAAACCGTTCGATCGTGGAAGGAGCGCGACAGCGAGCGCGCTAAGCGCGAGGCCCAAGACTAATCCGGTCTTCTTGCCTTCGTAGTCGATGAGCGGGCCAACGCCGATGGAGGCTAGGATCAAGCCCAGGGCCTGGCAAAACGCGATGGTGCCATTTTGTTTGGGCGTTAAGTGGAAGCGGGCGGAGAGATCGGGCAGGATGGTGCCGAGCATTGCGGCGGTCATGCCATATACAAAAATCGCCAGGACGGCGGCAAGGATCAGCATCAGCACTCAGGTATAACAGATGCTGTCTCAGAGAAGTAGGGGCGCGGCGGCTGCATGCGCTAGAATAGAGTCTTCGGGCTGTGGCGCAGCCTGGCTAGCGCGCCTGCTTGGGGTGCAGGAGGTCCCGGGTTCAAATCCCGGCAGCCCGACCAACTTTGGAACCGATAGCCCCGGCCAATCAGGGGGGTGGGATGGTGCCGCACGAGCAGAGGCCGTGTCCGCTACCGTCCAGCTGAATGGCCGAACACTCCGCCGATAGCCTGGACAACTCCACGGCGCTGAGACCGGCGTCCTGAAATTCCGTCTCCGTTTCAGCCCAGGTTCCGCCCGTCTGGACGTGAGTTCCCCAGGCGCGAATTCCTGGAGCCGGCTTCGGTGCGCTCGCATTGCAGGTGCTGGAGGAGACCATCTTAATGACCCCCGTTGAAAGCGGAACGCCGGTGAGTGTATTGGATGTGAGATTGTAGCTCACGCTCAGTGTCAGAAGGCCATCCGGAGTTATCTTGCAAGAACAGCATTCGGCCAATTCCTGGTACGGATCGAACACGTAGATGTCAGCGCACAGGTTCCCGCCAGAAGTGCCGACGTTGGTGACACGGACAGTATCGAGAGGAATCGTCGGAACATTGCAAGTGACGCCGTTGTCTATGCCAGAACAGATAGACAAATTGTCCGAGAAGTAGTTCACCTTGTAAGTGTCTGGGTCTATTGCTTGCGCGGACAGGATGGCGGCTGAGCCAACCAGAGCAGTCGCTACCAATAAGGTCTTAATCATAAGTTCTCCTCGGAAGCCTTTCGTTGCGCCAAACCGCTCATCGGAATGGACGAGTTTCAGGGGTCTAATCATTACTAAACTGGAAAGGTCCTTCCGACAAGAGGCGGATTCTGCTTTCTTGCCGGGTCAAGGGTGCGTTTGTACCATTCGTACTGCTGCTATGCGTGGTTCATTGTAAGGAAATGTAACGGACCGCCCTCTTTTATGTCATACTGACGGAAAAGTACGACCACCATCCACTCGGAGAGCCCGAAACTTGATGCAACAAGCCCTTCGAAAAAGAGCAGAACGTGTCCCGCTCCCCGAGACCCCCGTGGACCAAGAAAAAGACGGAATATGGATCATCGATATGGAGGGGAAAACCGTTTACGCCAGCGCACGGATGGCCGAGATTTTATTAACGTCTCCGTTGGAGATGATGGGGCGTTCCGCGTTTGTGTACGTTTTTCCAGAGGATCTGGATACCGCGAAACGTTTGTTTGAGTTCAAGAAGAGCGGCGATGCCAACTCATTTCGATTCCGGCTGTGCAGACAGGACGGGTCGCCTATTTTTGTCGATGTGCAGGGGACGCCGATGCACAATTCGATTGGCAGGTTCACTGGAATCGTCGGCACGTTTAGGACGATAGAGAAACACAAACCCTAGGCCAACGCGCCGATCAGGCACGTAGAAATCGTTGTATCTCCGCCAGGGTCTCTTTCGGCGCGCTCTCCTGCAAAGAGTGGTTGCCTGGCAAACCTCTACTCGTGACGTTGACGCCCTCGTCCTTCCAGATCGCGAGCACGTCATATAACTTGCCCATGGCGCCGTTCGCCGCCCAGAGGGTCAACAAGGGGCATTGGATCTTCTTGCCGGCCTTCATGTCCGCCGCGTCAATCTCCAGGTCGATGGAAGCCGACGCTCGATAATCTTCACACATGGCGTGAATGCTGAGCGGGTTCGTCATGATGCGCAAGTATTCGCGCTGCACGTCGTCGGTGGCTCGCGTGAGCGCGGCATCGTTGAACGCCTTGAGCTCGTTCTCGGGACCAGGCGCCGGCCGCAGGTAGTTGAACCAGTGAAAATAGGCCTGCACGAAATCGATGGTGACGTGCGAATAGAGATAATGCGCGGGCACGATATCCATCACGATGAGCTTCTGCACACGGTCCGGATGGTCCAGCGCCATCCGGCGGCCGACGCGCCCGCCGCGGTCGTGACCCACCATTAGAAATTGGCGGTGGCCGAAGTGTTCCATTACTTCCACGCCGTCCAGCGCCATGGGCCGCTTGGACTGGCTGGCGTGTTTGGGCTGGTCCTCGGGCTTGCTGGAATCGCCGTAGCCGCGCAGATCGCACATCACGATGGTGAAATCCTTGGCCAGCTCGGGTGCGATCAAACGCCAGGTGATTACCGACTGCGGCGCTCCATGAAACAGGAGCACCGGCGGCCCCGAGCCTCCAATCACGGCGTTGATCTCGGCTCCGGAGGTCTTCACTCTTTCGTTGCGGAAACCGGGCGGGAAAAAGTGCATACAAGGCGGCTGCTCACTGCCGGCGACCGCTGCCGTTTGCGCCCGGGCCCGGTCGCCAATGAGCGCGGCTGCGCCGGCGGCCCAGGCGGTTTGCTGCAGCAAACGACGTCGCGTTTGTGTGGTGTCTCGGTCAGGCATAGTTACGCATCCTCGTCTCACTCCGCTATCTTATTCCAAGTCTCTTACGGAGGTTCGATGACGGTGTTGGGTTCCGCCGCCATTGCGATCCTGCTAAAGCGTCCGAATTCATTTTGCCCTCTTACCGTCGAAGAGTTTTATTCCCGCCTTATTGGCCGCCTTCCGCAAGTTACCGTCGAGTGTAGCCAAGGGCGCGCCACAGCGGATTGATAACTCCAAGTAAGAGGCATCATATGCACTGAGACCGTGTGTCCGCGCAAGCGAAAGAACGCCGCGGATGTTATCACTGATCGGCAGCGCGTCCTGCACGATAGAAAGACTTTCCAGCAATGTTGTGAAGCTTGTGATTTCGGACTGATTCAAGCGTTTCTTGCGCTCACCGACCAGCACGGCGTTGGCAAGTTCAAGGCTCCAGATGGCCGGCACCAAGATGGTGTAGCCTTCGAGGGCGACCAGTACCCTATCGGCATACTCGCTGGTTTCATCCGGAAAGCACAATGCCAAAGCCGCTGAGGCATCCACGACGACGCGGCTCAATAGCGTCGGCCTTCGTTGACCATGTCCCTGACGCTCATCGTGCCGGGCTTTACGCGCTTGCGTAGCGCCCGCATTCCTTCGACGATCTCCTTATGGGACAGCTTGGTTGCCGTCTCTGCGACGGGCACCAGCACAGCAGCTGGGATACCATGCCGCGTAATGGTGATTCTCTCGCCCCTGGCTACCCGGTCAAGCAAGGCGGCCAAGTGGGTTTTCGCCTCGAAAGCGCCGATCGTGTCCATTTGTCTCCCACCAACTAGTTTAAACCAGTCTACAAGCTGTAAGCGGTCGCGTGATCTCACGGCACTACTCTCACGCGCCGCCGGCCTCCTTGTCTCACCCTGCTCTTATTGCAATTCTGCCTTCACTTTTGCGCTTTTATCCACCGTTAGGATCCGTTCGCTGCCGTATAATCGCTCCAGGAGGTTCTCCGTGGTCCGAAACCTTCCACTTGTGCTCCTGGTCCTGCTGGCAGCCGTTGCAGCCCGCGCCCAGATTTCAAGTCCCTACCCAACGACGCCGAACCCGGGAGGGCAATATCCGCCAGGTTCGTATCCGCCAGGTTCGTATCCGCCGGGTTCGTACCCGCCGGGGCAGTATCCGGGCCAGTATCCTCCGGGCACGATCGGCCTTCCGGGAGGGATCAACCTTCCCATGCCGAAGCTTCCCAGCAAGAAGAGCAAAGATAAAGACACTTCGGACAGCAACAGTGTAAGGGTGGCGCTCCGCGCGGCCGATGGAACGCTGCGCGAGCTGGGTGAGAAGAATCTTTATCTGGAAACCACGAAACACAAAATTCTCAAGTTTCGGACGCTGGCGAAAACACAATTCCGCGACAAGGATGGCGAGCAGGTTCGCGATTCCTTGTTGAAGCCAGGGGACCAGCTCTCCGTGCAGGTGAATGGCGACGACCCGGAGACGGCGTTACGCGTGATTTTTGCGCGCAAAGGAACAACTGATGAGAAGATAGGCGCCGAGAGGCCGTTCGACCACGATTCCGCGCAGACTCCCCTGGAGGCGGACACCCATTCGGCGGGGGCCATGGAAACCGCGGCCGATTCGTCCGAAGGTTCGAGGAGCGGTGCGAGCGGCGGTGGGGACCGGGAGATCCCCACGCTCGCGAAAGCCGGGACGTCGGATTCTACCCAGCCAGTGGAAAAAGCTGAACCGCCGGTTCAGAACGCGAAGCCCGTTCCACGTCCAAACGCGACTGGCGACGATATCATTGGCCAGGCGCGCGACGCAGCCGATCGTCTGACCGACGGACTGCCGAACTTTATCGTTCGGCAGAGCACCACACGGTATTTCAGCCGGGTCCTTCCGCCCCACTGGCAAGTCCTGGACGTGGTGACGGCCGAAGTGGCGAGCGTGGGCGGTAAGGAAGACTATCGCAACATCATGGTCAACGGCAAGCCTTCCACCCGGCCCATCGAAAAAACGGGGGCGTGGTCGACCGGTGAATTCCAGACCACTCTCGAAAGCCTCCTCAACCCGTACACCGCCGCTGCGTTCCGCAAGACCAAGGACGATACCTTCGACGGACGTCCCGCCTACACCTATGACTTCAGCGTCCAGCAGGTGAACTCGGACTGGGATATTCACGCGCCGGACGGCTCCAAAGCCACGCCCGCTTATAGCGGGACCGTTTGGATCGACAAAGGAACTTTTAATGTGGTGCGTATCGAGGAGCAGACCGGGCCGCTACCCTCGAGTTTCCCGTTCGACAAGGCGGAATCCGCGGTCGAGTACGGTTTCGTTCGCATTGATGGAAAAACCTACCCGCTGCCGACCCATAGCGAGATCCTGACCTGCCAACGTGGGAGTTCCACCTGCACCAAGAACGAGATCAATTTCCAGAACTACCGCAAGTTTGCTACGGATTCGACCGTCACATTCGACAAGTAATAGGCGACTTACTTGCCTACCATGTGCTTGAAGTCCTTCTCGTTCTCCAAGCAGTAGTAATCCAGCAGCTCGCTATCCAGCACCAGGGGCTGCGTGAGCGTTACGGTCCAGGGCGCGGTGTAGGCCTTGGGATCGTCCACCGTCATTTCGACTTCCAGCGTTCCGTAATTCGGGCGTCGGATTTTCTCTGTCACTTTAGCGGCGTTGGTCAGAGGATTCCCATCGGAGTCCAGCCACAGGTCGTCGCGAAAACCAATGGTGTGGATCACCAACGCGTCTCCTTCCCACTTGGCCGTCGAGTAGCCGTTCCAGGTCGGGTTCGGATCTGGCGGAAGCGGGCGTCCATCGGTGAAGACCTGGCGATACTGCATGTTGCGCTCGGTCAGGATGATCACACGATCGGGAACTTCGAAGATCCTCTTGTAATAGTCGTCCGTCCAAATTCTGAGGGCCCCGCGCGGCATACATCGGACGTTAGGGTCGTCTTTGGCATTGTCCGCTTTCCGTTTCTTGACCAGTTCAGCCGCCCAGGGCTGATAGGGCAAGCCTCCATTGAGGTTGCGGGCGATATTCAGAAACTCCCACCCAATTTGTAAATCGGTACAGCGCGCGCCACAGGGCGGGCCTATAGTTGTCCAACCCCACATTCCAGAGAGGTCCGGCTTCCCGTCGGCGGTGCGCGGCGCGGGAGCGGAGAGATTCGGCTTGCCGTCGGGCTTGCGAGGTACCGCTGGAGTGGGGTAGTCCAGCCACTGCGCAAATAGTGCCGGTGCCACCGCAGCTAAGATCAATGCCGCAGCCACCTGGTGCAAGCCCGATCGACTTGGTTTGAGACTGTGGGCGACCGTCACGCAGATTGAGCGCTCGCGGCGCTTCGCGCCTGTGTGCTCATCTCCTTCATCTTCTTCGTCATTTCCTGGAGTGTGAGCTCTGCCACATGGGTAGCAACCATCCAGGTGTGTCCCTCAGGATCGACGATGGTTCCGGAGCGGTCGCCCCAAAACATGTCCGCGATCGGTACCTTCACTGTGGCGCCTAGCTTTACGGCTTTGGCGACCACTTTATCCACGCTCTCCGTGGTCAGATACAAGGTCACGGGCGAGCCCCCGAGCGACTTAGCGCTACGGCCGCCCATTTGAGGATTCTCCGGACCTAGCATCAAAGTGGTACCCCTGAGCGTGAGCTCGGCATGCACCGGTTTGCCGTCTGGCCCATTCATAATTCCACGCTTAACGAAACCGAAGGCTTTTGTATAGAAGCTCACTGCGGCCTTAATGTCGTTGACCGTAAGCACTGCGGTTACCGCGCCATAATTCTTCTTGTTGAGAGGATCAATCTTCTTGGGCATTGGAACTCCTACCACGAGATGATACTCCACCTGTGCCCCCTGGCGTTAGACCAGGAGCAGCGGCGCAGGAAAGCTTCGGATCGCAAGGGGTTCGATTTCTCGCTGGGTTCCTGTATACTTACCGAAACCTCACGGAGTGTTTGTAACAACCGGGAGGAGAAGCAAGTGGACACAGGGAGGCTAAGGCCATGTCGTTTATTGCTTGGATCATTTTGGGATTGCTGGCGGGTTTCATCGGCAGCAAGCTGGTAAACAAAAGAGGCGAAGGGATTGTGCTCGACGTACTCTTAGGAATTGTGGGCGCCGTCGTGGGTGGCTGGTTGTTCAACAGGTTTGGCGCCGCCGGCGTTACAGGACTTAATCTGTACAGCCTTTTGGTCGCGGTGATCGGCGCAATTGTCGTCTTGGTGGTTTATCACGCGATTCGACGCATGGCATAGGCGCCATTAGCCTCTAATCGCGGTCCGGCCTAATCCGATTCAGGACGCCCACGGTCCGGCCGGCAAAGTAGCCGACGACAATAGCGAGGATGAAGCTGAGAACGACAGTGGAGGGATCGGCCACGGTTCTCTTATCGGCGGATTCGGCTGCCGACTCCAGAGCGCGGTTCGGCGCTATTTTGGGCCCTACTTTGGGGCGGGTTTGACGAATCTGGCGGCATCCACCGGAGCGTTCGCCTGGATCTCGCTGAACTCCGTCGTGGATCTTCCGTCCAGCCAGGTGGCTATGATGCGATAGGGCATCTTTACGCCGGCGACATCGCGATAATCGGCATAATCGATCTGCGTGGGATTGAGCCCCACGGGGGATTCTTGGTAACGGACCATGCGCGCGAGCAGCCCGGTCTTGCTGTCAAAGTACAAATTCACCGGGTATTTGCCGTCGCTGGTTCCCTGAATCATCTGCATATCGTGGCCGTCGATAGTGGCCGGGGAAGCGGCGCGCCATTGCATGAGCGCTGGCTTGAGTTGGGCCGGAAACCACACCGCGGCATCTAGCTTTACGCCGGCCAGATCGCCGCCGGTTAGTTCGAGCAACGCAACCGGACGCTCTGTTGCAGGCCCTGCAATCCAACCCGCTCGGCCGTCATACGTTGTGGCGCTATCGCCAGCGGCGGTGTGGACGATGGTGCTGATCTGATTTGGCGCTTTTACGAAAACATCGACAGGATACTTTTCGTCCTGATAGCCCTGAAAAGTTCCTTTGGCCGTAAAACTAGTGAGCTTGGCCAGAGGCTCCGCGCCGCCGATGGCCTGAATATATTTGTCGAGAATCTGATCGGCGGTGGGCGCCTTGCTCGAAGCTGGCTGGCGCAGTTGGTCCGGCTCCTTGGATGGCGGCGGCCCGTACAGATCCGCCAGATTGGGAGTGACGTCGGGACGCTCCACGCCGCGATGGCAGGAGTAACACGTGATCTCGCGCCTTCCGCCGAAGTAAGTCTTGTTGATGGCGTTCATCATGCCGATCATGGCGCGGGCGGTATTCTTGCGCGGGTTGTCGTCGGCGTACTTGTCCCAGTTGCCGCCGCTTTCGGCGCTATGGCAGTCTGTGCAGGTTTCGCCCAGAGATGCGGAAAAAAATCCCATGGTGGCCATGAACTGGTCCACCGGAATGCCTTTCAGCACGCGGACGTTCTTGAAGGCCTGTTCGGCCATGGGAGACTTCTCTTGCCCGTTCGCGACTGCCACCAGGAGCAGACACGTGCTGATCGTTACGACTTTCATCTTGCCTCCATCCCTGCGAGATAACGCAGAACCGAAACCACCGCGCCCGTGTCCTGCAGACCCATCCCTTGCGCGGCCACGGCGGTGAAAAGCGGAACGCTGGCGCTGAACAAAGGCACCGGACACTTGGATTGCTTGGCGAAATTAGCGATGATCTCCAGGTCTTTTTGAAACACATCCACCTTCATCATCGGCGTCGCGTAATCGCCCGCGGCCATGCCCGGCCCGCGCACTTCCAGCATGCGCGAGGTAGCGGCGCTATCGGCGAGCACCTCCACCAGCAGGGAAGCGTCCAGGCCGGCCTTCTCTCCCAGCACGATCGCTTCCGCTGCGCCCACGATGTGGATCGCCACCAACAGATTCGCAATGAACTTCATCTTTGAGCCCGCCCCGAAAGGGCCAACATATCGTACCGAGCGCGCCAAATGGGAAAGAGTCCCGCATGCGCGCTCAAATTCGGCGCGCTCGCCACTTGCAAAAATCGAGATATCTTTTGCTTGGGCCTGGGGACCGGTGCCGCTGATGGGGGCGTCCAACATGCCGATGCCGGAGCTGGCGAGGCGAGCGCGAGCGCGCTCTTTATCTTCGAGCGATAGTGTGCTGGTTTCAACAACCAATAGCTCGCTTCGTCCGGCCGACACCAATCCTTCAGCCCCGAAGAGCGCGTTTTCGAGCGCAGCGGAGTGGGGCAGGGACGTGATCACGATTTCCGCCTGCGTTGCCACCTGGCGCGCCGACGAACAGGCTTGGCCGCCGTACGCGCTGAATGCCGCCAGATTTGCCGGGAGCAGATCATAACCTGACGTGCGAACGCCCGCCGCAGCCAGGTGTTTGCCGAAGGCTCCGCCCATAATCCCCAAGCCAATTACGCCAGCCCGAATTGATTGCGCACTTCCTTCATTCGTGCTCATGGTCTAGAATCTTCTCATGCTACGCCGACATAACAAAACTCTTTCGAGCTATGCGCGGAAATTTTTATGGATTGCAGCCGCGACAGCTTGCGTCTGGGCACAACAGCCCGCCGCCAGGCAGGCGCCCGATCCCTTGGCAGCAGATCCCCAGCACACGCATTTAGAGCTGCAGAACCAGTGGGTACGCGTTTTTCAGGAACACTTGGGACCGCACGAAACCATGCCTATGCACCAGCATCCCGCGCCTGGGGCGGTGATTGTTTTTCTGACGGATCGCGACAACAAACTCATGTATTTTGACGGGAGCGTCAAGACTTTTCAAAATCACGCCGGCGAAGTGATCTGGGCTGCCCCAACCACTCACAAATCGGAAAATCGAACGAGTGGGCAGTTCGCAGCCGTTCAAGTCGAACCCAAGCCGGTGGCCAATCCCAAACCTTTTCCGAAGGAAAGCACGGACGCGGTGACAGTGGATCCGGAGCATTATCACGTGATGGTGGAAAACGAATGGATCCGAGCCATCGCGCTGACGGTGGGGCCGCACGAGAAGTTGAAAATGCACAAGCACCCGGCTACAGGAGCCGTGGTGGTCTATTTGTCGGATCAGGACATGCGCCAGTATCACGCCGACGGCTCAACGCACGAAAGCCACTTTAAGGCCGGGACGGTCCGTTGGGTTCCGCCGGACGCTGCTCATCAGGACGAAAATCTCAGCGATAAACCTTTCCGGTTGGTTCGGATTGAGTTGAAGCAAGCACAGTAACATCCCGCGATCGCGAGCCTTAGCCCTTTTGAGTCGTTGACAGGGCACTGCGCGCATCGATAAGATTTCATACTCAACTGGAGGATTAGTTTTGGCAAACGTCGGTGCGGTTGGATTGGATTGGCAGGAGCGCATTAATTGGGATCGACTTCGTAAATATCGGTTGGAGCGAGCCCGCGAACGCATGAAGGCGCATGGCCTAGGCGCCATGCTGCTGATGTACGACGAGAACGTCCGCTACGTCACCAGCACGCTGACCCCGGGCTGGAATCGCCTGAAGCCAGGCCTGCGCTACGCGCTGCTTTGCGGCGACGATGCACCCGTGCTGTTCGAGCAGGGCGACATCGGAATGCACATCGAGAAGCATTCGCCATGGATTCCGAAAGAGAACATCCGTTATTCCTATGCTTGGATCAAGGGCGCGGCTGGGTCAGCTTCCACGCAACAGGTGGGTAAATTCACCAGGGCCATCCAACAGGAGATGAAGAAGCGCGGTGTGGACGGCATGAAATTGGGTGTCGATTTCATCGACATCAACATGATCAAGATTTTTCAGGACTCGAAAATCGACTGGGCGGACGGCATGACGCCCATGATGGAAGCGCGCGCCGTTAAGAACCAGGACGAGCATGAATGCATGCGTATCGTGGGAGCCATCGGCGATGCCGCGCATTGGGAATTCATGAAATTCCTGAAGCCTGGCCTGACGGAGAACCAGCTCACGGCTCACATCATGGAATTCCTCTACAACATTCCAGGTATGGAAGACGTGGAGGATGTGATCGTGTCGTCGGGCCTGAATACCTGGCCCAACTGGCGCAATTTTTCGGATCGCATTATCAAGCCGGGCGATATGGTGTTCATGGATCTGGCCGCGCTCACTTGGAACGGTTACAAGTCCTGCTACTACCGAACGTACATGGTGGGCCGCGA
>JBEKRO010000048.1:0-46200 GCA_049518655.1 Bryobacteraceae bacterium | reverse complement strand
TGGGGCGGCGTCGACGACCTATCGATCGCCGCGCTCCCGCCCAGCAAGAACGGCAGCCCCCCGTTGACGCTGCACGATCCCGTATTGCCGCTGAAACCAACTTCGCGGCCATCGATCCGGTTGAGCGAGTTGTATTCAAAATCAGACTGTCCGAGCAGCCGCGTAGCGATAGTGAAGGTCCCAATCTGCTGCTCCGGAAACGCGAGCACCCGGTTATTTCCCGAATCGACTACGTAGAGGTTTCCCCCGCCGTCTCCCCCGGTGTCATAGAATGCCGCGCTCACCGGCCCTCCCACAAATGGATTGGGCTGCGGCCCGGCCAACGTAGTTGCATTCGGTTGCGCCAAGCCCTGGTTAGACTGGGCGCTCTGAAAATTAATTTGTCCGATCACCGACTGCGCCGGTGGCGAAAACGCGGAGCTCTCCAGCGGCCATTGCTCGAAGGGATTGTAGCCCAGGATTCGCGCATTGCCCGTATCGGCCACGTACGGATTGCTTCCCACAAAAAAGATCGCTTGCGGGGGCACCGTGTGGCCGTTGCTATCCACTGCGCCAAGTGTGCTCTCGCTCACTGGCGGCGCATTCGGCGTGCTCACGACGCCCATCACTCGTACGCTCGCTTGCCCAATCGCAAACGGCGGCGCATACACCACCACGCGGTTGGCGCCGTCCGCTATAAAGAGCCGACCTTTGGGATCGAACGCGATTCCCGAAGGCTGCGAGAGATAGTTCTTCCCGCTGCGCGTGGAATTCACTGGGAGCGTCGTCGACGAAAAGTCATTCTGCCCGAGCACCAGGTCGGCCGCCGGTTGATTGCCGGCGCCGGTTGCGAGCACGCTCGCCGGATATCGCAGCACGCGATTGTTGCCCGGATCCGACACCCATAGATTCCCTTGTCCATCGAGCGCCAGACCCGCACGAAACACGCCGCTGCCAGTAGCCAGCGCCAACGTGTTGGCGGTGGGCGCGGTTTCGCCGCCATTCGAGAAGCGGCTATTGAGATCCGGTTGGCCAATGATCAGATCCACCGCTAGCAAGTCGCCATTCTGCTGGAACGGCGCCGGATACCGCAGCACGCGGTTGTTCCCGGCGTCGATCACATAGAGGTTGCCGTGCGCATCGACGGCGAGACCTACCGGGCTTGCCAGGCCGGTGCTCAAAGCGCTCCCAGGCCCTTCGGGAGCCGTCGAAAAAAGATCGCGCTGGCCGATTACCAAATCCGCGTAATCCCCCTTGGTGAAAGCCGAGGCGCTCTTCCACCCGAGCACCCGATTGTTGCCGAAATCCGCCACATAAAGAATCGGCGGCGTCACCGATGTGTCGAGTGCCACGGCTTGCGGATTATTGAATTCCCTGCCCTCAACTAAATTAGGCGCGATCGCCGTCAGTACTCCCTGCTGCTGCAGGACGGCCTGTCCTACAATTCGCGAAGGAGCGGGATTGAAAATGGTTTGCGCGTCAATGAACGGGACGGGCAACTGCACGGCCGCGAGCAGAAGCGCTGCAGGAACTATTCGGATATAGGCCACTAGGCTAATTCATCTTGTGGCTGAGGCTCGCAAAATTTCTCTCCAATAGTGATATACCAACGCCACCGGCAGCCCCACCACATTGAAATAGTCGCCCTCAATGCGGTCGATGAACTTGGACGCCAGCCCCTGGATTGCATACCCGCCCGCTTTATCCATGGGCTCGCCGCTTGCCACATAGGCATCCAGCTCTTCGTCGGTGAGAGCAACGAACCGAACCCGCGTGGTGGCGATATCGACGATTTTCCGCGTCTCGGTCCTCAGGCAGATTCCCGTGATCACTTCATGCTCGCGGCCCGACAGCAGCCTCAGCATCCGCATCGCATCGGCGGCATCGCGCGGCTTTTCGAGCACATGGCTGTCGATCACGACGACGGTGTCGGCGCCCAACACTACGTCGCCCGAGGCCATCACTACGGCGAATGCCTTCTCTTCCGCCAGTCGCCGCACGTAATCAGTCGCTGATTCATCGGCACGCCGCTCTTCGGAAACATCGGCCGCTCGCACCACGAAAGGAATCCCCGTGTCGCGCAAGATCTGCTGGCGGCGTGGTGATCTCGAAGCTAGTACCAACATGGGCGCGAGAACCAGCACCCAGGCTTACATGGACTTTCGAGCCATCGCGGCTCCGGCTGCAGGCCGGCCGGGTCCACCGGGGCCGTGTCCACCCGGGCCGTGGCCAGGGCCGCCGGGAACGGCCGTCTCCTCGGGTGGTGGAATCTTCTTGGGGCGAGCGTCCAATCGCGTCAGGATCAGCTCTTCGCGCGCCTTTTGGAACTTTGGAGTGCCGGCCTTTACGCCAGTGGCCAGGACATCGCGGTCGGTTACCTCCTGGGCGGTCGGCAGGTATTTCCCCAGGTAATTCTTGATGCGGTCATGCACCAATCGTTCGGAAGAATGCGCCAATAGAAATAGAATCTGATCGCCCGGGGCCGCCGCAAGCACCTGATAAACCTTGGATGGCTTTTGCAGTTTCGCCGACTTCAAATCTTTTTCCAGCTTCTTAGCCTTGGCTTCCAGCCTCTGCCACTGGTCTACTTCCCGCTTGCTCAGCCCGATGCTCTTGGTAAACGTGACCCGATCCTTCAAGGGCATCTTCTCGGTCAGGAAATAGAGGAACAGGCCCATGCTCTCCAGATGAATATCGATCCCGAACGGAACCAGTTGCCTGGCCTTCTGCAGCCTTTGCAAGCCCGGATGATTCAGCTTGGCGCCGGCCAAATCCGGCGAGAACAAATGCAGCAGCTTCTCTTCTTCGAGCACCTTGATGATGTCGGCGCAGTTGGGTTCGTTCGCGATGTGACGCAGCTCTTCCAGCAGGTCCGCAGGCGTGATGCGCGTTTCCAGTTGCGCCTCCCGCGCGTTGTCATACTGCATCTTGGTGCGCTCTTCGATGGTGAACCCCAGCCGCACTTTGAACCGCAGCAGACGCAACAAACGGATCGGGTCGTCGTAGAGCGTATAATTGCTTACCGCGCGCAACTCTTTGCGCTCCAGATCTCCCACGCCGTTGTTGGGGTCCAGCAACAAACCGCGCGACGCCGGATTGAGCGACAGCGCGATGGAGTTGATGGTAAAATCGCGCCCGCGCAGGTCCTCATGAATGGTGGCGGGCTTCACCGTGGGCTTGGCTCCGGGCTTGGCGTATTTCTCCTGGCGCGCCATTCCGGTGGTGGCATGCACGCCACTCGGGAAAACCAAATGCGCAAGCTTGCGGTTATCGTCCTCCGACAATATTTTCGCGCCGCTCTTCTTCGCCACCGCCTGCGCTACCTTGATCGCGTTGCCCTCGATGGTGAAATCGATATCGAGCATCGGAAACCCGCCCAACATGTCGCGCATCGCCCCACCCGTCAGAAAGACGTTCAGGTTGGCGTTCGTCGCGGCCACTTGGATCTCGGAGACCGCCCGGCTCTGGTCGGCGCTCAGGTGGCTCTCGAGCATAAACATGTAATCGCTCATCGCTTGGTCTTTCCCTCGAATCCGTTCAAGCTCTCGGATGATGCTCGTCCACGGTCTTTCGCAGCCGGGAACGTACTACATGCGTGTAGATCTGGGTCGTCGAGATATCGGAATGCCCCAACATGCTCTGCAGGCTCCTCAGATCCGCTCCGCCTTCCAGCAGGTGCGTGGCGAACGTATGACGCAGCACGTGGGGCGTCAAATCATGGAAAATTCCCGCCTTCTTGCCGTACCCGCCCAGCAATTGCCAGAACGCCTGCCGCGACATCGCTCCGCCGCGATTGGTAACGAACAGGAATGGGCTGGGCCGCCCCTTCAGCAAAAGAGGCCGTCCGTTTCCCAGATACTGTTCCACCGCCAGCAGCGCCGCCTTGCCCACCGGTACAATGCGGTGCTTGTTGCCTTTGCCCAGCACGCGCACCACACCCATGTTCCGCTCGAGTTCCGACACTCGAACCCCGCACAACTCGGACACCCGAAGGCCTGTGGCATATAGAAATTCGAGCATGGCGCGATCGCGCAGGCCTTGCGGCTTGGAACCGTCGCAAGACGCCATCAGATCGTCGATCTGTTTCTTATTAAGGTATTTAGGAAGACTCTGCCATTGCCGGGGCGCCGCCAGATGAGCGGTTGGATCGGCGTCCAGCACGCCTTTCTCCATCAAGTGCGCATAAAAATTGCGAAGCGTCGTAATGTGCCGGGCGATAGACCGGCTGGCCATGCGAGCTTTGTAAAGTGAATCGACGTACTGCCGGACAGGCTCTGGGTCTGCCAGCTCGTCAGCGGGCCGAAGCGATGCAGCAAACCGCTTCAAATCAGCATGATACGCCGATATCGTGGTTCGCGATAGACCCTTCTCGATGCGGCAAAAGTCGAGAAACGATGCTATCGGAGCCGAGATCCCGTCAACGGATCGCATTCTGCCAATGATACAATATTCGCAAATTTGTTTGGAAGAAAAGTGATTCTGGCGTGCTCGAACGCCCGGCACTCGCCCTGAAGGAGGGATTTGGGGGTCTCAACGCACAAGAAGGTTCTGGTTTCGCGCTTTGACCGCGACACTTTGTCAGGTTTCGTCAATCCACAAGGCTATCTATTGGCGGAGGGGCTGGAGTTGATGACCCAAAGCGGATCCGTCAGCATCGTGCCCTATGACGAGGTGAAACTGGTCTGCTTCGTGCGTGATTTCCAGCAAGGCGAGCCGCGCAAAGAGCTGCGTCTGTTCACCACCCGGCCCAAGTTGGAAGGGCTCTGGCTGCGGATGCATTTTCGCGATGGCGACGCCATGGATGGAATTCTATCCAACAACCTTTTGCTACTCGATACCTTCGGCTTTTCGGTGGTGCCGCCCGATCCGGGCTTCCAAAACCAGCGCATTTTCGTCCCGAGAGCCGCGCTCTCGCGCATCCAGGTTCTGGGCGTAGTGGGCAGTCCGTTACGCACGCCGCGCAAGCCCAAGGTGACGCCGAAGGAGCAGATCGAACTGTTCTGAGCCGCGACCAGAGGGAGAGTTTACAACTTTCGCACAGCCTCTTCCACCTGCCGCGCGAGCGCCAGATAATCGTCGCCCGTCAATCGCAGCGCCGGTCCAAAAGTGATCTCGACTTTTCCTGGCCGCGCCATCTTCCAACCCTCGTGCAGCACACGGTCCATGCCCTCGATGCGGATGGGAACCACGGGAATTCCGAGCTTCGACGCGATCATCCCGACGCCCGGCTGAAATGGCGCGATTTCACCGTTCCGCGTCATCTTCCCTTCGGGAAAAATGAGCAGGCACCAATTGTCGTTCGCCAGCTCGCCGATATAGCGCAGCGTCGCCAGCGCGCCGGGTTCACGCTGCGGGATGGGGAAGGCGTTAAAGAAAAGTGTCGACAGATAGTAGTTCAGGCTGTTGGTGAAGCTCCGGCCATGAAAATGTTGTTCGAAGAATTCCTTGCGCATCGCAGGCGTCACCAGGTAGCGCCACCGCGCGGGTAGCGCGTCGAGAATCCCCGGCACGTCCATATAGCTCTGATGATTGGCGGCGAAGATGACAGGCGGCTGCAGGTCCCGAAGGTTTTCCAAACCATACGCGCGGACACGAGCGAAGATTCGATTCAGCGGCAACAGGAATCCCGGCAGGAAAATCCGCCGTGCCGCTCGGGCCAGCCCGCGCCGATTCCACGCCGGAAAATCAGTCACCTCTTCCGCGGATACACTGCTGACCTCCGCTTCATCCATTCCAAGCGCGACCATCCGTTCCACACGTTCCAGCGACGTCAGGTTTTCCAGCGGCACATTCAGATCGATAGCGGACGGTTCAAGCGGGGGCGGCACGCCTCTCGCGATATCCAGTCGCTTCAGCTTGCCGGTTCCTTCGGTGCGCGGAAATTCGTCGTGCGGCCATAGCGAAAAGCTGCGCACCCGCTGGTAATCGGCAAGACGCGCATTGGCGCGCCGTACTATCTCTCCGGCGTCGGCTTTGGCGTCGAGAATCAAGACCGCATGCACACGATCGGTTCCAATCACCGCGGCATCGCGAACGCCCGGCTGCTGCTTCAGCACGTTCTCCACGTCCTCCGGGAAAACGTTGAGGCCCTCCGGCGTCACAATCATTTCCTTCTTGCGGCCCAGTATGGCCAGCTCGCCGTTGTCCTTGAGCTCTCCAATGTCGCCCGTGTGGAACCAACCGCCTTCAAACGCGCGCGCGGTTTCCTCCGGATGCTGGAAGTAGCCGGTCGTCACATTCTCACCGCGCACCAGGATCTCGCCATCGGGAGCAATCTTCACTTCGACGCCCGCGATCGGTTTACCGACGCTCCCTTGCCGCGCGTGGAACGGATGATTCAGCGTCACGATGGGCGCAGTCTCGGTGAGACCGTAGCCTTGGATCACAAGAAATCCCAGTTCAGAAAAGAACGCTTCCAGATCGGCCGGCAAGGGTGCTGCGCCCACGATAAAGCTCCAGAACTTCCAGCCAAACAAGCGATGCACTTTGCGATAGCGCCACCAGCGTCGCAGCCAGTGGCGTCTCCCAAGCTTGAGCTGGCGCAGTTCCGGAAACATTTGAATTAGATGCGTCCGCAGGATCTCCAGGATCTGCGGGACCGACACCAGCACTGAAATACGCCGCGTGCGAATCTGCCGCAGGATTTCGTTGGGACTGAATCCGCGCATGAAGACCACCACGCCCGGCAGCATCGGCGGAATGAACGTCGCCATCGCCTGTCCAAACATGTGGCTCAACGGCAGCAGGTTGAGAAATCGGATGGGCGCGAACGGGCGGGCGTAGCGCAGATACTTCTTCACCTCGCCCTCCACCGGAACAATGTTGGCGAGAATGTTCCGATGCGTGATGATGACGCCCTTGGGCTCCGCAGTCGCGCCGGAAGTGAAGATGATCTCGGCCGTTTGATCCTTGGTGATCCGCACCGCCTGAGCGGACTCCGCTGCCGCGTGGCCATCGTACATGCCGGCCTCGTCTCCGGTGAGCACCATTCGCGCTCCGACAATGGTCTGGATGCGCTCGACAAATTCTCGCGACGAGCGATAGTCGATCGGAACCGCGATCACGCCTTCGAGCAGGCATCCCCACAGCGCGACGATCCACTCCGGCCGGTTCTCGCCATACAGAATGATCTTCTCATCCCGGCCGATGCCAGCTTCACGCAGCTTCGCCGCAAACGCCCGCGCGCGCTCGGCGATCTCGCGATACCGGTAGTGCCGCGCGTGGAAACCATCGTCATAGATGAGGAACTCGTCATTGAGCCCGGCGAAGTCATCGAAGAAGTCGAGCAGCGTGTCACGCGGCATCCACCTCCATTATTCCTTGCTGCTGCCTGGCTATGAATCGCAGCCATCCAACATCCCTGCGTGCGAGCACACAGGTACTGGACCGAGAGGTCCATCAATTGAGGTTAGCGGCGCAGGCACATCACTTAGTAGAAGCTCTGGTTCACACTTAGCTGCCAAGGGGGCTAGATGCTGATTACCTCCTCGCAATCAAGGCTAGGGAATGAGCAGGCCGCGCCTTCGCATATCTCTCCAACGCAGCCCAACTTTCACTGCTGGTGACGCCGGAGTGGAACGGATCGGTATGGACCGGAGTGGATCCGGCCACGCGCGCCGCCATCGCCAATGGAATTGTAGTCAATAGAGGCCGCGATATTCCGGGGCCGGACTTCCGAGTCCGGCCCATTTCTATGTCCGCTACTCCTTCATCGCCTTGTCGAGATCACTCGGATCATCCAGCAAGATCCAGGTTTGAATCGACAGCGGCAGGCTCCCGCTCGCCAGCAAATCGTCATGAAAGCGCTTCAGCCTGAACTGGGGGCCCATCTTGTCGCGATATCGTCCCAACAATCGCAAGATCTGAAACTTGCCCGTGATGTATGTCATCTTTTGCGTCGGATCGCTCGCCGCACCGGCCGCCTCCCCTGTAGCCGCTTCCTTGTCCAGCCCTCCCGCCTCCATGAAGTACTTCACTCCTTGATCGAAGGTCCAGCGTCCAGTGTGCAGGTTCACATCCACTCCCACCCGGGCCGCGCGATAGCGCGACAACCGCAGAATTTGACCTTCCGCGGCCGACCCCGCTGCGTAGAAGCCGCGCCGCAACAGCATCTCCTCGGTATACAAAGCCCAGCCCTCGATGAAAACGTTGTCCTCATGATGCCGGCGGATTTCGTCCGCCAAATGGTTCGCGATGGAAAGTTGCAGAAAATGGCCCGGAATCCCTTCATGACCGAGAATCGGCCGCGGCTCTTCGATGGCGGCGCGAATGTAGAAGTTCTTGCTATCCGGCGCGTACGTCGGAATGAAATACATACCGCTGCTGTCCTGGTCATAGATTCCCGGAGGATTCATGAAGCCACCCGGGTTCGTCGGCTTGAACGCTTCCGGGAGCTGACGGATATGGAAAGCTCCCATGTAGCTTGGAATCGTGATCAGGTTCTGGGCCCGCAAAAACCCCAGAATATCTTTCAACCGGCTCTCGTATGCGGAGAGGAATTCCTCTTGGTTGCGCGGGATGCTTTTACTGCGCGACGGATCGGGATTGGCCATCGCTGGATTTGGAAGCAGCGCCTCCAACCCGCTGTATCGCGCCAGCTCCGCTTCACCTAACATCGCAAGCTGCGTGGCATCGATCGGCAGCAGATAAACATGATGAAGCAAGTAGTTGTAGTTGTCGGGACCCATGGGACGAAACGCAGGCATTTTATTTACCTGCGCTGCCAGATTAGCGGCGAAGGCGTGAATCGATTTCAGGGCCTGATCTCGCGCCTGGACAAACTGTTCGCGCTCGGCCGGCGACAACTCATCCGCCAGAGTCATCAGGCTTTGGGTAAAGAGGGGATCGATGTCGCGCGCCGATTCAATTGCCAACTCCGCGTACAAGCGCACCGGCGCGGTCAGGTTCACCTTCGCCTGGGCCAGCATCGCAGGCATGGCCTGCAGCCGCTGTTCGGCCGAAAGAGCGCGGTGGCGATGGGTGTCGTAATCTTTCTGAAGCAAGGAGAAAACCGCATTACTACACTCATCGACATATTTGAGCGGATTGGCTTGCTCCGGTTTCAGAACGCGCGAGTCAAAGTCGGGACGCTCGAGCTGCGATAGAAACAACACGCGATCGATCCGATCATTCTTCGACCAGCCAGTAGTATGCATCACGCGGACGCGCTCCAGCAGCTCGCGAATGTGCCGCTGACGGGCCGCAATGGCAGCCGGCGAATAGTCAGTCAACTTGCCATCGTAAGTGTGTAAACCGGCGCCGCTCGTGTCCACCGGAAACTCGCGGGTCTGCCACTCGTAATAATCGTGCGCCAACTGGCGCAGTGTCGCGGGCGAGTCTTCTCCGCAAGCGGCAACACACACTCCAAGCAGCACAGCGACCCCGCCCATGAGTCGAACACCGATGAATCCAATCATGGGTAACATTATGGCGCGTGATAGAATCCCAGGCATGAAATTCTTGGCCCTGTTTGCCTTATCAACCATGGCAATTGCCCAAACGGCGAAAGCGCCGCGCGATCAGGCGCTCATTGACGATCTCGTTACCGCCAATCACATCCTGGCGTCGGAAGGCATCCTGGACGGATACGGGCACGTGAGCGTGCGCGATCCCGCCAATCCCAATCGCTATTTTCTTTCGCGCTCCCTGGCGCCTGGTCTGGTAACGGCGGCCGACATTATCGAATACGATCTCGATAGCAAGCCGATTGACGATACTCGCTTGAGCTATCGCGAGCGATTCATCCACGGCGAGATCTACAAGGCGCGTCCGGACGTAATGGCCATCGTTCACGATCATTCGCCGGGTGTGATCCCGTTCAGCGTCAGCTCCGTGCCTTTGCGCGCCGTGATGCACATGGGGGCCTTTATCGGCCTGGGCGTTCCGGTGTTCGAGATCCGCGACGTGGATGGCATGACCGATATGTTGGTATCGAACCCGAAGCGCGGAGAAGCGCTGGCGAAAGTATTGGGCGGCCATCCGGCGGCGCTGATGCGTGGACACGGCGCCGTTGTGGTCGGCGAGTCGGTGAAAGTGGCGGTGGGCCGCGCAGTCTATCTCGACCTCAACGCACGAGTGCAAGAGCAAGCGATTTTGCTGGGCGGGAAAGTCACCTATTTCGAGCCGGAAGAAGCCAAGAAGACGGCACCTCAGGATGGGTTCGAGCGCGCATGGGATGTTTGGAAACGCAAGGCGGCGGCGAAGTAGGGCTATTCGCACCGCAGCGCCGATAAAGGATCGGCTTTCGCCCCTCGCAGCGCGGGAAGAAAACTGGCCGCAACCGCGACGACAGTGAGCGCGATTGCCACGCCGCTGAAGGTCAGCGGATCCGTTTTTCCGACTCCAAAGAGCAGACCGCTCATAAATCGCGTCAGAAAAACGCTCGCAATGATCCCGAGCGCAATGCCCGCCATCGATAGAAGCGCGCCCTGGCCGACCACGGATCTGAGAATATCGCCCGGCTTAGCGCCTAGCGCCATTCGAATCCCGATTTCACGCGTCCGCTGGCTCACCGAGTACGAAATCACGCCGTAGATTCCCACCGACGCCAGTAGTAGTGCGATGCCCGCGAACGTTCCCAGCAGCGTCAGCAAGAAGCGGCGCGACGCCAGGGTTCCCGCAACAATTTCGTCCATAGCCCGAATGCTGGACACGACGTCATCAGCGTCCGCGCTGCGAATTTCATTGCGGACAGCATCGATAACGGCTAGCGGGTTGGACCGCGTACGTAATATGAACATCTCCCCGCCACTCACGGTGAACTTCAAAAAGGCGTCCGGTAGTTGGACCACGGGATAGTAGAGCTGCAGGTGGAATCGGGCGGTGACGTCGTCATCGAGACCACTATGCTTCACATGCGCAACCACTCCGATGATCTGGCTCGGCCGGCCTGTGCCCACCACAATGCGTTTGCCAATCGGATCTTCGTTTGGAAATAGAGTACGAGCGGTTGTTTCGTCAATCACCATCACCGGCTGGCTAGTCAGATTGTCGTGCTCGTTAATAAAACGCCCGCGCAGTAGCGGAATCTTCATCACCTGCAGGTAATCGGGCGTAGTGGGATACAAAAGCCCAATCGGAAGGTCATACTGAGTCTTCGAGACTGGACGCCCCTCCACTGATATCGGGGCGGCAGTGTCGTCACCCGTCATCGGGAGATTGCCGACTGCCGCCGCGGCCTCGATGCCGGGAAGATTCTCAAGCCGCCGAATCAGGTCGTCATAAGCGCGGCGAATGGAAGGACCCGTAGAGGCGGCTGAAGGCGAAAGCGAAACGTCGATCGCCAGCGTGTGGTGCGGATCAAAACCCGGGTCCACTCCGTTCAGGTTCCACAGTGTCCGGATCAGCAGAGCGCCTCCTACGAGCAATGGCAACGCCAGAGTCACTTGACCAACCACGAGCAGATCGCGAAATCCGCGACGGCCGGCCACCACGCCTCGACCGAAGTTGCGGATTCCAGAACGCGAGACCTGCAGCGCGGGCGCGAGGCCGAACAGAAAACCGGTCAGCACCGCCATGGCGAAGGTGAACAAAAGTACGCGGCTGTCCATCGTGATCTGCTCCGCACGCGGGAGCACTCGAGCTTCAGACTTTACGAGAAATACCGTGGTCGTCGATGCCAGTAGCAGACCAAGCAGGCCACCTGCGAAGGCCAATAGAAGGCTTTCAGTGAGCATTTGACGAACAATACGGAAGCGGCTGGCTCCGAGGGCGCTTCGCATGGCGATTTCCTGCTCGCGCGCGGTAGCTCGTGCCAGCAGAAGATTCGCGACATTGGCACACGCGATTAAGAGCACGAAGATGACGGCGCCCATCAGCAGATACAGCCCGCCGCGAACATATCCCACCAACTCATCTTTTAACAGCGTTACCGACAGGCCGTGTCCTTCATTTGCCTTCGGGTATTCCTGAGCAAGCGCCTTTGCGACCCGCGTGAAATCGGCGCGGGCAGTCTCGATGGCGACGCCAGTTTTCAGGCGGCCGACAACGCGGATGCCCGGATGGAAGAGGCGATCTAGCATGGGTGGGTCTGTTACTTGACCAAGAGGAACCGCAACCTCCTCGGAGGAGGAGCCAAAGCGGAACGGAAACTGGAAGCTGCCGGGCAGAATGCCAACCACGGTATAGGCGGAACCGTTGAGGGTGAGCGCCCGTCCCAGGATTCCCGTGTCCGCTCCGAAGCGCCTGCGCCAAAGAGATTCGCTGATCAAGGCCACCGGCCTGCCGCCGGGGCGATCTTCATCTGCCGTAAACGTGCGTCCGATGACCGGAGAGACGCCCAGCATCGAAAATACCGACGCCGATACCATCCGGCCGTGCAGACGTTCGGGATCGCCAAAGCCCGTAAGGTTGAAGTCCCCCCAACGCAGTGCGGCAAGCTCGTCGCAGGTGTTGTTGAGCCTGCGCCAGTCCAGATAGTTCAGATAGGAGGCGGAAGCCCGCGGAAGTTGCGGCGTGGTCTCAAAGAGAGCAATCAGCCGATCCGGCTGCGCGTAAGGCAAAGGCCGCAGCAAAACGGCGTTCACCACGCTGAAGATGGCCGTGTTCACGCCGATGCCGAGCGCGAGAGTCGCAATCACTGTGCTGGTTAGAACGGCGTTCTTGCGCATGGAGCGCAGCGCGAAGCGGATATCTTGCAAGGTGCTGTCCAGCCACAGCGTGGATCTCGCGTCCCGGCACTCTTCTTTCACTTGATCTATTCCTCCGAACTCCTGCCCCGCTCTTCGGCGAGCTTCCGTCTCGGTTAATCCCTGACGGACGTAATCGGCTACCAATTGATCGAAATGGAAACGAAGCTCGCGGTCGAGTTGTTCTTCGTTCATCGCGCTTCTCCTTCCGCGAAGTTAACGATCAACCCAATCGCCGTTGCCAGCCGCTTCCAGTTCGCCGTCTCGGAGTTGAGCTGCGACCGGCCTTTGGCCGTGAGCCGATAGTATTTCGCTTCACGGCCGGTTTCCGATTCCTTCCAGTCGGCCACCAGGAAGCCCTTATTTTCCAAACGATGCAGCGCCGGATATAGCGAGCCTTGCTGGACCTGTAAGACTTCGCGCGAGATCTGTTGGATGCGCTGCGCGATCGCATAGCCGTGGATCGGCCCGAGAGCGATGACTTTCAGGATCAACAGATCCAGGGTGCCTTGCGGGAGATCGGACTTGGTTGGCGGCATACCTTGCGCTTCTACCTATACCGTAAGACGTGTAGAAGCGCAAGGGGTTTGATGTTGGAAGTCTATTTTTTGAATTTTCCCGCGAGGTCCTGAGTGGCACGCATGAGCAGATTGCCGTCCAGACCGACGGCCACGAAGGTACAGCCGAGCGACAGGTAACGGCGCGCCTGCGCTTCATCGGTGGTCAAGATACCCGCGGCGCGGCCTGACGCGCGAATGCGGCGGATGGCGTCTTCGATGGCTTGTTGCACGTCCACATGCCCAGGCTTACCGAGGTGCCCGAGCGCAGCCGATAGGTCGGACGGGCCGATGAAGACTCCATCCACACCTTCCACCCCTGCGATCGCGTCGAGATTCTCAAGTCCGAGGCGCGTCTCCACCTGGACCAGGAGGCACATCTGATCGTTCGAGTCGTGCAGGTAATTGGTGACACGGTTCCATTGCGAAGCGCGCGCCAGCGCCGCGCCCACGCCGCGAATGCCACTGGGCGGATAGCGCATAGCTGCCACCAAGAGCCTGGCTTGCTCGGCGCTCTCCACCATAGGCACCAACAGCGTCTGCGCGCCGACGTCGAGCAGTTGCTTGATGAGCTGGACGTCGCCAGACACCGGCCGCACAATCGGGTGCGCGGGATACGGCGCGACCGCCTGTAGTTGAGCCAGGATAGAGCGGACATCGTTGGGCGCGTGTTCACCGTCGATGAGCAGCCAATCAAAACCAGCGCCCGCGCAGATCTCGGCGCAAATCGGATCCGTCAGGCCCAGCCACAAGCCGATCTGTGCGCGCTCACCGCTCTTCAGCGCGGACTTGAATGTGTTCGGTTTCAGCTCCATTGGTTTTATTCAAAGTGACACGAGATGCAACCGAACGGGCCATAATCGATATGGAACGTATCGCCGCGCCGCGCGGGCACGGGTCGCGTGAACGATCCGCCCAGGATCAATTCGCCCGCCGCGAGACTGACGTTGTGCGCGGCAAATTTATTCGCAAGCCACGCCACCCCGTTAGCAGGATGATTGAGCACAGCCGCCGCGACGCCCGATTCTTCGATCACGCCGTTGCGATAGCAGACCGCCGAGACCCAGCGCAGGTCGGTATCGAGCGGACGAAACGGACGGCCGCCTGCAACCAGGGCCGCGCCCGCGGCATTGTCCGAGATGGTGTCGAAAACCTTGCGCGTAGCTTTTGTCTCGGGGTCCACCTGTTGGATGCGCGCGTCGATGATCTCCACGGCCGGCGTAACATATTCTGTTGCACTCAGCACGTCGAAAATGGTGCAGTTCGGTCCCTGGAGCGGCTTACCGAGCACAAACGCGAGTTCCACTTCCAGGCGCGGCACGATGAAACGCTCGGTCGGAATGCTGGAGCCGTCGGCGAAGAACATGTCATCGAGCAGTACGCCGTAATCGGGCTCGTTGATGTTCGATGAATACTGCATGGCCTTCGAAGTAAGGCCGATTTTGTGGCCTTTCACCACGCGACCGGCGCTAGTCTTGAGCCCGACCCAGGCTTTCTGCACGGCGTACGCATCGTCGATATTCATCCCCGGATGTTGGATTGAAAGCTGCCGAATCTGGGTGCGCGCGCGCTCCGATTCGTCCAGACGCCTGGCGGCATCGCGAATACTGATTTCATCCAACATGGGTGTTCTCCTGAGCGTCGCCAATGATTGTGTTTTTCAAACTGCCGATTCCTTCAATCTCCGTAACTACTTCATCGCCAACCCGCACATCGGCGAGCCCCTTGGGCGTCCCAGTCAGGATGATGTCGCCTGGAGACAGAGTCATAAATTCGCTGAGATAGGCGGTGAGCGCAGGAATATCGAAAATCATGTCCCGCGTATTGCCTTCCTGAGTTACTTTACCGTTGACCAACGTTCGCAATGGGAGATTCATCGGATCTGGGACCTCGGCGGAATCCACCAACCAAGGGCCTAACGGTGTCGCAAAGTCACGACTCTTCACGCGAAAGTTCGGGCGATAGTAGTTTTCCAGATAATCGCGAATCGCATAGTCGTTCGCGACGGTGTACCCAGCGACGTACTCGTACGCATTTGCCTTCGACACCCGCCGAGCTGTCTTCCCGATCACCACCGCTAACTCGCACTCGTAATGCATGTATGTGACGTCGCGCGGGCGGCGCGTTGTCCCAAGGTGGCCGCAGAGGCTTTGCGCACCTTTCAAGAAGACCAGCGGCTCGTCGGGCCCTTTGAAAGCGAGCTCTTTGGCGTGGTCGGCGTAATTGAGACCCAGCGCGAAAATAGTTCCCGCCTGGATGGGCGGTAGCCAGACGACAGCGTCTTCACTTACAACTCGACCGTCGGTCAATCGTAAGCAGCCGTTCTGCTCGGTGGCGTGGTGAATCGCGCCGGCGTAGGCCACACGCGCGGACTTCATTTGGGTGCGATCTCCGGCACGACTTCATTTTCGATGGCGGGCAGCCCATCGACTTCTACACGCACTCGATCGCCGGCCTGCGCGAGCGGCGCATCGGGCGGTTCGCCGGCAAGCACGATATCGCCGGGTTGGAGAGTCATAAACTCACTGATGTCCGCGATCAAGCGATCGGCAGGTCGGATCAGATCCGCAATTCTGGCGTGACAGCGAAGTTCACCGTTGATTGAGATCCGAATCTCCCGCGGTTGCCGATCCACTCTGTCTGAACCGATCACGCAAAATCCATCGCGGCAGCGCTGCCGAATCGCGGGCCGGTAATAGGAGGCGTGAGGAATGCTCACATCGTTCACCGCGACGTAGCCGGCAATTTGATTCACGCGGCCGATCAGGATGCCGATTGTGCCCGCCATCTTCAGTTGTTTCGTCTCGGAGGGCAAATAGATGGCCGCGCCATTGGCGCTCCAAGTGTTCCGAGGGCGGAGGTAGAGCACGGGGGCGACGGGCAGCTTCTGGTAGGGATCGCGATGCAACTGCTCGGCCAGGGATTCCAGCTCGCCGCGAAAGTTCAAAGCAACGCCGTAGATGGCGTTGACGCACCCGTTCAGATTCCCATCTCCTTGAAAACTTCCCGGGCGATGCGAAAGCTATCCACGGCCGCGGGCACGCCGCAATAAATTGCCGCCTGCAAGAACAACTCCTTCAGCTCTTCCTTGGTGACTCCGTTCGCGATGGCGCCCTTCACATGAGCGCGAATTTGATTGGGCCGGTTCAAGCCCGTGAGCATCGAAAGCGTGACAATGCTGCGCGTCCTGCGGTCCAGGCCGGGGCGCGACCAGATCTCGCCGAAACAATACTGATTCACCAGCTCTTCGAACGGGCGGTTGAAATCGTCGGCAGCCGCCCAAGCCTTGTCGGCAAGCTCGGCGCCGAACATATCGCGGCGAATGGTGAGGCCCTTGTCGAACGTCTGTTTTTCCAAACCTGTCTCCTATGGGTGTTTCGAACGTCGCTCACATTATATCGGGGACGCTGTGGCTGGTGGCCTTCACGCCCTAGGGCTAGAAGGTACAAAATCTTCCATCACGGCTTTGCGCAACAGATTCGGAGGCAACAAGCCTTGCGACAGGATGAAGTCGTGGAAGCGCTGGACGTTGAATTTGGGGCCGAGAGCTTTTTCGGTGGCCTGGCGAATCTCGAGCAAGCGCGTGTATCCATCAAAATACGAGGGTGCTTGGCCGGGCATGCGGAATGTGTAGCGCTCCACCTCCTCTGTGGCGAACGCGGGCGAACAGACTACGTCCTTTTCCAGGACTTGCATGGCTTGCTCGGGCGTGACTTTGCCCTGCTGCAATTCCGGATCGAGAAACGCACGCGCGGCGCGCAGCAGGCGGTAATCGAGCGAAACCAGTTTGGCGTCGTCCGGCATGTAGGGAAGCATGAACCATTCCGAATAGAGCCCCCAGCCTTCAACGTTGGTGCTGTTGAAGGCAAACAGCGCGCGCGCCAGCGATACGCCGCGCTCCACCATGGCATCGAATTGTAACTCGTGGCCTGGACGGGCTTCGTGCGCGGTGAGCGTCCAGGATGCGGCCGCAAAGGAGAAATCGTCGTACTTGAGCGTCTCGCCGCCTTTGCCGGTGGTTTCAAGCGGCAGCACAAACTGGCCGCGCTCGCCATGATTGTTGATCAGCGGCGGAGGCTCCATGTGAGGCGCGGGCTGCTGCGCGGTTTCGGCGGCCGAGGCTAATCGAATGATGGCCGGGCGATCGGGCAGCGTGACCAGGTGCTCGCGTCGAATGATACCCTCGATTTCCGCCAGTCGCTTTTGATAATGCGGCAGCACCTGATCGCCTGGAATCTGGTCTTTCTTCAGAGCGGCGATCACGGCGCGATAGTCCGGCGACGACAGATGGCGTTCTTTCGCGATTTTCGCCGCGATGGATTGCATCTGGCTCTGCAAATCTGAAAACGTTTGGTGGGCCAGGCGCGTCAATTCGTCCGGACCGTAGTCGATGCCGTAATTTTCGAGCGAGATGGTGTAGAGCTCGGGTGGAAGCCGGAAGTCCTCGCGCGCCTTCGGCAAGACGTCGGTGCGAACAAACTCGTCATAGGACGCAAGCTGTTCCTTCAGTTTTGTAAACGCGTCCTGGTAGCCGGCCATCTTGTATTTTTCGAGCAGCAGATCGATGCCCGTGATGTAGGCCTGGGTGTTTTCCAGGTTCTTGTTGACCGCCAGTTTGGATGGCCCGACCAGCCCGGGCGTTTGCAGCTTCTCGCGATAGCGTTTCTCGGCCTGAATCGTGAGGGGCTCATAGCCGGACTCGAGGCCCGTGTACTTGCGCAGCCGAACCACGGAAGCGGGGCGGCGATCTGCGGTGATCTGATCGTCCAGAAGGCTCTTGATGCCAAAGAAGATGGTGCCGGCGACGTCGTCGTACGGCAGCAGGATGCGCTCGCGTGCTTCCGAAGCACGAATGTCGCGATTCACTTGCGCGATCAGGATCTCAAGATCCTGGCGTACCAGCGCGTCTTTTTCGCCAGCAAGGCGCTTTTCTAATTCGTCGCGCGCAGCGGACAGATCCTTGCGGAAGCGCTCGGGTTCACCGGGCGTGGAACTGCTGACCTGCTCGTCCAATCCGGGTACGCCTTCCGCGGCGGCATCCTCCGGCGCGTAGCGTGCCATGATCGCGATCAGGAGCTGGGAATTCTGGTTGCTCTTTTGCACCCACGCGGGTGGACTTTGAGCCCACACGGACGCAGCGACGATCAGAAACAGGAGAAGCGAGACGCGCATAACTTAAGAGTATCCGGAAAGCACTATCCGGAAAATGTGATACATTGCCCCGCATGCGGCGGACGATTGTGATACGAGGATGCGCGGTGGCAGCGGCTTTGGCAGGCGCGTGGCTCACTTACACGCAGACACAACCCGCGCCACCGATCGGCATTCAAAAACTCAAGGACGATTTGTATGTCATCGGCGTGACCAAGGGCGTGGGTGCGGGAAACGTTGCGGTCCAAGTCACCGATGAAGGTGTGATCCTCGTGGACGATATGTTCGACCGCAATCACGACGAGATCCTGGAGAAGCTGCGGACGGTGACGGACAGAGCCATCAAGTACGTGTTGAACACGCACCAGCACGACGATCATTCGGGCGGCAACGCCAAGATGCTCGCGATGAATGCCGAGGTGATCTCGCATCGCAACGCGCGAGCCAATATGGCTCTGTTGAAGCAACCGGGGCTGGCGCGCGTGACGTTCACCGATGAAATGTCCGTTTATCTGGGCGGCAAGGAGGTTCGCGCTCACTACTATGGGCGCGGCCACACGGGCGGCGATGCGGTGATGGTCTTCCCTACCGACAAGGTGATTCACACCGGGGATTTGTTCCTGACGTTTCCGCCGCAGCCGTTCATCGATTACGCCAACGGCGGTAGCGCGCTGGAATGGACCAAGACGCTGGATGGGCTGCTGAAGCTCGATTTCGATATTGCGATCCCAGGGCACGGGCCCATTTCAGACCGCGCGGGGATCGTCAAGTTCCGCGATAATTTCCAGGCCATGCGCGATCGCATCCAGAGCATGGCGAGGTCAGGCGCGAGCAAAGACGAAATCTCGAAAGTGCTCACCGCCGATTACCACTGGGCCGCCGGCGGCCTTGCGATCCAACAGGTGGATGCCATGATCGCGGAATTGAAGTAAAGCTAGTCGCGCCAGACCTCGCCCGCGGTTTCCACTACCAGCCGCAGTTTTTGGAACTGCTGGTCCATGGTGAGCGCATTGCCTTCGCTAGTAGACGAAAATCCGCACTGCGGGCTCAGGCAAATCTGATCGAGCGGAACGTACTTCGAGGCTTCGTCGATGCGGCGCTTCAGATCGTCTTTGTTTTCCAGTTCGCCGCGTTTCGATGTCAACAAACCAAGCACCACCTTCTTGCCCTTGGGGACAAAACGCAGCGGCGCAAACGTTCCCGAGCGCGCATCGTCGAATTCCAGGAAATAACCGTCCACGTTCAGTTCACCGAAGAGAGCTTCGGCTACGTGATCGTAGCCGCCGGAAGCGGCCCATGACGACCGGAAATTACCGCGGCAGAGATGCGTGCAAATCGACATACCAGCGGGCTTCGCGGCCAGCGCCTGGTTGAGCGTCTTGATGTGGCGGATATGCGCGTGCTCGCCATCCTCGCCCATCTTGTTGACCTGCTCGCGCTGGGCCGGATCGTTCAAATAGGCCAGGCTGATATCGTCGAGCTGCAAATAAGTGCAGCCAAGTTTCGCGAGCTCGGCAATCTCCTGCGCGTAGACTTGGGCCAGATCGTGCCAAAACTCGTCGATGTTGGGATAAATCGCGGGATCGATGGCGGCGCGTCCGCTGCGGTAGTGCATCATGCTAGGCGATGGAATGGTGAGCTTGGGCGTGGCATGGGCCACCGATTTCAGGAACGCAAAGTCGTCGCCGAAGATGCATTTGTCCAGCTTGAGCTTGCCCTTGATCTGCAGAGCGGCCGGGGTGAATTCGATGACGCCCTGGTCGTTGCGAAACTGAACCTTCACGTTGTCCTGCACCTTGGCGGTGCCTCCCACCTGGTACAAGAAATCCATGTGCCAGGAGGAGCGGCGAAACTCCCCGTCGGTGACGCCTTCCAGGCCCAGATCCTCTTGACGAAGAACAACTTCACGAATCGCCTGGTCTTCCACGCGGCGCAAGTCCGCCTGGCTGATGCGGCCGTTCTTTGCATCGTCGCGGGCTTGGAGCAGTTCTGGCGGACGAAGCAGACTGCCCACATGGTCGGCGCGGAAAGGGGGAGTTTTTGTTTGAACCATCGAATCCAGCTTACGCAAAATCGTAAGGCAGCGCAGGGCAGGCCGGTTACTACTATGTGCGCGGCTCAGCTAACCGCGCGGCTCGGAAGTGCGCTGTGCACCCGATTTGGCCTTCTTGGTACGGAACTGGTATTGGTCCAGTTCGACGGCAAACTCTTCGGGCTCACAACGAGTTACCCGGCATGAGACGATGAGTTGCAACGGCGTGATTCCGTGCAACAAGGGCGGCCAATCCACCATCAGTTGCAAGCGCGCGCCTGTGCGCACCTTGGTTTCTTCCGTGGCGATCAGCAGACCGCGACTGCTCATGTTAACAGTCCGGCCGACGCCAACCAGAGATGGGCCGCCTGAAAGCGTGCGATATCGAACACTCAATCGCAACGGAAAGCGGGATTTCGATCTCCGTTCCAAAACAGCGTTAGATTCAGGTTGCATGGCAGTTTACCATTCTTCGCACACAGCCGTTAGGCCCTGATGGCGTATGGGCTACGTTTCAATGACAAGAAACTATTTGCCGAAAACGTCAGTTCGATTTACGATGTCGTTCGCCTCGTTTTTCATGAGCGACGCGCGCAACGGCGCTACGCCGACTCCCTCAACCGCCCGGAATTTTTCTCCAGCAGGCGCGAGATGCTGGCGTCGCTCGATCCCGAAGACTCGCCCGAGACACAAGCCGAGGCTGCTTCAGAGATCCGGCGCTGCTCCCGATCTTTGCGCTCCTGCCATTCGCGAAACGTCGCCCGCTCGCGTTCGATTTCCTGCCGGCCAGTGGCGATTCGCATCTGATACTTCGCGCACATGGCCTCCATCTCTTCGCCCAACCGGTCGTTATCTCCGAGTTTGATTTTCTCAAACTCTTCCAACCGTCTGCGCTGGCTGTCTTCATAGTCGTTCAGGACACGCTGGCGCTGGACCGCGTCTTGCAACATGTCCTCAACCGCGACGCCCGCCGATTCCAGAGCCATCATCAGCGCGCTGTGCTTACCGGCCGGGGACAGACCGTGCAAATGCTCGCTCGCGATCATGTCCGCCACTTTCATGATGTCCCACGCGGCGGTGGAAGTAGCGGCTTTAAAGGAGGACTTATGGTAGATCTCTTCGAAGGATGACAGCTTCGCATTCTCAAACGAATCGTTGCGATTCCGTTCACTGATGCCGGGCGCTGACGGCCTGGCCGACGAGTCTTTTTGCTCTTCCGCGGGGGCCATAAATCGGCTCTCCGACGAGGAAGCCTGCAACAACTTCCTGAACATGATCCCTCCCCCTCTTACTGAAGGTGGTTGCACAATTCTAACACGATAAGGTGCTATTTCACTGGACAATTGCTCAGTTTAATCGAGCCGCCGTACCAACGTGCGGGTACCAGCATTCCTACTAGTTCTAGTGAGCGATTCGCTGAGAGTGTTCCTCAACCGCCAGCACTACTGCTCCGGGAGCAATACGTCTCTGGTTACTCGAATGGTCTGGCGAAGGTCGCTGGGGTGGCGTGCTGGCTGGTTCTCCGATCCGGCAGGTCGGCTGAAATTTCTGCGGCGAAGCCTGAGGGAAAGCCCGGATCTCAAGGCCGGGAGCCGGCGGGAGTGGGTGCGCCCCTTACGAAGAATATCGGTCGTAGTTATCACACTCTTAGCGGCCTTGACGCACACCGATACCACTGCCATGCTGCCGCCGGGCAAACCGGTGAGCAAGCCTGCCGGACAAGTCTGGCTGGTACAAACAACGCCGCAGTTCGACCTCTATAGCAACGGACTGCGGATCGAAGAACAATACGCCACGTTTACCGAACCGCGCCGCTATATGGCATTCGCTCGGGCTCAATCCGATCCAATCGCTTCCGGGGGCGAGTGGCGCAGCGTTCCGGCTGGCATCGTTTACCACACCACGGAAAGCCACTGGGCGCCCTTTGAGGAAAACCAGAACCGATCGTTGCGACAAGCCGGGGAAGGCTTATTGGAATACGTCAGGCGCCGTCATTCCTACCACTTCGTGATCGACCGTTTTGGCCGTATTTTCCGTGTTGTGCGCGAGAGCGACTTCGCCAATCACGCCGGAAACTCCGTGTGGGCGGACGATATTTGGATCTACATCAATCTCAACCAGAGCTTCTTTGGAGTGGCCTTCGAGGCACGCAGCAAGGGCAGCGGCGGGGAGCCGGCAGTCAACGCCGCGCAGGTCTACGCGGGACGCGTCTTGACCCAGATGCTGCGCGCTCGTTATGACATTCCAGCCACAAACTGCGTGGCGCATGCCCAAGTGTCGGTGAACCCGGCGAATTATGGCGTGGGCTATCACCTGGACTGGGAGGCGAACCTGCCTTTCGCCGAGCTTGGGCTCGCGGACAACTACAAGCTGCCGCTGGCGAGCGTAAAGCTGTTCGGATTTGAAGGGGATGCGGCGAAGATCGAAACCGGCCCATCATCGATGGGTGAGGGTCTGGAAGCGTCTATCGCCGAAATCCGCAAAAACGCCGCGGCGGAAAATCTGCCAGTGGGACGCTATCGCGGAAAACTGCAAAAACGATACCGGGACGCAATCCGGGCGCTGCGCGGAAAAGGCGCCTACCAGGAGTACAACTGATGACTGCTTCAAATTCGCAAACTCTCTCGGCACTGGGGCTCGATGTCGGCACCAGCCGTATAGTCGCTGCCCAGCGCCAGGACAAGGATATTCAGTTCGATACGCAACTGAACGCCTTCGTCAACATTCCATTTTCCAAGCTGACCCAGGGCGTTTTGAAGAAAGAGCGCATTCCGCATCTGGTCCAGGACGCGGAGATCACGGTATATGGCGATGAGAGCGAGCGCTTCGCCAATCTGTTCCACAAAGAAACTCGGCGGCCCATGCTGCGAGGGGTCCTGAATCCCGACGAGGCCAACAGTTTGACGTTGGTCCGCCAAATCGTCGGTCTGGTGATGGGTGAGGGCGAGGGACAGGGGCGTCGTGTCTGCTTCAGCGTTCCGGCCGCTCCCTTGGGCGCCAGCGAGGAAGTGAACGAACACGAATCCAGTCTGAAAACCATGCTTTCCAAGCTAGGATTTGACGCACATCCCATTTCCGAAGGCCTGGCGGTGGTGTACGGCGAGTTGGAAGCCTCCAACTACACCGGCATCGGGATTAGTTGCGGCGGCGGGCTGTGCAACGTTTGTCTGGCGTACCTGTCGGTGCCGGTGTTTAGCTTCAGCATCCCGAAGGCCGGCGATTTTATCGATTCAAGCGCAGCGCAGTTGCGGGGCGAGCCGGCCACGCGTATTCGGAGCATCAAAGAGGAATCGTTCCACTTCAACGGGCATTTCGTGAACAAGATCCATCAGGCGCTGAGCACTTATTATGACGACGTGATTCAGGCGCTGGTGGCGGCGCTCAGGGATCAGTTCGCCAGTGTGCAGAACATGCCCAAGCTCAACCGGCCCATTCCGCTGGTGCTGAGCGGAGGCAGCGTGATGCCGCCCGGGTTCCGCGACCGTTTCGAGAAATCGCTGAGGGAAACCGAACTGCCGGTCGCGATCGCCGAGGTTCGGATGGCGTCGAATCCGATGGTGTCCACGGCGCGGGGGGCTTTGGTGGCGGCGTTGAGTGAACTGTAACGCGCTGCGTGTTGCCTTCGACCCGACCGCTGCGTTAACCTCCGGCTGGTGACGAATCGAAGAACTCCGGCAGTGCTGTGGATCGAGCTCACGTCGCGCTGTCCGCTGCGTTGCGTGTTTTGCTCGCGCGAGACACTGCGCGGTGTAGGCGAGGATATGGATTTCGCGCTCTTGGAAGGGCTGGTTGCGGCCCTGGACCGCCCTGAAATCATCCGGCTGAATTATTCCGGGGAGTCCGGCAATTATCCGCGGCTGATTGACGCGATCGGCACCGCTAAATCTTCGTCGGCGCAAGTGGAACTGGTTACATCGCTGGTTACCATTCCTTGGGACGTTGTAGATCGCTTGCCGGCTTCGGGCTTGGATCGCCTGAGCGTGTCGCTGCATACGCTCGAAGCCGATGAATTTGGCGCCATTTATGGCGGCGGCACGCTGAAGGCTCTGGAGAGCCGTTTGGATCGGCTGGCTTCGCGGTGCCAACTCATGCCGGACCATGCTCCGATGATCGATCTCGCAATGGTGGCAATGCAGTCGAATGTAGACCAGATCGCCGGGGTGGCGGCATTGGGCGAACGCTTGGGCGCTCCTCTGCTCTCCATCCATCCCATCCTCCAGCGGGAAGGCGTTCCCTATCGCGCGCAATGCGAGACGCGTTCCGACGGGCAGTTGACGGACCAGTTTCTCGGTCACATCGAGGCCAATGTCCAGGAGGCAGCCACAAACGCCGGGCTCATTCAAATCAGCATCGCGCGGCCGAAACCGTTCGCCCGGGAGGAAGGCACATCGAACGCGTTTTTCTGCGATCAGAATCCGTTCGAAACCGCCCATGTGCTCGCCAACGGCGACGTAGTGGTGTGCGAGGTCCTGGATCGAAAGCCGATGGGAAGTCTGGTCAATTCGAGTCTGGCCGGCATCTGGAACGGCGCTCCATACGAGAATTTCCGTCAATCGTATCTAGAAGACACCGTCGAAGAGTGCCGCACCTGCGTGTTCCGGACGCGCAGCGAGCCCGTGGGAGCTCTGCGGACGCTGTGGGGCTGGCACGACCGCGATCGAGCGGGCACCCTGTGGTCGCGCGCCGACGCCGGATTCTCGTGCCAGGGCAACGGACGCCGCTTTGTCTTGCTAGAAGGGAAGCTGCCGCCCGCGAATCGCGCCGGCGATCAAAACTCGCTGGTAATCTCGCGGGAGGATCGGACGGTTGCGCGCATCGTCAATGAAACCTGCCAGCCCATCCATTTCAGCGCTTCTCTCCCTCTTCAAGCAGAGGGAGTAACGGAATTCGTCAGCGCCGTCCAGCATCCCTATTCACCCTGGCGCGCCGGCCGCAGTCAGGATGCCCGCCAGCTCGGGTTCGCGCTGCTCGGCGCCCAGACCAGCGATGCGGCTAACCGCTGGAACCGCGCGCCACGGCTCCGTCTCCCGAGGATGCTGGACGCGAAGAAGCATGCCGCCGATCTGGTGCTCGGACTCATCACGCTCTTGCAATCGCGGCTACGGAATGTAAAACCCGCGGTGCGGATCCCGTGTTCGCCGCCTGCTACCCTCAGCGTCGTCATACCCGAGCGGGGAAATCCGGCAATGTTGAGCAACTGCCTGGAGGCGCTCGACCTTGCCACCGCCCGCCTCTCGATGGATGTTCCGGTGGTGGTGGTCGTCAACGGTGTTCGCAGGCCGGCCGACTACGCGAGTGTTGAAGATCGCCATCCGAAGTGCACGTTTGTCTATTCCCGGCGTCCTCTCGGCTTCTCAGCGGCAATAGCCGCAGGCATGAGTTGCGTGTCAACGGGATGGACTTACCTGTTGAATAGCGATGTCCTGGTGAATCCCGACGCGCTATGCAACGCATTGGATTGCATCGGGCCGGATGTGTTCTCCGTTGCGTCCCGCGTCACAATGGCCGGCGCCCTCACCGGCACAGAAACCAATCGCACCCGCATCAGTATGCAAGATGGTTTGGTAAATCTAGTGGAACTAAGCCCTGCGCCCGGAAGCGGTGTCGTCGAACACGCTTACTCAGGCGGTGGATCGTCGCTGTTTCAAACCGAATTATTGCGCGAATTCATCCATGAGACCTGCTGGTACGACCCGTTCTATTGGGAAGACGCGGAGTGGGGCGTCCTGGCCGCCCGCATGGGCTTCCGAAATCTGTTTGCCCCTACATCCTCGGTACTGCACGAAGGAAAGGCCACCGTATCGAAGTACTACAATGCGGGCCAGATTTACCGCATTTTCGAACGAAATCGGATTCAATTTCAGCTCCGCTGCCACCCGGACGCCGATTGGGAACCGGTGAGAGACAGGATCGCCCACGCACCTTGGAAGACAATCCTGGAGCTGTTTCAGCCGCGCAGGCTGATGTCCATCGCGCGCGCCCGGCAAAAGCGGCAAGTGAAGACCGCAATCTGGTACTCGCGGCCCGTAACTTTGCGGTAACTCACGAATCTAACAAGCGGATGCTCCACACCCACCCCATTCTTCTGTGCGCGCTCCTGTGGAACTGCCAAGTGAGCGTCCTGACCTATCACAACGACCTGGCGCGAACGGGCCAAAATCTGAACGAAACGCTGCTCACTCCGGCGAGCGTCAGTTCCGGCCAATTTGGCCAGCTCTTCAGCTATCCGGTAGACGGCCAGGTTTATACTCAGCCGCTCTATCTGCCGGGAGTGATCATCCTCGGAAATGGGATCCACAACGTGGTTTATGTCGCCACCGAACATGACAGCGTCTACGCGCTCGACGCCGACAACGCACTTGCCGCGCCGCTGTGGCACGTCAGCTTCCTCAATCCCGCGCAAGGCGTGACCACGGCGTCCGCCGCCGATCTGGAATGCAGCTCCATAGCGCCTGAAGTGGGCATCACAGGAACGCCCGTGATCGACCCCGCCAGCGGTACTTTGTATGTCGTCGCCATGACCGAGGAGGGGCCGGACGGCAACTACGTGCAGCGTCTGCATGCGCTGGACGTAACGACGGGAGTTGAGAGGCCGGGCAGTCCGGTGGAGATCCAGGCCTCCGTTCCGGGCAGCGGCAACGGGACAAATACGGTTCCTTTCGAGCCGTGGCTGTACAAAGAGCGCGCAGGTTTGCTGTTCCTGAACGGCGTGGTGTATACGGCATGGTCGTCCCATTGCGATTCGGGAAATTATCACGGCTGGATCATTGGCTATGATGCCAAGACGCTGCAGCAATCCGCGGTTTTCAGCGACACGCCGGATTGGGACGCCGGGTCTTTCTGGCAAGGCGGCGCTGGGCTGGCTGCGGACTCAAGCGGCAATATTTATGGGGTCTCGGCGAACGGCACCTTCGACGCAAACACCAGCGGTCCAGACTTGGGTGAAAGCATTCTCAAACTCTCCACCGGAAAAAGCATTGCCATCGCGGACTACTTCACGCCCTACAACGCCAAGGAGCTGAGCGACAAAGATTTGGACCTCGGATCGAGCGGTGCGCTGTTGTTGCCCGATGGAGCCGGAAGCGCGGCCCATCCGCATTTGCTGGTGGCCGGAAGCAAATCCGGTACGGTTTATTTGCTGGATCGCGATAATATGGGCCATTTCCAGCCAAATGGAGACGTCCAGATTGTGCAATCGCTCACCGGCGCGGTGGGCCCGCTCTTCGGCATTCCCACTTACTTCAATAACACCGTGTATTTTTCCTCGGCGCACGATCAAGTGAAGGCTTTCTCGGTTCAGAATGGACTCCTTTCCGCCCTTCCCGTTTCGGCCAGTGCCGCGACATTCGCCATGCTCGGGACCGTTCCCAGCATCTCGGCGAACGGTGTCGCAAACGGAATCCTGTGGACCATCGACCCCGCCGGCCAGTTGCATGCTTTCGATGCGGCCGATCTCACCCATCAGCTTTATCAGGGCAACGCAGGCTCGTACGTCAAGTTCTCAACGCCGACCATTGCGAACGGGAAAGTCTATGTGGGCACGCTCGACAGCGTGGTCGCGTTTGGCTTGCAGGCACAGGCGACCGGTGGCGTGGTGTCGATAGTGAATGCGGGTGGATTTCAGCCGGGACCGGTGGCGCCCGGTTCCATCGTTTCTTTGTTCGGCTCTAACTTGGCGCCGGCTGTCGCGCTCGTATCCAGTGCACCGTGGCTCAAGGTTCTTTCGGGCACTTCCGTCTTCATCAACGGAATTCCCGCGGCGTTGGGCTACGTGAGTCCAGGCCAAATCAATGCCCAGGTTCCGTACGAGACACAAGTGGGATCGGCGACAGTTACGGTGGTGGCCGGAGGTCATGTCCTTCCGCCGAAACAAGTGACGGTACAGCCAGCCGCGCCCAGCTTGTTTGTCGATTCCCAGAACCACGCGATCGCACAAAATCAGGACGGCGCCGTGAACGGGCAGGCCCATCCGGCGTCGCCAGGAACATTGCTGACCGTGTATTTGACGGGACAAGGCCCGCTTACTGCGCCGATTGCGGATGGAGCCGCGGCTCCCGAAGGGTCGCCTGTCAGTCCGCAAGGTCTTGTCACGGCGATGGTCGGAGGGCGAAGCGTCGCTGTGGCCAGCGCGCGAATGACGCCCGCAGTGGTGGGCGTGCTCGAGGTTACCATCGTTGTCCCGGCGTCATTGAATCCAGGCCAAAACTCACTCACGGTGTCTATTCGCGGCGCGGTGAGTAACACCGGATCGGTCATGCTCGCCGTCAATTAAACTCGCAAAGCTGTTTGCGATTGACACATTATTAACACGCCGTTAGGGCGATTTGTAACACGGGCTGGCTATACTGAGCGAGTTTGGTTGGCTAACCCATGAAAAACTTAAGCACCTCCCTCCTTCCGTTGGCAGCTCTGACGCTTGGTCTGACTGCGGGTTCCGCGTTCGGACAGACTCCACCAGCACCCCAGGCAGTATCGCCTTATCAGCTAACTGTATTTGCGAACGCGCCGGCCGGTTTGAGCGCGCCCGATTCCATCGCCGTGCTCAACAATCATGTGTTCGTGGGATACGGCGACGGCAATGCCCCGGACGGTTCCGACGGCAAGAGCACTCAAGTCGTCGAATACAAAATGGACGGTACCGTTGTTCATACCTACACCGTGCCGGGTCATAATGACGGCTTGAAAATGGACCCGAATACGATGCTTTTGTGGGCGCTGCAAAATGAAGATGCCAACCCGAATCTGGTCATCATCAATCCGCAAACTCACGAGCAAGAAGAATACACGTTCGGTCCTACACTTCACGGCGGCGGGTACGATGACTTGGTTTTTCGAGACTGCAAAGTCTACATCAGCGCCTCCAATCCCGCGAACAATCCCAACACTGGCCCTGCCATTGTCAGCGCCAAACTGGTAGGAACCACAGTGGACGTCGAACCGGTGCTTGCCGGAGAAGCCAGCGCCATCGACATACCCACCGACGCGACCATCCAGCTCAACCTGCAGGATCCCGATTCGATGACTCTCGATCCTCTAGGCAACATCGTGCTGGATAGCCAGGGCGACCAGGAACTGATCATCGTGAGTCATCCAAGCCTTTCAGACCAGCGAGTGTTGCGTCTTCCGTTGAGCTATCTAACGCCCGGCGGGCCGATGCGTGTTGAAACCGACGATACCGCCTTTGTCACATCCAGCGAAGGCTTTCTGCTCTTCGCCGACAAGGGCTTGAATGCCGTCTACACTCTGAGTAAGAAAGCGTTCGCTCCAGGCTCGGCGTACACGGCTGCCGATGGAGGCCCGTTTGTTGGCACGCTCGACCTGACAACCGGAGTTGTCACTCCCATCGTGACCGGTTTGATCGGCCCCGGAGGAATGGTATTCGTCAACACCTCGCCCAACGCCCCCAACTATGCTCCCGTTGGAAGCAAATGCGTTGACCACGACTAGGGATTCCCGTGTAAATTGAGACGGTGACCCGTCCCATCATTACACTCACTACTGACTTCGGCATTTCCGACCATTTTGTCGGAGTGATGAAAGGCGTGATTCTCGGAATCCAGCCCTCCGCGCAGGTGATTGACATTTGCCACGGCGTTCAACCTTACGAGATTGCCGACGGCGCGTTCACTATCGCGCAAGCCTACCGTCATTTTCCGAAGAAGACCATTCACGTTGTTGTGGTCGACCCGGGCGTCGGCTCCGCACGGCGGCCATTGCTGGCTGAAATGGGCGGCCAGTATTTCGTGGCGCCAGATAATGGCGTGCTCTCGCTGGTATTCGCACGCGAACAGCCTAAAGTTCGGCATATCACCAGCGAGCGGTTCTTCTTGCATCCGGTGAGCCGAACATTTCACGGCCGCGATGTCTTTTCGCCGGTGGCCGCGCACCTGGCTGCGGGAATAACGCCCGCTCAATTCGGCAAGCGCATCGAAGATTATTTGCGCGCCTCGTTCGATAAACCCACGCATACGGGCAAGCACACCTGGACCGGAACCATCCTAAAAGCCGATCATTTCGGAAATCTTGCCACGAATTTCCACATCGATCAATTCCCCGCCCTTCGCACGCACGCCTTTTCTTTGAACGCCGGATTGCAAGCGATCACTCGGCTGGCGTTGACGTTCTCCGAATGCGCGCCCGGCGAGCTTTTCGTGATTGTCGGAAGCTCGGGCTATCTCGAAGTGGCCGCCAGCCAAGGATCGGCCGCACAGGCGCTGGGGTGCAGCGCGGGATCGCCGGTCGAACTGACGATTTATTGATTTGGTACTCACATTACTAACCTGCGTGGATGCTACCGGACAACTTAGTGTATACTTGCTCAGCAATTACCCTCGATATGACAAAAATGACGATTGGTGAATTGTTAATGCCTCGGATAAGCCTTGTCCTGCCGTTGCTGGCGTTGGGATTTGTCGCGACACTCGCGTCTGCGCAGTCCAACGACTCAGATGCGAGCGACGTGAAGTTCACCACCTTGCATAGCTTCAGCGGAACCGAGGGCAAACAGCCGGGTGCCGGGCTCGTGCAGGCCGCCAATGGCGACTTCTACGGAACGACCCTACGTGGTGGCGCCAATTGTGCTGCCAATGCTTTCTGTGGAACGATCTTTAGAATTAACCCAAGCGGCGTGCTCACGACGGTTTACAATTTTTGCGCCCAATCGGGGTCTGGCGACGGGATTTACCCGAATGGCCTGATCCAGGCTACCAATAGAGACCTTTACGGGACCACGGTGCTCGGCGGCGCCAACTGTGCTGTTTCCCTGGGCTGTGGGACAGTGTTCAGGATTACCCCAAGCGGTGTGCTGACGACCCTTTACAGATTTTGCACCCAAGCCGGGTGCCCAGACGGCTCTTCTCCAAATGGAACACTCGTCCAGGCCGCTAATGGAGATCTCTATGGGACCACGGCTGCGGGCGGAGCCAGCAACCACGGCACGGTTTTCAAAATCACGCCGAGCGGGACTCTGACGACACTTTACAGCTTCTGCTCCCAAGCCGGGTGCGCGGATGGCTCGGACGCCGTCGTGGGATTGGTTCAGGGCGCCAATGGAGACCTTTATGGAGGAACAGCTGTTGGCGGAGCCGGAACCTACTGCCTTGGCGGCAGCGGAGGCTGTGGCACGCTCTTCAAAATCACCCCGGCTGGCGCACTGACAACCCTTCACAGCTTCTGCTCCCAAAGCGGCTGCCCGGATGGAACAGACCCCTCCGCGGGGCTCATAGCTACCAGCGGCAACCTCTATGGGACGGCCACTTTTGGCGGGGCCAACGGCCACGGGACAATCTTCAAAATGACCCCGAACGGCACGCTCACAACGCTCTACAGCTTCTGTTCCCAACCCAGCTGCTCTGACGGCTTTAGCCCGATGGGGGTGCTCCAGGCCACCAGTGGGAACCTGTACGGGTTAAGCGTGAGTGGTGGGACCTTTTATGGGACGATTTTCAAAATTACGCCGAGCGGCACGTTAACGACGCTTTACAGCTTTTGTTCGGAACCAGGGTGTACCGACGGCGCAAACCCAACAGGGATGCTCCAGGCCACTAATGGGCTCTTATACGGGACGGCAAATTCAGGCGGCGCCAACGGCTCTGGCACAATCTTCAGCCTGTCCACAGGCCAAGCCCCCTTCATCGAAACACGCCCGGCCTCCGGCGAAGTCGGCAAGACGGTCACAATTCTGGGATACAAATTGACCGGCGCCACCAGCGTCACGTTTAACGGTACACCGGCAGCCTTCACCGTCGAATCAGCAACCCAGATCGCGACCACCGTACCCACTGGCGCGACAACCGGCAAGGTCGAAGTGATATGCACATCTCGAGCACCATCGGCACGGCCAGCAGAACGATGGCGCGGCTGATGCTGCCTTCGGTGAAGTCCTGGCTTGAGCCCATCACCGCTTCGCGCAGCGAGGACCATATGCTGGACTTGCGAACCTGGATTGCGCTACTGCTCTCACTCATAAATGATCCTCAAGACGTTTTGAAAACCGGGGTGAACTGGCGGGGCAGCGCGAAAGCGGCCCAAACTAAAGCGGCGTCAGAATACGATTGGGGTTTTCACGGCTGTCTATGACCTCGAGTGAAACAGTTCTCTTAGTGTAGCGCGGGTGGAGGGGGATTTGCGTGCCGGGTTTAGCTAGGGAATCCTGAAGGCCACGTTGCTGGAAAGCGTACCGTCCGGTGTGATGGAATCGCTGTTCGGCGTGGTGGACGTGTTTTGGGTGTCGCGCCTAGGCGCCGATGCCGTGGCCACCGTCGGGCTCACGGAAACCGCCCTCGTTCTGGTGTTCGTCATCGCCATGGGACTCAGCATAGGCGCAACCGCGCTGGTGGCGCGGCGGATGGGCGAAAAAGATGAACGGGCCGCGGGACTGGTCGCGGTGCAAGCCATCGTCATCGGACTGGTGGTGTCGGGAACCGTCGCAATCTTTGGCTATTTCTTCGCCCCAAACTTGCTCCACATCATGGGCGGCTCGGACAACGTGGTCAAACTTGGCTCCGGATATACGCGCATGATCTTCAGCGGCAGCGCAACCATCTTCCTGCTGTTCCTGATCAACGCGGTTTTTCGCGGCGCGGGCGACGCAGCCATCGCGATGCGCGTGCTCTGGCTCGCCAACATCGTGAACATTTGTCTGAATCCCTGTTTGATCTTCGGGCTGGGCCCGTTTCCTCGCCTGGGCGTCACCGGCTCGGCCGTCGGTACAACCATCGGACGTGGCATCGGCGTTCTGTTGCAATTGTGGGTGCTCACCTCGGGCCGCGGACGGCTTGCGGTTCATGCTTCGCAACTGCGGGTGAATCTCCTGGTCATGTGGCGTCTCATCCGCCTGTCGTTGAACGCCATGTTCCAATATCTGGTGCAAATGGCCAGTTGGATCGGCATGGTGCGGATCATCGCCAGCTTCGGAAGCGACGCCACCGCCGCTTACACAGTCGCATTCAAGGTGATCATCTTCGCCATCCTGCCTTCATGGGGCATGAGCAATGCAGCCGCAACGCTCGTAGGCCAGAATCTAGGCGCGGGGAAACCTGCGCGCGCCGAAAGTTCAGTGTGGCGTACCAGCTTGTATAACATGCTGTTCCTCGGCCTCATCGGCGCGTTCTTCATCGTATTCGCTCGGCAAATCATCGGGATCTTCACCAGCGACCCGGCAGTTGCCCCGCTGGCCGTCAGTGCACTCCGCCTGTTCAGTTGCGGCAATATTTCTTACTCCTATGGCATGGTCATCACCGCGGCCTTCAATGGCGCTGGCGATACCGCAACGCCCACCGCCCTCAATCTGGTATGTTTCTGGCTTTGCCAGATCCCACTCGCCTGGGCGCTGGCGTTTCATACCGGCCTCGGCCCGAATGGCGTGTACGTCGCGGTGGTGGTCTCCGATTCGCTGCTCGCGGCGCTTGGAATTCTGCTCTTCCGCCGTGGAAAATGGAAGCAGGTGACCGTCTGACATGCCTCCCAACACACATCCAACCGATCCAAGCACGTACCTCGCGGAAGAACGCACCTTTCTGGCCTGGATTCGAACCGGCATCGCACTGATGGGTTTCGGATTCGTGGTGGCGCGCTTCGGTTTGTTCCTGCGCGAGCTGGCGTCGCTGCGAACTCTTCCACAATTTCAAACATCGGCGCTGTCGGTACCGCTCGGGACGGCGTTGCTGGTAGCCGGAGTTCTCGTGAACGTGATGGCATCCGTGCGGCACGTGCGCATCGTCCGCGCGCTCAACACTGGTGAGTCCATTGCGACGAAACCTTCCACCATGGCCATCCTGGTGGCGCTGGTGTTGGCGGCCGCGGGATTGGCGATGGCTGTTTATCTAACCAGGGAGCTGGCTGCGAAATGAACCCAGAAAACGGAATCATCAGCAAACCGAGCAAATATTCAGTACCCGAAACGCTGCATCGCTTGGAGACTATCCTGACAGCAAAGGGCATCAAAGTGTTCGCGCTGGTGGATCACAGCGGCGAAGCCGAAAAGGCCGGACTGAAAATGCCACCCACGCAGTTGCTGATCTTTGGAAATCCCCAGGGCGGCACGCCGGCCATGTTGGCCGCTCCCACCGCGGCTATCGATCTGCCGCTAAAAGCGCTGGCGTGGCAGGATGCAAAAGGTCAAGTCTGGCTCAGCTACAACGATCCAGCGTACATCCAGCACCGCTTCGGCCTGAACGACGATCTGATGAAGCCGCTCGCTGGAATCGGCGCCCTCATCGAACAAGCGCTGGCTTAGTTCGGCGCAGGCCCGGGCATAGGCGCTCCGCAGTTCCGTGTGCACTTGGGCGGAATCACAAACTTATCCTTGATCTTGTCGCGAAAAGCCGGGTACATTGTTTCCGCCCCGCCCATCGCGGCTTCCACCGGGATGTGATAGATCTTCTCCATCTCGTCGACGAAAGGATTTTTTCCTGGGAGATAATGCGGAACCCGGCCCGACTCCACGCCTTCATATCCCACGATGCAGGGCGGCCCCGCCACTGCAACCGGCGTCGGAGTAGAGATGTAGGACCGCGTTAGAATATACGGCTCGGTCAAATAGATGGGATCCTCCATCACCAACGCCAGCGTCAGCATGTCTCCGTGGCGAATAAAAGTGGTGGTGATAGTGGCCTGGTCGCTGCTGGCCGCACCATTGCGGCGCATGTATCCGGTCTTGATGTGCGTCGTGTAGGCGGTCAGCACGTCGCCATTCCAGGTGCCGGTGGTGAAGCCGGTCTGATCGTGCGGAGCATTTTTCGAAGGATGCGGACGCCCGTCCATCCAGATGGTCATGGGCGCGCGAGTTTCCCACCCGCCCAGCACCCACGCATTGATTTTGCCCGTCAGCGGATCGTTTTCGCTCCAGATCTTAAGGCTGAATGGTCCTGCCGCGATATGCCACTGCGTCTGAAACCAGCAGATGCGCTCCGGCATGGAGATGGTGGACTGCGAAAAGCTGAGGGCTTTGGCGCGGCCTGCCTCATTGAAGGGAAGGCCCGTCCAGTCATCGGGGTTCGGCCCCGCGCCGCGCTCCAGATTGTCTTCGTGATTCTTCGATGTCCACGATCCCGACAGATCGATCTCCGCCAGAGCCGGTAATGCCACGCACAGCAATATTGCCAGAGTGAGGCCTATTTTATTGCAGGTCATGTTTAATTCCTTTTGATCTCTTTTGCATCACCATCTGGACGAACACTCCGAAGGCTTCCACCCAGTGTCGTCCGCCTGCTTCTTGAAATGGGAACTGATGATAAACGGTTCGCGCAGATACATCGGATCGGTGACAACGATCGTAATTACCATCAGCACATCCCCATTACGCTCCTTGACCAAATCGTAGTATTCCGTCAGACCGGCGTTCTCACTATAGGGAACGCCGTTCTTGCGCAGATAACCAGCCTTCAGATGGGACGTCGTCACCTTCAGCGATCCATTGACTGGTCGAGGGCCCGCTCGTTGTATTTCCCACTGAGCGACGGAGTCTCCCTGCAGCGTCGGAGTGCTCTCGGCATCCTTCCAATCGCCGAAATGGAAGAGCCGAGTCTGCTTGCCCGCGTCGGTATCCATGCGCAGAGTTTGGTCGTCCTGCCAGGTGATATGCAAGTGCTCAGGTACGCGCAGTATCGCCGGCGCTCCATACGACTTGCACTGATCGCCCGCTGCTTCATCCTTGGCGGGATCCCAGGCGTCCGCGATTTTGACGGCGGCGCCCGTCATCGGAACGCCTTGATAATCCCCCGGCGCGGGCGTGACCATGCGGTAGCGCCAGTCCTCCGTGACGATCGAAACCCAATAGCCGGTTAAGTCGATGGGCGCCGCCGCTTTGGGAACCATCGGAGGGCCGCCCCGCCCACCGCCCGGCGGCTGGGCAATGAGCGGTAACGCTATGGCGAACGTAAGCCCGAAAATTGTTTTGGAATATCGCATGTTCTCTATTTCTTCACTGTCAAGCTTTTATAAATGGCCTCGACAAATGCGCTGGTCGAACCTTCTTTTGTACCGTACTGCGTCTCATAGGGCTTGGCCGGCGACGCTGCTTTGATTTGATCGAGCGTCATTCCCTGCTTGAGCATGTCCGCGATCACGTCGCGGACCACCACCACCATGTCGCGGTAATCCACAACCTCCATCTGTTCGCAGAGCCGCCCGTGACCTGGAATCACGTAGGTCCCAACCCCCTTGTAGATAAAAGGCGTCGGCGGGATGGCCAGTTCAATCAACTTGTTCAGCGCGTCGATTTCTCCCTGGACGCTGCCGCCGTTCGCGATATCGATCACCGGAAATCGGGTGGTGTCCATCACGTCCCCGGCTACCACCACGTCAGAGCCGCGAAAGAATACGAAGCTGTCGGCATCGCTATGAGCTGCGGGTTCGTGAAGAACCTCAATCCCTTCGTCGTTCATGCGCAGAGTGTAGCGCTTGGAGTAGAAGGCTTCCGTGGGCAAAGCGTCGTCGGGAAAAGGAGCCGCCTTGCCAGTGGGGGCGCTCATCCTCTGCAGGATGCTGTCATGCGCCAGAATAGCCGCAGCGCCGCCGTTCGTCATCGCGTCGGCCAGCGCCGGATTGCCCAGCACGTTTGTGAAAATGGTTTTTCCGGCTTTAGCGACCTTGCCGTTGCCGCCCACGAAATCCGCGTCGGCGTTGGTGTCGATCACGTACCGGATCGGCAGGTCGGTCAATTTTCGGATCGTGGCCAAAACCTGGCCGGATGCGCTTTCGACGCCCGCATTGACCAGCACCACGCCATCCGATCCAATCTGCACGCCGATGTTTCCGCCGGCGCCCGCGATCATGTAGAAGTTCGGCCGGACGCGGATGACATCCAGATCGCCGTGGTCCGGCTCCGCGGCGTGGCTCGGAACAGCGCTGCATGCGAGCAATGCAAAGGCAAGGGCCGCAGTCTGCTTCATCGTTTTACTAGAGTGCATGGTTTTACTGGAATGCATATTATCACTCCCTGAAGTTGACGCTTGTATGCAACCTTAATTCAATAAGTCGAGCAGAGCGATGGTCTCCGCTTGAACCGCAGCCTTGAGGGTGATATCTCGCACTGGCGCCCATTGGGGCGAATGCGGAGCGGGAACCGGTATGCCCGTTCGGCGAGACTCGGCCAGCTTTTCGGGATCCACGGCGCCGATGTGCAGCAGCGCAGCTTTCACCCCGGCTCGTCCGTACTCGGAGAAATCCTCGGATGTCATTTTAGCGGGCATCTCGACGACGTTTCCCGACGGCATGCCTTTTTTCAACGCTGCCGCCAGACGATTGGTCAGCTCGGGATCGTTGTAGACTGCTTCGTCTCCGACCATGCCCGGCGTGGATTCGATAAGCGGCTCGCGCGGCGCGCCAGCTGCCTCGGCTTCCGCTTTGGCGATGCGCGCGATGGCTGCCAGCACGCGCTTACGCACCAGTGGATCGAAGGTCCGGATCGACAACAGAAGCTGCACCTGATCGGGAATGATGTTGTTCTTCGTTCCGCCGTGGATCGCGCCCACGGTGACCACCACGGGGTTCTGCGGATCGTTTTCGCGCGACACGATGGTTTGCCAAGCCAGGATCGTGCGAGCGGCGATCACCACCGGATCCACGGTGTTTTGTGGCATCGCGCCATGACCTCCGCGGCCAAAGATGGTGACCGTCGGGAAGTCGGCGGCGGCGCGGAAAAAGCCCGCGTGATAGCCGATCACTCCGGCGGCCAAGGTATCGTCATCGTGCAGGGCGATGGCGAAATCGGGTTTGGGAAAACGAACGAAGAGCCCGTCTTTCAACATTGCGGACGCGCCCGCGCCGGCCTCTTCGGCGGGCTGGCCGATCAGCATCAAAGTGCCATGCCATTCGTTGCGATGCGCGGCCATCCATTGCGCAGTGCCTGCCCAGGCAGCCATGTGTAGGTCGTGCCCGCAAGCGTGCATCACACCAGGTGTTTTGCTCGAAAACGGCAGACCGGTTTGCTCCGTCACTGGCAAGGCATCCAGTTCGGTCCGCAGCATAACAACGGGTCCGGCGCCATTCTTCAGCAGAGCAACTACGCCGGTACCGCCGACGCCTGTCGTAACTTCGTACCCGAGCTCTTTCACGCGAGCCGCCAGTTTAGCGGCAGTTCGCTTCTCTTGAAAAGCCAGCTCCGGGTTGCTGTGAATGTCGATATAAAGTGCTTCAATCCCCGGGTAGAGATGGTCGATGTCCGACGCCGATGGACCGAGCGACGACGCGCGACAGCCGAGCGCCACCAGGAGAAAACAAACGAGACGCATCTAGCTGTAGAGTAAACCATTCCCCGCGCGGGTCGCGCACTCCGGGAACATTCCGGTCCGTTCCACTGCCTAAAGTCCAAGGAGCATCACTCACGACTGTTTTCGCCTATGCGGCCACTCAAGAGAATTCTATTGTTCGCCGCTGAAGCTTCCGTTCTCGTATTCGGGATGATCTTCTACATCACACTCGCGATTCTCCTTTCCGAATATCTGTGCCCGCCTGTAAATGGTGTCCCTCAATTGATCTTCGGCGTCTGTTTCGTTCTTACCGTGGCCTGATTCGTCGAAAGACACGGTGCCTGGAAGATCGATTACGACGCCACCAGCTATCAGCTTCAAAAGACAGAGCAAAAGCTGCATCCCGCGCGCGCGAAGCTGAGGCGGGCGCTTTTCCGCACAGTAATATGGGTGCCAAGCGCACTTGCCGCGTTGGTCGTGTTTTTCTTTCCGGTTGCAACTCATCTGGCATTTCCGCTTTCGCACTACCTGCGAGACTACCGCGTCCCGATCCCGTGGACTGCTACCGCGCTTTCACTATCTCAGGGGGGACTGGACCTAGTCGTGGCGCTAGTCAGCAGTACCGGCGAAGGGAGGTTCGGAGTCACTCCATTTTGGAACCGAAAGCCAGCGTTTTCATCGCTGATGAGTTTTTCAAGTTGGACAGACGTTGACACCATCGACTATGTCTATGCGAAGGAAGCTGTGCGCGAGGGTGCGACGCAGGTGGTCCACCGACAGTTTATGTTGGGCGGCTTGCCGCTTTCTTGCTGGCAATACCTTCCGACGAAGAATGTATTCCGGAATCCCCTGTTGGTCGGCGGATCCATCTGGACGGTCAACTGCGAGACTCCGCCGCGTGTGCGACAGCGAAACCTCTATGCGTCGTTCTATGGAATGGAAAGCGATATCCCTGCTTTTTACAAAGTGATTGAAGGTGTCAGGCCAGTCGAATAGCCGCGCCTACTTTGCGATATCCCGGTGCGTCTCTTTCGCCTTAAACCCGGCGCGTGCCAGCCGCTTGCGGATTTCGCCCGCAATCATTACCGAACGATGATGGCCTCCGGTGCAGCCGAACCCGATGGTCAGGTAGCTCTTGCCTTCGCGAATATAGTGCGGGATCAGGTAAATCAGCAGATCGGTGATGCGATCGATAAACTCCTGAGTCTGCGGGAACGAACGAATGTAGCGCGCCACGCTGGGGTGCCGTCCGGTGAGCTTTTTGAACTCCGGAATGTAATTCGGATTCGGCAGGAAGCGCACGTCAAACACCAGATCGCTGTCGGGCGGGACTCCGTGCCGGTACCCGAAGCTGGTGATATCGATCCGGACGCTGGATTCGTCGCGCCCGCCGCTGAACTTCTCCCCGATCACTTCGCGCAACTCGTGGACGTTGAACTTCGACGTATCGATGATATGGTCCGCCACGCTGCGGATGGGGGCCAGCAGCTCTCGTTCCCGACGCAAGCTTTTCTGCATCGTCGCCTCGGTACCCAGCGGATGCGGGCGCCGTGTCTCGCTAAATCTCCGTGCCAACGTGCGATCGTCGGCTTCCAGAAAAACCAGCGTTGCCGGAGTGCGTTTCCGCAGCCGCTTGAAGAGCGCCGGAAACTGTGCCAACTGTTCGCCCTCGCGAATGTCGATCACCAGCGCCGCGCGCCGCACTTGCGCCGAATCCTTGGCCAGCTCGGCAAACTTGGGAATCAGCTCGATGGGCATATTGTCCACCGCGTAGTAGCCCAGATCCTCGAAAGCCTTGAGAACGGTAGCTTTCCCCGACCCGCTCAAACCAGTGATGACAACCAGCTCGCTGCCCTGCGGCTCCGGTTTGCGAGCGACACGTTTGGCCACTAGCTGACTCTTTTGAACACTAGCTTTCGATCAAGTCGAAGTGGCCGTCGGAACGCCGCATGAGAACCGTGAGACGGTCGGTTTGCGCGTCGCGGTAGACCAGATAATCTTGCGATGCCTCCATTTCGAGCATCGCCTCTTCCAGCGTCATGGGCTTGCTGCCGTCCGAGGAGTTAACCCGAAATACCTGCTTGCGCGCACTTTTCTTCGCACCGGCCAACATTTTGGTACTGCTGGCGATGGTCGCTTTCTTAGCCCGGTTGGAACTGGCCGCAGGCGGAGCCGGATGCAGAACCTCGCTCGCCTTCTCCCCGTCGGCTTCTTTATCACGCACGCGCTTGGTGTCCCGCCAGCGGGCCCGCAGCTTCAAAAGCTGCTTCTCCAACTTGTCGAACGCCTCGTGCGCGGCCACGGCGATATCGCCATCGGTGCCGATGCCAACCATGGCATGGTCCCAGGCATTCATCGTGATTTCCACCTTGTGCAGAAATCGCTGCTGGGTCAGCACCACATGCGCTTCCTTCTCGCCACGATGCTCCACAACCTTTGAAAGCTTTTGGAGCCTGGCTTCCAGCTTGGTTCTCTGCCGAGCCGGAATTGATTCGGACTTTCCTGTATAGCTGATTTTCATCGGGATCTCGCGGAATTAGGAGGAACTCAGGCGCGGACCCGGCGCTGATGAGTGGAAGGGATCTTCATGTCTTCCCTGTACTTGGCTACCGTTCGCCTGGTGACGTCGATGCCCTCGCTCTTCAATCGAGCCGTGATCTGCTCGTCGGTTAACGGGTGCTGCGTGTCTTCCTCTTCTATCATTTTCTTAACCCGGCGCTTCAAGATCAAGAGCGGAGTGGCGCTTCCAGCCGAGCCTTGCACAGCTTCAGAGAAGAAGTACCGAAGCTCGAAAACGCCTTGCGGAGTATCGGCGTATTTGCTAGCCACCGCGCGGCTCACCGTGGAAGGATGCACGCCAATCTCTTCGGCCACTTCCTTGATCATCATCGGCTTCAGCGTATCGATGCCGTGTTCCAGAAAATCAAGCTGCCGGCGTACGATGGATTGGCAAACTTTCAGGATGGTCTGCTTGCGCTGTTCGATGTTCTTGATCAGTTGAATCGCCGCCGCATAGCGGTCCTTGACGTAGTTACGGATCTCCTTGCTCGGCTCCTGATCGCGATCCAGCATTTTGCGGTATTGCGCGTTCAGGCGAAGCTGCGGAAGATCGTCGTCGTTCAACTGGATGATGTATTCGTCGCCTTCTTTGAAGATGTAGACGTCCGGCTCCACCTGGCGCGCTCCCTGGTCCGAATATCGCAAGCCCGGATAAGGATCCAGATGCCGGATCACATCCAGGGCGATCTGCACATGCTCCAGAGGCCGGCCCAGCTGCTTCGCAATTTCCTTGATCTGCCGGGTCTCCAGCAGCTTCAGATGATTGGCGACGATCTGCCAGGCGACGCCGTCCTTCCCGTTGCGGCTCTCGATCTGCAACAGCAGGCATTCCCGAACATCTTTGGCCCCCACGCCCGCCGGATCCAGCGATTGCACGATCCGCAGCCCTTCTTGAACCTCAGCCATCGAATGCTGGCCGGAATCGGCAATTTCTTCCAGCGTGGCGGTAAGGTAGCCGTTCTCGTTCAGGTTGCCGATAATGTTGTCGGCTGCGTCGCGCACCGCTTCCGACATCACCAGCACGGCCAATTGCGACTGCAGATGATCGGCCAGCGTGACGGGAGAAGAGAGAAATGTTTCAAACGACGGCTTCTCCACCGTCTCCGAAGCGGGACTCTTATATCCGGGATCTAGATAATCGTCGAAAAAGGTCCCGAAATCGATCTCGTCGAATGGATCTTTCTCGGTCTTCGGCTCGGCGATCTCGCCTTCGGCTGCGGGAGCAGGTGCGGTGCCGTCCAGGGAGACCGGTGCCGAGGCATCAAATTCGAACTCCACCGGGGAGGCCTCGGGTATCCCGGCGGCAATCTCGGGCTCTGAACCGGTGCCGTTCACGGTTTCGAGGATTACCTGATCGGAGGGGTCCCCAACTCGTTCCCGCTCGAGAATCGACTGCACCTCCTCAGCCGAAAGCTCCTCAATGCCGTCCACCGATTCTTCCAGGACCGGATTCTCGGCAATCTCCTGGGTAATCATGTCCTTCAGCTCCAGCCGGTTTAGCTGGAGGACCGTCACCATCTGGACCAGGCCGGGAGTGAGGATCTGCTTCTGCGAGACCTTCAGCTGCAGTCTGGGCGAAAGCATCGACATCTGTAGCCATGATAACACCGGCTGTGAGCAAGTAATCGGCCAATCCAGAATGGGCCGTCGCGATTCTGAACCGCGCGCAAGTGGATACCAGTGCTCAAAATGGAAATCTTGGATAAGATCGATGTTGCCCCGAAACACGGAGGCTTCCTTTATGAAACAAGCAAGATCGAAATCGATGCCGCTGTTTTCCGCCGCAGTCGTTGTCGCGCTGTTCGCAACCCAATTCCTCCAGGCGGAGCTGCTAGAGAAGAGCAAAAAGGTGGCTGGTACCACAGTCCTATATCAGGTGGTTCTTCCCAACGGATATGATCCAGCGAAGGCTTATCCAGCGATCCTAGCCTTCGGCGGAGGTCCGCAAACCATGAACACGGTGGAGAGTGTTCTCAACCGCAACTTCCGGGCGGAGGCCGAGAAACGGGGCTACATCGTGGTCGCTCCAGCAGCGCCAGACGAACAGTTGTTCTTTGAGGAGGGGGCTCGCATTTTCCCGGAGTTTCTCAAGATGATCCTGGCCGATTACAAGATACAGGACAACAAGTTTCATATCGCCGGACCATCCAACGGCGGGATCGCCGCATTCCATGTCGCGGCCGCGAATCCTCAGTACTTTTTATCCGTTACCGCCTTCCCTGGATATATGTGGGAGCCCAGCGCGGCCAAACTCCAGGCTATTTCGAAGATGTGCGTCTTCATGTACGTCGGCGAGAATGACGAATACATGTGGCACCCAGAAATGCAGAAGGAAGCCGAACTGCTGCGCTCCATGGGGACGGTCGCCCGCTATACCGTCGAAAAGGGGCAGCCGCACCGTATGGAGACGCTGGCAGGCGCCAATGCCGGACGCTTATTCGACAGATTTGAGGAAACCAAGAAAGGCTGCAGTAAGTAAGTGAGCGGTCTCGAGGAGATACCGGGGCTACCCATCCTGGCGAATAGCGCATATACTTGATGACAATTGGAGGTCGAGATGCATTTTCGAAATCTCACTTTCGTAGCTGCGGTACCAGTTGTTCTATCGCTGGTCCTTCTATCTCTAGCCCAGGGACAAGCCCTAGCTCAATCGCTCAACGCAAAACCAGCCAAGACCGCCACCCAGACCTGGACAACCCCCCGGACTTCGGATGGCCACCCAGATCTTCAGGGCGTCTGGGCCAACAACAGCGCAACGCCGCTGGAACGGCCAAAGGTGTTGGAGGGGCGTGCGTTTCTGACCGACGAGGAAGTGGCAGCGCTCAAGAAGAAGGCGGCTGAGCTCTTCGACAACGGCAATTCAGACGCCGCGTTCGGCGACAGCGTTTTTGAGAGCGTGCTGGCGAATGTCAAAGGAACGAAATCGGGCTTCAAGAGCACCGACGGCGGAACCGGCGATTACAGCTCGGTTTGGACCGTCGCCAGGGATTGGGACAATCGAACTTCGCTGATTACCGACCCGCCTGACGGGCGGCTGCCGGCCATGACGCCACAGGCCGAACAGAAGCAGCGCGCCGCGTTCGCTGCCACCAGAGGCCGGCCGTCCGGTCCCGAGGATCGATCCTTGAGCGAACGCTGTATTACGTACGGCTCGCCGCAGTTGGTCGCCGGGTACCAGAGCTACTATCAGCTTGTACAGACATCCACCTCGGTGGTCATCTTGACGGAGATGATTCACGACGCCCGCATCATTCCACTGGATGGCGGTCCGCATCTACCGCCGGACATCCAGACTTGGCTGGGTGACGCCCGAGGGCATTGGGAAAGCGATACGCTGGTCGTGGATACCACCAACTTTAAGCCTGGTGTGTTCAGGAACGTTTCAACAGAGAAGCTGCATGTGGTCGAGAGGTTCACGCGCACGGGCCCCGATACGCTGCAGTGGCAACTCACCATCGATGATCCCGGAGCGTGGACCAAGCCCTGGACCGCGATGATCCCTCTGAAATCGTCGAAGAAAATCGTTTACGAGTACGCCTGCCATGAGGGGAACTACGGCCTGGAGAGCATTCTCGCCGGCGCGCGCCGCGAAGACAAGGCCGAAGAGTCGAGCAAACCGAAATAGTCTGCTGCCCATCGCGTATTGAGCTACTTGCCCACCAGGTGCTTCAAATCCGCATTGTTCTCTTGGCAGATGTATTCCCAAGGTTCCATGCCCGGATAGAAGCGGATGTTCCAGCTCACGGTCCAAGGCTTGGAGTAGGCGCCGGGATCTTCGATGCTGGCCTGATAGTGCAGGATCAGTTCGTTGATGCGCGTGAAGCGCTCGGTCACGTGGAGTTGTTCGGTGTGCGCATGGCCGGCGGCGTCCAGCCAGCTCCGGTCGTTCAATCCGGTCACGTCCACCACCAGCGCGTCGCCGTCCCAGTGGCCGATGGCCTCGCCCAAATAGGTCGGGTTCAGTTTGTCTGGCGGGGTGTGCTTGCGCCCATCCATGTAGACGATGCGCCACATGTGCGCGCCGCCCTCGAACACAAACAGGATGCGATCGGAAAGCTGATAGATCTGAAACGGAAACGAGGTCGCGTACATGCGCGGGATGCCGGGCGGCAGGCACGAACCCTCGGGATCGTCCTTGGTGAACGTGGCGTTGACCTTGTCATAAAACACTTTGGTCCACGGAAGAAACGGAACGTCTATTTTGTGTTCCGGCTGCGCAGTTCCCGCAAAGCCGCCCCCATTCCCGGACATGTCGCCAATGCCAGGAGGGATCCAGGAGCCCTTCCCGTTGCCCAGGTCGGGATGGCCGTCGGCCAGACGAGGCGTGGGCGGGACATTACTTTGCGCCAACGCCGCCGCAACTTGGCGCCCGTCGAAATCCTGCGCGGCGATGGGAAGGACGGTCCCCAGAAATGCAGCGATCAGGGCCGCTTTCGTCATAAGGATGTTCCCCGCTCTCGGGGGAGAAGTATATAACATGCGCACCGCTACCGCGACGGGGCAGAGACCGGTTGCTTCCTCAACTCCTGAGTAGTCGACAACGCAGATTGAGGTCGGAGACTTCCTTGGGCAGCGCCACAAGCGAGCAAAGGCTGGTATAAGTCAAGTTGACGCGACGCCGACTTCCCAGGACGGATCTCCTCTAACGCCGTTTCGCGGGAGTTGTCGTTCCGCGCCGGTTGAACCTCAAAGATGGCTACCACGGCGGCCTGGTTGCGCGCGATTGGTTGTGCGCGATCGCGATTTCGGAAGCGGACAATGGGCGCCTTCAGGCCAGCAGTGGCCCACGAGGCTGGGAACCCATTATCCAACATTAACGGCGCCTATTCATCGGGAACCACGCTGGTCGCAGTCGCCTGTCCTCGACCCGTTGCGAGATTCTCTCTCAGTTGATTTCATTCGAGTCATAATGCGAGAAGGCCACTTGGTAATTGGCATCACCGACGGTGTAGTTCCAAGTTCCAATCGTCGGTCCGAACTCATCTAGCAGGCTGCTGAAAAGCTCCACCGGAGAGTATCCAAAAGGCCAGCGAGTTCGTCTTTTCCATATGCGCGGAGAAGACCAAACACAGCACGAGCTATTCGGGTATGGATCGCTGGAGGAA
>JBEKRO010000047.1:0-48369 GCA_049518655.1 Bryobacteraceae bacterium | reverse complement strand
CGCAAGATCATGCGCTATATCCGGCTCTATGGAAAAACCGCAAAACCTTTCCAATGGAAGTACACCGATTATCGTCACCGCGTCTCAGCATGCTAAAGATTCAGAGCGGACAGCCCACTAGGCGCTCGACATAACTAACGGCATGAGATTCTCCCCGCACCTCATCCATAGCGATGCGCGGTTCGCCGAGAATACGATTGTGTTTGAAAATCAAGTACCAGCGCTCTTTGGTTAACATGGCATTCTAAATCGGGGCCTTTGCCCTTGCGAGCTTTCTCCTCAATTCTACGCCCAAAATTTCGGGGAACTCCCATGTAGTGAGGGCTACGATCTCAGGTGTAGCTCGTTCGCCGCATTGGTCAGCGCAGATTTCGCTACCGGCGACCGCGTGAGGCCGCAATGGACGCTAATATAAGGCATGCGTCAGTCCTGAGGCTAAGCCCGATGTGTGTGCGCATTGCCGTTCTCATCGTCGCGGTTCTCTCTGGCATTGCCTGCAAGGTTGCCGACCGACGCGAGGGCGACTCGGCAACGTCTCAAAAATCAGCAGCTGATTCCCGGATGGAGGAATTAAAGTATTCGCAGTTCTGTACTGAAGCGGCGAGCAAGTTTTGGAGCCGCCACGACTGGAAAGACCAACTCGATATTAGGCAGATGGTCTTATACACCTCCCACTACAACAAGCACCTGAACAAGTGCCTTGTTGACGTGCATCAGATCTCGGTTCTCAATGGGGAAACGTCGGAGTCTGACTACGTGCATGACGCTCTGGAGAATACCGTTCTTGGTGTTCGGGTCGTCCTGAGGAAAGGCGGCCTGGAGGGCGAAATCGAGAACGTGCTGTTGGTGAAAGACGGCCGCAGGATTCGGGACAAGCAAGAAGCCGCGTCGTTCGTTCCGTGGTTCCAAGGTCTGATGACCGAATGAAAAAATTCGCCAACGATCTACGTGCAGCATGCTATTCATTCTGGAAAGTGAAACAATGAAACTCGCATGTCGATGCTCGACGACGACACTTTGAGGGAGGTCGGGCGGTTCGCCATTGAGTTCAATACGCTCGAGGAAGTGATTACCATGATGGCGGGAGCGATCCTTGAATGCACTGAATGGTCCGTCGCTCAGAGTCTCACGGAACGGCTCACCGACGGCCCCAAACTGGATCGCGTTAAACAGATGTGTGGCCTGCTAGCGAAGGCACACGGACTTGAAAAGACCAGCCCTCACAAGGCGCTGCTACGCCAGATTGGAATTGCGAAGGGCGTTGTGTCCGAGCGGAACGCCGTCATTCACGGCGAGTTGACGGTCAAACGGGGGAAGCCACCAACGGTTCAGTTAAGGAAACAGGCAGTCGAGCTAAGCCCAAGAGCCCTGTCCGCGTTGGTGCGGAAGATCGACGGGGTTGCTGGAGGCCTTGCTACTGCCTATCTCGATTTCATGATTGCCGTCGAAGAATCGCGAGACGCAACTACCAAGAAGAAAAGCCGCCACCATACATAACGCCCCTTTACGTGATGCCGAAGGTCTCAGTCCCCGGCTCGCCGGCCGCCAGGGCGATGATGACGACGATAATAGTGTGGGGATTCCATGTCTCTCGAACAAGCAATTCTGGATGCCGTCCGGGCGTTACCGGCGGAGAAGCAACAAGAAATTCTGCGCCATGCCGCACGGCTTCGGGACGAAACCGTCAAGAAGAAGCCGTTCAAGAGTGTCAGGGGCCTCTGGGTAGACCTGGGTATTTCGCTATCGTCCGGTGAGATCGAGCAGAATCAGAACGATATGTGGAAGAACTTCCCCAGGGACGATATCTGATGCCTGCCGTTGCAGTGGAACCTGCGGCTGCTGTACAAACAACCAGACACCAGGTGCAAACCACCTGGCAAACGGTTCACGACACATGCAAAGCCGGAGCGTTCCTTCTATCCCGGTGCGGCTTCACGACGATCTCCACATCCTGATCGAGCGCAACGAGGAAGCGCAACAGGCGCTCAACCGAAAACTGCCGGAATTCGCCACGCAGCATCTTGGAGACGTCGGGCTGTTTGATCCCGAAAAGATCGGCAGCCTCCACCTGTTTCAATCCGCGACCTTTCATGATCGTGTCGATTTTGAAAACGAGCTGCGCCTTTACCAGGTGCTCTTCGGCATTCGGCACGCCGATATCCTTGAAGACATTCCCGCTCCCGGCCTCGTATCCCCTCTTCCTCACGGTTCTCTCTCCTTTGCAATTCGGTAGGCGTCGCGCAGCCGTCGCTTGATCAACCGTACGAGTTCGGGGAACTCGCGCAAATCCTCGCGGCTCGATCCCACCCAGATTACCGGCTTGAGAGGCGGTATAGGGGCCGACCGCCACTAGCCACCAATCACCAATCACTAGCCACTTTCTTTCCCGCCCCGCTCAATCACTTCCAACCCACGTGCGCCCCGCAACCACTGCGCCGCTGCTATTCTCATGCCGATGCTCTTTTGCGCCCCACTCCTCCGAGCTTCGCCGGAAGTTGGCTTCGTTTTGCAAAAAAAACAATCGCGCCACCGCGCACGCACCCCTCCACCCCCACCAGCCACCAACAACCAGCCACCAGCCACAACCCAACTGATAACCTGAATCTTACATGTCTGAACATAAGCTTCAGTTGATCCCGCTTGGCGGCTTGGGCGAGTTCGGTATGAATTCGATGGCCATCCGCTACGGGGACGACATTATCGTTATCGACGCGGGCATGATGTTTCCCGACGCGGAACTGCTGGGCGTCGACATCGTCACGCCCGACTTCGCCTACCTGGAGCAGAACCGCGACAAGGTCCGCGCCCTGATCCTGACGCACGGGCACGAGGATCACATCGGCGCGGTGCCATTTCTGCTCAGTGAGATCAACGTGCCGGTTTACAGCGCAGCGTTCACGCTGGCGATGGTGGAGCGGCGTCTAGAGGAACACGGGCTGCTGGATCAAGCAAAACTTCATAAGGTCAAGCCCGGATCGAGAATTGAAATCGGCGTCTTCACCATCGAGTTCATTCACGTCACGCACTCGATCGTCAGTTCGATGGCGGTGGCCATCACCACGCCGCTCGGCGTCATCATTCACACCGGCGACTTTAAAGTTGATCCCACGCCCACCGACAATGAACCCTTCGATCTGCACACCTTCGCCGATTACGGGAAGCGCGGCGTGCTGCTGCTGATGTCCGATTCCACCAACGTAGATCGGCCCGGCTACACGGAAAGCGAACGCGCGGTGCGCCCGCGCCTGGATGAAATCTTCTATCGCGCCGAGCGGCGGTTGGTGATCTCCTGTTTCAGCTCGTCCATTCATCGGCTGCAGCAAATCCTGGACGTGGCGGCTGAGTACGGCCGCAAGGTGGCGTTCCTCGGCCGCAGCATGAATAACGTCACCGAGATCGCGCATTCCCTCGGATTGTTAAGTCTTCCCGACGGCATTTTGCTGCGCCCGCAAGATATCATGCAGGCCGAGCCGAGCAAAGTGGTGGTGGTGGCGTCCGGGACCCAGGGCGAGCCCATGTCGGCGCTCTCGCGCATCGCCGTGGACAACCACAAGAATCTTTCAGTGGAACGCGGCGACACGGTGGTGCTGAGCGCGCGCATCATTCCCGGTAACGAAAAAGGAATTTACCGTATGATCAATCACTTCGCCAAACGCGGCGCCGACGTGATCTACGGCAGCATGAATCCGCCGGTGCATGTGTCCGGACATGGGAGTGTTGAAGAGCTGAGGCTGGTGCTGAACCTGCTTCGGCCGCGCTATTTTCTTCCCATCCACGGCGAGTACCGGCAGATGGCCAGGCATGCCGCTCTGGCGTCCCACCTGCGCGGCGCTGGTCTGGAAGAAACATTCACGCTTGAAACTGGCGAGACACTGGAGATCGATCGCGCGGGCGCGCGGCGGGGCGAAAAGGTCCAAGTAGGCCGGGTGTGTATCGATTCCGGCACCATCGACGAAGTTGTGGAGGACATTGTGATTCGCGATCGCCGCCATCTCTCTGAAGACGGCTTCGTGCTGCCGATCATCGCCATCAGCAAGAACTCGGGACGGAATGAAACGCTGCCCGAAATCGTGAGCCGGGGTTTCATGTCGTTCGAAGATGGCTCGGATCTCTTGCAGCAAGCCCGGCAAGTGGTGGCGCGGACGCTGGAATCGTCTAGCGAAGAAGAGCGGACCGATTGGGGCGTGATGCAGGAGAAGATTCGCGCGGATCTGAAGCGCTTCTTGAATAAAGAGACGCAGAGGCGGCCGTTGATTATGCCGGTGATTCTCGAAGTCTAGAATCCAGAAGACAGAATTCAGAATCCAGAAGTTAGAATGACCATTGAGGATGCGTCGGGGTTTCGGGGTGAGGCCGAGCGCGTAGTAACGCCAGCGTCTGAAGCTGAGTTGCTCGAATTCATCGCGGCTGCATCTCGCGAGAACATCCCGATTACAGTCGCCGGGGCGCGGACTGGACTCACGGGGGGTTGTGTGCCGCAAGCAGGCGGATGGGCGGTTTCCCTCGAAAAATTCCGGCGTCTCGAAATCTGCCCTGGCCGCGCCTTGGTAGGCGCTGGGGTATCTCTTGATTCATTGCAACGGGAAGCTACGCGCACCGGCCAGTTCTACGCGCCCGATCCTACGGAACGCACCGCCAGCATCGGCGGAACCATTGCCACCAACGCCAGCGGATCGCGCAGCTTTCGTTACGGCAGCACCCGCCGCCACATTCGTGGCCTCCGAGTGGCACGGATGAATGGCTGCGTGCTCGATTTGCACCGGGGCGATAGGGTCGACTTCGATGTTCCCGAGCTCCCGCTGCCCAACACCACCAAGAACACAGCCGGATATCCGCTCGCGCCCGGCATGGATTGGATCGACCTGTTCACGGGCAGCGAAGGCACGCTCGGAATCGTGACGGAGGCCGAGTTGCAATTATTGCCGACGCCCGCCGATGTGATCGCAGGGATTGTATTCCTGATCAGCGATGGCGCCGCTCTCGACGTGGTGGACGCCTGGCGTCGTATCCCGGGCCTGCGCATGATTGAGTATTTCGACGCCAATTCGCTCGATTTCCTGCGGCCCCACTATCCGGAAATCCCGAATCGAGCGGCGGCGGCTTTGCTGATTGAGCAGGAAGAAGGCGATATCGACTTCTGGGCCGACCACGCGCCGGAAGATAGTTGGTTCGCCGCGAGCGACCAGGATCGCGAACGCTTCCGGCACTTCCGTCATGCGCTGCCGGAACTGGTGAATGACACCATGCGGCGCCGGGGTTTTATGAAGCTCGGCTCCGATTATGCCGTCCCACTCGCGCGCAATCAGGAGATGCTCGCGTTCTATCACGCGGAGTTGATGCAGCACGGGCTGGAGTACGTCATCTTCGGGCACATCGGTGACGCGCACGTTCATGTCAACATCCTGCCGAAGTCCCCAGCCGAGTTCGAGGCCGGCCAGCGTTTGATGCGTCACTTCGCGCGTCACGCGGTGAGTCTCGGCGGCACCGTCTCGGCCGAGCATGGGCTCGGCAAGCGCAAAGCGCATTTGCTCGAACTGCAATACACGCCCGCGCAAATCGAGAGCATGAAGGAAGTGAAGCGGCGCTTAGATCCGCAGTGGCTGCTGAACAGAGGCAATCTCTTCGCGCCTCCGGTCTAGCCTGCGGTACCTACGGTTGCAGCATCAGTGTCGCCTTGCCCGCGGCGCCGCTGTAAACCAGTTCGATGGATTTGATGCCCTCAGTCTTACCGCGGTATAGGAAGAACAGCAGGCCGGCTTGGGGCAGAGGACGATCACCTTCCTGCATGGCGGCTTTTTGAACGTGCTGTTCCATCGCGCGCCGAAGAGGGAATGGCATTTTGGGGGGCGGGGGAGGAGCACTGGCGGGAGCACCATTCGCGCCGCTACCGCCCGTGGTGAGGCCACCTTTCGATTCCTTCGCGTCGGCCGACTCCGGCGGCTGCCACTCGGGATCTTTGAGGGAATGGAAGACCAGCTCGTAAGGTTCGCTGGCCAAAACGTTCTTCTTGCCATTGATACGCAGTGAAAAATCGTTGCGCGATAATGTGGTCCGCGCGTCCGGCGGGCCAAAGAGGCCGGCTTCCACCACCACATAGTCTTCAGAGGTGAGCGGTTGTTCGGGCGTGGGGACGGCATGGCCCATGAACTCGGCCCCGATGGTTACCGTTCCTGCTTTCGCTTGTGCCTGATATTCGGTAGGAGCCGTTCTAGGCGGCATACCCTTGGCCTGAATTTCCCGAAGTTGAATTTCACCGCTGCTCTTCTCTTGATCGTTTTGTTCTTGCGCGGGGAGGCAAAATACGGCGCACAAGAAGACACCGGTAATGAAGAGAACGGTACTCAACGTAAAAGGTGGACGCATTTCAGTTTTCAACCTACCACAATGGTGAGCAGGTTGAATCGCCTCGTGATAGCATGCCTAACGGATGGCAACAATTTCACAAAAGACGATTCTAGGCGGATGCGCGCTGCTGGCTTGCTGGGCGGTAAGTGGAAGGGCTGAAGAGTCGAAAGCAGCGAAGGGCGATTGGCCTTCCTATAACCACGATATGGCCAGTGCACGCTATTCGCCGCTCACGCAAATCAACGCGAAGAACGCAGCGGCATTGAAATCGGCATGGACCTTCTCGCTCAAGGGCGAGGGTCCGCCGCCCCGGTTTGGCGGAGGATCGGAAGCCACTCCCATCGTGGTGAACGGCATCATGTACCTGCCCGCGTCGGCGCGCGTGGTGGCGTTAGATGCGGTCACAGGCAAAGAAGTGTGGAGCTACACCATGACCACCGGCCGGCCGTCGACACGGGGTGTGGCATATTGGCCGGGCGACAAGCAGAATCCGCCGCGCATCATCTTTACTGCTGGACGCAACCTGATCGCGCTGAACGCGAGCACGGGCAAGATCGATCCGGGGTTCGGCAAAGAAGGCATCGTGGACATGGTGGTGGGTTATTCGGGCGTTCCCACCATTTTCAGGAATCTTGTGATGGTGGGCGCGAGCGTGCTGGAAGTGCCTGTTGGGCCGCCCGGCGATACTCGCGCTTACGATGCGCGCACCGGCGCGAAGCTGTGGGATTTTCACACGGTGCCTCAGCCGGGCGAAACGGGCCACGAGACATGGCTCAACGATGGCTGGAAAGGCCGCTCCGGAACGAATGTCTGGTCGTGGCAGATGACGGTGGATGAGAAGCGCGGCATCCTCTACATGCCAGTGGGAGGCCCAGCGTCGAACTACTATGGGGGCGACCGGCCGGGCGCCAATCTGTTCGGCAATTCCGTTGTGGCTGTGGATGCCGAGACTGGCAAGCTCAAATGGTACTTCCAAACGGTCCACCATGATTTGTGGGATTACGATACACCGCCGGCGCCGGTACTGCTGGACATCACAGTAGACGGTAAGAAGATTCCGGCGCTCGCGCAAATCGGGAAAACGGGTTGGATGTTCATTCTGAATCGCGAGACTGGCAAGCCGGTGTTTGGCGTGGAAGAGCGCAAGGTAGCGGCGGGTGATGTGCCCGGCGAATGGTATTCGCCGACGCAACCGTTCCCGTTGAAGCCGCCGCCGCTGGCGCGGATGGACTACAAGCCCGAGGATCTGGTGACAGCCCAGGACACGACTCCCGAACACGCCGCGGCTTGCAAAGCGCTGGTAGAGCGGAGCGGAGGGTTTTACAACGCGGGCCCTTTTACGCCGTTCCTATTACAGGAGCCGAACAAGCCGCCGAAGTCGACCATCATTTTCCCGGGAGCGACCGGAGGCACGAATTGGGGCGGCATGGCTGTGGATCCGAAGGACGGATTCATCTTCGCCTATACGCAGGACCAGGGCCAGGTGGGCTGGACCGAAAAGAAGAAGCCCGGTGTGGAGTATTCGTTTGACGAGCATGGTTCGCCGCTCGAATATACGCGCGCCGGCGTGGATGGTCCGGGTCCGTTTCACACCTTTACTGCGCCGATTAAAGAAGGATCGAAGCTGACTTGGCCTTGCCAGAAACCACCATGGGGACGGCTGACGGCGGTGAACGCCAACACGGGCGAGTTCGCCTGGCAGGTGCCGTTCGGAATCACCGAGGAGCTGGGGCCAGAAAGGCAGAATACCGGCCGCTCGGGAGGATTCGCGGGTCCGATGGCGACTGCGGGCGGCCTGGTGTTTGCCGGAATCGTCAGCGACGATCGGTTCCGCGCGCTCGATTCGAAGACCGGTAAAGAACTATGGTCGGCGAAGCTGGACGCGACGGCGAATGCGAACCCGATGACTTACGAAGGGAAAGACGGCAAGCAGTATGTTGCGATTATCGCGGGGATGACGCTGAACGTGTTCGCGCTGCCTTAAACGGGGCCATCGGTACCGGCCCACAGGTTCATGGTGTTCAGCTCATCGCGCCCGCAGGACTTGAGGTAGCAGAAAAGCTGAGTCCGATAAGCGGCGCAACCGCCGAGCACCAGGTTCACCAACAGCGCCCCCCGGCTGGATTTGCGTCCAAACATGTCCACTTCAGCGCGGAAATCGGCATCGGACCATCCGCTCAAGAGACCGGCATATTCGTCAGATTGCTTTTGGATGGCGGAGACGGCCTGATCGAAGTTCATCGCTTTCGACGCGACTTCCGCGGAGCCCCAGGCGGCTCCATCCCAGGTTCCAGCCTTGATCACGGTAACCAGGGTGGGGCCCATGATGGCCATGTACTGCAGCAGTTCCAGGATGCTGCGCTGTTTCGGTGTCGGCCGGTAATCGACTTTCGACTTGTCCACTTTGCCGGCCAGATGCACCAGGATGTGGACTTCGTGCCGCAGAGAAGCAATCAATTCTTCTTTTGTTAGGACCACAATTATTGCCCGGGCCATTTCCACTGCGCGGGCGTAGTGGGCCTGAACGGCGGCCGATGCTTGCGCCGCGCGCCTTTGGCTTCCTGGACCGCATCGCGAGCCGAGGCAAACGCCAGGATCTCCGCGCGGGTGATCGTATAGCTCAAATAGGGAATGGTATCCGCGCCGGGCGTCGCCAAAGCCGTCTGCAGAATGCCCAGGCACAAGGTGGGAGCTTCCTGAATCCGGATGTGATGCTCCGCCAGCACCGTCATGTCCAGCCGCAGTAGAAATTCGAGATTCTTGACGATACGGCTGGGCCGCTCAGTGGGGACGACACCATCGAAGCGATAGCTGCGAATATTCGCTCGCTGGTTAAAACCTTTGTAGAGGAGCTGCATCGATGCCGCACCTTCCAGCGGCAGACGGACGCGCCAGACTCGTGCCGATAATCCGGAAAACGTCCGATGGAGAACTTGAGATGGCACCTGGCCGCCGGTCCGCCGCTGCGGACAATGAAACGGCCAGATCCGAAACTTTTTGTTGCTCGGTTTACGCCAGGGTGACTTGCTCGGCCTGCAGGCCCTTGGGACCTTTCTTCACGATGAAGGACACGCGTGCGCCTTCGTCGAGGGTGCGATATCCACTGGCTTCGATGGCCGAGAAATGCACGAACACATCTTCGCCGTTGTCGCGCTGGATAAATCCAAAGCCTTTACCGGCATTAAACCACTTAACTGTACCTGTCTCTTTCACGTTCTCTCCTTGTTACTGTTTTGTTGATGTTAATTTGAAACGCCAGAGGCGCTCAAATAGATTGTGACGCGCCGCTTTCCTCTGATTGCGCCGCATCCTCCGATGATAGTTGCTCAGCTAGTGTGCCTTCGTCACTATCGGGAGACTCTTTTGGAAGTGTTTTGCGCTCAAGGCGCTTGGCCAACTTTTCCCGGTGCTTTTCAGCACGGGCGACTTCCTTTTGACGTTTCTTGAATGTGTCGCCTGACCGGCCAGCCATGAGATCCTCCTAAAAAGCATTGTGGTCCTAGTGGACCTTGATCATTGGACCATAATCGTCGTTGGAACGAAAAGGGGTGCCCTACCAGCGCCGCTCGCGCCGTTCGCCGCCGCCTCCGCCGCGACGGGGGCTATCGGTCTTGGGCCGGGCTTCGTTGACGTTGATCGCGCGGCCACCCAGGTTGGTGCCGTTCAATCCGTTGATGGCCGCATCCGCTTCCGCCGAATCGCTCATCTCGACAAAGGCAAAACCTCGGGAGCGGCCGGTGTCGCGGTCCGTCATCAAACTGACGCGCTCCACGGCGCCGTATGCCTCAAACGCGCTGCGGATACTTTCCTCGGTAGCGCCGAAATCCAAATTTCCTACGAACACTTTTTTCATGAACTCATCCTTCAACTAGCGGATACATTTGATTGCGGGCTTTGCGAGGAGCACGAGTGTTGCGGCCAAGCGTGGGCGGGACGATCAAACTGAAATTTAGTATAGCATGCCATTTGGCGTTGAGTGGAACATTTCCAGTCGAACTTGGCGTGGGTGCCAGCTCGTTCATTTGGCCTCCCGGCTGCTCGTTGGACAACCATGCCGGGCCTCGTCGAACTGATTGAAAAGACGGGCCGATCCGTCTCCCGCCAGGCTTTCCAAACGATGCGGCTGTTTGGGTTCAATAGTGAATCGCACCTGATCACCGAGAGCCCGCAGTTGCTCCGATTGCTGCTTCATCGCGCTCAACCATTCCGGGTCCAGCTCGCCCACGTGCATGTTGACGCACATGCCGGAGAGAGCCTTCAACTTTGCGGCGGTAGCATCGTTCAGAAGGCCGGGAAAGCCGGTTACGGACAGGAAATACTGCGGATACAGGGAGGCGATATAAAAGGCGCTGAGGCCGCCGTTGGACATGCCGGCGATATGAAACTTGCCGCCGTCTACCTTGAAATCTCCGAGGAGGTCCGTGATGAATTTGGGGAACACGCGGGCGCCCTCTTCGAAAAACAGCTCGCCATCGGGCGCGGCCGGGACCACGACGATGTATCCGCGCTGTTCCGCTTGCGGCCGCCAGTTCCGTTCCACCGTGCCCTCCACCACTCCCATGGTCTGCGGACCGCCGGGAAACGCGAGCACAGCCGGATAAGCCTTGGCCGGATTGTAGCCGTTGGGCAAGATCAGCTTGTAATGGACTAAGACGCCGCCCTCGTTCTTCACTTTGTCGAGGACTTCAGCGCGTGCCGAGTGGCACGCGAGCAGCACGAGACCAGCGGCTATGATCAGCCGGGCAGTTTTCCGGGGCATGGATTGCGCCTCTCATTCTATACGACTAAAGTTCAGAGCGAAGTGGTCCCCAGTAGCAGTTCCAGCCACCGAGCGCCGGGTTTCCGGTAACATGAAGTTTTCCCCTCAAACATGTTCCGTTTCGAAACAGCCGGTGAATCGCATGGAGAGTGCCTGGTAGCCACCCTGACGGGGCTTCCTGCGGGAATTCCTGTTTCTTTGGAGGCAGTGAATCGCGAACTTTGGCGGCGTCAGCAGGGCTATGGCCGCGGCGGCCGCATGAAGATTGAAACAGACCGCGCCGAAATTGTTGCGGGCGTGCGGCACTCCAAAACCATCGGCGCGCCGATTGCGATCATCATCCAAAACAAAGACTGGAAGAATTGGACTGAAGCGTTGCCTGTGGAGGGTTCGGACGACGACCCGCAGAAGCATAAACCGGTGTCGCGTCCGCGTCCAGGACACGCCGATCTGGCCGGCAGCCTGAAGTACAATTTTCCGGACGCTCGATACATCCTGGAACGCGCCAGTGCGCGGGAAACCACGGCGCGCGTTGCGGTAGGCGCATTGGCGAAAGCGCTCCTAGGACAGTTTGGCATAACGGTGCTGAGCCACGTCATCGGTGTCGGTGAGGCGCGTTTGGGACGGCCGGCGGAATGGGACGAGCTGGTGGCGCTCAGCCAAAAAGAAACGGTTTTGCTGGGCTGTGTGGACGCTGAGGCTGAAGCGCGGATGAAGGAGGTTGTGGACCAGGCGTATCGCACCGGAGATACCGTAGGCGGCGTCTTCGAAGTGGTGGCGCATGGATTGCCTCCCGGGCTTGGCTCGCACGTCACTTGGGACTCGCGGCTGGACGGTCGTCTGGCCCAGGCCATCGTATCGATGCAAGCGGTGAAGGGGGTGGAGATCGGATTTGCCGCCGAAGGCGCTGCTTCGTTTGGATCGCGCGTGCAGGACACGATTCACTACAATCGCCAGGAGCGGCACTTTACTCGCGGAGCGAATCGCGCGGGAGGTTTGGAAGGCGGCATGACCAACGGCCAGGATGTGCTGGTTCGTGGGATGCTAAAGCCCATTTCGACGCTGCGGCGTCCGCTGGAATCGGTTGACTTGACGACGCGCGAGCCTGCGCTGGCCGCCTACGAGCGGAGCGACGTCTGTGTGGTCCCAGCCGCCGGTGTGATCGGCGAGGCTATGGTTTCCATTGTTTTGGCGCAAGCGTTCTTGGAGAAGTTTGGTGGCGATTCCCTCGACGAGACCCGCCGCAATTTCGAAGGTTATAGGGAGCAGGTAAGAAACTTCTGATGACGTATTCGATCGTTTTGTATGGCGAGCAGGTGCTCGAAAAGCAATCCGCGGTGGTGACCGATTTCGATACGCCCGAATTGACCAAGCTGATCGAGGACATGTTTGAATCCATGTACGCCGCCAAGGGCGTAGGCTTGGCCGCGCCACAGATTGGAATTGCGCAACGCATCGCCGTGATCGACCTGTCGGTGGCCGAGGATCCACAGCAAAAGATCGTGTTGATCAATCCCGAGATCATCCGCAAAGAAGAGTTTCAGACTGGCGAAGAAGGCTGCTTGAGCTTGCCTGGATTTCGCGAGCAAGTGACACGCCCCAAAAGCGTCACCGTGCGCGCTCAGAACATCAAAGGCGAGTGGTTCGAGATGGCCGGCGAGGAGTTACTGGCGCGCGCATTTTGCCATGAGATCGATCATCTGAACGGCCGTTTGTACATCAGCCACGTGAGCGCCCTCAAGCGCGACTTGATCCGGCGCAAGGTGCGGAAGCTGGCGAAAGCTGGAGAATGGACCTGATTTTTCTGGGTACCCCCTCGTTTGCGGTTCCCACCCTCGATCGGATTGTCGAAGCCGGTCATCGCGTGCTGGCGGTGTTCACGCAGCCCGATCGGCCCAAGGGTCGCGGCGGCCAATTCAGCGCGTCGCCGGTGAAGGAAGCCGCTCTGCGCCTGGGATTGCCGGTGCACCAGCCCGAGCGAATCCGCCAGGCCGATGTTGTGGAGCAGTTGAAGCAAATGAAACCGGACGCAATGATAGTGGTTGGCTATGGGCAGATCATGCCACAGACGATCATCGATATTCCCGCGCGTGGCATCATCAACGTGCATGCGTCGCTATTGCCGAAGTATCGCGGTGCTGCGCCCATTCAGTGGGCCATCGCGAATGGGGAAGCTCGCACAGGTGTGACCACGATGAAGATTGATGCCGGGCTCGATACCGGCGACATGCTTCTGAAGTGGGAAACGGAAATTGGGCCAGAAGAGGATGCGTTGGAACTCGGGCGTAGGCTCGCAGAAGCCGGCGCTGAGCTTCTTGTCGAGACACTGCGCGACAATCCGACGCCGGTAAGGCAAAACTCTGCCGAAGCAACGCTCGCGCCCATTCTCAAAAAAGAAGACGGCGAGATCGATTGGAGTTGGCCCGCATCGAAAATCTTCAATCGATCGCGGGGATTACTGCCATGGCCAGGCACGTACAGTTTCTTTCGCGGACAAATGTTTCACATTTGGAAGTCGCGTGTTGCGAGTGATGCGGCGAGCGCGAAACCCGGCCAAATGATTCCGCACAAGAAGCGCCTGTTGATTGCTTGCGGCGAAGGGACCGCGCTCGATCCCATCGAAGTTCAAATGGAGGGCCGCAAGCGCATGTCGGCGGAAGCATTCTTGAACGGCCAGCATCTGAGAGAAGACGAAAAATTGGGGGTAAAGGTGGCGTGAAGTTACCGCTGGGTTATCGATATTCGGCCGTGTACGCCGGAATCCGCAAAGTAAAGAAGGACGACTTGGCGCTGATTGTTCCCGATGTTCCCGCGTCGGGCGCCGCGGTTTTCACGCAGAATCGCGTGCAAGCGGCGCCGGTGCGCATCGCGCGCTGGAATCTGACGAAATCGCGCGGGAAGGTAAGCGCGGTGCTGATCAATGCGGGTAATGCGAATTGCGCCACGCGTACAGGCGATCGCGTTGCGCTGGCGTGCTGCGATGCTATGGCCAATCAGCTCCATGTGCCGGCAACGCAGGTGTTTCCAGCCTCTACCGGCGTGATCGGCGTGGAACTGGATGCGCATTTGATCCTGAACGCGATTCCTGGCCTGGTTACGGGACTCAAACCCGATCGGTTTGAAGATGCGGCCCGCGCCATCCTCACTACCGATCTGGTGATGAAGACCGCGTATCAACAGGTGCGCCTGAAGAAAGGCTCCATCCAAATCGCGGGGATGACCAAAGGCTCCGGCATGATCCAGCCGAACATGGCGACTACGCTCGGGTTCGTGATGATGGACGCGGAACTTCCGCCTTCCGTGCTGGCCGCTATGCTCTCTGCCGCGGTGGCGCGCAGCTACAATCGCATCAGCGTGGATGGCGATACGTCGACGAACGACACCATGCTGGTGCTCGCCAGCGGAGCGTCGGGAATTCAGCCCAATCAGAAGGAAAGCAAGAAGGTGGAAGAGGCGCTGACGCAGGTGATGGAAGACCTGGCGCGGCAAATTGTGCGCGATGGCGAGGGGGCTCGCAAGCTGGTAACCATCGAGGTGAGCGGTGCAGCGAACGAAGAAGCCGCCACGCGCATCGCGCGCAGCATCGCGAATTCACCGCTTGTAAAGACTGCGATCGCGGGCTCCGATCCGAACTGGGGCCGCATCATTTCAGCCGCGGGAAATGCGGGCGTACCGCTGGATCCGGCGAAGGTGGACATCGATCTGCAGGGCGTGCCAGTGTGTCGGGGCGGGCTGGCGGCGGAGTTTTCAGAGGACGAACTGAAGAAGAAACTGGACGAATCCGAGTGCTTGATTCGATTCACGATCCAGAGTAAAGGTAAAGGCAACACGCGCTTCTGGACGTGCGATCTGACCGAGAAGTACATTGAGATTAATGCGAGCTATCGCACGTAGTACGGCGCGTTGCATGGCGCGTAGCATGGCGCGTAGCCTAGCGCTGCTGTGCATCGTCGCCATATTCGTCTATGCCGACGCGCACGATGACGTTATGGACGTGGTCGCATCCATGGCCGGCGCATTGACCGAACAGAACGGGACTGGCGTTGCGCTGGTACACGGTAACGTTTCGAAATTCATGGCAGAGTTCAGCAAAGACATGCCGGATTACGACACGATGAAGAATAACGTGACGGCACTGGTGAATGAAGGCGAAATTTCTTCTTCCATCCAACCCTTGACCGAGGTGGGTACCGACCAGGCGTACAAGATCGACCTGGACTGGTTACTCGAAGTGCGGAGCCTGGAGCAGGACGGCCCGCTCGTCCGGCGGCGTGAAGTGGTGCACCTGGAATTGCGCAAGGAGAAGAAGCACTGGAAGGTTGTTGCGCTGAAACCGCTTGATTTCTTCGCGCCCGCAAAGCTTGGGCAATAAGCATGACGAGGTGCGCTGGGCTGCTGCTGGTGGCAGCCATGCTCGTGAGCGCCGAGCCGGCGCTTATGCCCTGGCCTGCCAAGATCGCAATGGGGCAGGGAAGCCTGGCGATAGGACCGACGATCCGCATCGCTCTCACTGGCTACACCGAGCCGCGTTTGGAGAATGCAGCTCGGCGGTTGGGTGCAATCGTCGCTGACCAGTCCACCGCGACGCTGATCATCCAATGCGAACATGCGTCACAACCTATCCAGCAACTCGGTGAAGACGAGAGCTACCGATTAGAGATCACGCAAAAGCAAGCGAGTCTGTCTGCCCCGAACCCGCTGGGCGTGCTGCGCGGTCTGGAAACATTTCGACAGCTTCTTGTGGCTGGGGCGAACGGCTTCGAGATGCCGGTGGCCGACATCCAAGACCATCCGCGCTTCCCCTGGCGCGGCCTGCATCTGGACGTCTCGCGGCATTGGATGCCGGTCGAAGTGGTCAAGCGCAATCTCGACGCCATGGCGGCGGTGAAGCTGAACGTTTTTCATTGGCATTTATCCGACGACCAGGGCTTCCGCGTGGAGAGCAAGCGTTTCCCGAAATTGCAGCAGCTTGGTTCCGATGGTCTGTACTACACGCAGGAACAGGTTCGCGAGGTAATCGCTTACGCGCGCGATCGCGGCATTCGGGTGGTGCCGGAGTTCGATATTCCCGGCCACACCACGAGTTGGCTGGTCGGGTATCCGGAACTCGCCAGCGCACCAGGGCCCTATCAAATCGAGCGCAATTGGGGGGTGTTCGATCCAACCATGGACCCCACGCGCGAATCCACGTATCAATTTCTAGACGCATTCACCGGGGAAATGACCGCGCTGTTTCCCGATGCGTTCTTTCACATCGGCGGCGACGAGGTAACCGGCAAGCAGTGGAAGAGTAGCGCGCGCATCCGCGCATTCATGCGAAAGAACCGGCTGAAAACCATCGAAGACCTTCAGGCCTACTTCAACCGGCGGCTTCAAAGGGTTGTGGCGAAATACGGCAAGCGGATGCAAGGGTGGGATGAGATTTTGGATCCGGATCTGCCGAAGGACATCGTGATTCAATCCTGGCGCGGGCAGAAGTCGCTTGCGGAAGCGGCCCGGCATGGCTTCTCGAGTATTCTTTCGGCTGGATACTATCTTGATCATATAGAGCCTGCGTCGACGCTCTATGCGGTTGACCCTCTCAACGGCGATGCCGCGACTCTGTCGGTCGAAGAGAAGACTCGCATCCTGGGTGGCGAGGTCGCTATGTGGGGCGAGTTTGTGAGCCCGGAGAACCTGGACTCGCGCATTTGGCCGCGAACGGCAGCGATTGCCGAGCGGTTCTGGTCGCCGCAGGATGTCAACGACGTGCCATCGATGTACCGGCGCCTGGACGCAGTGAGCCAGGAGCTCGATAGCCTGGGCCTCACGCATCGCTCCAGCTATCTGCCAATGCTCGAACGGCTGGCCGGCGCCGATCCTGTCGAACCGCTGAAAACTCTCGCGGATGTGGTCACACCCGCGACTTTCGGCCAGCGCATCCGCACGCACAAATACACGCAACTCACTCCGCTCGATGGACTGGTGGACGCGGCACGGCCCGAGAGCGAAACGGCGCGAGAATTTGCCGCGTTGGTCGGTGGTATGGATCGCGCGCAACTACGAATCTGGCTTGCGCGCTGGCGCGACAACCCCGCGCGCATTGAGCCCGCGTCCCAAGAGCTGAATCGTTTGGGACTGATCGGCCTTCAGGCGCTCGATTATATGGATCGCAACGAACGTCCACCGGACGCGTGGCTCGCAGAGCAACGAGCATTTCTTGAAACACTGAAGAAGCCGCAGGACGAATTGCGGCTTGCCATCGCACCGTCGATTGAAAAACTGATCGCTGCTACGGTTTCGCAGCCCTAGGGTTATTCAAGGCCTGCTCAACGGAAACATGGTTGACGTCCAGCGTTTGCCCCAGCACTTGATCGAGCGCGATACGCGCGTGGCTGTAGGCGGATAGCGTGGCGACTTCGGTTTCCTGTGCGGCCACCAACGCGGTTTGCGCCGCCTCTACGTCGCCGATCGTCGACGCGCCGAAGGAGAACGACTGTTGCGATTTTTCGAGCAGCTGCTCTTGCAGCTTGCGCGAATCCATGGCCTGCGAATAGCGCGCGCGGGCCTGGCGCAGCGCCACCATTTGATTCGAAATGTCCACCACCATTTGATTCTGATTACGGCGCTCCACCAGATCGCCCTGCCGCAACTGCAACTGTTCCACGCCGTAGTCGCCCTGCGCGACTTGGTTGTGTATCGTCCCTCCAAACAAAAGTGCCGCACGGCGGCTGGGGAAGTTGTCGCGAAACACCTGCCCCAGCGCGTTGCCGAAGCCTCCAACGTAATAAGGCTCCGGCGCGATGCCGTTATAAGGAGATGATGTGCCTGACAGTCCGCTCGCGCTGACGGCCGCGAACCCCCGCAGAACCGGGAGCACGCCATTGGCTGTCCCCTCCGCCGAGATTTCAGACGTTTCGTCATTGATTTTCGCCAGCGCGACATCCGGACGGTTCGTCAACGCTTTGGCCACCAGGTCGCGCAGCGAAGGTAAATTATCCTGCTCGGGAACCTCGATGCGATCGAGCGGGACCACTTGAGCGGCATCCAGCAGCTCGTCCTCCAGCCCATTTCGGCTGATGGCATTCTTCAGCTGGTTTTCCTGCTGTTGCGCGGTGGCCTGAGCGATAGAGAGCAGTTGCCGGCTGCTGCTCACGTTCGCTTGCGCCCGCGAGGCTTCGAACCGGGGAATCACGCCTAGCTCAATCTGCTTGCGGGTGTCGTCGTAGAATTTCTGCGCCTGATCCAGGGCGCGCTGCCGCACCGCCAGATCGTCGTCATCGGTAACCAAATCCCAGTACAAGTTCAAGACGTTGGCAACAACGTTTAACAGTTGCGATCGAAACGTTTCTTGCGCCGCTTGGATATTTTTTCGAGCCACGCGGATAAAGCGTCCGTTAACGCCTGTTCCGAACCCTTGCAGCAGATCGTGGCGAACATAGATCTGCGCCACGGGTGCGACCGAGGGATTCAGAAAATCGCTGGGAGAGTTCTGTTTCAAATACGATTCATTGGCGCTCACTTGAACGTAGCCGCCACTCAAGAATCCCTCCTGCACGAACGAATCGATCACATGCTGGGTGCTGACCAGCGATGGGGTTTGGCTTAAGACAGTGCTCGGGTATGGGTAGGAGGTGTGGGAAAAACTGGTGGCATTCTGAAAAACGGGATCCAGGTTTTGTGTCACCGGCCCGATCTGTGCAACTGTGGCGCCGCTACTGCCGCCGCCACCACCGCCAGAATTGGGCGTCGGAAGGCCAGCCGCGATCTCGCTGCCAAGTACGCCCTGACCGCTGGTGGCTTGATTGACCAAAGAGGTTCCGTTGTTGACACCGCGCAGCGGGCCGCCTCCCTGAGCGCGCTCAAGATTCCAGTCGGCCTGTAGCGGTCCATAGCGATCCACTTCCAGGTCGAGATTGTTCTCGATCGCGAGAGCGATCGCATCCTGCACGGTCAGATACAGGCGGCCGGCGCGGATCAGGCTGTGTAGGTGGCTCGAGTTGCTGAGATTCACCGGCGAACTGGAGGCGGGCATGTAAGACCGGATCAGCAACGGTCCGTGCGGTTTCTCCACTTCCGGCACGGCTTGGGCCGAGCATTGCGCAGCCAGAAGGCTAAGAATGGCGAGAACTGAAATTGTTTTGTCGAATTCCATGTTATACCCGGATCCCTTGGTCCTGAACAGGACTCACGGTCGCGGCTCTGCCACCGACACCGGAATCGTAGACTCTCTGGCGACGCGGCCGGCCGCGGCTTCTTCCATCGAAATGTTGTTCACGTCCAATGTTTGTCCTACGGCCTCATCAAAAGCGACCTTGGCGTGTGTGTAGTTCGCCATGGACTGGACCTCGGCGCTTTGATCGTTCGCTAAGTCACGCTCTGCTTGAACCACGGTGGCAATGGTGGATTCCCCAAAGCGAAATCGGTTCTGCTCCGCCTCCAGCGTCTGCTGTGCCAGCGACCGGGTGGCCACGGCGGTTTCGTAGCGCGCTCGAGCCTGTTGCACTTCAATCACCGCGTTCTTTACATCCACGCGGATCTGCGCGATGGCCTTTTGATATTGGAGCTGGTTCTGGCGCAGGCTGAGCTGATCCGCTACATAATCCGCTTGGGCCACGCGATTGCGAAACGGGATATTCAAGGAAAATCCGGCCGAGTAGTTGGGGTAGTCGCGACCGAAAACCTGCTTTAGCAGGTTGCCATAGCCGCCAATATACGCTGGAGGCGCGACGAAACCAGGGAAGCTCGCTGGATTCACCGGGCCACTGAGGCCGTTGTTGGTGACTTCAAAATTGGCCTGCAACGTCGGTAATAGATAATTCTTGGAACCGCCCAGGTTGAGCGTGGCGCTCTCGATATTGATCTTGGCCTTGGCGATTTCGGGACGTTGCGCCAGCGCCAGGTTGACCAACTCGGGGGTTGGCTTCAGGTCCTCCGTCTCGGGCACCGTGATGTGATCCAAGGGAACGATGTGGACTTCGTCCAAAGTCTGGTTCACCACGGCATTTCTACTCAGCGCATTCTTGAGCACCGTCTCCTGTTGCGCGACGTTGGTCTGCGCGATCAACAGGCTTTCCTTAGCGGCCGACACCTCGGCGGCGGCGCGCGTTGCTTCAATGGCCGGCAGCGTGCCGAGTTGCACTTGCTTTTGATTGCCTTCGTACAGCTGCTGCGCCGTGTTCAGTGCCTCCTGCTTGATGCGCAAGTCTTCATTGAAGCTAACTAAGTCCCAGTAGAGGTTCAACACGGCCGAAACGGTGGTGATCACCTGGAGCTTGAGCTGAATATCGGTCACCTTCAGGTTGTTCTTCGCGACGCGGATGTTGCGATTATTTACGCCAATGCCAAAGCCCTGAAGGAGGCTCTGGTTGACCACCAGATCCAGGTAGCCGGTGGTGTAAGGGCTAACGTCGTTGTACGGGCTGTTGTACTTATTGTACGTGCTGCCGTAAGTAAGCTGAGTGAATGTGCCAGTTAAGAATGATTGTTGGTACTGCGCCACATACGTTCGGTAGTCCTGGATCAGCGAGGGGACCCCGGTGCTAATAGGATTGCTTATTGGGCTGGTGTAATGCCCGAAGCTTGAGTAGAGATACAGGATGGGATCCAGGGGGGGCGGTTGGGCGCCGTATTGCACCACGATGCCTCCGCCGGAACTTACACCGGAGCTGCTTTCTCCCAAGCCGACCGCGTTCACATTTACTCCCTCCAAGCTCACGCTGGTTGGTCCCGGAGCAATGGGCTGCCCAATGTCGCGCAAGGCGCCGCCGCCTTGAGCGCGCCGCAGCACCTCGCGCGCCAAGTAGGGGCCATAGCGCTGGATGGCGATATCGACGTTATTTTCGAGCGCCAGTGCGATAACGTCCTGCGACGAGAGATACAGATTGCCTGCGCGCATGAGCGAGTCCAGACGCGAAGTGTTGGTCAGTTTCGCGGGCGAAACCACGCGCCGCTCCAGATGAAAAGGCCGAACGAGTGGACCCACCACCGGCGGCGGAGGCGGCGTCTGAATCGTGATCTCCTGGGCCGCAGCGCTGAAGGCTGTCATGCCAATAACGATAAGAACATTCCAGAGAGTGCGCATGGTCAATAGAAATCCTAGCTCAGCCGTCCCAAACATGTTGTGGTTCGCGTGTCCTGATGCAATCTCGGGTCCATCTCCGGTTGCGGGAGCGCTGATTGTTGTACGGATGCTTCGGCCGAAAAGTGTTCGATTTCGCCACGGGCTGTTCACTTCCGAAACTTAATTCCCGCTTACACGATCCAAACCAAGGAGGTGTCCATTGACCGCAACAGTGTGGAAAGGCTTCGTCAGCTTTGGGCTGGTTTCATTCCCGGTTCGTTTGCAGGTGGCAGCGCGCGAAAAGTCGATCCAATTTCACTTGCTCCACAAGAAAGACCTGTCGCGCGTGAAGGAGGTCTATTTCTGCCAAGCGGAAGACAAACCGCTCAAGCGCGATGATCTGGTGAAGGGCTACGAGGTGAGCAAGGACGAGTATCTCGTTATCGACCAGGCGGACCTGGACAAAATCGCGCCGAAAACGGCCAAGGTGATGGACATTCTCGAGTTCGTCAAGGCGGACGACTTCGATCCGGTGTTTCTCGACAAGTCGTACCATGTGCTACCCGATGGCGGCGTTACCAAGCCCTACGCGCTGTTTCGTGAGGCCATGAAGGAGCGCGGGCAGTACGCGATCGCGAAAGTGGCCATGCATGATCGGGAACACATCGTGGTGATGCGTCCTGACGGCAATGAGCTCATGCTTCACACCATGTTTTTTGCGGATGAGATCCAGCAGGCTGAGGTGAAAACGGGGTCCGAGAAGTTCTCCCCCAAGGAGCTAAAGCTCGCCGGACAATTGATCGACACGTTGAGCGCCAAGTTCGATCCCAAGAAATTTCACGATGAATATAAGACGAATCTCCAAAAGTTGATCGCGCAGAAACAAAAGGGAGAACGAGTTACTGTCTCCAAGAGCGAGAAGCCCGCGCCCGTGGTCAACATTCTAGAAGCGCTGCGGAAGAGCCTGGCCGTAAACAAAACGGAAGCGAAGCCGAAGCCGCGCGCTAAGTCCGGGAGACGGAGCGCTGCCTAGCTGAGACTTTCGGCGCTATATCGCGCGATCAGCCCGGTGCGCACCGCGTGATGATAAATGCTGCGAAAAAACCAGCTCGCCAGCAGGAGAAACAGTACGTCCAGCGCAGCGCCCCAAAACAGCGCGGAGGGCGATCCCGGGCGTTTTTGAACGATGCTTCGCATGCTCTCGAATACATATGAAGGAGGCAACAGGCGCGAGAAGAAACGCATCCAGGCGGGTAGTGTGGAGAGCGGGTAGAAAACGCCCGCAAACGGCGAAATCAGAGCCGGAATCGGCCAGATGAACCATTCCGACGCCGGGCCCAGGCGAAGCACGATCCCGCAGCCAATGATTCCCAGAGCGATGCCGAAGAAGAAAAGCACCAGCAGATAGGGAACTAGCAGGACGCCGTAAAGAAAGAACGACAGCCCGAACACCGCGGTGGCGAGAACCAGCATCACAACTAAGCCCACCGAGCTGGTAGCGATGCTCGAAAGCACCAGCCCGCTTACGTATTCTGAAATCGAAAGTGGCGTCGCGAAGACGTTCAGGAAGTTGCGCGACCAAACGTCTTCAAAGAAGGTAGTGGTAACGCCTTGCATCACGCGGATGAAAAAGTCCCACAGCAGAACCGCGCCCAGCAGCGACGGCACGAAGTTAAATCCAGACCCGCTGACGGCGTTCAGGTATTTGGTGATGAATCCCCAGGTCACCATGTCGATGGCCACCCACGCAAATAGCGGCAGAACGCGGGCGGGGCTGCCTTGCATCAAATACAGCTGGCGCAGGAAAATCGCCGAGCTGCGCTGGAACGAAAACATCTTCTATGCGCGCTCCGGCTGATTGGCTTGAGGGTGATTGGCTACGGTAATGAAAAGTTCTTCCAGCGTCTCTTTGCCGTGCGTGGCCGGCAGCGTTCGAGGATCGCCCTCCAGCAGGATCCTGCCGTGCGAGAGAAAAAGCACGCGATCGCAAACGTCTTCCACTTCGTACATGTTGTGCGATGTCCATAGCACGCCTGCCCTGACAGCCGCTGCGTATTCCCGGATCTTGATACGGATCTCGCGAGCGACGGCGGGATCGAGCGACGCCGTCGGCTCATCGAGAAGAAGCAAGGCAGGGCGGTTCAGCATCGCCTTAGCAAGACTTACGCGCGTCTGTTCGCCGGAGGAGAGCACGCCGCACTTCACGTCCCGGAACGCCAGCAGATCGAACTGTTGGAGCAGCGTCTCAATGCGAGCGGAGAGATCCTTGACGCCATAGATCAGCCCGAAGAAGCGCAGATTCTGAATCACGCTCAAATTGCCGGGCAGTGGTGCATAGACGGCAGCGAAGTTGGTTCGTTCCAACGCTTGCGAGCGCTTGCCGGCGATGTCGAGGTCTTCAATCAGAATAGTGCCCGAGGTGGGCTCCAGTACGCCCAGGATCATGTTGATGGTAGTGGTCTTACCAGCGCCATTCGGACCGAGAAGCCCCACGATCTCATTCCGGTTCACTTCGAACGAAACTCCATCCACCGCAACCGTAGTGCCGTATTGTTTGCGCAGGTTGCGAACGGAAAGGACCTTTGGGGTCATCCTTTAGTTTGGCACGACCGTGCGGCGCGACGATCGCAATAGTTTTGCGGTGTGAAACAATTTGTCACCTTTCGAGATCAAACAGGCAGGAGAGAGTGGACATGCGGCTGATTGGCGATTTCCTGTTCCTGATTCTGTTCTTCATGCTGATTGGCGTGTGGCTAGTGATGTGGATCGGGTTTCATTTGGTAGGAGGCGCGATCCACCTGCTCTTGATCATTGCGGTGATTTCGCTGGTGCTGCACTTGTTCCGCCGCCGTACCGCTTGACGGCGCGCTGTGCGGTAAAATCGTGAGTCCTGCTTTCGATTCTACTGTTTGTTCTTGCCATCATCGCCGCTCTCATTCTTGCGGGCGCAATTTACCAAGCAGCTGGACTGTGGGTTGATCGACGTCGCTACCCTGCACCTGGACGAATGATCGATGTGGGCGGCAGGCGTTTGCACCTGATCGAGCGGGGCGCCAGCGGACCTCCTGTTATTTTTGAATCGGGAATTTCCGCCACATGCCTCAACTGGACGCAGGTTCGCACCGAGGTGGAGAGCTTCGCCCGTGCCTGCACCTACGACCGTGCCTGGCTCGGTTGGAGCGATGCGGCGAACTCGCCCCGAACCATTGCCGCCGTCGTAGATGAATTGCACGCGCTGATCGGGGGCGCGGGGATTTCTACACCATACATTCTGGTGGGCCATTCGTATGGCGGCATGATCCTGCGAGCTTACGCGGCCAAATATCCCGATTGTGTATCAGGCCTGGTTTTGGTGGACCCGCTCTCGCCGAGCGAGTGGTTGAGCATTTCATCCGCGCAGGCGCGAATGCTCCGGCTGGGCGTGAAGCTAGCACGGCGAGGGGCTGTGCTGGCCCACATTGGAGTGGTGCGCGCGGCGCTCGCGTTGCTCATGGCAGGAGGACGGATGGTCCCGAAGTTGGTTGCCAGAGTAAGCGGTGGACGTGGCGAATCCACCATCTCGCGGCTGGTGGGAGAAGTTCGGAAGATGCCTCCGGAAACCTGGCCGATGGTGCGCGCGCACTGGTGCCAGGCCAAGAGTTTTCAAGGGTTGGCGGCTTATCTGGTATCCCTTCCCGCCGCATCCAGAGAAGCCGCCGCGATCGAAGAAACACTGACGATTCCGGTCACCGTGCTATCGGCCGCCAACTCCACGCCGGAACAACTGGCCGAACGTGACGCCTTGGCGCGCCGCTCCCCGCGCGGACGGCACACGATCGCGCGGAAGAGCGGACATTGGATCCATCTCGACGAACCGGATCTGGTGGTTCAGGCGATTCGGGAGATGGCCGGGCTGCTTAAACCTTCTTGATTAGTTCGATGTCCAGATGAATGTGTACTTCGTCGCTGAGCATGACACCGCCGGTTTCGAGCGGAGCGTTAAACGTCAGACCGAAATCGCTGCGCTTGATGGTGGTGGTGGCAGCGGCGCCGGTTCGAAGATTTCCCCAAGGATCCTTGGCTTCCACCCCGGCGCTTTCCACGTCGAGTGTGGCGGGCTTCGTGACGCCGTGCAGGGTCAAATCGCCGGTGACCTTCCACTGATTCTTGCCGTCCGTAACCACACTTTTGGAGACGAAGGTAATCTTGGGATACGTTGCGGTATCCAGAAAATCCTTGCCTTTCACGTGCGCATCGCGCTTCTCATCGTGCGTGTGGAGGGTAGTGGCATCGATGCTGGCGTTAATCTTACTATTGGCCGGGTTGGCGGGGTCGAAGACCACGTCGCCGGTGACGCCGCTGAATCCTCCTCGGATGTAGGCAATCATCAAATGTCTGATCCTGAAGCCGGCGCCCGAATGGGCCGGGTCGATCGTATAAGCAGCAGCGGATGCCGCTGTGGTGGCGGTGCTCATGAGGTTCTCCTTTTTTGGGCGGACGGTGGGCGCCCGCAACTCTCGTGTTAGATGCATCTGCCGCGCGGGCTGATGCGGCCCATATCCAGGGCAGGAAGCGCCGCTAACCGGCGTCCTCATGTAGTTTACACCGGAACACGGTTAACTCCCGAGCCGGCGCCGTGGCCCTGCAGTTGCTATTTAGAATCCCAGAAGGTGGGGTCTTTCGATGTTAGCCGGAGCCATAGCCGCAGTTTTAATAGTGTTTGCCCTGTTTCTGTCGATGCTCTCGTCGTCGCCCAAAGACGACGCTGAGTGGAAACCTGACACAGAGGCGTGAACTTTCGTCACGTTTTGACACGCAGCATGAGTGCCTCAGCGCAGCGGCGCCAGCGTGAACGTCAATAGGAAAATTGCGAGCGCCACGAGTCCTAAGGTCACCCGATTCTTATCCAGCTTAGTGATGTCGTAGATAACCGGGTGGCGCAAGGCGAAAAAGAACAGCAGGGCCGCCCAAACCAACCAACTGTAGCTATGCCCAAAGAACGCGAGTGGAATCAATGCGATCACGAATATGCGCGATAGCAGCTTGTGCCGGCGGCCCGTGAACGCGTACAGGATGTGCCCGCCATCCAATTGTCCGATCGGCAGAAGATTGAGCGCGGTTGCCAGAATCCCCACCCATGCGGCGCGGGCGATGGGGTGCAGCAAGATGTCGGAGGAACGGACGCCCGGAAAAAGCACCCACTCGAAGATGCGCTGAATCGCGGGAACGCCGAAGATCAGATCCCCGCGTTCGGCGATTCCAGGGATTACCTTAGATTCGGCAATGCCGATTACCAAGGCCGGTACCAGTACTGCAAATCCCGCAAGTGGTCCAGCGATGCCCACGTCGAAGAGCGCCTGCCGGGTATAGATCGGCGAACGGATGCGAATGAATGCTCCGAGCGTTCCGATCGGGGACGGGAACGGCAGAAAGTACGGCAGACTGGCATCGATCCCGTAGTAGCGGCACGCGAAGTAATGGCCGAGTTCGTGCGCCAGCAGGATGGTCATCAGCGTAATAGAAAACGCCAGGCCATCGACCAGCAGCAACGGCTTGGCCTGCAATGTGGTGAAGACGTTCAAGTACTGATCGAGTTCCAGCGGACGGTTGGATCGGAAGCTTTGCGTGAGGACCACGCCGACCAGCGTGGTGGTGCACAACGTCAGCGCGAGCAGCAGCCAATGCAGAGCCCAGCGAGCAGTTGAAATTGTGTCTTGCGGAAAAGTGAACGAGGCTCTCAACGCCTCGCTCGATGATCGGGGTACCACGAGAAGCTACGCTACTGCAGCGACTGCAGCTCCTTGCCCGGCTTGAAGCGCACCGCTTTGCCGGGAGGAATGGCGACCTCTGCGCCGGTGCGCGGGTTGCGGCCGATTCCGGTTTTGCGCGGGCGCACGTTGAAGATGCCGAAGCCGCGCAATTCAATGCGCTCGCCGTGCGACAGGGCCCGCTTCATGCTCTCGAAAACTGTTTCTACGGCCATCTCGGCCTTGGTCTTGGTGATTCCGGTTTTGTTGACCACTTCGTTGATGATGTCGAGCTTGATCACGGTTTCTCCCTTACGATGAACCTGCGCAGCCCCCAGGGTGGAAGCAAACCTCATGATAGGATTGGGGTTAGGGACTTGTCAAGCGGACGGGTAGCACCCTCAGGGCCACGCGACGGAAAAGACCGACCGTCGATCCCTCCCATACGACTTCCCGGAACTGGCGACCGTTGGCACAGGCCCATCCAATGCGCCACCCTTCGTAGAAGCCAGCAAGGGACATCACCAGCACGAGGCCAAGGGACAAGAGGGCCGCTCCGATGGAAACCACCATGACGATGGGGTTGTCGGTTGTCGTGGAGGCGCCTGGCTCAAGAACCTTCCAAAAGGCCCAGTTGGCAAAAAGTACGCCCGCAACGCCCCAAGTCGCAAAATGTAGAGATGCAACAGGCCGCTGCGAAAATGCGGAGGCCGGCATCTGAAGGACAATGAAGACATGAGCGGAATCCAGTTTGTCACCGATCAAAAGGGCCGCAAGGTAGCCGTTGTTATCGACCTGAAAAAGCATCGGGAACTGTGGCACGACATCGAGGATGTGCTTGTCTCCCGGTCGCGACGCCATGAAAAGAGGATTCCTCTGGAAAAGGTAAAAGCGGGCCTAGTGAAGAGTGGCAAGCTCCCGCGTGAATAGCTATCGCGTTGCCGTAGCCGCAAGCGCGGAAAGGGAACTTCATGCGCTTCCCACGAAGGTGATCGCCCGGATTTTAGCGCGACTCGAACGTCTAATCGCGTTCCCCGGCCTCCTGGCTGCAAGAAGCTGAAGGGCGGCGATTGTCAATGGCGTATTCGCGTCGGTGACTACCGCATTGTCTATGAGATTGACGATACCGCTAAGACCGTCGATGTGACTCGAATTGCGCACCGGCGCGAGGCCTACGACTAAGGGTTCATCGCAAGTTCTCGGGAGCAGTCCATCGAATTCGGATCAAGGTTTGAACATGCGCTCGACGTAAGGCAGCGAGATAGACTGGTCTTTACAGATCATGAGGGTCCAAAATCTGTTGATCCTGTGCGCGACGGCGCTATGTGCCGGGCCGCTCGACGACACGCTGGCCACCGGAAGAAAAGCTTTGGCAAACGACGGCGTGGCTACGGCTTGGAGGCTGGCGCAAAAGGCGTTGAGCGATGCACCGGAGTCGGCGGCGGCGCACGAATTCGCGGGAGAAGTCCGGTTTCGGCGCGGAGAATTCGCGGAAGCCGACGCTGAGTTTAAGTCCGCCGTGGAGTGGGACCCGCGCGATGGGCTGGCTTGGTGGGGGTTGGGGCGAGTGGCCGAATGTGCCTCCATGAACAAGACGGCGGTGGAGGATTTCCATCGCGCGTACGAGTTGAATCCGAACGATCGCCGGATTTTGGTGGCGTGGATTTCGCGGCTGGGCGGTCAGGAGCGGATTGATGCACTGAATCGTTATGCTGCGTTGATGCGGGCGGCTGGCGCCAGTGGAGGCGGCGATCCGAAGGAGCTGGATGAATTGCGGCAGCGCGGTGAACTGGCGAAGGCGCTGAACGGTCGCGAAGTGATGGCGTTGACGAGCCCGTATAAGACCACCGAAGTCCCGCTGCGGGCCTTTGTGAGCGACGCGACGCATATGCGCACGTTTGGTCTGGAAGTGCTGGTCAACGGCAAGCCGGCGCGGCTGGTGCTGGACACCGGCGCCGCGGGCATCGTGCTGTCGCACCCGGCGGCGGAGCGGGTGGGGTTGGTGCGAGTGACTGATGCCACCGTTCGCGGAATAGGCGACAACTCGAAGCTGACCGGCGGGTATCGGGCGATCGCGGAGCGGTTTCGAATCGGTGACGTAGAGTATAGCGATGCGGTAATCAATGTGGCGGACCAGAGCTTCATCGGGATCGAAGATGGGCTGATTGGGTCGAATGTGCTGGCCGAGTTCCTGATCACGCTCGATTTTGCCGGCGGGAAGCTGCGTCTGGATCCGCTTCCGGGATACCATCCGGGCCAGGAGTTTCGTGATCGTACGGTGATCCCGCAAATGGAAAGCGCGACGCGCGTGTTTCGATTCGGGCATTTGCTGCTGCTGCCGGTGCGGGTGGGCAATGCGAGCAATCGTTTGTTCGTACTGGATACGGGCGCGGCGAGTACGCTGATTTCCTACGAGCTGGCAGCGGCTGTGAGCAAAGTGAATCGCGACGACAAGACGGGGCTGCGGGGATTAAACGGTAAAGTTGGAGACGTGTATCAGACGGGCAACCTGGTGTTGGAATTCGCGGGATTCGAGCAAAAGAATCTGGGCATGACCGCATTTGACACGTGGGAGCTGAGCCATCGCCTGGGGACGGAGATTTCGGGTTTTCTGGGCCTGCCGGTGCTGGACCTGTTCACGCTGACGATTGATTATCGCGATGGGCTGGTGAAGTTCGAGCGGCGACAATAGGGGAAAGGAAAAAACTGATGCGGACATGGATATGGCTGGCGCTGGCGTTAGGGCCGGCGTACGTGCAGGACGTGTATGCGCAAGAGAAGAAGTCCACCACTTTGACGGCGCTGGATTACATCGAGATTCAGCAGTTGGTAAATGCCTATGGCCAGGACATCGATACCTGCACCAACAATGGTTACGATTACGCCGATCTCTACACCACCGACGGCGTGTTCATCGACAAGTATTCGGACGATGGGTTCAAGAAAGGCGGCGTCCAGCGGGCGAAGGGGCGCGATGAGCTGGCGGCCGCTTCCTGGGGCGGGTCGAAAGGCTGCAAGGACATGCCGTGGAATGGCTGGAGCCACGTGATGACGAACCTGGTGATCACGCCGACAGCCGAAGGCGCGAAGGGCCGGTGCTATCTCATCATGCTTGGCGAGAAGGGACCTGGGAGCGTAGACCGCGATGGCGGATACGAAGACGTCTACGTGAAGACTCCCAAGGGTTGGCGGATCAAATCGCGCACCCATGTGCGAAGCAAAGAGTGGAGCAATCCGCTGCTGCAGACCGCAGACCGCAAGTAACATGAGGCGACTCTCTCTCTGTTTTGCATTCGCTTGTGTGCTCGGCGCGCAGCCTCCTGCTGAACGGCCGTTCAAAATCATCAAGCTGGATCCGGCGCTGGACTCCATCATTTCACCGGATGCCAAGCTCGAAACACTCGGTGAGCATTTTGGTTTGAGCGAAGGGCCCGTCTGGGTACAACACGGCGATGAAGGATACCTGTTGTTCAGTGACAATGCGGGCAACGAGATTTACAAATGGTCGCCACGCGCGCCGCTCTCTGTGTTTTTGCAGAAGAGCGGCTACACGGGAAACGATGTGATGAACGCCGGTGCACAGACGGTGTCGGGTGGCGGCGTTGCCATATTGCTTATCGGTTCGAACGGCTTGACGCTCGATCCGCAAGGCCGGCTGCTGATCACTGCGATGACGGATCGCACGATTGTGCGTCTGGAAAAGGACGGCACGCGGACTCTGCTGGCGGATCGCTACCAAGGGAAGCGCTTCAACGGTCCGAACGATATTGTGGGCAAATCCGACGGAGCGATTTATTTCACCGATACGGTGTGGGGAATGCGAGGCGCGGAGAAGGCTCCGGACCGCGAGTTGCCGTATAGTGGGCTCTTTTTGATCAAGGACGGCAAGGTGACGCTACTCGGCGGGGAGAAAGACAGCGATACACCCAATGGCATTGCATTATCGCCGGATGAAAAACACTTGTACGTTACGGCGGGCCTGTCGAAAACGATGCGATATGATGTTCTGCCCGACGATACAGTGGCCAATCCGGTGAAGTTCCTGGACGCGGGCATCGACGGCATCAAGGTGGATCAGAAGGGCAACGTTTATTCAACCGTGCGGGGCAGCGAGGTTTGGATTACTTCGCCCGAAGGCAAGCGGCTGGGGGTGCTGCAAATGCCGCAGATCGCAACCGAGCCGAAGCCGAGGATCGTTGCGACGAATCTTGCTTTCGGAGATGCCGATAGCAAGACCTTGTACATCACTGCGTGTACGCATCTGTTTCGAATTCGGCTGAAAGTCGCTGGAGTGCGGCCGGGGCCGCAACGTTAATGCTGAGCTAATCGGGCAAGGCGAACGCGATGATGCCGATGCCGGCGGCAATGGCGACATATTGCTTGTGGTCGAATTGATAAGTCATCGGCGACGCCTTCCAAACTTGATTGGTGGGGAACTGCCAGAGGATCGCGCCGTTGCTCGCGTCGGCGGCCATGAACGCGCCGCTGTTCTCGCCGAAAAAGACCAAGTTGGAAGCAGTCGAGAGCACTCCCGCGGAGGCGGTGATTGCGCCGCTGGTTTGCGAGACTTCCCAAGCGATCTGGCCGGTTTGAATGTCGATGGCGCGCAAAACCTTTTCGAAGGTTTCACCAGGCGCGGGTCGCGCGACGCCGCCCATGTAGCTCTTGCCCGCTTGCCACTCGCCGTGATTTTTCGAAAAGAGATTGCAGCGCTCCAGCGCCTGGAAATAATACAGGCCAGTGTTCGGATTGAAGGACGTCGAAAACCAATTGGTGCCGCCCTGGAATCCGGGACAGACGTATGTTTCGCCGCCGGCTAGCTCCGGAAGGGTTTTCAAAATGGGCCGCCCATCGTTGCCGATTCCTTCCGCCCAATTCAGCTTCTTCAAAAACGGCTTGGCGAGCAAAAGCTGGCCGGTGGTGCGATCCAGCACGTAGAAGAAGCCGTTGCGATTGGCCTGCAGCAGCAGCTTGCGCGGCTGACCTTGCCAGTTGGTATCCACGATGACGGGCGGCTCCTGGGCATCCCAATCGTGAACGTCGTGCGGCGTGAATTGGAAATACCATTTGAGCTTGCCCGTCTTTGGATCGAGCGCGAGAACCGAGTCGGTGTAGAGATTGTCGCCAGTGCGTTCCCCGCCATCGAAGTCAGGGCCGGGATTGCCGACCGGCCAATAAAGAGTGTCGGTTTCGGGATCGTAAGTGCCGGTCATCCACGTATCGCCTGAGCGATGTTCAACATCTTTGCCCGTCCATGTTTCAGAACCAGGTTCGCCCGGTTGAGGCACGGTCCAGAATCGCCAAGCTTCTTTACCGCTGGACTGATCGTACGCGGCGAGAAATCCGCGCGCGCCTTCGTCGCCTCCCGCGGTGCCCGAGATCACGAGATTGCCGACCACCAGCGGCGCAGACGTTCCGTTGTAGTTCAAATGCCAGTCCGCCATTTCGGTTTCCCACAGCAACTCGCCGTTGAACCGGTTGAGCGCCAGCAGGTGCGCATTGTCGGTGAGCATAAAGATGCGATCGCCCGCCCATGCCACGCCGCGATTAAATCCGATGGCCGCGTTGCCCGCTACGCCCTTGGTGCGAGCGCGCTGGTAGCGCCAGATCAGACGGCCGCTGCCCGCGTCGAGTGCGAAACATTCGTTGGCGCTCGATACATACATGATGCCTTCCACCACCACCGGAGTGTTCTCGATCTGCGACACATTCGGCATCGGAAAGATCCAGCGGGGCGCGAGACGCGCGACGTTGTCCTTGTTGATTTCCGAGAGCTTCGTGTAACGGTTGCCGCTAGGGTCGCCGTTGTAGGTGGGCCAGTCAGTTTGCGAGGTGACTTCGACGAAGCGATCGTTGGCCTTGCGCAGAAGATGAATACGTTTGTCATCGGTGCGGAGTTGGAGATCGAGCGGGCCCTGGTTGAGAACTTGGCCTTCGAGAGTTTCACCGCTGGTAAGTTGGATCTTCTTGCGGACGACGGCAGTCGGCGCGTTGCGCGACATCGGCGCGAGCGTGCGGAGATGCGCCACCAGGTTGGTCATGTCCTGCGCCGGCAGATCGAAGGCGGGCATGCCGGATGCTGGCCGGCCCACGCGAAGGAACGCGGAGAGCTCATTGGCATTGCGCGCGGCGATTTGCGCCTGGATATTGGGACCACCTTCGCCGCCGGTGGCGTCGGCCCCGTGGCATCGCGCACAGCGGGTTTCGTATTCACGGCGGCCGGGGTCGGTTTGAGCCAAGGCAAGCCCAGCGGCGAGCAAGACGGCGAAGCAAAGAGTCCGCATCTAAGAAACGATATCAGGTTCAGCTCGGAATAATCGCCGCGTAGTGATGCTTCCGAGCCATGGCGGCATCTGGATGATTCGGCCTACATGGATGTAGCCGTTTGAGGCCTATAATAACTCACCGTAGCGGCTTTAGCTCGGGCGCGGCGCCGTCGGGCAGAGGATAGCCATCGACGTTCAACATCATCGAAACAAACTGGTAGTAACCCATGACGCCCAGCATGTCCACCACGCCGCGCTCGCCGAATTTTTCCTTAGCCGCTTGAAACGCCGCATCGCTCGCGTGTTTGGTGGTCAGCACCTCGGTGCAAAAGTTGTAGACGGCCTCTTCGTCGGGCTGCATGGATGCCGGGCGCTTTCCCGCGGCCAGAGCGTCGATGATCGCGGGGCTCAGACCGGCGGTGAGCGCGATTTTGCGGTGCGCCTGCCATTCAAACTGGGCGGTCCACTGGCGCGCCGTGATCAGGATGGTGAATTCGTTCAGCCGCGGCGGGAGCGAGGAATGATAACGCATAGCGGCGCCGAACTTCTGCGCCAGGTCGCCCATCTCGGGGCTGCGCAGCAGCACGTTGAACGGCCCATCCAGCGAAGTGCGCGGGCCAGCGAGAATGCTATCGACCAGCTTCTTCTGCTCGGGTGTCATGGCGTCGTAACTGAGCGGCTGGAAGCGGCCGCCGCGAAGATGCAGATCGCGATTGGTAGGGGCTTGGGCGTTCACAACGCCCAGCATAGCGAGAGTAACGGCGATAGTGCGGATGCGCATCGGTGTCCCTTTCGTAAGGTGATTAATTCCCTGCATCAAACCGGTAAGTTCGTGCGTCTCACCTGGTGATGAAGTATATCTGTTTGGTTCTCACTTTAACGGCGTGCGTCTGGGCGCAAGGACCGGGCAAGGATATCGGCAGCGGCGCGGGCGACATCGGAAAGGGAGCTGCCAAGGGCGCAGGCAATCTGGCGAAAGGCACCGGCAAGGGCGCCCTGGATCTTGTGACGCTGCATCCCATCAACGCCGCGACCTCGGTCGGTAAAGGCGCGGGGGTAGCGGGCAAGGACGTGACCGTGGGCACGGCGAAAGGCACGGGCAAGATCGGCAGAGGTATCGGCAAGGCAGTCAAGAAGTTGTTCTAATTTGGATCGGAGAAAAACTCAATGAGCAAGACAACCAACAGTCAGCCGTTCCTGACGGACGTTCAAGAGTTGCGCAAGAGAGCGCGGACCAGCCTGGATAAGGGCGCTATCACGCCCGCCTATCAAGGCGATGTGAAACAGACCATCGATATCCTGCAGTCGGTTCTGGCAACCGAGATTGTGTGCGTCTTGCGATACACGATGAATGCGATCGCGGCCACCGGCATTTCGAGCGACAGCGTGAAGGAAGAATTCGAACAGCACGCCAAGGAAGAGCAGGGCCACATGCGCGAGGTGGCGGATCGGATCAATCAACTCGGTGGAACGCCGAACTTTAATCCGGAAGGGCTCTTGTCACGGTCGGCTTCGGAGTACAAAGTTGGCGCGAACCTGGTGGAGATGATCAAGGAGAACCTGGTGGCGGAGCGGATTGCGTGCGAACATTATCGTGAGCTGATCCGATTCTTCGCCGACAAGGATCCCACCACGCGCGTGATGATGGAAGGCATTCTCACCAACGAAGAAGAGCACGCCAACGACATGCACGACTTATTAGTCGCGCACGAAGGCAAGCCTATGTTCGCGAAGGCGTAGGCGCCGCGGCGCTGGCAGCAAGGGGCAGAGACATTTGTCTCCGTTCTAGTCCCAACAAAAACTCCTTTCTGGGTAGGCCGCCGCCATAACCGGTCAGCTTTCCATTGCTGCCGATCACGCGATGGCAGGGAATAACGATCGGGATGGGGTTCGCTCCATTTGCACGGCCCACGGCGCGGGAGGCGTTCGGCGACCCGACGCGTCGCGCAAGTTCGCCGTAAGAGATCGTCTCGCCATAAGGAATATTGCACAGCTCGCGCCAAACTCGGCTGTGGAACGCCGGGCCTTCAGGCGCCAGAGACAAATTGAAATCGCGCAGCTCGCCCCCGAACCAGGCGCGCAGTTGGCGTATCGCTTCGCTCAACGGAGCCGCACTGGCACGCCAATGCGGACGTGGTTTCGCCGGATCGCGCCCATTCTCGAAAATAATATGGCGTAGCCCGGCATCATCCGCCGCCAGCAGCAGCTTTCCGACGGGGCTTTCCATCCAGGTGTAGAAGACTAATTGTTCCATCGTGGACTCCTTGCCAAAGGTGCATGGCTGCATAAGCGCGCCAAGGCCGCCAGCGCTCTGAGTGACGTTCCAGCTCCGCCGTCGTCTTGATGCCTGCGGCGCGCAGCAGCACCAGATCGCCGGCCGGAAATGCATCCGGGTCCGAGAGCGCGCGCATGGCGATGTATTGCGCCGTCCATGGCCCCATTCCGGGGATGGCGCACAGTCGGTCGACGCACTTCGCTGCCTCATGATCGCCGTCGAACAAGAGAGCCTCTGCCGCAACGGCTCGCGCAAACTCGCGGATCGCTTCGGCGCGCGATGCCGGAATGCCTATCGTGAGCTCGGCGTCCGCTATCTCATGCGCCGTCGGAAAAGTATAGGCGAGGCCCTCGACTTGAAACGGAACAAGATGACCGAACTTCGCAGCAAGCCGAGCGGTGAGAGTGGACGCGCCCGCGACGCTCACTTGCTGGCCAAGAATCGCGCGAACACCGAGTTCGAAGCCGTCCCAGGCGCCGCCGACGCGCAGGCCCGGTCGTGCCTTCACCAAGCGCGCGAGCAGCGGGTCGCGTCTGAGGCTGGAGTTGATGGCCAACGGATCGGCGTCCAGATCGAACATGCGCCGTACGCGGGACACCACCTGCAGCAGTCGCGCCGGTCCGGCAAAGTCTACCCGCAGCATCAAGGCGTGCGAGGCCTGCGGGCTCACCTCGAACCAGCCTGGTTGACCATCCAGCACAAAAGTTCTGCGGTAGAGATCGCCGCGCACGTATTCCACACCCGCGATCGCGCGTTTGGCGAGAAAGTGGAGCAGCGCGTCATAGTCGTAAGGCGGCCGAAAGCGGAGTTGCAGTCTACAGGGACCGGAATTCGAAGCGCGTTTATTCCCACGCCGCAGTTCACGAGGGCTTCGGCCCTAGGTGGCTCGAAAGGCTGCATTGAAGCGCCGAATACTGCCATAGCGCGACGCGATGGCGATGGTAGTCAGCGGTAACGTCGTTTCGTCAATCAGCTTCTTCGCCGAAAGTAGCCGCTGCGCTTGCGCGACGGCGATAGGCGTTGCGCCCAGGTGCTGCCAGAACAAGCGGCGTAGATGCCGCGATCCGATTCCCAGGCGTTCGGCGAGCGCATCGACGCTGGAGTTTTCCAGTGCTCCTTCATCGATCAATCGAAGGGTGCGCGACACGGTTGTGGAGGTTCCATCCCAAGCGGCGGTCCCCCAACTTTCAGGACGGCAGCGCAGGCACGGCCGAAAACCCGCCTGGAGGGCCGCTGCCGCCGACGGATAATAGTCGATGTTCTCTTCCTTTGGCGATCGGGCTGGGCAAACAGGACGACAGAATATGCGGGTGGTCCGCACGGCGATGAAGAACTTTCCGTCGAAGCGAGCGTCGCGCGCGAGGCGTGCGTTGCGGCAAATGTCTCTGTTCAGCTCCACGTTCTACATTGATCATAGCCTCGTACACTGGAGCGAACTAGCCGTTTTCGGACATCCATGACGAAGGCGTTAAAATGGAGCGACATGCGTGTTGCGCTGGTTTGCGCCCTGTCCACCCTGGCAGTGAGCGCCGTGGTTTTAGCAGACCGATTGGAAGATACCTTCTACGTTCCCCTGGACGATCCGGCTATTCAGTATGCTGGCCCCGTTTCCGATCCGATCGCGCAGCTCGAAAAGCAACTTGAAAATCAGAAGACGAAGCTCGACTATGCGCCCAACGGATGGGGCTATCTCCCCGCCGTCCTGAAGCAACTCAAGATCAATATCGATTCGCAGGTTCTGGTGTTCTCGCGCACCAGCATTCAGACCTCGCACATCTCGCCGCAAACGCCGCGCGCCATTTATTTTAACGACGATTCCGCAGTCGGGTTCGTGCAGAACGGCGAGGTGCTGGAGCTAGCGGCCATCGATCCCAAGCAGGGCGCCGTCTTCTATAGCCTCGACACGGAAAAAACCGACCGGCCCGAGTTTGCACGCCGCGACGATTGCCTGCGCTGCCATCAGGGCGCGCCGACCATGGGTATTCCTGGACTCATCGTGAGCTCAGTGCATCCGGTAACCGACGCGGAGGCGCGCGAATCGCACGGAAGCGCGTTCATTACCGATGACCGGACCAGTTTTGACGAGCGTTGGGGTGGCTGGTACGTCACGGGAACGCATGGGTCGCAGGTGCACTTGGGAAACAACCCCGAACTGACCGATCCCCTGTCTCCGGGGCGAGCGTCGAAGGAAGGCACGCAGAACGTGACCAGCTTGGCCGATCGGTTCAATACGTCCCGCTACTTGGCGCCCACCAGCGATATCGTCGCCCTCATAACGCTCGAGCACCAGACGCGCATGAATAATCTGATGACACGGATCGGCTGGGATGCTCGGATCGCACTTCGCGAAGGGAAGGGAACGCTCGTACCTGCGGCGCGCGATCGCATCAATGCGGAAATCGAAGAAATGGTCGGTTACATGCTTTTCGTAGACGAAGAGCCGCTGAAGCAGCCGGTGGCGGGCGTCTCGACCTTTACCAAGACTTTTTCCGAGCGCGGACCCCGGGATAGCAAGGGCCGGTCACTGCGAGATTTTGATCTGCAAAAGCGCCTTTTCCGCTATCCATTGTCTTACCTAATCTACAGCCCGGCCTTCGAAGGCATGCCGGACGTCGTCCGCGAGCGGGTCTACCAGAGGCTGTACGATGTGCTCACCGGCAAGGACAAAAGCAAGACCTTCGCCGGAATTTCGTCTGCCGACCGGCAGGCAGTCCTGGAGATCGTCCGCGCCACCAAGCCCAATCTGCCGAAATACTGGCTCACTGCTAACTAAATACGGTTGTTACCTCAAGTTACACGCCTAGCAGAGTAACAATAGAATGAATGAGTTCGTCATTCATAGCGGTACTGGAATCAGTTAGATCCGGGTTCGGGTCCCGAACAATTGCAATATCAGTAGTTTGAGCGGTATCCTCAAAAAAAGAGCGTGGCGGGCTAAAGATCCATGAAGATACTACATGTCGTAGGTTGCATCACGGTTGTAACGGGCGTTCTCGCTGCCCAGACAGGCAGTTCGCAGCCAACGTCGACGCCGGCGCAGGCAACTGACGCCTCGGCTGAACGAGCGCTTCTCAATCAATACTGCGTTGTTTGTCATAACCAGAAGCTGAAGACCGCTGATTTGGAGCTCGACAAAATGGATACGGCGCATGTCGCCGACCATGCCGAGAAGTGGGAACTGGCGGTGCGGAAGCTGCGATCCGGCATGATGCCGCCCTCCGGCATGCCCAGGCCAAGCTGGGATACCTACGAATCGATGGTTACGTGGCTCGAAGGCCAGCTGGACAAGAACGCGTCCACACATTTGCCGCCTCCTGGGCTGCATCGGATGAATCGCACCGAATATGCGAACGTCATCCACGATCTGCTGGCACTGGATATAGACCCGACCAAGTATTTGCCCACCGACGATTCCACGCGTGGATTCGACAACATAGCCGGGGCGTTGGCGCTGTCCCCCGCGCTGCTCGAGGGCTACACCTCGGCGGCGGCGAAAATCAGCCGCATCGCGATGGGCGATGTGAACGCGCCGGTGCTGGCAACTTATCGCGTGGCATCCGACACGACGCAGGACTATCACATCGAAGGGCTGCCTTTTGGCACTCGCGGCGGCCTGGTGGTGCAGCATGAGTTCCCCGCCGATGGCGACTACGTGTTCAAAGTTTTCCCCATCAACAAAGGGTTGATGGACAACAACACCGCGTTTGGCGAGATGACGGGCGAGAAGCTGGAGCTGCTCATCGATGGCCAGCGCATCCATCTTTATGATTGGGATAAGGACGTCGCACGCGGCAAGCCGGTGCATGGCGGTACGGCGGATGTTCATTTCCAGGTGAAGGCCGGTCTCCACACTGTGGGCGTGACGTTTCTCGCCACGCAGCTTGCGCCCAGCCAGGATCTGGACGAGCATTTCCTGCGAAGCACGATCGAAACGGGCGGACTGCCCGGCTTCAAGTTTTATCCGCATGTAGGCAAGATGGAGTTGCTGGGGCCGTTCAAGCCTGCTGGCGCAAGCGATTCGCCCAGTGCGAAGAAGATTTTTGTCTGCCGGCCAGCCAACGCGTCCGAAGAGACAACCTGCGCGAAGAAAATTGTCGACACCCTGGCGCGCCACGCTTTCCGCCGTCCCGTTACTCCGCAGGATACGGAGATGCTGATGACGTTCTATCAGCAGGGCCGTAACGACGGAACTTTCGACACGGGTATCGAACGCGAGCTGCAGCGGATACTGGCCGATCCCGAGTTCGTGTTCCGCAAGGAAGCCGAGCCGACGACGCTCGCCGCCGGGCAGAATTATCACATCAGCGATCTGGAGCTGGCGTCACGGCTATCGTTCTTTTTGTGGAGCAGCATTCCCGACGACGAGCTGATCGACGTTGCCGCGAAGAACAAGCTGCATGATCCCGCGGTCCTGGAACAGCAGGTGCGGCGCATGCTGGCTGATTCGCGGGCCGACCGGTTGGTGATCAATTTCGCGGGGCAATGGCTGAACCTGCGAGCTTTGCAGACTTGGGCGCCGACGGTTTCGCTGTTCCCGGATTTCGACGATAATCTGCGCCTGGCGATGCGGAAGGAAACCGAGTTGTTTGTCGGCAGCGTCGTGCATGAAGATCGCAGCGTAATCGATCTTCTCAACGCCAACTATACATACCTGAACGAGCGGCTGGCCAAGCACTACGGCATCCCAGGCGTGTATGGCAGCGATTTCCGCCGCGTGGATTTGACGCCCGAATTTGATATGCGCCGAGGATTGCTGGGGCAAGCCAGTGTGGAAACGATTTCGTCTTATCCGCAGCGCACGACACCGACGGTCCGCGGCAAAACCATCATGCAGATTTTCCTGGGCGTTAGCCCGCCCGATCCGCCACCCAACGTGCCTACGCTGAAGGATCAGGGCACGGCGGTCCATGGTGGCGCGAAGCCGACCATGCGGCAGCAGATGGAAATGCATCGCAAGAATCCGCCTTGTTCGACGTGCCACAAGATTATGGACCCCATCGGCTTCTCGATGGAGAATTTCGACGCCGTCGGCGCATGGCGGACCACCGATAACGGCAGTCCCATCGACCCTTCCGGCGTGCTGGTGGATGGATCGAAGCTGGATGGTGTAAAGGGCATGCGCGAGGCGCTGCTGCGTTACTCACCTCAATTCGTTCGCGTGGTCACAGAAAAGTTGTTTATTTATGCTTTGGGCCGGGGGACTGAGTATTACGACATGCCTCTGATTCGGTCCATCGTTCGGGAATCTGAGTCGAAGGACTACCGGTTTTCATCACTAATATTGGGCATTGTGAAAAGTGAGCCATTCCAGGTGAATCAGAAAATGGATATCACCTCCAACGGCCAGGGCCCGCTTCGGGCGTCACGTTAGAAATAGTTAGAAATATTAGATAAGGGGGACGCAATCTATGTTTATTACTAAAAAGCACCTATCCCGGCGCACGCTACTTCGCGGAGTCGGCGTGGCGCTGGCGTTGCCGCTGCTGGATTCCATGATTCCGGCGCAGACTTTGATCAGCAAGACGGCTGCGAACCCTAAGACACGTTTCACCGGTATTTTTATTCCGCACGGCGCCGCCCCCGGATGGTGGGTGCCGGAAGCGGGAGGTCCCGGCGAGCCGAAGCGGGAAGCCGGCGCAAAGAATTTCAAATACCCGATGATTTTTGAGCCGCTGGAGCCTTTCCGCGAGCACACCGTAATCATGAGCGGTCTGTGGTCAAAATCGGCCGAGCCGCCTCCCGGACAAACCGGCGCGGATCACTGGGTGGCTGCGGCGTTCCTGTGTGCCGACAAACCGAAGAAGACCACCGGCGCCGATATCTACGATGGAACTACCATCGACCAGATCATCGCGCAGCATGTCGGCCAGGGGTCCCTGCTGCCATCGTTGCAACTCGCGCTGGAAGATCCGGGCGCCAATTCAAGCAACTGCGGCGAGGGCTATAGCTGCACCTATTCAAATACGATTTCCTGGTCGACGCCAACGCAGCCCCTACCGATGGAACTGGATCCGCAAGTAGCCTTTGAGCGCTTGTTCGGAGCCGGCGGTAACACCGCCGATCGCGCGGCGCGGCGTGAACAGGATCGCAGCATTCTGGATTCGATCACGGCCAAGCTGGCGAGCTTCAAGCAAAACCTGGATCCGAGCGACCGTTCAAAGCTGGACGAATATGAAACCGACATTCGAGAGCTGGAGCGGCGGCTGGCCATCGCGAAGAAGGCCACCGGCACTATTTCAACCGATGGCGTGGTCATTCCCGCTGGAGTTCCAGAATCGTTTGACGAGCACGTGAAGCTGCACTTCGATTTGCAGCGCCTGGCGTTCCAGGCGGACATCACGCGCGTTTCGACGGTGCTCTTCGCGCGCGATCTGACATCCCGTTCGTATCCGGAAAGCGGAGTGCATGACGGCTTCCACGGTATCTCGCATCATGCCGAGAATCCGGAGACCATCGCGCGCTACGCGAAACTGAATCAATATCACATCAAGTGCCTGGCGTACTTCGTCGACAAGCTGAAGAACACGCCGGACGGCGACGGCACTCTGTTGGATCATTCGCTGATCCTTTACGGCACCAACATGGGCGATTCGAACCAGCACCTGCATTACGACGTTCCGCACGTTCTAATCGGCGGCGCGTCGGGCCAGCTCAAAGGAAATCGCCATTTGGCGTATCCGTCGAAGACCGTTCCCACCGGCAATCTACTGGCCAGCGTTCTCGATATGTATGGCGTCCACGAAGACCAGATCGGCGATAGCACTGGCCGGCTGCCGGGTTTGGTTTAATAGATCCAATATGGTCCGCATCCTTATCACTGGCACGGCGGTTTGTGCAGGAGCTTTCGCGCTGTGTCTGAGCGCTTTCGCCGCGAGTAACAGTCCGGTTGCGGACGCGGCCATGAATGACGACCGGGGCGCGTTGCAGTCGCTGGTGCAACAGAAGGCCGATGTGAACGCCGCGCAGGCGGATGGCGCCACGGCGATTCAGTGGGCTGCCTATCGCGACGACTTGGAAATGGCCGATGTTTTAATCGCGGCTGGCGCGAACATCAAGCTGGCCAATCGCGAAGGTGCTACGCCGCTGTACCTGGCGTCGCAGCATGGCAGCGCACGAATGATCGAGAAGCTGTTGAAGGCTGGCGCGGATCCGAATCAACTGGGGCCGGAAGGCGAGACGCCGCTGATGTTGACGGCGCGCACGGGCAATCTCGACGCCATACGGGTGCTGCTGGATCATCACGCCGACGTGAATGCGAAAGACAAATTGCGTGGAACCACGGCGCTGATGTGGGCCACCGAGCAATCGCATCCCGAGGCTGTGAAACTGCTCGTCGAGCATGGCGCCACGGTCAGCGCCCAGACCCAGATCGATACGCGAAATGCGCGGAACAACCTGGCGAATACGGTAAAGCAGCGCTTGCATTCGAGCTTTGGCGCTTTCGGCAAGCGGGGGCCTGGAAACGACGGAACTCCTCCGCTGCCTGAAGGTGCGGCTGCCCCGAAGGCTCCAGCGCCCGCTGCCGGACCGACCCGTGGGCCCGCGGTCGCATCGAAGACTTCACCAGCGAGTGAAGCCAATCCCGAGGACGATTTCGTCGCCTTTTTCCGGCGTCCCGCGAAGAAAGACGGCGGTGGTCTAACACCGTTGGTGTACGCCGCGCGCGAAAATTGCATCGAATGCGCCAAGACGTTGGTGGAAGCGGGTGCGGACGTCAATCAGCGAACGTTCTATGGTTGGACTCCGCTGCTGGTCGCCACGCAAAACCGGCATTACAAGCTGGCGCAATATCTCCTGGAACATGGCGCGAATCCGAACACGCCGAACAACGGCGGTTGGACGCCGCTCTATCTGGCTACCGACAATCGCAATATCGAAGGCGGCGATTATCCGGTGCGCGCACCGGACATGGATCATCTGGACTTCATCAAGCTGCTGCTGGCCAAAGGCGCGAACGTGAATGCTCGCATTTGCGGCGTGGAGTCGACGCCTGACGATTGCAAGGGCGATAGCACCGAAACGCGCACCAATTTCACCATGCAGTGGCTGTTTGAAGACGGCGCCACTCCTTTTCTGCGCGCGGCGCAGTCGGGCGACGTCGATCTGATGAAGCTGCTGCTGGCGCATGGCGCCGATCCCAAGATTTTCACCGCTCACAACGTAACGCCGCTCGCCGTGGCCTCGGGCATCGGCTGGGTAGAAGGCGTGACGTACGAATGGTCGCCTGAGGAGAATCTCGAAGCCGTCAAGATGTGCCTGGATCTGGGAATCGATCCCAACGTAGCCGACGATGAAGGCCGCACGGCGCTGCACGGTGCGGCGCACAAGGGCCGTCTGGATGTGATTCAACTGCTGGTCGATCGCGGCGCCAATCTGGATGCACATGATGGGGGAAGCCGCGATAGTGTAAACGGCGCTCTGCTCGGTAAGACTTGGATTCCTCTGGATTGGGCGCGCGGCTTGGTGCGCGTGGGCGTGCAGTCGGCCATTGCGCATCCAGAAGCTGCAGCGCTGCTCGCCAAACTGATGAAGGAAAAGAATATTCCGATACCGCCGCCACCTACGTCATCCATCTGTTTGACGGAAGGTCTGAACGGCTGCCGCTAAACCGCGATCTTAGAGATTAAATCGGTTGTCGGAAACGAACGCCGGATTCCACTGCACCTTCGCGGGTTCCTTAAACTCGGGATTCTCTTCTTTGAGGAGAGCCACCGTCGCTACCACGGCTGCGTCTTTGGCTTCTTCCTCATCCACGGCGGTGATCTCAGCCTCGTGGTGATTGTCGCCAAGCAACTGCAGCCGCCAGGTGGAATCCCCGGAAGCTTCGAGAAGCAGCCAGTAAGGCCCTAAACGGGTTGTGAGTTTACGAACCAAGATGGGAAAAAGCGAAGCGGACGCGCGCGTTACCAGCGCGGTCCCTTACTGCGTCCACGATTGAAACCACCGCCTCCGCCTCCGCTACGGTTGCCTCCGCCGCCACCGGGACGTCCACCGCCGCCCGAGCGCTCTTCGCGCGGACGTGCTTCGTTGACGTTGATGTCGCGGCCATTCATATTGCGGCCATTCAAACCGGCGATTGCATTGGAGGCTTCATTACGGTTAGTCATCTCCACAAACGCGAAACCCCTGGGTTGGCCGGTGTCGCGATCGCGCACGATATTCACTCGTTCCACGGCGCCAAATTCATTGAAAGCGGCTTCCAGATCTTCCTGGGATGTTTCGTAGGAAAGGTTTCCTACAAAGATGTTGGTCATGCGGACACTCCTTAGCTGCGGGTCGTTCGGCAGCGTTGGTTCACGGTTACAGGCGAGCTGGCGTACGCCGGAACGCGAGGCGAAGTCGCGAGCAAAATTGACTGATTTTCATGGTAGCACGGCCGTCGCGCGGAACCATATAGAGTTACGGTTAGGTATTTGCAAGCCTTAAGAAGCGCCTGCCGGCCCATTGGCCACGCGATGGCCGCTGATCAGGAATTTTGTGAGCTGCCCATTGAGCTGCGATACACTGAGGAACTACAACGACTATTTCCAAGGAGGTTTGCGCTTGTCTGAATGGCCCTATGCGCAGGAGAAGCCCGCCGAGCGTTTGTGCAGGATCGAGCAATACTCAGTGATGAAACAGCAGGCCGGCGGCGACGTCGAGTTCTTGATCACGGTGCGCGAATACGTTAGTCCGCCCGATCCTGCCATGCGCTTTCTGGCGCAAACCGACAAACAAACCAATCAAAAGACTGCGCCTTACACGCCTACCGGCTGGGGATCGTCGCTGCTGCAGGCGCTGGGCGAGTGCATGCAAGGAATCCGGAAGTTTCCCTATGAACCATAGGACGCCTGGCAAGGTTTCCGCCTCCAGTGGATAGTCGCATCGAATGGATTTAGTGCAGTCGAGGAATTCCGCGCGTCGTCGCACGCTCGATGTTTTCTTCCATCCGAAGAACGTTGCGGTAATCGGCGCCACCGAAGCGCCGCACAGTGTCGGACGTTCCATCCTGTCGAATCTCAGGGACGCTCCTTTTCCGGGCGTCCTATATCCCGTGAATCCGCGACACAATACGCTTCTGGGACTGCGTTGTTACCGCAGTATCGCGAGCCTTCCGGAGCCCGTGGATCTGGCGGTGATTGCTACTCCGTCGGCTACCGTTCCAGGTGTGATCCGTGAATGCGCGGCGGTGGGAGTGCCCGCGGCAATCGTCATTTCCGCCGGGTTTCGCGAAATTGGCGAGAGCGGTGCGGCGCTCGAGCGCGAAATCCTGGAGGACGCGCGCCGCGGCGGAATGCGCATTGTAGGGCCGAACTGCCTGGGCCTGATGAGCCCGCATCACATGCTCAATGCGACCTTCGCGAGCAGCATGGCTCGGCCTGGTCATCTCGGCTTCATCAGCCAAAGCGGCGCTCTGTGTACGGCTATTCTCGATTGGAGCCGCCGTGAGATGGTCGGCTTCAGCGCCTTCGTATCGGTCGGCTCGATGCTCGATGTCGGCTGGGGCGACCTGATCCAGTACCTGGGTGATGATCCGAAAACGCGCAGTATCGTGCTGTATATGGAGTCGGTCGGCGACGCGCGAGCCTTTTTGTCCGCGGCGCGCGAAGTGGCGCTCTCGAAGCCGATCATCGTGATCAAGCCGGGGCGTACCCAGGCCGCCGCCAGGGCCGCTGCATCGCACACCGGCGCGCTCACCGGCCAGGACGACGTGCTCGACGCGGCTTTTCGACGGTGTGGAGTCCTCCGCGTAGATACCATCGCCGAGCTCTTTTATTTAGCCGAGGCGCTCGATAAGCAGCCGCGTCCCAAGGGGCCGAGCTTGGCGATCGTGACCAATGCCGGAGGACCGGCCGTGCTCGCTACAGACGCGCTGCTTACAGCGGGAGGCGAACTGGCCGAATTGTCGGCCGCGACGATCGCTCACCTCGATGCCTTCCTGCCACCGCACTGGAGCCATCAGAATCCGATCGACATTCTGGGTGATGCCAGCGCCGAACGCTACGCAAAGGCCGTCGACCTTGCCGTCCAGGACCCCGCCAGCGACGGGACGCTCGTGATCCTGGCGCCGCAAGCCATGACCGATCCCGCGGCGGTGGCACAGCAATTGGCGGCGCTGCCCAAGAACAATGCCAAGCCGCTGATCGCGAGTTGGATGGGGGGCTTGGATGTTGCTCCCGGGGAAGCGATCCTGAACGGGGCAGGGATTCCTGCTTACCCGTATCCCGATTCCGCCGCCCGTGTTTTTCAGCTGATGTGGCGCTACAGCGCCAATCTTCAAGCGTTGTATGAAACGCCCGCCGCATTCGAAATGGAAGTTTCCGACGACGCTCGAGCCCGGGCCGGCGCTTGCATCGCGAATGCGCGCGCCAAGGGACGAACGCTGCTCACGGAAGCGGAATCGAAGAGCCTGCTTGCGGCCTATGGGATACCGACCGTTCCAACCGAGATCGCAACCAGTCTCGAACAAGCGGTAAGCGCCGCGAGGCAGGTTGGCTATCCGGTGGTGCTGAAGCTGCATTCGGAAACCATTACACACAAGACCGACGTGGGTGGAGTCCGGCTGAATCTGGCTAACGACGCTGCGGTGCGAACCGCGTACCAAGGCATCGCGGACTCAGTCCGGAACATCGCGGCCGAGTCTGATTTTCTGGGCGTCACCGTGCAGCCCATGGTGCAAGCCGAGGGTTATGAACTGATCCTCGGCTCGAGTATCGACGCGCAGTTCGGGCCGGTGATTCTATTTGGCAGCGGAGGACAACTGGTTGAAGTGTACAAGGACCGCTCCGTGGGTCTGCCGCCTCTGAACACCACGCTGGCCCGGCGCCTCATGGAACGGACCAAAATCCTGACGGCGCTGAAAGGCGTCCGCGGAAGGAAAACGGTCGACCTTGCGGCACTGGAACGATTGATCGTGCGCTTCAGCTACTTGATTATGGAGCAAGGTTGGATCAAAGAGATCGACATCAACCCGCTGCTCGCTTCACCCGATGGTTTGCTTGCCTTAGACGCTCGTGTGGTGCTTCACCCGCCGGATTTGAAGATTGCGCCTCGTTCCGCGATTCGCCCTTATCCCACGCAATATGTCCAGCCATGGATGTTGCCGGACGGCGTCGAAGTGCTAATCCGTCCGATTCGACCGGAAGATGAACCGATGATCGCGCGATTCCACGAGCGGTTATCGGAACGCAGCGTGTACTTGCGCTATTTCCACCTGCTGGATCTGGACCGTCGCGTTTCCCACGATCGCCTGATTCGCATTTGCTTCAACGATTATGACCGCGACATAGCGCTGGTGGCTGAACATGGAAACGCGATCCTTGCAGTCGCACGCCTGCGCAAGATCGATGCAACCGACGCCGAGCTGGCCGTGCTGATCACCGACGAATACCAAGGCCGCGGCTTGGGCACCGAGCTTTCGCGCCGGCTGGTGGAAATCGCGCGCGCCGAGAAGATCGAGCGTGTGATCGCTGAAATCCTACCCGAGAATATTCACATGCAGCGCGTCTGCCGCGAGCTCGGGTTTCGGATGGAGCAGCTTCCTGACTACGGCGGCGTCCACGCGGTTTACGAAATCGAGCCTTCTTCGGAACCACGACCTTGAGGGAGTGGCTTAGTGCAGATTGTACTTCGCCATCTTGTACCGCAGGCGATCGCGGCTGATGCGCAGTAACCGGGCGGCTTCCGACTGATTGCCGCCGGCGCGCTCCAGGGCGTCGGCCAGGAGGCCTTTTTCATGATCGTCGAAAGATACTTCGCTGTGATTCGGCTCGGATTCCCGCGCGCTCGCCACCGCTGCCACAGTGCGGTCCTGTCGGAGTGACGCGGGAAGATCCTCGACATCGATCATGTCGGTCATGGCCATCATGCAGGCATTGCCCAGTGCGTTTTCGAGTTCCCGAATATTGCCGGGCCAGGAGTGCCGTGCCAGCACAATCTGCGCTCGACGCGTGAGTCCGCGAATATCTTTGTGGAAT
>JBEKRO010000046.1:0-48449 GCA_049518655.1 Bryobacteraceae bacterium | reverse complement strand
TCCTCCAGCGATCCATACCCGAATAGCTCGTGCTGTGTTTGGTCTTCTCCGCGCATATGGAAAAGACGAACTCGCTGGCCTTTTGGATACTCTCCGGTGGAGCTTTTCAGCAGCCTGTTAGGACACTACCCGACTCCAGGACATTACCGGCGAAGCGATAACAGGCTTCGCCACTTGGCCCACGGCACAGCGGCAGGGCACAGCGCCGGCGTCGTTCCGAAGATATCGCGCAGTATTCCTGAGACGACGCGCGGCCCGTCACCATCGAGCCCGGATATCACCTCGGCGCGCTCACGGGCCCTCCCCAGCCGTCTCAAGAAATCAGTGACCTTCAGCTTCTGACCGGCGTTGTAGGCTTTCCGCTAGCGCCAGCAGTCCACGTCGTATTCGAGGGAAATAAGGCCTGGGCCGATTGAGACCGTGGCCGTGAGCTGCAGCGGAACTATGCCGAGATACACGTGGCAGGCCGTGGGACCGGTGATGTTGCAGGACTGGGCACCTAGTAGTAACAGTACGAAACGGTATGTCAAAAGCATCGAAAAAGACAGAAGCGGACCGTATAATTTCGTCATGTTCATCGGTAAACGGCTATTCCGTGATTTAGTCCCATGACTCATCTCATTCACCTGTGGCACACCGACGCCGCGCACTACGCACTCGCGTTCCTTGCGTATCTATTCTGGCTGATCATGCTTGGTCATGATTCCGCGAGAAAAGCTCGCGAAGAGCAACCGAAGGAACTCGTGAGGACTGCGCAGGGGAGCTGGCCGGCCTTAACGCCCACAGGAAAGAGCACGGACGTTAGCGCACTGAATGCAAACATAACCTCTATCCGAAGAACCCAACCGGCACAAAGCCGAGCATGGTCGCTAGGTTCTTAAGCCAGAAGTCTCTCAGAGTCGAAGGCGAACGACATTTGCGGCTCGATCTTCTTGCAGACTCTTGCGAATTTCTTTCTGAAATCGTCCATGTTGTCGCAAGGTCTCATGATCGTCGTCACCCGTTCGATTTGATCGTCTTGCAGGAAGTGAGGATTGAGATTCTTCTTGCGTAACTCCTTCCCAACATCGCTATCGATGGCATCCTAAGCGAACATCACGACGTCCCACCCGATCGCACATAAGCGATTCAATGCTCCGTTAACAATCCCACGCTACACTAGCATCAGCCCCCTGAATGAAAATCTCGGCTGCGATCATCACCTACAATGAAGAGCGCAACATTTCACGGACGCTCGAAAGCCTGCGGTGCTGCGATGAAGTGGTGGTGGTGGACAGCGGATCGACGGATCGCACGGTGGAACTCGCCACGAAATTCGGGGCACGGGTGATCGAGACCAACTGGCGCGGCTACGCGGGACAGAAGAACTATGCCTCCAGCCAGTGCCAGCACGACTGGGTATTGTCGCTCGACGCCGATGAGGCGCTGAGTGAAGCGCTGGAAGGCGAGATCTGGCAGATCAAGAAGAACGGCCCCGAGTTCGACGCCTACACCATGCCGCGCCTGGCGCAGTACCTGGGCCGCTGGATTCTGCACTCGGGCTGGTATCCGGACCGCAAGGTGCGTCTCTTCGATCGCCGGAAAGCGCAGTGGGTGGGCGAGTACGTCCACGAGTCGGTGGTGGTGGAAGGCAACATCGGCCATCTGAAATCGAATATTCTTCATTTCACGTGCAGCTCACTGTCCGAGCATTTGAAGACCATGGACCGCTATACCACTCTTGCCGCTGAACAGTTGGTGGATCAAAGGACTCCGGTGGGCTGGACGCAAGTGGCACTGAACCCGGCCTGGACGTTTTTCAAAACCTATGTTGTCCGGCGCGGATTTCTGGACGGCATGGAAGGTCTCGCGATTGCGCACATGGCGGCGCTGTACAATTTCTTGAAGTATGCCAAAGCCAAGAATATGAGCCCACGTAGATGATCGTAGCCCTATTGGCCGGGTTGTTTGGCCTGCTCATCGGAAGTTTCTTGAATGTCTGCATCTATCGCATGCCGCGCGATCTGTCGGTGGTGACGCCGCGCTCTTTTTGTCCGGAGTGCAACCAAACCATCGCCTGGTTCGACAATATTCCGCTGCTCAGTTACGCGATGCTGGCGGCCCGCTGCCGGCGCTGCGGGCATCGCATCCCGGCGCGCTATCCGCTAGTGGAACTGCTGACGGGCATCTTGTTCTTCTGCGCGTTCTGGTTTCTGGGCTCAACGCTGGCCGCCGCCAAGTTCGCGGTTTACGCCGCTGTCATGATCGCGCTAGTATTTTCCGATCTGGAGGAGCGCATCCTCCCCGACGAATTCACGCTGGGTGGCACCGCGGTGGGCGTGATTTTCGCTGCGTTCGTGCCCGTGAGCGGGGGAATCCTGCTGCTGATCTTCTTCTCCTCCAAGCATCAGTGGCTGGTTTCGCTGAGTGATTCGGTCCTGGCCGCGGCTATTTGTTCAGGCGCATTGTGGGGCGTGCGCGCGCTCTATGAGAAGGTCCGCAATCGCGAAGGGCTGGGACTGGGCGACGTGAAGATGGGCGCCATGATTGGAGCATTCCTGGGGATTCAAGGCGCGCTACTGGCTCTGCTGATCGGCTCCCTGCTCGGCGTGATCATCGGTCTCAGTTACACCTGGTTCACGGGGAAGGACGCTTCCACTTATGAACTGCCGTTTGGCACCTTTCTGGGCGCGGCCGCGTTGGGCGTCGGGTTCTTCAGCGAAGTGATTTTCAATTGGTACAACCGGCTGGGCGCATAGCCTTTCCTTGCCTTTCTCGGCCCAAACATTTCTTGACAAAAATGATCTATCCTGGTGGGCGTGACGACCTGGTTTGGGTTTATTGCGGGATTGATCGCCGGCTGCCTGGTTGCCGGGTTGTGGATGCGGGCGCGAGTGGCCCGGCTGGAAGCGGCCAAGCAGTTCGCCGAATCCGGCGCGACGAAACTCCAGGAGACTTTCCAGGCGCTGGCCGATGCCGCCTTGCGGTCCAACCAAAGCGCGTTCCTGGACGTGGCGCGAACTTCGCTGCAAACCACGCGCGCTGAAATGTCGGGCGATCTGGCGCAAAAACAGACGGCCATCGAAGGCGTGGTGCAGCCGCTGGCGGCTTCGTTGGGCCGCTTGGAAACTCAGGTCCGTGAGCTGGAACGGGCTCGGGAGAAGGCTTACGGCAGCCTGGGCGAGCAGGTGCAAACGCTGGCGCGCGAGACGGCGACGCTTTCCACCGCGTTGCGATCTCCGCAGACTCGGGGCCGCTGGGGCGAAGTGACGCTGCGGCGCGTGGCGGAATTGGCCGGCATGGTCCATAACTGCGATTTTCAAGAACAGGAGACGCGCGAAGGCGACGGCGTGCGCATTCGCCCCGACATGATTGTGCGCTTGCCCGCGGGCCGATGTCTGGTTGTCGACGCCAAGGTTCCACTCACCGCGTATCTGGACGCCGTCAGCGCGCCGGACGAGCCATCGCGCCGGGCTTCGCTGGTGCGGCACGGCCAGCAAGTTTCCGAGCATGTCCGCCAGCTTTCGAGCAAACAATACTGGAATCAGTTTCAGCCCGCGCCGGAATTGGTGGTGCTGTTTTTGCCGGGCGACCACTTCTTCAGCGCGGCGCTGGAATGCCGGCCGGATCTGATTGAAGAGGCACTGGCGAAGAAGGTGGTGATTGCCACCCCGGTGACGCTGATTTCAGTGCTGAAGGGCATCGCCTACGGCTGGAATCAGGAGCAGTTGGCCGAAAACGCCGAGGAGATCCGGCGCGTGGCGTCGGAGATGTACGAGCGCGTGCAGTTGGTGCAGGAGCATTATTCGGACACGGGACGGCTTCTGGAAAAGACGGTGGAGGCGTACAACCGCTCGGTAGGATCGTGGGATTCGCGGCTGGTGCCCTCGCTGCGTAAGATGCGCGAACTCGGGGTAACGAATGGGGAAGAACCGGAAGCGCCGGAGCAGATTGATTTACTGGCGCGGCGTCCGCGGGCGGTGAACGGCTTCTAATTCAAGTTCTAACTTAACGACATATCGATAATGTCGAAAGTGAAACGCTCGGGCGGCAAACAAGATAGCGGCGCGGGGCTAAGATGCGACCACGTGTCAAATGCGCTGGTGGCGACAGTTGAGTTCAGGTAGAACAGAAACTGGTTGGAGAAGCAGTTGATGGGTGGCGGCTGGCGGAAGGTGAGCCGCATCCCGACGGCCTTTTCGAACTCGACGCCTTCGGTGGGGATGGCCTTGTCTTCCAGCAGCATTACGAAACTGGAGCGGCCGGCGTGAGGCCAGACATCGGGCCGCAGTAAATTGCGCAGTTCCAGGCGTGCGCCAAAAGTGATCTCGCACTGACGGATCCATTCGAGAATGCTATCGCCCCACTGCCACTGGGTGACGAAGCGCAGGTACTGGTCGGCGAGATTAATCGCCAGATCCATCTTGCGGCGATCCACCTCGAAGTCCGGAACCGGACCGTCAAAGGCGGGTGGCGCCATCATATCTTCCGAGTCGATCAAGTTGTTGGCCATGCCAACCACGCGATCCAATCGTCTGACGTTGGGGCTGGTGCGAACCAAGAGCGGGGGGAGTTCGTGGGTTTTTTCCCCAGGCACCTCTACGAACTTGCGGTCTCCAACAATATCCATGGTGACGACCTAATCTCCTTATCGACGACTAGGTCGCATCCTTCCACTTTTATTGACGTCAAACGACAGTGGCCCGTTACAAAAGGCACCAGCGCTGACGGGACGCTCAACAGGTAAGAACAATTCTGCAAGATTTGTTGGCGCTTGTAAAGAGGGTACTTCAGGTACTTGGAGTCCTGCGCTACAATTCGGCTTTCATGTACGCGCCTTCATGATGTACTGCGACGTTAGCCTGCCGGTGCCGCTTGATCAAGCGTTTACCTACCGGTTGCCGGAAACGATGCAGCCTCGCGTGCAGCCCGGCTGCCGGCTTTTGGTTCCGTTTGGACCAAGGAAACTCACCGGAATGGTACTCGCGCTTCGTCCGGATGCGCCGGAGGGGCCGATAAAGGAGGCATTCCGGCTGATCGACGAGGAGCCGGTGCTCGACGCCGAGTTGCTCTCACTAGGCCGTTGGATCGCGCAGTACTACTGTGCGCCGTTGGGCGAAGTACTCCGCAGCATGACGCCGCTCAGTGGCGAAGTTCGTAAAACCAAGCTCTATTCCCTCACCGACGCCGGGCGCGACACCGCGCGGCAACTGCTGCTGGGCGCCGACGACGAAGATCCGACGCTCAAAATCCTCCGGTTGCTCGAAGGCCGGCCGCTGTCGGCGTCCTATCTGCAAAAGAAGCTGCCGAATGCACTGCATGTGATCCGATCGCTGGAGAAGAAGGGCTTCGTCGCGATGGAGGATTTGGAAGCACAGCGGGATCCGTTGCGCGCCTCGGCTACCAGGCTCAGGGCGTCATTTCTAGCAACAGGGTCGGCATCCGCGCCGGAGGGCCTGAAGCTGACCAAGCGCGAGCGCGAGTTGCACGCGTTCCTCGAACTCCACCCCGGCACGCACAACCTGGAGCAGTTGGAGACATCGGTGAAGGGCGCCAGCCAAGCGGCGCGTTCCCTGGCGCGACGCAACCTGATCGCGCTCGAACCTGAGGCTCCTACCGGCGTCTTCAGGAGTGATGTAGCACCTCGCACGCTCAATCCGCACCAGCTGGAAGCCTACCAGCAGATCGAAGCGACGCTTCGGGGGGGCACGTTTCATACCTTCCTGCTCGAAGGCGTCACGGGCTCGGGGAAAACCGAGGTTTATCTGAAGTCGATCGACGCCACGATAGCCCTGGGCCGAAGCGCGTTGCTGCTGGTGCCCGAGATCGCGCTAACGCCCGCCGTCGCCGGCCAATTCTTTCATCGCTTTGGCGACCGCGTGGCTATTCTCCACTCCGCTTTCCATGACGCGGAACGCGCCGAGCAGTGGCGGCGGATTCGTGGCGGAATCGCGACCGTGGTGGTGGGAACACGCTCGGGAGTGTTCGCGCCGGTTCAAAACCTGGGGCTGGTGGTGATCGACGAAGAGCACGACGCCAGCTACAAGCAGCAGGAAACGCCGCGCTACAACGGCCGGGACGTCGCTATTGTTCGGGCCCGCGAAGCCAACGCCGTGGTGGTGCTTGGATCGGCCACGCCGAGTCTGGAGAGCCGCTACAATTCGGAGCGCGGCAAGTACACGCTCATCAAATTGCCGGAACGAATCGAGCAGCGGCCCATGCCGGACGTCGAAGTGATCGACATGCGGCAGGAGTTTTTGGAGACGCGCAAGCAGGCGACGTTTTCGCGCCGGTTGGTGGAGACCATCGACGAGCGTTTGAAGAGCCATGAGCAGACCATGCTCCTACTGAACCGCCGCGGCTTTTCGAGTTTCGTTGCTTGCCGGGCCTGTGGCGAGCGGCTGGAGTGCGTCAATTGCGCCGTCACGCTGACCTATCACCGGCGCGACCGGCGGATGCTGTGCCACTACTGCAACTACGCCCAGAAGGTCCCGTCGGCGTGCCCGAAGTGCGGCAGCGAGTATCTGAATTTCATCGGCACGGGTTCCGAAAAGGTGGAAGAAGAGCTGCACCGCGACTTTCCCGAGGCGCGGATTGCTCGCATGGATCGCGACACGGTCAGCGGCAAGCGGCACTTCGAGAGCATTCTCCATGGATTTCGCGACGGCAATTTCGACATTCTGGTCGGCACGCAGATGATCGCCAAGGGGCACGATATCCCGAATGTGACGCTGGTGGGCATCGTGTCGGCCGATATCGGACTCGGGCTGCCCGATTTTCGCGCGGCCGAGCGTACGTTTCAGTTATTAACGCAGGCGGCGGGCCGGGCCGGGCGCGGTAACTTGCCGGGCATCGTGCTCATTCAGACCATCAATCCGGAGCACTACGCAGTGCGGCTGGCTTCGGAGCAAAATTACGAAGGGTTTTATCAGAAGGAGATTCAGTTCCGGAAGCTGATGCGCTACCCGCCCTTCGCGGCGCTGGCGAACGTGCTGGTGCGAAGCCAGAAACAGGAAGATGCGCTCGCGATGAGCGCCGAGCTGGGCCGATTGCTCGATCCGGCGCCCGAAGGAGTGAAGGTGTTGGGACCGGCGGAGGCTCCGGTACCCAAGCTCAAGAGCGAATTTCGGTATCAGCTTCTATTGAAAGCGGCCGATCGCAGGGTGCTGAATGAGACGCTGCGCGATTTGCAGCGCTTCGGGCGGGAGCAGAAATGGCCCGCCACTGCGTTGGTGATCGATGTGGATCCACTGACGCTGATGTAAACAGCCGCGCTTACTTTTCGGGTTCCTTCGGAGGTTTGCAATCGCCCTTGCACACCGTCTGAGAAAGCTGGCGCGCAGGGCCGAGTGTTCCTGGATCGGAGACGGTGGGCCTTCGGACGCTCAACGTTTGGACGACGGTGTTGCCCGGTCCGGGCGCGCTCTCGATCATTTGCTCTTCCTGCAGCTTCAATCCCGACCCAGTGGCTGCGACAGTACCGGGCACATTGCGCGAATAGACATCGACTACGCTTTCTTGGGAGCCATCCGGCCGCGTCACGGTCTTCGTCACGGTTTGGCCGTGAAGTGCAAGTTCGCCGTAAGAATCCCGCTCATATTCCGCGACGTTCTCGGAGATTTGCGAACCCTGAACGATGTGCTCGGTGGTCTGGCGCAGCGCGGGAGAGAACCCGCCGTTGCCGTCGCTGCGATAAGTGGTGCTCTCCGCCTGATAGCCGGCGCCCTGCTTGCTCACGACCTGGGTTTGCTTCTCCACGGGCTGAAGACCGTTCGGCGTGATACGCTGCACCACCGTTTCCGAGGTTTCGCCCGAAGCGCTCTTTTGCGTATCGGTGACCGATTTTTCGATCACCTGCATGTTTCCATTCAGGTCGGCACGATAGGTGGTGCTCTGGACGGTGGAACCGCCGTCGGGTCGCTTCTGCTCCTCGATCGTCTCCCGGACCGGTGGTAAGGGATTGCCCTGCGGATCGTATCTTCGGGTGATTCGCTCGGTAACTTTGCCGGAGGCATCGTTCCGCACGACGCGCTCCTCCACTTGCTCCAACGGGACGGTGCGGCCGTTGATGGACTGCGTCGTGAAGGTGGTCTGCGAGCCGTTGGCCGATTTGGTTTGCGACATCGCTGGCCCAGCGCCGACGACGTTGCCATTGACGTCCACCGAGGTGGCGCTGTTTAGGTTGGATTGCTGAGCGGTAAGCGACAGCGCGAAGACGAGCGTGGTAAGGATGCAGCGCTTCACGATTCCAGGCTAGCGTTTTCCGCCTGATTGGACAATGCGGCAATCACCTTAGTTGAAAGTGCGGCGAGGGCCAGGCGCGAGAGAACTACCCACCAATGAGTACCCGTAAGAATCCAAGCGCAATCTGCCGATAAACCCTCTGGGAACCTGCGTGGAAGGCCATCTAATTAAGGACCGCGACTTCATCACAGGCGTTCTGCAGGCCTGCGGAGCGCTGGTGGTGGTATTTGACGCCGAAGGCCGTATCGTTCTTTGTAACCGGGCATCGGAGCAGGTAACAGGATATTCCAGCACCGAACTGGAGGGAAAGAAGTTTTTCGACGTCTTAGTGAGCCCCGACGGACGGGATCGAAGCCGCCAGCGTCTAGAGCACGGAGTCTCAGCCCGGGCGGCATCCGCTTTTGAGAGCGAATGGATCGCCAAATCGGGCGAGCCGCGCCGGATCGCGTTTTCAAACGTTCCGATGCTGAACCCGGAGGGCGAGGTGGAGTATTACATCACCACCGGCATCGACATTACGGATCGCTATCGCGCCGACCAGGAATTGCTGAAGTCGGAGAACCAGTTCCGCTCGCTTTGGGAGGCGTCTTCCGAGCCGATGTTTCTCACCGATCCCTCCGGTACGATCGTCAAAGTGAATGCCGCCTTCGCCACGATGCTGGACACCGATCCCAGCTCGCTCGAAGGCATGAATGTGACCGGTCTGTTTCATCCCGATGAGCGCGAAGAACTGCGCGAATATCATCGGGCGCGCTACGCGTCGGAAGTGAAGGAGCATGTCTTTGAACGCGAGCTGCATTTCATGCACGGCCGGTCGGGCATCTTCGAAAATTCCGTGACCCGAGTGGACATACCCGGCCAACCTCCCCAAATGCTCTGCATCCTGCGGGATGTGACGGAGCGCAAGCGCAACGCGGAGGAACTGGCCCGCGCCAAGGAAGCTGCCGAAGCGGCCAACCGCGAACTGATCGCGGCCAATCGCAATCTGGAAGAAACGGGCCGGTTGGCGCGTGAAATGGCGGACCGCGCTGAAGCGCTCAGCGCCGCCAAGAGCGATTTCCTGGCGAACATGACGCACGAGGTCCGCACGCCGCTCAACGGCATTCTCGGGATGACCGGACTCGCGCTGGAGACCCAGCTGCAGAACGATCAGCGGGAATATCTGGAACTGGTCAAGTCTTCGGCCGAGGCGCTTTTGAGCCTGGTCAACGATGTCCTGGATTTCTCCAAGTATGAAGTCGGCAAGCTGGCGCTGGATTGCGTGGAGTTCTCGCTGCGAGCGCTGATGCGGGACGTGTTGCGGCCGCTGGCGCTGCGTGCGTCGGTGAGCGGCCTGGCTTTCGAATCGGTGGTGGAAGATCGCGTGCCGGATCGTCTGGTCGGAGATCCGCTGCGGATCGGCCAGGTGCTCCGCAATCTGGCCGGCAACGCCATCAAGTTCACGAATGAAGGCAAGGTCTCGGTGCGTGTGCGGGCCGAGTCGATAGAGGGCTCGAAAATCACGCTCTGTTTCAGCGTCACCGACACGGGCATTGGCGTCTCTCCGGAAAAACATCGGTTGATCTTTGAGCCATTCACGCAAGCCGACGGCTCCACCACGCGGAAGTATGGCGGTACTGGCTTGGGGCTGTCCATATGCTCCGGCGTGGTGGAACTGATGGCGGGGCGAATCTGGCTGGAGAGCGAACTTGGCCAAGGCAGCACCTTTCATTTCACTCTCACGCTGGAAGTGGCCGCGGCGGCTCCCGCCAACGAAGCGGCGCCGCTGGCTTCCGCCACCGAACATCGCCCCAAAAGAAAACTACAAATCCTGGTGGCAGAGGACAATAGCGTCAACCAACGGCTGGCCGCGCGGCTGCTGGAGCGCGAGGGGCATGCGGTAACCATTGTGGGTTCCGGGCAAGAGGCGCTGGAGTCCTTTGAAAGACAACAGTCGGCGCAGGCCCAGTTTGACCTGATCTTAATGGACGTGCAGATGCCTGGTCTGGACGGTCTGCAGGCCACGGCGCGCATCCGGGAGAAGGAACGCGGGTCGGGCCAGCGTGTCCCCATCGTCGCCATGACGGCGCAGGCCGCCGAATCGGACCGGCTGCGGTGTCTCGAATCCGGCATGGACGCTTACATCACCAAACCGGTGCGGGTACCGGAGCTAATGAAAATGATCGAATCCGTAGTGCTTGGAGGGAATTCCATGAACACCGATTTAACTTCCGAAGGTTCTTCCGTGCAGGCGCAGCTCCAGCAACTGGACGAGTCGCTCGCCCTCAGCCGCGTGGGTGGCGACGTCGATCTACTGAAAGAGGTGGTTGAGCTGTTCCTCGACGATTATCCGTCCACCTTTGAAAAAATAAAGGGCGCGGTAGACAGCCGCGACGCTACTGCTCTGGAGCATCATGCGCACAGCTTGAAGGGCTCGGTGTCCACCTTTGGTGCGAACCGCGCGTTTGAGGCCGCGTTTGAATTGGAAAAGCAGGGCCGCAGCGGCGATTTGACAGGAGCGCCGGAGGGCCTGCTGCAGTTGGAGCAGGCTTTGGAAGCGTTGCGTCCGGAGCTGGTCCTGCTGCAGACAAAGTAGCTGTCGAAAGGCCACAGCAACTCGTCTCGCGCCGGAAGAAACGTGCAGCGCGTCTGCTATAGTGGTGGTCTGCTCTCCTATGGCATCCACCACCGTAACGGAAATCGTTTGTGCCCATAGCCCCGATTCCGACGACGCTTACATGTTCTATGGCCTGGCGACCAAGAAGGTCCGCTCGCGGCTAGTTTCATTCCGGCACGTTCTCGATGACATCGAAACGTTGAATCGTAAGGCGCTGGAAGGCGCTTACGAACTGACTGCCATTTCTTATCACGCCTATCCATATATCGCCGACAAATATGTGTTGATGGCGAGCGGGTCGAGTATCGGCGACGGTTACGGCCCCATCCTGGCGAGTATGAAGCCGATGGCGCCCGAAGAAATCAAGGGGAAGAAGATCGCGATTCCAGGACGAATGACCAGCGCTTATCTGACGCTGAAGCTATTTGAGCCCGACTTCGAGGAGGTTGTCGTACCGTTCGACAAGATCCTGGATGCGGTGGCCGAGCATAGCGTGGACGCGGGCCTGATCATCCACGAGGGTCAGTTGACGTACGGCAAGAGCGGCTTCCACAATGTAGTGGATCTGGGCCGCTGGTGGAAGAACGAGTTCGATCTGCCGCTGCCGCTGGGCGGGAACGTGCTGCTGCGCTCGCTACCGGACGATATCAAAAGCGAATGCTGCCGGGTGATGCGCGAGAGCATTCAGTATGCCCTGGATCATGGCGAAGAGTCGCTGAACTACGCAATGCAGTTCGCGCGCGATCTGGAGCCGCGGCTGGCCGAAAAATTCGTAGGAATGTATGTAAATCACTTCACTGTGGACTGTGGCGATCTGGTGCCTAAGGCGGCCCAGAAGCTGCTCGACATGGGCTATGAGGCGGGCCTCATTAGCAAGAAAGTCACCGTGGAGTTTGTTCGCTGAGGGCTAGGTTTATGTTGGCGTACCGGTGCCGTGTGTTGTGGGGGCCCGTCTTGATCGGGTTCCTTGGACTCACAAGTGCTTCTGTATTTGCGCAGCCGCCCACTCAAAATGACGTCCCACCGAATGCGGTGCCGAATGTCAACCAGCCGCCCGATGACGCCAAAGCGCGCGCCAAGGCTGTTCGCGAATACGGCAAAGGCGGGGGATCGGAAATAATTCCCAAGCTTGAGACGTATCTTGTGGATCCCGACGTGGATGTTCGCCGGGAGGCTGTAAAAGCGATCGTCGACATCGGAACACAGCGTAGCCTGGACCCGCTGGCCAAAGCCTGCAGCGACAACGATCCTGAAATCCAGATTCGCGCTACCGACGGCCTGGTGAATTTCTATGTGCCCGGGTACGTGAAGACCGGGCTCACCGCATCGTTGCGCCGGGCCGGATCGTCCATCAAAGGGAAGTTCACCGACAGCAACGATCTGGTGGTCGATCCCTATATTCAGGCCCGCCCGGAAGTGATCGCCGCCTTGGGTCACGTCGCGAGCGGCGGGGCCAGCATGGAAGCCCGCGCCAATGCGGCGCGAGCGGTGGGTATTCTGCGCGGCCGCGAGGCTCTCCCAGACCTGGAACAAGCGTTGCGCTCCAAGGACAGCGAAGTGATCTACGAAGCGCTGGTGGCGATCGAAAAGATTCGCGATCCCAGCTCTGGGCCGAACATCGCTTTTCTATTGCACGATCTGAACGAAAAAGTTCAAACCACGGCAATCGAGGCGACCGGGCTATTGATGAACCGTGCCGCGATGAATGAACTGCGCGACGTCCTGGATCGCTCGCGCAACATGAAGGTGAAGCGCGCTGCTCTTACCGCCTTGGCCCAGATGCCCGATCCGCAGTTGCATGGCATTTACGTCACATATCTCGATCACAAAGATGAAGGTCTTCGTGAAGGTGCGGCGGAGGGTCTAGGGCGGCTAAAGAATCCCGCGGACACCGCTCCGATCGAGCGCGCGTTCAACAACGAGAGCAAGACCGAGCCCCGGCTATCCGCGGCATTCGCGCTGGTGAATCTCGGCAAGCGGGGCATGAGCGAGTTCGACCCGCTGCGTTATCTGGTGAACGATCTGAACTCCACCGCCTATCGCGGCGTGGCGCGGGCGTATCTCATCGAACTCGGGCGCGATCCCGGGGTCCGTCAAGCGCTTTATCCGGCGCTCAAGGAGCCAGGCGTCACCAAGGACGAGAAGACCGGTTTGGCCGAAGTACTGGCGGCCAGCGGCGGTGAGGATGCGGTGGCGCCGTTGGAAGCGCTCTCGCAGGACTCGGACACCGAAGTCTCACAAGCCGGGCTGCGCGCGGTGAAAAATCTCCGCGCACACCTGCCATAGCCTTACAAGAGCGACGCTAACATTTTTTGGCACGCTACATGCGGGAAAATGGAAACGTGAGAAAAGTTGCGTTTTCGCTCCTCGCCTTCATCGTGGCATCGGTTGCCGCACAAGCACAGGATTCGAAACCTGCCGCACCGCCCGATGCCACGCAACCCGCCGAAGTGAAGCCTCCGCCGGTCTCATTGGGTGAACTCAGTGTCTCGCTGGAGAGCTTGGTCAACCGGGTCCGTCCCTCGGTGGTGCAGATCTTTTCCACAGGTTACGTGACGGCCGACGAGACAGACTCCAGCAACACGGCGGCTCTGCTCTCCAGGCAACGCAGCACCGGTTCCGGGATCATCCTTTCCGACGACGGATTCATTGTCACCAACGCGCATGTGGTGCAAGGGGCCAGGCGCATCCAAGTCCGGATCTCGATGGCGCTGCGGACGGGCCGCACATCAACCTTCGAGCCGGAAGTGAAGCTGCTGGATGCCAAGCTGATTGGAATGGACCGTGAAATGGACGTCGCGGTGATCAAGATCGATCGCGCCGGCCTTCCGCATCTTCCGTTCGGAAACTCCGACGGGGTGCGCCAGGGTGAATTGGTGATGGCTTTTGGAACGCCCAGGGGACTGGAAGGATCGGTCAGCATGGGCATCGTGAGTTCCACTTCACGCGAACTCCATCCGGACGATTTTCTGGCATACATCCAGACCGATGCTCCCATCAATCCGGGCAACAGCGGTGGTCCGCTGATCGATGCGCAAGGCCGCGTGGTGGGCATCAACACCTTCATCCTTTCGGAGTCAGGGGGGAGTGAAGGACTTGGATTTGCTATCCCCAGCAACATCGTGAGCACAATCTACACGCAGATTCGTAAAGAAGGCCATGTGCATCGGGGCAGAATCGGCATTTACGTGCAGACCATTAGCCCGGCGGTGGCCGAGGGCCTCAGTCTAACGCGGGATTGGGGAGTGCTGGTGGGCGACGTAACTCCGGATGGGCCGGCGGATAAGGCGGGCGTCAAAATCGGCGATGTGGTGCTGACGGCAAATGGGAGAATAATGCGCAATGCGCGCCAACTGGAGGCGTATATCTACCGTTCTCCGATGAAGCAGAAAATTACGCTGCAGGTGCTTCGAGGTCAAGATCAGCTCAGCATGGATGTGCCCGTGATCGATAGCGTGGACGATCCACAGCGCTTCGCCGACATGGTGAATCCTGAAGATAATCTGGTACCGAAGCTGGGTATTCTCGCCATCGGGATCGACAAAAATCTGGCCGCCATGCTGCCCGGTCTGCGGAACTCCTACGGCGTCGTGGTGGCCGCCGGATCGAGCGCCACCGATCTCACCACTGGAACCGGACTACAGCCGGGAGACGTCATTTATTCCGTGAACAAGGCTCCCGTGGGAACGGTGGAAGCACTGAGGAAAAAAGTGGATGAGTTTAAGTCAGGCGACGAGGTGGCCATGCAGATCGAACGGTCTGGACGGCTGATGTACGTTTCTATTGAGATTGAATGAGACCAATCGCTGGGCTAGCTTTGGCGCTGCTGGCGGCCAGCGGCTTTAGCTCCGGGCAAACGCCCAAGCACGAGAAGCCCGCTCAGGACGCGGCTCCCGGTCCAGCGCCCACTTCCTACACCGTGGAAAACCTGACGGTGGAAGGCAACCACGCATACACGTCCCAGCAGATTTTCGCAGCAGCCGGCCTTCGCGTGGGCCAGAAGGCAGGAAAGTCCGAATTCGATGCGGCGCGCGAAAAACTGGAGGCGACCGGGGCGTTCGACAACGTCAGCTATCGCTTCGCGCCATCCAAGGACAATGAAGGCTACGACGCGACCTACGAAGTTTCCGAGGTCGGCCAGATCTACCCCATCCGGTTTGCGGATCTGCCCGCCACCGATGCCCAGCTTCGGACCTGGCTGAAGCAGAAAGATCCGCTGTTTGAAGACAAGATCCCGGCGACCAAACCGGTAGTGGATCGCTATGTTCGATCGCTCAGTGAGTTCCTGTCCGCGCGGGGCTATCATGAGCCGCTCGCAGGCAAATTGAGCGCGGATGGCGGCGAGGCTCTGGCTGTGTTATTCCGTCCGGCAAAAGGGCCGCCCGCCATCGCGCACGTTATATTTACCGGCACGGGCGATGTTCCGGCCGGAACCTTGCAGACCACGATGTATGGCGTCGCGGTGGGAGTTCCCTACTCGGAGCCACGAGTGCGCCAGCTGTTGGATAGCTCCATTCGCCCCATCTATGAGGCGCACGGACTGCTGCGGGTTGCATTTCCCAAAATCGAAACCGCGCCTGCCAAGGACGTAGACGGCATTTCGGTGACGGTGCAAGTGGTGCCCGGGCCCGCGTATCAGTTGGACCGGGTGAGTTACGTTGGCGCCGATTTCTCGCGCTCGGAGTGGAACAGTCTCTCGAAGCTCAAAACCAATCAGACAGTGAACTTCGATGACGTGAAAGCCGCGCAGGAGAGGATTCGGGGCAACTTGCGGCGCGCTGGGCATCTCGACGCGACTTCGCAAGTCAAGCGCGATCTGAACGACACGGATCACACTATCGCGATCGAGTTTCAGATCGACCCGGGGCCACTTTACGCGCTGGGCAAGGTGGATATTGTGGGCCTGGATATCGAAAGCGAGCCGGTGATCCGCAAGATGTGGGGCTTGACGCCGGGCCGGCCGTTCAACCCGGAATATCCCGATCATTTCCTCGCGCGGGTGAAGGAGGGCGGCGTGTTCGATAATCTGAAGAACACGCGCGCGGAGACGAAGATCAACGCAGCCAATCATACGGTGGACGTGACGCTCTACTTCAATAAATAGCGGTCCCAGGCAGGAAGAGGGGTTGGCCCAAATTGACACAATGTGCTACATGCGATATCCCTGAAGTATGGCAACTCGCACGACAGTCAACATTTCTCTAACGCCCGAGCTTGGCACATTTCTTCGGAGCCGAGTCAAATCCGGGCGCTACCAGACCACCAGCGAAGTCGTGCGAGAGGCTTTGCGACTCCTCCAACATCGGGAGAAGGAGCGTGAAGAAGGTCTCCAGGAACTGAAAGCTAAGCTGCAACGCGGGGCCGCTCAGGCGAAACGAGGCGAATTGCTCGACTCGGACGAAGTATTCGAAGAGTTGCGGCAATTGATCGCAGAACGCAAGCGCGTAAGGAAGAAGGCTACTCACGTGTGAAGCGGCGGTTTCTGCTTACGCCAGAAGCACGAGCCGACCTCCAGGAGATTCTCTTGGACATTGCCACGGATCGTCCGGACGCCGCTGAGCGCCTCCGAGCTGGCATTTTCAAAGCATTGCAGCGGCTGGGGCGGTCTCCAGGTATTGGCCACTTTCACGACGAGCTTTTGGATCGCCGCTGCCGCTTCTGGAACTTCTCTCCTTATGTGGTCTGTTACCTCTGGAAGGAGAAGCCGATTCAGATCATCGCGGTGGTACATGGGGCGCGCCATCTTGCCGCTTTCCTGGCTGCGCGTATCAATCCTAAGTAGCTGATTTGCTGTATCTGGGGATTGTCCGGCTGGTATTCTATTAGACAAGTGGCGTCGCCGTTCAATTTTCACCTGGAGCAATACGAAGGTCCGCTCGATCTGTTGCTCGACCTCATCCGCAAGCAGCAGATCAACATTTATGACATTCCAATTGCCTCCATCACCCAACAGTACTTGGAATACATGAAGCGGGCGCTGGAATTGGACATCGAGCTGAGCTCCGAGTTCGTCTACATGGCCGCGACCCTGATCCACATCAAGTCGCGGATGCTGCTGCCCAAAGATCCGGAGCTGCACAAGATCTCGCCCGAGGAAGATCCGCGCCAGGAACTGGTGGACCGGCTGATCGAACACGAGCGCTTCAAGAACGCGGCGGAAATGCTGCAGCAGAAGCGCATGGTGGAAGATGTCTCTTGGTCGAATCCGCAGATGGCCCAGTTTCTCGCGGCGAACGAGGAGCCGGAGCTGGCGGTTTCCCTGTTCGACCTGGTGAAGACGCTGCAGACGGTGCTGGATCGCGCCAAGAACCGGCCGATTTACGAGGTAGGAAAAGAAGACGTCAGCATCCCCGACATGATTCACTACCTGGAGCGCGTCTTCGCTGAGTTGCGAACCGGCGAGTCGCTTCCGGCCGCCGAGCTGTTCGAGCGGCAGGGCAGCCGCCGCGCAATGATCTGCTTGTTCCTCGCCATGCTCGAGCTGGTGCGCCGGCACGCGCTGCTGCTCACCCAGCAGGATGCCTTCGGAGAAATTGGATTGAAGAAGCAGCGTACGTTTGACGAAGTGCTCGGCCAATCGCTGGTGGCCATCGAAGAAGAGTACAGTTAAACCGAGGAATACAGCTAAGCCGAATGGAACCCACAGAAGTGCAATTGGACCCCGAGACCGACCTGCTCCCGGGTATTACATCCTCAGAGGTCTCGGGCGCCAATATCGAATTGCCGGACGAACAGCTACGAGCCGTGGTGGAAGCGGTGATCTATGTTACCGACGAACCGCTGTCGGCCGATCAGATCGCAACGGCTCTGCAACAGCCGGCGGCGAGAATCGGGCAGGTACTGGAGGATCTGACCGCCGAATACAACAAGCCCGAGCACGGGCTCACGATTCGCGAAGTGGCCGGCGGATACAAAATGTCCACCAAGCCGGAACATCACGAAGCGATTCGAGCGTTCGTCAAGAATCTCAAGCCGCCGCTCAAGCTGTCGCTGGCCGCGCTGGAAACTCTGGCGTTAATCGCTTACAAGCAACCGATCACGGCGCCCGAGGTAATGGAGGTTCGCGGCGTGCAAGGCGCCGGAGTGATAAAGACGCTGATCGACCGCAAGCTGATCGCGACCGCCGGCAGGAAGACGGTTCTTGGCAAGCCGATCCTGTATAAAACCACGAAAGAATTCCTGGTTCAGTTTGGTTTGAAAGACTTGAGCGAGCTGCCGACGCTGAAGGAGTTCGAGGAACTCGGGCGATTGTCCATGGGCGATGAAGAGACAGTGGACGCGCCGCCAGCGGGAGCCGCTGACGAAGCCACCGCTGACCAAGCGGAACCGTCCGTGACTGAGTAGATGCGGCCGTAAACATGCCTGCCGAACGGTTACAGAAGTTGCTCGCCCATGCCGGTATCGCCAGCCGTCGCCGCGCCGAGCAATTGATCGTCGAAGGCCGCGTAACGGTGAACGGCTCTGTGATCACGGAGCTGGGGAGCAAGGCCGATCCCGACCGCGACCACATCAAAGTGGATGGCAAGCGAGTGGGCGCGCCGGAGCACCTGGTGTACTTGGCCATGAACAAACCCAAGGACTGCATGTCGACCGTGATGGACCCGGAGGGCCGGCCAACGGTGATGGATCTTTTGCGCGGCGTGAAGGCGCGCGTATATCCAGTGGGACGCCTCGACTATGCGAGCGAAGGGCTGCTGCTGCTCACCAACGATGGCGAGCTCGCCAAGCGCATTACCTCGGCTGCGAGCCACGTTACGAAGACTTATCTGGTGAAAACGAACGGGCAACTCGCCCTGGACCAGGAAGAGAAGTTCCGGGAAGGCGTGCCGCTCAGCGGGAAGAAGACCGCCCCGGCCGGCTTGAGGCTGATCCGGCGCGCCGAGAACCCTTGGTACGAAGTACGATTAATCGAGGGACGGCAAAATCAGATTCGTCTCATGTTCAAACATTTCGGGCGGCTGGTGGAGAAATTAAAGCGCGTGAAGATCGGGTTCCTGGATCTGGGCTCATTGCAACCCGGAAAGTTCCGCCACCTGACGCCGGGCGAGGTGGCGCGTTTCCGAAAACTCCTGAGCATCCAGCCTTCGAACGGAGAGGAGCGCTAGCCGATGGCCGGAATCCCCGAGTTGCTGCGCCAAAGCCGCGTGATTGCCGTGGTCGGGCTTTCGAGCAAACGCGCCCGCCCCTCGTATGGCGTCGCCGAATACATGCAGCAGCAGGGATACCGCATCATTCCCGTGAATCCGAACGAATCGCAGGTGCTGGGCGAGAAATCGTACGCGCGCCTGGAAGACATTCCCGAACATATCGATATTGTCGACATCTTCCGGCGTTCCGAGTTCGTGGCGCCCGTGGTGGAATCGGCCATCCGCATTGGAGCTTCCGCGGTATGGATGCAGGAAGGCGTCGTCGATCAGGTAGCGGCGCGTAAGGCCAAGGCGGCGGGATTGGCCGTGGTGATCGACCGCTGCATCTTAAAAGAGCACCAGCGATATCTACGGTAACCGGTTCCCTTCGGTCGCGGCTCTGTTACTTCTTCACCTGCATGTGCGGGGCGTCTTGATTGTTCTCGATGCACTCATACTCTTCGACGCGAGTATTGGGCGGACGCCGCAACAGGGCTCCGGTGGTCCAGGGCTTCGTTAGCACTTTGGGATCGGTCACCGTGGCGGTATAGGTGATCGTATCGTCGCTATTGAGCGTGAACCGCTCCACCACGTGCAAATCTTCGCTGTGAAAACTACCAGTTCCGCTGAGCCACGTCTTGTCGTTGAACCCGGTAACGTCCACTACCAGGGTGTCGCCGTCCCAGCGTGCCACCGAATCGCCCATCCAGGTGGGAACCAGGTCGGTAGGATGCTGGAGTTTGTCGTTGATGGGGATAATGCGAAACGCATGGAACGATTCGTAGGTGATGACCACCTCTTTCGGCGTTTCGACGATCTGAAAAGGCATAGGCATCGATGTGATGCGCGGAACGCCCGGCAGCAGACAGCGTAGCGTAGGGTCGTCGGCCGCGGTGAACGTCTTGGTCTTGGTTTCAGCCCAGGACTGATAAGGTAGCGGCTCGCGCTTGGGTGGCGGGTTTACAGGCGGAGGAGCAGCCGGTGCTTTCGACAGGCCAGGCTCGCCATAAAGGCTGACGCCGCCGCCCTGCCAGACGCCCGAAAGATCGGGCTTACCGTCGGCGGTCCGGGGAATCGGCTTGTTGGCGGCAAAACTGAGAGAAGCCGTCAAGGCTGCGGCTGCTATGGCGAGGAGGCGAGCTGAACGGATGGTCATGTCAGGCCTCTATTTGTAGTCGGCAGGAGGCCCGTTCCCGGCGGCAGGCCCGGCAAACTTCTTGGCCCCGCCAGGAAAGGTCACTTCCCGGCCAGCCACTCGGTAGGCGCTATCTTTGGCGGGGTAAGCAGTGACGGTGACCGTATCGCCTACCTTCAGATCGTCGCGCGTGAACCCAGTCCGCTTCAGGGTGTTCGGAGGGTACCCCTCCACGGCCCAATTGACCACGTTGCCACTGGCGTCCTTCACATCGATATAGAAGTAGATGTGCGGATTAGTCCACTCCACTTTGGTGATCACGCCAGTCAGCGTGACCTCTTTGCTGTCGTACTCAGCGGCAAAGGAGTGATGCGCGAGCACCGGAACAGCGGACAGAATCAAACCAGCGTACGCTGCCAGCAACGTACGGAGTTTTGGCATCTTCATGGAAACCTCCACGTTCAACGATTTCCGTACCAGTATTGCATAATTGACCGAAATCGTGATGCCCCAGGCCGTCGCCGAGCCGCTCATCAAATCGAGTCTCGTCTCGGGAGGCGCAACGGCGAGTAATCCCCCACGCCAACTCGCGAAGTTGTGAAGAAATTAGCCAGACGATAAAACTTTCTTCTCGATTCGGAATCCGAATCGCGCGAAGAACCGTACTCCACTGCGAAGGTCAATTTCGAGACCGACAAAAAACCAGTCTAGGTCGCCGCATCGGTGGTTACTGCCAATACTCCCAATGCCGGGTGGCAACCACGTAGCCGCACAGGCACGCATTGGTAACCGCGTGGGCCAGAATGCAATCGCCCAAACTGCGCGTACGAACCATCCACCAGTTATACGCGATGCCCGCGACCAGGCCGACATCCCAGTAGGGACCATGCTCGGAGGCAAACAAGACTGCGGTGATCCAAAACGCGCCCGCTTGGTACGCGCCCAGCGGCACCTTCTCAAATTGCGGCGAGATCAGCCAACGCATCAGCCAGGCGCGCCAGAACAGCTCTTCCAGGATGGGAACGAAGACCACGGCTTGCAGAATGCGCGGCCACAGCACCAGCGGCGATTTGATGACGCTTTCGGGAATGGTGGAAGGGCTGAGTTGTCCGAACATCGCGTTCTGAAACAGCCAATGCTGGCGATAGGTGGGGAATAGCAGGTCTGGTCCCACCCAGATGAGAAACACTGCGACGCCAATGATTACGGTTTCCAAACGATGGGAGGCCCGCAATTGAATCACGTGGCGCGAGAAGCCAAACAGAACGCCCGCCAGCAGCAGATCGCGGGCCAGAAATTCGATATTCGGAGGAAGAGGAACGTACTTCTGCAGCGCGAGAAATCCCAGAAAGACGGCGAACGGCAAGACGTAAGGTACGGCTGACCAGTCTGCCTTACGCTGGGCCGTCAAGCTATATCCTGATTGCTGCAATGCTCAGAGGTCGAATTATCCAACTTTCGCAAGCAGCTCCCTTATCTGATTTTGCTCTTTCGCCGTCGGCTGGTGACGCCGCGCGCTCTCGAGTTCGCGTTTGGCCGACGGCCGGTCGCCTTTCTGGTACAGGGCCAGCGCCAGATGGAGGTGAAACGGAGCGCTGTCCGGCTTTTGGACTACCAGATCGCGCAGCATGCGAATGCCATCGCTGGTAAGGTTCTTTCGAATATAGACCAGTGCGAGCGTGTCTTCGACGTCCAGGTCCCCAGGCAGTTTTTGCCTCGCCCGTTGGGCTTGCGCCAACGCTTGATCGAGATTCACGCCCTGCTCGGCTTCCAGATACGCAAGATTGTTGAGGGCCGTGGCGTTCTCTGGCTGAAGCTGGATCACTATCTCGTATTCCCCGCGGGCCTGTTCCCAGCGCCCCGTCCGATCATACAACAATGCCAAATCCAGCGAAGCGCGAGCGTCTGTGGGCCTCAGTTGCCGGGCAGTTTGGAAGGCCGCGAGAGCGCCGGGAATGTCGCCGCCGCTGAGCTTGGCTTCTCCCATTTGTAGATACAGCGGCGATGCCTTCGGGGCCTTGTCGATCAGCATCTGGAATTGCGCCGCCGCAGCGCTGTAGCTGCCAGCCGCAACCAAGGTTTCCGCGAACGTCAAGCGCGTATCGGCCCGGTCTGGCCAGCGTTTCACTTGATCGCTCGCCAACTGGACGGCGGGTTGAAACTGGTCTTGCGCGATTTCGGTCTTGAGAAGGCCTGCCACGCCCCGGCTATCGTTGGCCTGCAGCAACGCGTGAAATCCGTCCTCTGCAGCTTTGTAACGATGCTCGCGGAAATCCAGTTCGGCGATCTGATCGCGGCCGTCAGTGGAAGCCGGGTACATCTGCAGCAGCCTGGCAAGCTCTTCACGTGCTTTTTCGGGCGCCGCCATTTTGACGAACGCGCTCGCGCGTATCAGCCTGGCAGCCAAGTTGGTTGGGTCTTCGCTGAGGACCTCGGCTGTGGCCAGCGCCGCTTGAGCGGGCTCCCCGCGCGCCAGCGCCAGTTCGGCCCAAGCTAACTTGGCGGGCGCATGATGCGGGTCAATCCGAAGCGCCGCCTCCAACTGCTGCCGGGCCTTGTCCTGCTGTTGATCCTCAAGGGCCATATATGCGCGGGCCAGATTGAAATGCAGCGTCGCGTTGCGTGGCATCTTCCCGATCAGCGGTTGCAACTCGCCGATTGCATCCTTCACCTCGCGGGGATCGCCCGACGCCAGCATCAAAGTGGCCCGCAATGCCAGCGCTTCCGGATCTGTGGAATCGTCCTTCAGCAATCCAGCGACGAGGTTCTCCGCCTGAGCGCGCGCGCCCTGGGTTGCCAGCACCTCGGCCATCTTCTTGCGATATACGCGGGCCCTCTTAGATCTCCGCTGGCTCTGCCGCTCGCCTTCCTGATACTGCGCGAGCGCCGTGGCATAGTCGCGAATGCGCTCATAAAAGTCCCCCGCTTGGAGGCGTCCCTCGGGAAACGCTTCCCGATCCGATGTCAGGCGTTCCATGACGGCTCGCATGTCCGCCGCGCGATGGATCATGAAATAGTGGAACGCAAGCTGAACCAGGAAGGCGCCCTCGGTTGGATTATTTGCGATCTTGCGGCGCAGCACCTCTTCCGCAAGGTCTGGCCGGTTGCCGCGCACGTAGTGTACATAGAGAGCGTCATATAGAGGCGCGAAAGCTTTTTGACGATCGAGTTGCGCCGTGGCCAGGCTCTCCGCTTCCTGATCCCGCCGGGCGGCGAACAGCGTCTGAACCAGCGTCAGCGTCAGGTCGGGTTGATCCGGCCTCACCAGGTTCGCCGCCTCGAATTTGAGGATTGCCGCAGCCGTATCGTTCCGTGCCAGTGCGATGTTTCCGGAAAACCGAAGGCCGTCGAAGGAACGTGAATCCTTCTTCAAGATGCGAATGGTTATTTCTTGCAGATCCGCCAGGAACACCCGGCCACCCGGGGGGTCGAGAAGATAAAACGCCAGATCGAGATTGCCGAGCTGAATCACGGCGTCGATATTCTCCGGATCGAGCTCCATGGCGCGGCTGAAGTCCCTGCGCGCCTCTGGCAACTCACCTAACCGTGCATTCACCAGACCGAGACGATACCAGGCATCCGGCGACCGCAGGTCTTTGGCGAGCGCACGGCGATAGAGGATGGAGGCCTCTTTATATTGCCCACGGACAAAGTACTTGTTGCCGTTCGCCACATATCTCTTGCCGGCCGCCTTTGGATCGGCACTACAGGCCGCGAGCAAGATCAGGAGCGTGGCACAGAGAAAGTGCGTGGTCTTCACACACCCTAGTGCGGGCGTCCATTGAAAACTCTCGCCTGACAAAAAGCTGAAAGAGTTTGGCCGCTGAGCAGTCCAACAGCTCAGGAGATCCATCCATGGCCGATACGAAGAAATGCGCCCACCCCAGTTGCAACTGTGTCACCAAGGAGAAGTACTGCAGCACGTTCTGCGAGGGCCAAGCCGGCACTCCCGATATCGAGTGCGAATGCGGGCACCCTGCGTGCGCGACAACGGCGGCGGCCACAACGAGATTGCACTAGCCCGCGAAGCCCCCCGGAACCTCAGCGCAACGCGGCCAGCAGTGTGCCCGTTTGCCGCAAAAGATCCAGGCGCGCATTCTCAACCGCGTGCTGCGCGTCGTAGAAGGCGATCCACTTTTCCTGCTCCGTCAGCCGTGCGTTGTCCACTTGCTGTTGCGTGGCGCGTCCCTCGCCGAGCTGCGCCAGCAGCAAAGAAACCTGATCGCGCGTGTAGTCCAGATCCAAACGCGCCACCTCTTGCGCCGACGTGGCCTTCTGTAGTTCCTGATAACTCTTCTGTGTATCGAGCTGGATGCGATTGCGAATTTGACCCATTTGGGTGCGCAACTCGAGAATATCGGTCTGCGCTTGCGATGCCAGGCCCTTGGCGGCGGATCCGGTGAGCAGCGGGATCTGAATAGAAACTCCGAGTTCGCCATTGTTACGCTGGAAGCGAGTGAAGAAGTTGTCGTAATTGCTTTTCGCCAGGAGAGCGTACTGCGCCACCACATCGACAATCGGCAGGCGCGCCGCCTGGGCCTCTTTGACTTCGAAACCCTTGGCCTGCAGTTGCGACTCCAACTTGCGAATGTCTTTGTTGTTCTCTAGCGCCAGTTCCGCGGCGGCCTGTTCGCTGGCTGGGATTTCGAAGGCCGCATGCTCTTCATCGACGGGTTGGACGCGATCCTCGGCGGAATATCCGAGCACCACGGAGAGCGAGGCCTCCGAATAGTCGAGATCGCCGCTCAGGGCCGAGAACCGCTGGCTGGCGCGCGCCAGGTCAACCGCCACTCGCTTGTTTTCGATGGGGAGCTGGCGGCCTTCTTCCACTTGCGCGCCGATGGTGCCGCTCACCCGTTGCAGGCTTTCCATTTCGAGTTGCAGCGATTGCTTGCTGCGCCCCATCTGCTGCGCGTCTAGAAAGAGTGTCGCAGTCTGATAGGCTACTTGGTCGCTCTTGGACTGCGTATCGATCTCCGCGCCGCGCGCCGTCTCGCGCACGCGGGCCAACTCGTATCTCTTGGGCTGGTTATACAGCGACATGTCCGTGCGGGTTTGAATAATGGAAGGCGCGGAGCCTTCGATGCTGGTGGGGTAACCCCAAACCTTCGCCAGCCCGCTGCCGGCATAGAGCTTGGGCGCGAACGGGTCTTTCGCAATGCGAATGGCCGCTTGCGCTTTCTGCTGATCCAGGCGTGAGAGTACCAAGTCAGGATTCTCTTTGAGAGCGATTTCCACGGCTTGCCGCAGGGTCAGAGGATGCACTTCGGCGAATGCGACCAACGTCGTAAAACAGAGAAGCAGGATATATTTCAGCACTCTCTAAGGGTAGCCGAGCCATCACTTTACCGGCCACCTGGCAACTTCCCTTGCAACAGTTTTCCGGCACCGTGAGTCAAACCGACGGAGGGCAATCCAGATGCTCGGAAGATTTTCCCGCAGGATGTTAGCTGTCAAAACGGTGGTGTTGTTCACGCTAAGCGGCGCAGCGTGGATGGTGCAAGGGGCGGACTTTGACCGCGCCCGGGATCTGGTCTCGCGCGTGCAAAACGACCTCCAGAGGGCCGAGGATTTCACGCGGAACAACGAAAAAGAGCGGGTGCGCTATGAAAATGTGCAGCATCACCTCTCGGAGTTCGACCGGGACCTTCGTCGTGATCATTTCGACAAAGGCAAGCTCGATTCCGCCATCGATAATCTAAAGGACGTGGTGAAAAACAACACGCTCGAAGGACACGACCGCGACGCGCTGGCCTCGGACTTAAGTGACCTTCGAACGCTGCGGGATATTCGCTAAGCTGCCCGCGGAAGGGTTACCGCGCTTGCGACACCAGCTTCCCGTCATTTTCAGCTAGCAGCCGTTCTATGGTCGCGGTGAATTCCTGCTTCAGCTGAGTGTTAAACTCGCCGCTGGCAGGCGCAGCGAAACCGGCGTGGATGTGCTTCACACGGCCGTCGCGGCCAATGAAGAGCGTCGCGGGCCAGGTGTTCAGATTGACGGCCTGCGGGACCTTCTCCCACATCTCGGCCGGCGCGCCGGCGATCAAATAAGTGTAATCCACACCATACTGCTTGACGAACGCGCGCACCCGCGTCAGATCGTCCTGCTGCTCTGGCTCTTCAAAATCCAGCGCGACAATTTCCAGCCCCTCGGCGCGATATTTCTTATAGAGCTCCACCAGATATCGCGCCTCATCGTGGCAATTCGGGCACCAGGTTCCGGTCACAATGGCCAGCACCACTTTGCCCTTGAACTTGGGATCGTTGTTGGAAAGAACCTTGCCGTTCACGTCGGAAAACTATAGGCGAAAACTTCGTTCGGATCTTTCATGGTGGTGTGGGTGGTGTAATCGGCGGGCACGGGCAAAGCTTTGGCTTGCGCTACGTCCTCGCGATACGCGGTCAGGCTGCCTTGGCGCGGTTCCCCGCCCTTCTGCACCAGGGCCAGTGTTCCATCTTTGGCGGGTGTCACTTCCAGCAAATAAGCGCGCTGTCCGTCGAAGTGGCTGAGGAGCCACTTGCCGTCCTGAAATGTTCCGGTCAATGCCCCCGTATCCCCATCCACGCGTAAAATTGCAGCTGTGACTTCGGGGCCGGACTGCTTCACGATAAACCGCCAGGCTTTCTCACCCTTGCCACTCTCAAACGGTACGATCCATCGGCCCGCGATGTTCGGCGCATCGGCGGCCGGCTCCGCAGCGTCAACATGCCGCTTCGCTTGGAAGGGGTTGCCCTCGGGACCCTGCTCGCCACCGCCGCCATGCAGATGTACGCTGCCAACGAGTTGGCCGTCTTTCAATGTCGCTGTGATCCGGGTGAGATAGTGCTCCTGGTTGAGGATCAAGTTTCCGTTCTTGAATGACGCTTTGGTGGTGAGCTCTTTGTCCTCTCCGTTGTACAGCGTGCCTTGGAGCGTGGGTCCGTCGCCCGAAATGTCGAGACGGAACGGGATGACTACGCCGTTCACAGTCAAGCTGGCGTCCCAACGACCGTCAATGGCAGCGGCTGATTCGGCGAAAGCGGTTGCCCCGAAGCACACGATTGAGGCGGTCAAGCCGAGGATACTTTTTGAAAGAGCGTTCATACGATGTTCCTTTCTTTCTGGCTTTAGTTAACGCCCGCCCGCAGCGATGTGGTCTTTTTGTATTGCTTCCACTCTTCGGGCAGTCCTGGCTTCGTGGCCAGCAGGATTTCCAGGATCGCTCGTCGATCCTCCCCAGTGATCTTCGCGAAATCGGGGCCCTGTTCGCGACCGGTCAAAACTTCCAACAGCCGATGATAGACATAGCCCTTCGCCGGTTCGGGTATGTCGTCGAATGCTTCCGAATAGATGAGATAACTGCAGGGGTACTTAAAAATACGGGCGTGCAGATCGAAATCACGCAGCGAACGTCTTTGGGGATCGCGCGGGCCGCGCGCCGCGAATTCCTGAGCGAACGCGGAATCGCCTTGGACGGAGCTTTCGAGCGGCGCTTCATTGGCAAAGAGCAAATAGCGCAACAGCTCCTCGGTGGGCTTTTCGTATTGTTTGCGCTGTGCGTCCGAGAGAGCGTTTTTTCCTGCCGCGTATAACGCCAACCGGGTCTGATAGTTGGTTAGCGTGATCAGGTTGTGCATCTGCGTTTGGTGGCCCAGCACCAGATGCGCGACGATGTCGCTGCTGCCGGTAAGATAGGCCGCGGGTTCGATCCATCGGGAGAGATCGGTGACATTGGCGCCCGCCGCTCGATCCAGTTGCTCGGGGTTCTCCGTGTCCTGAACCACCACATTTCCCATATGCGTTTGGTTGCCATGCGTGCCCGTGACGTACCAGCCGCCCCAGCGATCCTTCAAGGGGCTTTGCTGGCTGGTGATGAAACTCTCGGTCTCCGCCGCCTGCCCGCCCGTGGGCATCGTATAAATGGATCGCAGCAGGACACCTGGAATCCCACGGGTACCGGCCGCGATATGGCACTGTGTGCAATCCAACTCCGCTCGCTCGAACACTGGATGATCGCTCTGGTGCTCGTCGAGAATGTAGAACATCGCGCCCTGCATTGGATCGAACGACACGAATTCCAGCACTTTGCCGTTGTGCACCTGGCCGACATAAACGTCGTCGTTGAAATACAACGCGCGCGGTGTTTGCGGAGTAATTTTCTTGTACTGGAAACTGGTCTTGGAGAAAACCAGGGTCTGAGAGCTAATGGGGATCTGCAATCGGTCGAGCACCGACTTCAGGTAGCCATGCTTTGGCTCATATTCGAGTTTCACATCGCCGTGATCGAGCAGCTTTTGCAGCTTGGCAACCGGATCGGTTACTTCATGGGTGCGGTAGTTGATGGGATCGTCGCTGAAGGGAACATAGCCTTGATTGCGGACGCGATTTGTCCGTGCGCGGGAGCAGCCGTCCATCCGGCGAGTATCGCCAGGACGCCGAGCGTCGTCGATGTCGGCATGTGCATACTCGACTATCTCTACTGGTTTATAGCAGAATGCCTCAACCTCGTCAAGCACTGCTCGTACATCGATCAGTTCGAAGGTCTTTTCTTCTCCGCCAACAGTACTACCTGCTGATAGAGTTTCATTTGCTGGCGCAGCTCGGATTTGTTCTCACCCACCAGCGCCAGAGCCAGTTCTGTTTCTCGCTGTCCTTCTTCCAGATGCCCGCGTCCAACCAGTAGTCTGCCAAGAATCCAGTGGGGCTGATACCAGTTGGGAGCTTCCAAGCTCAAACGGCGGGCAGCGGTCTCGGCTTCTTGTTGCTCGCCGCTGCTCGCGCACAGGATGGCTCGATGATAGGCGGCCGTGACCCGATCCTCGCCGGGGTTTTCAAAGGCGATGCGGCTGGATTCCATCGCCTCGGCGCGTGCCAACTGCTGTAATTCGCCGGCCGGAACGGCTTGCACGGCCCAAGCCATCTGCTGGGAGTACCAAAGGTCCGGGGAGTCACCGACGAATCTCCATCGCCGCGCGAAATGATATTGTTCAACGGCGCCGGCCAGATCGCCGCGCTTGAGGAGCGAGTCGATGTGCGCGAATGCATAATCGGTCAAGCTGAGTTGAGCGGCGCTGGCCAACAGGACTATTGCAAGCAGCGCTCCGGAAAAAGCCAGCGTGACGCGCCCCCCGCGTGTCAATTCGGGCCGTTTCAGATTCAGAGGCGCGCTGAGCGCGACAAGAGCGCTCAGCAGCAATAGGAATCCGCAATAGGCAGGAAGCGTGAAGGCAAAGAATTGATGGAAAATCAGGCAGGCCGCGACGCCGGCACAGAGAATGTATGCGACGTCCCGATTCGCTTCTTCGGTCTTCCAAGCACACCAGCCGGCGAGTATCGCCGCAAAAAGAAGCTCCAACAGGCCCGGGATGCCTTGAGCCACAGCGGCGTCTAGAAAAACGTTGTGGGGGGATTCCTGCTGAAAGTCCGGATAACGCAAGTAAAGCTCCCGCGATTCAACTCTTGGGAAAACAACCGTAAACGTTTCCGGTCCGCTACCGGTGAGGGCTCGGACCTGCAACAACCCAAGTGTATCTTTCCAGACCAACAGCCGAGGCCCGCCAAAATCCTGGGTGGACTGTCGAAGACGCTGCCGTAACCCTCTGCCCTGCGGCGCTAAGGCGAGCAAGCCAAACACAGCAACGCTCGATACCAACAGAACCCAGGGAGTCCAACCATGAAGGCCGCGCACCTTGCGAATCGCGAAAAATATGGGAAAGCACAATACAACGGCAAGTACGGCCGCCCGTGTTCCGCTAACAAATATCGCGGTGAGCGCGAATCCCGCACACGCCGCAAGAACCAGCCGCCACAAACGCCGTTTTTCCCCTTGACGCGCGGCCAGCGCTGCGAAGAAAACGATGGTTTCGAATCCCGCGAGATATCCTGGATGGCCCAGGCTAGAGGGTGGCCGAGTTATGTTGAATGCCAACGTGTAGAGGCCCGGGGCCAGTAGCGGATCGAACCCGAACAATTGGAACAAGGCATAGACCGCGGCGAGCAATCCCGCGAGTGAAAACATTCGAAGCGAAAAGAATAGAGCCGTACGGCGATCGGTGAAGCATCCCGCCGCGGCAATCCCCATCGCGAGCGCCGCCAACTGACTGAAGGCCCCGAAGTAACGCCAGCGAGTGCCGAAGAACGAAAGCTGAGGATCGACGGAAGAGAGGCTTGAGACGATTAGCGAAATTGCTCCGATCAAAGCGAACATCAGGAAGAGTTTGCCGGCGGTCGTTGAGAGAAGGTTGCTAACATTCCGAGCAAATCCGCCCGGCAGTAATAAAACTATCGCCGCCGATAACAACAAATATACGGCCTTGGGGAGGGAGTCGAAGCTGAAAGATACGGAGGCAGGAAGAATGAGCAAAGGAACGAAAAGGCACACCCCCGCTACCAGGATGGAAGTTGGCGATTGCTTGTCGCTCAGCTCCATCGCAAGAACTTACGGCGCTACCGGCAATAGAGCCGTGTTGCTGGTTTTACCACCGATACTCAGATAAATAGGGAGGTCGGCCCTCCCGGCGGTCACGGGCGGAACAACAAATGTGACTTCGTAGACGCCGGCCGCCGATGGTGTGGCGTTACCGGAAGCCAGCCTTGACAAAATGACCGGCGCCAATTGAGTCCCCACAAATACTTGCGGCGTGCTTGTAGTGACTGCCAGCCCCTTGGGAACCGATCCGGTGGGGACGAATGGATTCGTTGGCCCCAAACCCTCGCAAAAAACCGTCACAGCTTCGCCAGAATGAGCAGGGTTGGTTTCGAGAATGTAGTTCATCACGGAGTCCCAGACAATAGCTGGACCAGCAGGCGTGCCATCTAAAGTGAAGATGCCCGGCGAAAAGTCCTGTATCTGAATCGAAGTGGATGCGATAGTCGAACTGCCACGACGCAACTGGAGTTGAACCGACTCAATGGGAACTCCAGAATTCGGCAGTTGCGCCACAATTTCGTGTGGCACAAAACTCGGATAACCATGCAAGATAACTGAAGTCACGGGAGAGCTTTGCATGACCGTTTTATAGGTTATGAAGGCTGGCTGCCCGTGAACCAAAACTGACGTCACCGGGGTGGTAGGCGCCGGAAACTCGAAGTCACACCACGAAATTTTCGAAAGGCCGCCGAGTGAGTTGACAGTATCGCCAGAGGCGAGGTTTTGTACAGATAGAATCTTGGTGGAATCACAGGTGGATGGAGGCGATTGCCCGAAGGCACCTCCACAGCAAGCCACAATTGTGACCAGCAACAAAAAGTTTCTCATCCACCGCTCCTTGGGTAGTTCACTTTTGGGCAATGAGGCATTATGGCGTGGGAAGCCCCAACTGCTTGTTAAAACATGTCTAAACAGAGTATGTCGAGTAGCGAAAACTGTCAATCGTTAAAAGTACTAATCGTTAAAAGTACTAAAGGTACTTTATTGTTCGCAAGGTTATTGCGGAGCGAGTGAATATCCCGCTGACCGGACAATTTCATCAGCTTGCTCTATCGCCGAGCGGTCCCGTTTGTCTCCATAAGGCACAGGAACGATACGAAAAACGGTGCCCTTGGGAAATTGCTGGACTTTACTGCGCATTTGCCCTGCGGAATGGATGTCGTACAGGGCCATTGTGGCCTGGAATCCATCTGCACCCGCCATAACCCGAATCTCGATGGGCGATTTTGCGTGAGCAAGCCATTCTCCTATTTCCTGTTTGCACCAGTTGCTGCTGCAAAGAGCGAGCAACCGGTTCAACCCATCCTCTTGCAGCACCCAGCCATCGGCTTGAGCCAGCGCGATCCGCAGCGCACGTTCGAACTGCGCACCTTCCTGGCCGCTCTGCTCGTCAAGCTGCTCTTCACGGCCCATCCACCAGGAATGAAAGTACTCAAGCGTGTCCCACAGAGGCTTCTGCGCGGCTGGTGAGCCATACTTGCCGAGCACCTCCGCGGCGCCCCGTTTGACCGGCACTTTTGGACTCGAAAGAAATTCGATCGCCAGCCGTTCCAGCGCCGGACTGTAAGCGTTTCGATCCAGGGACTGGAACTGAAACCCGATGTCGTAGCAGGCCGGAACGGCGGCTGGTTTATTCATGTCGCTCCGCAGTTCCTTCTCGCCGAATGCGGCATCGTACTGCAGGAAATAGTAAATAAGGGGCCCTCCGCAATGCGGAAGTTTCTGCTGGTCGAGTTCTTGGTTGCGCTTCAGGTATCCTTGCTCTACTCGCTGGACGATATCGCCAGTGGCATATCGCAGGATCAATGAATCCGCGTATTGACCCGCCTCCAGGCGGCTCGCCAGTATGTCGTTTAATTCGGGGAGATTGCGATCCGGCAGCATTTCGAGAGTCGACAGCGAAAGATAAGTATTCTGCCCGGCAAGCTGCGACAGTACAATGCGGCGGCCCTCCTCCGGCGCAAGTTCGTAAATACGACGCACGGCGATGTCTCTGGCAGCCTGCTGCTCCAACGGATAGGCATAAATCTCGCGAAGAACTGGCAGCATGGCGGGGCTTCCGATGATGTTCCAGCGGCTCAACAGAAGATTGGTCTGCATGTTGGAAGGCAGACTGCGAAAATCGGCGATGATCGAAGCGGCTACGGGCGGAAGCCAGCTGGCGTCGCCGCCGTCGTGGTTGGTGGAATCGAGCAGCGTATTCAGCGAAATCACCCGGGCCTGGGGCTCCTTGGAGGGAAGAGAGGCAATCAACCGTGCAGCATATTCTTTACGCGTGTGACCCGCCGCCACCAGATCGGATAAGCGAGTGAGCGTGTCCAGATACCGGTTCCATACCGGTTGATCGGGTGCAAGGAATCGTGCTTCGAGAACCGGCAGCAGTTGTTTCCGGTATGGCGATCCGAGCACGCCCATATGCAAGGACCAGGAATCGACGTCATCGCCAGACCCGAGATGCCGCGCCAGCTCAATCGCCGCTTCGGGACTATCCAGGAAACGGAGCGTGCGCACCGCGCGCAGACGCCGCTGTCGCGTCTCCTCACTCAGATCCGCCGGAGCATTCAGCACGCCAACAGCATCGGCGATTTGCCGCTTCACCCACGCCGCCGGTGCCGGAACAATATCGATCGTGAGAATGTTCGAGACCAATTCGAGCGGAGCCCCGCCGGGGTGAGTCTGCAGATAATATTCCGACCTTGTAGGATCGGCTGGAGTGACTCTCCGGCTCAGGACCGCGATCCGGTATTCTCCTGGTTTACGAAAGCGAACCCACTCGTTCAGTAGCCTCTCGATGGTGAAGGGCTTGTCCGAAAGCAACATGGGGCCACCCGAGAGCCCGCCCATGCCTCCAGTCTGGCCAGGAAGTCCAAGCAAAGGATCTTCGGTGAGTGCAGCCGGGGCAACCAGAAATTCTTCCGTGCCATTCATTCGACCCACGCGATCCTGCAGACGCGTGTCCGCGGAAAACGCTTTGGGCTGCGTAGAAGTGAAGGAGAGCTCAAGCGGGATCAGTTCGCCCAAATAGAACTCGCTCTTCGCCGCCGATATCTGGAAGGTCACCGCTTGAGGCTGCCGCGCGCGTACTGCCTGCCAGCGCGCGAGGTAGGAATCCTGCGCCGATGCAAGTCCACCAAAGCACAGCAGGATCGCCGCCAGCAACACCTGTGACTGCGCGGCCCGATGGTTCATGCGCAACGCCCCCTCTCTTTGTTCAGACACCGTAAAACTGCTTCAGGTTCCGCAAAATGGAACCAAAGCGTGGATCGCCGCGTAGAATAAAGAAGTAAAATAGCGTCAATAAAAGATCCCAGGAGATCGCCCATGAATAAGGTGATGCTATGGATGATCGCTCTTGCATCGCTGCAAGGAAGCGCGTTGCTTGCTCAGACTCTAACTGGTACCTGGCAGGGAGCATTAGAGGCCCCGCAGGCCCCGGGTGGACAACTCCGAATCGTCATTAAAATATCGACCACCGACGCGGATGCTTTAAAGGCTATCGTGTACAGCATCGATCAAGGCGCCGGCGCGATAGCCGCGACACTGACACAACAGGGTTCAGAGGTAAAAATGGCGGTCCCTGGAATCGCGGGCTCGTATGAGGGAAAGTTGAGTGCGAACGGAAGCTCGATCGCCGGGACTTGGTCTCAGGGGCCCACGCCGAAGCCGCTGAACCTGAAGCGCGCCACTAACGAGACGGCGTGGACGATTCCGGAACCTCCAGCGCGCCCAAAGCCGATGACGGCAGATGCAAATCCATCATTTGAAGTAGCGACCATCAAGCCGAGCAAACCGGATACGCCGGGCCGATTGTATCGGCTCAATGGCCGTCGTTTTACCACCGTCAATACCACCGTGAGCGATCTCATGACGTTTGCCTACGGGCTGCATCCGCGCCAGATCGCAGGTGGACCGCCCTGGATGGTGACACAGAAGTACGATGTGGAAGCCCAGCCTGATGGCGAAGGTCAGCCCAGCGATAAGCAGTGGAAGACGATGTTTCAGAAGCTGCTGGCCGATCGCTTTCAGCTCACCGTTCATCACGAGCAGAAAGAGCTGGCGGTGTACGCGATCGTGGTGGGAAAAACTGGACACAAGCTCACCAAAAGCGCGGGCGATCCGAACGGCCTCCCCGGCCTGTTTTTCAGAGGGCTCGGCGTGCTGCCCGGCAGGAACGCGACCATGGCGGACTTCGCCGGTGTGATGCAGACCGCCGTCCTGGATCGGCCAGTGGTGGATCAGACAGGACTTCCCGGCAGGTACGATTTTCTACTCACATGGACGCCCGATGAAACGCAGTTCGGCGGACTGGGCATTAAGGTCCCGCCACCCACCGACAAGGCCGACGCGCCGCCGGATCTGTTCACCGCCATTCAACAAGAACTGGGATTGAAGCTGGAATCCACCAAGGCTCCTGTCGAGGTCTTGGTGGTCGACAAGGTCGAAAAGCCTACCGAAAATTGATGAGGAGATCGCCCATGAAAAGATTGATGCTCTGGATGATCGCTCTTGCGGCGTGGCCGGGAGGCGCGTTGCTGGCACAAAGTATAGTCGGCACTTGGCAGGGAGCGTTACAGGTCCCACAGGCTCCGGGTGGACAACTCCGAATTGTGATCAAGATCTCGACCACCGATGCGGACAACCTGAAGGCTGTCCTGTACAGCATCGATCAGGGAGGGGTGGGCATGAATGCCACCGCTTTCACCCTGCAGGGTTCAGCCGTAAAAATGTCAGTAGCTGGAATCGGCGGCACTTATGAGGGCCAGCTGAATGCGGATGCGACTGCGATAACAGGCACCTGGACTCAGGGACCGAAACCGCTAGCCCTGAACCTGAAGCGTGCTACCAGTGAGACTGCGTGGAGCATTCCGGAGCCTCCACCCCCTCCGAAGAAAATGCCGGAGGATGCGAATCCGACGTTTGAAGTGGCCACCATCAAGCCGAGCAATCCTGACACGCCAGGCAAGTCATTTCTGGTAAGAGGCCGTCAATTTACGACCACCAATACGACCCTGAGCGATCTCATCACCATGGCCTATGAGCTTCACCCGCGCCAGGTCACCGGAGGGCCGGCCTGGCTCGAAACGGAGAAGTACGATTTGCTCGCCAAGCCTGACGTGGACGGTCAGCCCAGCGTCAAGCAATTGAGGTCGATGCTTCAGAAGCTTCTGGCGGATCGCTTCAAGCTCGCCTTCCATCGTGATAAGAAGGAGCTATCGGTGTACGCGCTCACAGTCGGAAAAACTGGACCGAAGCTCAACAAAAGCGACGGCGATCCAACCGGTCTGCCCGGCCTGTTCTTCCAGGGGCTGGGCGTCTTGGCTGTCAGGAACGCAGCGCTGCTGGACTTCACCACTTTGATGCAGGCCTCCGTCCTGGATCGGCCGGTGGTGGATCAGACCGCACTCCCCGGAAGGTACGATTTTACTTTGAAGTGGACGCCCGATGAGACTCAGTTCGGGGGCCGTGGCGGTCAGGTCCCGCCTCCGGCCGAGGGCGCCGAAACACCTCCGGATTTGTTCACTGCGGTTCAGCAACAATTGGGGTTGAAGCTGGAGCCTACCAAAGCGCCCGTCGAGGTCCTGGTAATTGACCGCGTCGAAAAGCCTTCCCAGAATTAATACATGAACCCGACCGCGGTATTTCTGCTTGTGGCCACTGCGTCGCTCGCGACGGCCCAGACCATGAACATGGATGAGGTCTCGAAGGCGCTGGGAGTGCATTGCGACTACTGTCATTCCGCGCCGCGCGGCAGCGGTGCGCCGGAGCCGAAGAAAGATATTGCGCGCGCGATGATGGCGATGACTCGCGATCTGAATGCCAAAGTTCAGGAAGCAACCGGCAAACCGGCCAATGAAACCACGCAGGTGGAGTGCGCGACCTGTCATCGCGGCGTCGCAATTCCCCAGCCCCTCTCGGCGATCATCCTGCGAACCGTTGCCGAGAAAGGTGGTGCGGCCGCCGTGGAGCAGTACCGTGATCTGCGGAAGCAGTATTATAGCCGCGCCGCATATGACTTCAGCGAGGACGCACTGCTTCAAATAGTCCAGCGCGTGGTTCAGGGCAGGCCCGACGATGCCATCGCCCTACTGCGGATGAATCTGGAATTCGACCCTCAATCGGCCAAGACCTATGCTCTGCTCGGTTTCGCCTACACTCGCAAAGTGGACGACCCGTCTGCCATCGCGAATCTGCAAAAATCGCTTGAGCTTGATCCCACTAACGCGGTGGTCCGAGGTCAGCTCGAACAATTGCAAGAGTACCAGCGACGAAGGCGGCAGCGATAGCGTTAGCCGGCTAGATTTTCACGTGGCGTTTGCGAGCGGCCTTCCCGCGATTCGGTATCGGCCAGGCGGCTTAATTCGATTTTTCGCCTTGGATGCACCAGGACATCCGTCACCGGCCTTTTTCGCAATGCTTCGCTCAGGGAGACCCGGGCTTCCTCAGTCTGTAACGGGGGAGCAGCCAACGCCCTTAGAAACGACTGAAGCAAAGCGGGACGAAAAAGATAGAAACGTCCGCGGCAAGAAAAGCAACGTTGAGGGACGACGCCGATCTTGTTTAAGATCGTGTCCTTGAGCGTCCATTTCGAGGAAGGACGGAAAGATTTTGATCCACAACGGGAGCATCGAAATACGATCCGTATCGTCATAGAACCCAACCTGCCAACAACTTCCTAGAACAATCTAAGATTCTACCTGAACCATTCGCGCTCTGCGTAGTCTTGTACAAGGCTCCCCAAAATGGTATCAGTTCTGAGAGTACTACAACTACTCCCTAGCCAAGTCCTTGAAACCTGAGTTCTAATAATAGCAGGTGGGCTTACAGTCGAAAATACCTTTGGTGCTCGAAGAGGCCTTCGATCCCTTGGTCTCAGAGTGGTTTAGTACTAGATTTGGTAGTCCAACCGAACCCCAGATTCTGGGATGGCCCGAGATTCGCGCCGGGCACGATGTGCTCATTTCCGCCCCCACCGGCTCCGGCAAGACGTTAGCCGCCTTTCTGATCTGCCTGGACCGCTTGGTGCGCGCGGCTCGCGCTGGGGAGCTCCCCAATCAGACCGAAGTTGTCTATGTGTCGCCACTCAAGGCTTTGAGTAACGACATTCATAAGAACCTTGAAATCCCATTGGCCGAAATCTCCCAATTTGCGGCCCGCCAAGGCATTCCTTTGGCGCCCATCCGGACCGCGGTTCGGACAGGTGACACGCCCGCTTCCGAACGCCAGCAAATGGGCAAGCAAAGGCCGCATCTTCTGGTCACCACGCCGGAATCACTGTACATTCTGCTGACCGCCGAAAAATCGCGCGAGATGCTGCGGACCACGCGCACGGTGATTGTGGACGAGATTCACGCCGTGGCCGACGACAAGCGCGGGTCCCATCTGGCGCTCTCGCTGGCCCGGTTGGACGCTCTCGCCGATACGAAGCCGCAGCGCATTGGCCTCTCGGCCACGGTGAAGCCTATCGAACAGGTGGCGGAATTTCTGTCGCCGAACGCCCGCATCATCGACATCGGCCACCGCCGTGAAATGGAACTGGCCGTGGAAGTGCCGCGCGACGAGTTGGGCCCGGTTGCCAGCAATGAAATGTGGGCCGAGATCTACGACCGCCTGGCGGAGCTGATCCTGACTCATCGGACCACGCTGGTTTTCGTCAACACTCGCCGCCTGTCGGAGCGAGTGACACACGCTCTGGCCGAGCGTCTGGGCGAAAACATCGTTCTCCCGCATCATGGCAGTCTCTCGCGGGCCTTGCGCCTGAACGCCGAAGCGCGGCTAAAAAGCGGTGAGCTGCGGGCCGTAGTAGCGACGGCATCGCTCGAGCTGGGCATCGATATCGGCACAGTTGATCTGGTTTGCCAGGTCGGATCGCCGCGGTCTATCGCCGTCGCTCTGCAAAGAGTCGGGCGGTCCGGACATTGGGTGGGCGCTAAACCCAAAGGCCGCTTCTTTGCCACCACTCGCGATGAACTGATCGAATGTGCGGCTCTGGTGCGTTCAATCCGCTCCGGGCAGTTGGACAAGCTCGAAATCCCAAAGGCTCCGCTCGATATCCTGGCGCAGCAAATCGTCGCCGAAACCGCCGCTCGCGATTGGCAGGAAGAGGACCTCTACGCGCTGGTCCGAAGCACATATCCGTACCGTGATCTCGACCGCAAACACTTCAACGCGATCATCGAAATGCTGGCCGAAGGCATCACGACGCAACGCGGCCGCAGTGGCGCCTACCTGCATCGCGATCAGGTGAATGGACGCGTGCGTGGCCGCCGTGGCGCTCGGCTTGCGGCGATCACCTCCGGCGGCGCCATCCCCGATACCGCGAACTATTCCGTGGTTGCCGAACCGGATGGCAAGGTGGTGGGGACCGTCGACGAAGATTTCGCAGTGGAGAGCCTTGCTGGCGACGTGTTTTTGCTCGGTACGGGCTCCTGGCGGATCAAGCGCGTTGAACCGGGCCGCGTACGCGTGGAAGATGCGCATGGCGCGCCGCCGTCGGTGCCGTTTTGGAATGGCGAAGCTCCCGGCCGGACGTTCGAGCTATCGGAAGCGGTGGGCGACGTGCGAGAAGCGATTGCCGGGAATGCCGATCGCGCAATGCAATTTCTGATGGAAGACTGCGGGCTCGACGAAGGCGGAGCCAAGCAAGCCGTCGCTTACGTGCTCGCGGGCGCAGCTTCCCTCAACGCCTTGCCCACCCAAAAGACCGTGGTCGCCGAGCGCTTCTTCGATGAAGGCGGCGGGATGCAGTTGGTGATCCACGCGCCGTTCGGATCGCGCATTAATCGCGCTTGGGGATTGGCGCTGCGCAAGCGCTTCTGCCGGTCCTTCAATTTCGAGCTGCAAGCAGCGGCCACCGACAACGGCATCAATATTTCTCTGACCGAGCAGCACGCCTTCCCGCTCGAATTAGTGTTCGAGTTCCTGAAGCCGCAAACCGTAGCACACGTGCTCACGCAGGCCATGCTGGATGCGCCGATGTTCTCGGCTCGCTGGCGCTGGAATGCGTCTCGTGCTTTGGCTCTTCCGCGCTTCCGAGGCGGGCGCAGGGTACCGCCGCCCATCCAGCGCATGAAGGCAGAGGATTTGCTGGCGTCCGTTTTCCCCGATCAAGTAGCTTGTGCCGAAAACCTGACGGGCGAGATTCGCATCCCCGATCATCCTTTGGTTGAGGAAACGATCGACAATTGCCTGCACGAAGCCATGGATCTGGATGGCCTCACGCGCATCCTGGAAGACATGGAATCGGGCGCGATCCGCAAAGTGGCGATCGACAACGCGGAGCCGTCGCCCTTTTCGCACGAGATCCTGAACGCCAATCCGTACGCCTATCTGGATGACGCGCCACTGGAAGAACGCCGCGCGCGAGCCGTTCAGTTGCGGCGGACCTTGCGAACCGACCTTTCGGGAGGCGCGGGCATCCTGGATTCAGCCGCTATCGCGACTGTGGCTGCCGAATCCTGGCCCGATGTGCGGGATGCCGACGAATTGCACGACGCACTTCTCAGTTTGATTACGCTGCCGCCGGAGGGTGTGTGGGGTGACGAGTGGCGCGAGCTCTTCATGCAGCTAACTGTCACGGGCCGTGCCAGCGCGATGGAACGGAACAGCAAGCGCTTTTGGGTTGCGACGGAACGGTTGCACTTGAGCGGCGACGTGTTGCTGACGGTGCGGGGTTGGATGGAGTCGCTGGGACCAGTGACTGCCGCTTCGCTCGCCGGAACACTCGCGTTCCCACTCGACGAGATCGAATCGGCCTTGTTCAAGATGGAATCGGAAGGTCAAGTGATGCGCGGCCGCTTCTCCCCCGATCTGCCTGAAGGCGAAACCGAATGGTGCAACCGGCGCGTTCTGGCGCGAATTCATCGCTTGACGCTGGGCCAGCTTCGCCGCGAAATCGAGCCCGTCACCGCCGCACAATTCCAAAGCTTCTTGTTTCAATGGCAGCATTTGAATCCGCGCAGCCGTTTGCACGGCGTGGATGGCACGCTCGAAATCGTCAAGCAATTGCAGGGCTACGAAATCTCGGCGGCGGCCTGGGAAGCCGAGGTGCTCTCGCGGCGCGTGGCACGCTATGAACCGGAGTTCCTGGATCAGTTGTGTCTTTCAGGCGAAGTAATGTGGGGGCGCCTGTCGCCCCATCCCGCCTTTGAAGCCGCCGAACCCCGGCGCGTCCGGCCCACTCGCACCGCGCCCATCGCCATCTTCCTGCGTGAGAGTGCGGACTGGTTGGCGCCTATCAATCCCGACTCCAAGACGCCGATGCTGTCTCACGCCGCGCGCGAAGTTCTGGCGCAGATCGAACAGCGGGGGGCGTCGTTTTTCGTCGATTTGGTGCGAGCCACCGGGCGGTTGGCCAGTGAAGTGGAGGACGGCCTTTGGGAATTGGTGGCTGCCGGTCTGGTGACCGCCGACGGTTTCGAGAATCTTCGGTCGCTGGTGGATCCGAAGCGCCGCCGAGGGGAAGGCCGGGGAAGGCTGGCGCGTCCGCGGCACGCGGCGGGACGTTGGGCACTCGTACGGCATGTTGCCAATGCCATAACAAATGACGCTCGCGCCGTAGCGTTCTCCGATCAACTGCTGGCGCGTTGGGGCGTCCTGTTCCGCGATCTGCTGGCCCGCGAAAGTCTGGCGCCGCCCTGGCGCGATCTGCTGCCGGTGCTGCGTCGCAAAGAAGCGCAAGGTGAGATCCGGGGCGGCCGCTTCGTTTCCGGATTCAGCGGCGAGCAGTTCGCGCGCCCGGAAGCATTGGACCTGCTGCGCGCAATTCGACGTTCGGCCTCGGACGCTGACCAGCTACTGGATGTCGCCAATGCCGATCCACTGAATCTTGCTGGGATTATTCTGCCCGGGCCACGCGTCAGCACCCTCGCGCGAAGTTTGCCAGGCCTGCTCGCCGAAGCGAGCGGCGCCGCTAGCCGTGGCCTAGCTTCATAAGCCAGCCTAAACCGATCAACGCGATCACGAAATAGGCAAAACAACGGACGCCATATCGCAGCCGGTCGGAGTCGGTACGCTTGGTGATCACGCCCAGCACCACCGAAGAAAACAGCGCAAACAATATCGCCGCTTCAAAGTGCGAAAGATTCATTTTCGGCATTGGGCTCTGTCTTATTCCTTCTCGCCTGTCGCGATTTCGTACGCGTCCACCATCGCCAGCACGTTCAACAACCCGGCGGCCACCAGGAACTTGGTTCCGTAGTCGTGCACATGCCCGGCCATGTCGGGCTGCGCGTAACCCAGCCAAACCGTGAGCAGATAAAACAGACCCGACGCCAGATCGCCCAAAAATCCGCCGCAATAGATGATGGTGGTGAGCACATCGCCGGTCTGCGGCTGAAACATGGCGCCCCGCATCATCAAGCCCAGAAGAAACAGGATCGCGACCGATGCCAGCAACAACGCTCCGCGCCCGGGCCGCTTCAGCAGGAAGTGACCGCCTCCTGGGACCAGCCAGGCGAGAAGAACCGGGCCATACCATCCGCGCGCGGGCGGGGCCGCAGCCTGCGCTTTTACGTTAGTCGCCATTATTTTCAGTGTACCCGATCTTATGGCCCGCCCTGCGTATCATGAAGTACATGCCGACCCGCAGCCAACTGCTCAATCCGGATTACTACGCGCCCGTCTTCTCCAATGCCCTGCGTATTGTCGTGATCCTGGTATTTGCTTATATCGCCACGCGCGCCATCGCCCCGTTGATGCGCGCCCTGCGCGGCTACATGGTGAAGATGATGCTCAAAAGCGGGGGCGGTCACGAATACGAGGTCGAGAAGCGCGTCGAGACCATAGAGAACCTTATGCGCAAGACTATTTTCATACTCATCTGGATCGTGGCTGGCCTCATGATCCTCAAGGAAATGAATTTCGACGTCCGGCCGCTGCTGGCGGGCGCGGGCGTGGCGGGCGTGGCCATCGGCTTCGGCGCGCAGAACATCATCAAGGATGTACTGGGGGGCATGTTCCTCATGATGGAGAATCAGATCCGCGTCAACGATGTGGCCGTAATCAACGGTAAGACAGGCTTGGTGGAAGAGATCAATCTCCGCACCACGGTCCTGCGCGGCGAAGATGGCGCGGTGCATATTTTCCCCAACGGAATCATCCAAGGCCTGTCGAATCTGACGCGCGAATATTCGTATTACGTCTTCAATCTCTCTGTCTCCTATAGCGAAGACACCGACCACGTTGTCTCGGTACTCAAGGAAATTGGAGACGAACTGAGCCAGGAGGAAGCCTATCGGGCCACAGTGCTCGCCCCGATCGAAGTTCTTGGTGTCGATAAGCTTGCTGACTCGGGCGCAGTGATCAAGGCCCGCTTCAAAACCGTGCCCAACCAGCAGTGGATCGTTGGCCGCGAAATGAATCGCAGAATCATCAAACGGTTTGAACAAGCCAAGATCGGCATGCCCTCAGCCGCTCCCATCGTTAATGTGGTGCTTCCCGCTACAGAACCGCGAGCGTGAAGTAAGCGGCCTACACCTTCGCCAGCGCGCCCAGCTCCTTCACGATGCTCGACAGAAACGACTTCGCGTCGCCGAACAGCATCAGCGTGTTGTCGCGATAGTAGAGATCGTTGTCGATGCCCGCGAATCCCGGGTTCATGCTGCGCTTGATGACCATCACCGTGCGCGCTTTGTAGGCCTGAATGATCGGCATGCCCGCGATCGGGCTGTTCGGATCCGTCTCCGCGCCAGGATTCACCACGTCGTTCGCGCCGATGATCAGCGCCACATCCTCATTCGCCATCTCGGGATTGATATCGTCCATCTCCCAGAGCTTGTCGTACGGGATGTCGGCTTCGGCCAGCAGCACATTCATATGGCCGGGCATGCGTCCCGCCACGGGATGGATCGCAAACCGTACTTCCACGCCGCGCTTGGTCAACATATCGAACATTTCCCGCAGCTTGTGTTGCGCCTGCGCCACCGCCATTCCATAGCCGGGAATCACCACTACGTTGCGGGCGGAATCGAGAATCTGCGCGGCGTCTTCGGCGGTGGCTGAATGCACCGGCTTGGCCTCACCAGCCCCGGCAGCGCTGGTTTGCAACTGGCCGAACGCACCGAACAGCACGTTGGTGAAGGACCGGTTCATGGCCCGGCACATGATGATCGAAAGAATGAACCCCGACGATCCATCGAGCGCGCCTGCCACGATCAGCAACTTGTTGTTCAGCACGAATCCCATGGCGCTAGCCGATAACCCCGCGTACGAATTCAGCAGCGCGATCACCGTCGGCATATCGGCGCCGCCGATAGGGATGATGAGGAGCACGCCGAACAGCAGGGCCAGCGCCGCAAAAATCGGAAACAGCACGCTCTGCCCCGGTGCAACGATCAGCGCCAGCCCCACGCCGGCCGCCGCCGCGAAAACTCCCAGGTTCACGAAATTTTGGCCCTTATAAGTGATCGGCCGCTGAGCCAACACCTCCTGCAGTTTTCCGAACGCCATCATGCTAGCCGTAAAAGTCAGAAAACCGAGCAGCGTTTCAACGATGAGCGCGATCATGACAACCTTGGACAGGCCCGGCCCTTGGTCCAGACCCTTGTAATACTCCGCCGTTCCAATCAACGCCGAGGCCAGAGCGCCGCACGCGTGAGAAAACGCAGTCCGCTGCGGCACGGCGGTCATCGGCATGATGTACGCAATCGGAATTCCGACCGCGGTACCGAGAACGAACGCCACCAGGATCCATTGGTAGTTGACCACCTCAAACCGCAGCAGCGTACCAACCACGGCCAAAACCATGCCGATTTCGCCGACAATGACGCCACGCCGCGCGGTTGCGGGCGAGTTCATCCATTTGATGGCCAGGATGAATCCAATGGCCGCCAGCATGTACAGAATCGGAAGAAGGGTATCGTCGAGTTTCATTTCTTGCTCGGCTCCCGTCTCTTGAACATTTTGAGCATCCGATCGGTGATCAGATAGCCGCTCACTACGTTGAGCACGGCCAAAAAGACGGCGGAAAAGCCTAGAATGCGCGACAGATTGCTCGCGTCTTTCTCGCCTGTGAGCAAAATGGCGCCCACTACCGTGATGGCCGAGATCGCATTCGTCAGCGACATCAGCGGCGTATGCAGCAGCGGAGAGACGCCGCGAATCAGCTGGAAGCCCAGGAAAGCGGCCAGCATGAAGACCCACAGATCAAATTCGTAAGCGCCCATTCTTATCGCCTTTCTCCGGCCGGCACCGCGCTCGCCAAGCCCAAAAGTTCGCTTACCCGTGCATTCACCACTTGCCCTCCGTGAGTAACCAGCGTCTCGCGGATGATCTCATCCTCACGATTTATGGTCAGCTCGCCGTTCTTTACCATCAGCTTCAAGAACGACGCAATGTTCGATCCATACATCTGACTCGCGTGATAGGGCGCGGTGGACGCCAGGTTCAGCGGGCCCAAAATCGAGATGCCTTGATGCACCACTGTCTCGCCCGGCCGCGTCAGTTCGCAATTGCCGCCGCGCTCCGCCGCGATATCCACAATCACCGACCCCGGCGCCATCGCGCTCGCCATCTCCGCGGTCACAAGAATGGGGGCCTTTTTGCCTGGGACGGCCGCGGTAGTGATCACCACGTCCTGCTCCCGAATTACTTCCTGGAGCGCCGCTCGCTGACGGCGATAAAACTCTTCGTCCATGGCCTTGGCGTACCCGCCCTGCCCTTCCGCCGCGCTGGTTTCCACGTTCAAGACCACAAACTTCGCACCCAAGCTCTCGATCTGCTCCTTCACCGCGCTGCGTACGTCGTAAGCGGAAACCACCGCGCCCATCCGCCGCGCCGTTGCGATGGCCTGCAGGCCCGCCACGCCGGCTCCCAGTATTAGCACTCGGGCCGCCGTAATGGTGCCCGCCGCGGTCATCAGCATGGGAAAAATCTTCGGCAAGGCCGCGGCTCCGAGCAGTACTCCGCGATAACCGGCGATGGTGGCCATCGATGACAGAGCGTCCATGCTCTGCGCCCGTGTGATGCGCGGCATCAGCTCCATGGCGAAAAATGAAACGCCCGTTCTGGCGAGCGATGCCGCTTCCTCGGGCGTCGTCAGCGGTTCGCCGAAACCAATCACGATTTGACCGTTGCGAAGCAGCGGCAGGTCCGCGCGCCCTTCCGTGGGATTGGCTCCCAACGCACGCACCTGAACAATGATGTCCGCCTGCTCGAAAACCTGGGCGCGTGTGCCCACACGTGCAGACCGGGCGATGTAGAGCTGGTCGGGGAAACCGGCGTCGACGCCCGCCGACGCCTCGATGATCACACCGGCGCCCAACTTCCCCAGTGTCTCTGTCGCGCGGGGCGTCAGCGCAACGCGGCGCTCACCAGGAAAGGTCTCGCGCGGCACTCCGATGGTCAAGGCCACGAGTTACCTCCTCACAGAATCTTCTGAGAATCATACTCCCATTTCCGCCATGTTGCCGAAGTGGGGGTACCGGAACCCCCCGGGCCCCGGATCGGGTATTCGGATGCCGTTCAGCCAGCATAAAGGAAGAACGGATACCGATCCACAGTGAGTCCGGCCCGCTTCACTGCCAAACACCAGGATTGTTCGCCACGATTCTCCGTATCGTAGTCGGTAGCTGCTAGAAAATCGAGCAATGGCAAGTGAGACGAGAATTCCGAGATGAAGGTGGTGAACAGTTGCTGCACTTCAAAACCGGCCGCCCGGACCGCCGCTCCCAACTCATGGACCGTGTACTCGCGCACGTGTCCGATTTCCGGCCGTTCACCTGCCACAGGGCGCGTGTATAGAAAATAGATCTGCGGATTGTCCCGCCCACCCAATGTCTTCGCCACGCTGGTGATGCTTCCCACATTGGGCGTCGTTATTAACAGGAAACCGCCCTCCCGTAGCACCCGCTTCGATTCCAGAAGCATGTGCATGGGATCGTACGTCAAGTGTTCGATCACCTCGCCAGCCACCACTAAGTCAAAATGTTCGTCCGCATAAGGAAACCGATCGCGCTCGGCGTCAAACAAATCCACCTGGCAAGAAAATTCGCCATCCGGAAACCGCATTGTTTTACGGTCCGTGCGGCCAGCCGCCCCGTAGTATGCGCCACGCACTTCGCGATAGCCGCACACCCGCTGGAGCAGAGGCGTGATCTGCATGTAACAACCCAGCTCCAACACTCGGCCAGTCTCGGCCGGCGGCGGCGTCAAAGCCAGGGTGCGCGCCAGCCGTGGAATATGTTTTTCCAGGTAAGCCTGCGCGCCCGGATGCTCCACTGGCATCTGGCGCAGCGCCGCTTCTGCTCTCCGAAGCCGTTCCGGATCGAAAGGCTCAGCGGTTGGAACTACAAGCTTCCCCGGATGGTTTTTCAGAAAGCGGATCAACCGCCGGACAAATCTCGAGCGCCACGATCGCATTTTGACGTTGCTATGGTATCAGCGATCTATGGCGATACCGCGCGACGATGCTTCACGGCAACAATGATAGGCAGGGCTACCAGCATGGCCAGGACAGCGAAGCTGATGTACCGGCTCAGACGCAGCTCCCAACCACCGTCATAATCCAATTCCAGCTCGCAAGGGCCCTGACAGGCTGGAACAAGCCACATCAGTCCAAGACCGTCGGCGTGTAATGCAGTGTCATGACCTTCGGCGCGCGCATGCCAGCCGGGATGGTAGGACATCTGGATCGAAATTGCTTGCCCGCTAGCGACGGTGGCTCGCACGAAAATGCGATTCGTTCCATCCCACCGCATGCCAGCAGCCGGAAGGCTCGGATCGTCCAGAGCGCGCCCATAAGCCTCGATTTCGCCAATATCGGAAACCGCCGCCGGCGCATGCATCACGATGGCTGCCGCGGGCACTACGTGCGCCAAGGATGCGCTGCGCTGCGGGATTTGATAAATGGTGACATCGTCGGCTCGCCAAACAACAGGCAGCAAGCCTTCGAATTTGGTCGGATGCGCATACGGTTTCCAATACTCCTGGCTATTTGCGCCGCTCATGGCGAGGGCACCTACTCCGAAAGCCTTGAGCCATGCCAGGGATACGCGGGCGTCTTCCTGAGGCGTTGCACCACCGTTATACACCGCGTTCAAGCCGAGCTGCTGAACGGGATTCATGGCCTGACTCCAAGCACTCCCAGAGAATTGCGTGACATCGGTGAATGCGTTGGCCCACTGCGCGACAGATCCGGGCAGCATGACCGGCGTTCCGAGGAACTGCGCCTGCTGGGTAGTCCGGTATTCGATGGTTTGCGTCGCATCGCGTGGTACAAGGATCGCCTTGGCGTAGTGGCGATGGCTCACGATCTGCTCTGTTGCCATGGCGAGGAGCAGAAAGGCGGCTGCCACCTTTAAAGGGAACCTGGTGCGCTCCAACCAGGGGCGAAGGCCAAACACCAGCAGGAGGGCCAAAGCCAGTTCCATTTCCGACTTATAGCGGACGGGCTGCGGCAGGAATTGGCGGTGGAGATACTGGGCGAGAACTGGCACGCTGGCCGTCAAGTACGCGAAATAGACCAGGAATTGCAGTCTCCAGTCCTTTGTCCAGCGCGGCAGGTACTGCGAAATAACGACCCATCCGACAGCGACGATGGCAAGCGCCGTGGGAGAGCCTATGTTCAACCCCGGCTCGCGGCCGTCCTCCGATGCTCTGCTAATGGCGTGCAGCAGGGATGGCGAAAGAAAGGGCAATACCACGGCGTAGGCGCAAGCGCCAAGCGCCACCGTGATCGCAATATTCCGCCACAGCGCCTCGCGCTGAAACACGAAAAGGAGACAGAAAGCGGCCATAATCACTTCCACCGGTCCGAACTCGCTGGCCAGGGCCATCAGGGCAATCAGCAGAATGGTGGGAATATACCAGCGGAGACGACGCCGTTCGAGTGACGCGACCAGAAAAAGAATCACAACCGGTAGTAGCGCCAAGGCCGCGAGATGGGGCATATCGTCCCAGACCGCCAGCAAATAGAAGCGCCGGGCACTCCACAAGCGGGCCCACGAAAACGCGGCATCCGGCAC
>JBEKRO010000045.1:0-50828 GCA_049518655.1 Bryobacteraceae bacterium | reverse complement strand
GCGGCTGGGAGTGGGTGAAGGAAGAAATCGAAAAGAACTATCAGGATATCCTGGCGAACGGCGGCATTCCGACGCCGGAAGTGGTGCCGGACGGATTTGGTGGTTTTCAATCATCACCACCACCGCTAGGGACCGGCGCCGAACTACCCCCGGTATTAAATGGACATTCCAACCCAGCTTACGAGCGGTGGCTGGAGACCAACATTCGTGAGCAGAAGCAGACCGGGTACGCCATGATCACCGTAAAGGTGCCGCAAGGCAACCTGACCGGGCGGCAGATGCACAGCCTGGCGCATATCGCTCGCAGCACCGGGGATGGATTATTGCGCGTGGCGGTGAATCAGAATCTCATCCTGGCTTATATACCGTTGCGGACCCTTCCGCAGGTTTACCGGGCGCTCGATCAGATTGGTCTCGCCGAAGACGGAGCGAACCAGATCGAGGATGTGATCACTTGTCCGGGAGCTTATAGTTGCAATCTCGGCCTGACCAAATCCATGAACCTGGGCGCGGCCCTGGTGGAAGTGGTGAAGGATTATACGGATCCCCAGGTTCGCGATCTCACGATCAAGATTAGCGGATGCCCGAACTCCTGCGGCCAGCATTGGATCGGCGACATTGGCTTCTATGGCAATGCGCGAAAGATCAACGGCAAGGAAGTCCCTTATTATCTGATGCTATTGGGCGGGGGATACGACGATACCGGCATCATGCGGTTTGGCGTGGCCATCCAAAGCCTTCCCGCGCGCCTAGCCACCGAAGCGGTCCGGCGGGTGTTGGATCATTTCATCGCGAATCGGCAGAACGAGGAAAGCTTCCGCGATTACGTACTGCGGAACAAAGTGGAGACTTTCCGGGCGATGACGAGCGACCTGGTGAAGCCGCCTGAGTTAAAGCCCGAAATGTTCCATGACTGGGGCGATGAAGAAGAATACTCGCTGCAATTAGGACGCGGCGAGTGCGCCGGCTAATTTGGCCCAACGCACCCACGGCGTATTTCCGAGGATTACACGCAGACTAAGCTCGCTTTGAAGACCGCGCGCTCTGCGATTTGGCGGCTTCGATAAAGGCGCCATTTGCCATCGCAAAGGCTGGGATGGAGATGGAGCGATCCACCAGATCTGCCATCGCATGGACGGCCAGACCTTCGGCTTCCTTCACAAAGGTTAATGAGCAAGCTGTCGAGTCGAAGTCGACATTCACGCAATCTCCACCGCGCACCTGATCGGTAGCGATCAAATTCGACATAGGCTGCACCAGGAGGCGCTCGATAGCGCGTTTCAGGTGCCGCGCTCCGTACTTGAGGTCGGTACCTTCCTTCAACAAGAAATCCCGGGCGTCGTCAGTAGTCTTGAAGACGAACGATTTTTCGGGCGACGTATTGAAGATGCGCTGCTGGACCATGTTCAATTCGATGTCCAGGATCTTGCGCAATTCGTTGGTTCCCAGCGGTTTGAAGGTGACGATTTTGTCGAGACGGTTAATGAACTCGGGGGTGAACTTCCGCCGGGCTGCGTCGGCGCCAGTGCGCATGATCTTTCCGTTCAGTTTCTCGTCCACGATTCCGTTTTGGGTATTTCTTGAGGATTCGCCCGCATTGAAACCGAGGCGCGGATTGATGAGAGCGCTCATCTCGGTAGCGCCCAGGTTGCTGGTCATGAAGATCAGCGCGCGAGAGAAATCCACTTTGCGATTGTCGCCCAGGGTGAGCGTTCCCTTGTCCAAAATGCCCAACAATAAATTCCAGAGTGCGTCACTGGCTTTTTCGATCTCGTCGAACAGCACGAAGCTCAACTTGCAAGCATCGGTGTGGTATTGGTTCAGCACTTCCTGGCTCAATAGGGGGTGTGTTTCGCGATGCCCCAGATATCCGGGAGGCGAGCCAATCAGCTTCGCAATCTCGTGGCTATGCTGAAATTCCGCGCAATCGATCTTGATAACTGCGCGAGGATTACGCACCAGCGCCTCAGCGGTTGCTTCCACGATGCGCGTTTTGCCGGATCCTGTTGGCCCCAGAAAGAGAAAGTTTCCGATCGGACGGTTCGAGGGAGTCATCCCCGTCAGGTTCATTTGGTAAATATTGACGATTTGCTGGATAGCTTCATCCTGGCCGACGATCATGCGCCGTAAGCTACCCTCCAGGGCTTCTGCATCCCGCCCTGTTCGCGTCGGATCTAAAGGAACGTTAACCCGTGACATTTTCTTCTGGGCCCCTTTCACAACCACTCCATACTTTCCGAGAGCAAATTGGATGCCATACTTTGGGACCACCGTAAAGGGCCTAATTCCGGGGCTTTGCTGGTCGAACTTCCACCCGGCTGACCAAGGTCCTTTCCGGCATTCTCAACAACATGAGTACAATCTCCCCAATGTCCTCTGGCGCAATCTTCCAATCGGCCTTCGCCGATCCGCCGCTACTAAAAGCTGTATCGACGCTTCCAGGCATAATGTGAGACACGCGCACGTTATCATGTCGATGATCCAACATCATTGCCTCACTCAAGCCATTCAAACCGAACTTGGAAGCGTTGTACGCCGCTCCGCCCGCAAATGCATTCTTTCCTGCCAGGCTACCTATATTGATGATGTAGCCGCCCCGACGATTCTTGAAGCGCCCCAGCGCTTCGCGCGAGCAATAAAACGCGCCCGACAGATTTGTTTCGATGCTCCGTTGCCAATCTTCCACCGTGAGTTCCGCTGTGCTCTTCATTACACCCACGCCCGCATTGTTCACTAAAATATCTGGACCGCCCGTTTCGCCATCGACCCATTCAAACAATGCCGCTACGCTTGTGCTTGCTCTTACATCGGCAACTTTTCCCACCACTTTACGTTTCGACTCGTTCGTGAGGAGCCTTACAGCGTCATCCACGTTGCTCTGGTCACGTCCGCATATCGCCACTGTGGCGCCAGAGTCAGCCAGGGCCCGCGCGATCGCAAATCCAATCCCCCGCGTTGCTCCAGTCACCACCGCAGTCTGCCCGATCAAAAAGGTTTCGTTCATATTTCCATCCTACGGTCCATCCATGCGCGCAGGTAGGTACGTATCCGAACGTACTACCCGCAAACGCGCCCGAAAACTTCGGTAAATTGGGTGCATGCGTGACGCAAAGCCCAGCCGAACCGCCCAGCGAGTGGCCCTGCGGCGCGCGGCGCATCAGCTCCTGGATGAGCCCAAAGTCTTTGAAGATCCGCTCGCGGTCGCGATCGCTGACGGAGAGCCCGAGCGGTCACCCGGTTCGGAGCAGCCGTGGTCGCGAGCGTTGCGCGCGTTCATCGCCGTGCGCAGCCGCTATGGGGAAGATCAACTCGCCGCCGCAGTGGCGCGGGGCGTTCGACAATACGTGGTGCTGGGCGCGGGACTCGATACGTTCGCCTACCGCAATCCTTTTCAATCCGCCGGGCTGCATGTCTTCGAAGTGGATCATCCGGCGACTCAGGAATGGAAGCGCACGCGGCTGCTCGAGGCCCGCATTCCTGTCCCGAGTGAGATGACTTTTGCGGCTGTCGACTTCGAAAGGCAATCGCTCGAAGACGGCTTGCTCGCGGCGGGGTTCGACAAGCAGCAGCCGGCATTCTTCTCCTGGCTGGGCGTGACGCCGTATCTTTCGCGCGCAGCCTTCGACGCGACTATCCAATTCATCGCCGGCATGCCTTGTGGCAGTGGCGTGGTGTTTGATTTCGCGGTGGAGCGATCGCTGCTCAGCTCGCTGCAGCAACAGGGGCTGGATGCGTTGTCTGCGCGAGTGGCTCGGGCCGGTGAACCTTTTCAATTGTTTTTCGATCCCGTCGCGCTGGTGCTCGATCTCGCGCGCCTGGGGTTCGGCAAAATCGAGGACCTGCATTGCGAGCGGATCAACGCGCGCTACTTCGCGGGGCGATCGGATGGTCTGGCGGTTTCCGGCGGCGGGCATTTACTGAGCGCTCACGTCTCGTAGACTAAAGCATGGATGACCTTCGCTATCCCGTGGGAGAATTCCGTTTCCCCGACTCGGTCAGCGCGCAGGAGCTGGCCGCGTTTATCGATCAGATTGCCGAAGCCCCGGCGCATATGCGCGCCGCAGTTGCTGGTTTGTCGGAATCGCAGCTCGACACACCTTACCGCCCTGGAGGATGGACCGTTCGCCAGCTGGCGCATCACGTCCCCGACAGCCACATCAACAGCTATACGCGGTTTCGTTTGGCTTTGACCGAGGACGAGCCGGTGATCAAGCCGTATGAAGAAGCGCGCTGGGCGGAGCTCGCTGACGCCCGCACTCTACCCATAGAACCGTCGCTGGTGTTGCTCGAATCGCTGCACGCGCGCTGGGTGCCGCTGTTGCGGTCGCTATCGGATGCCGAGTGGAAACGGACTTTTCGTCATCCGGAACTGGGCCTGGTGAGGTTGGAGCAGAACGCCGCTCTGTATGCGTGGCACGGACGCCATCATGTGGCTCATATTACGGCGTTGCGCAAGCGCATGAGTTGGTAGGCAGCGCCTAGCTCGCGTACACGGCGCGCTCAAAATCGCCCAGAACCGCGATGGCTTCCTTGTCGGCGAACGGCAGAAACTGCATCATGATTACGCCGGCCACCCGTTTCTTCGGATCGATCCAAAAGTAGGTGTTTGCCACTCCGGCCCACGCCAAGCTTCCGGCGGAACGGCCGCCTTCATAGCCTTTCGAATTGATCAGGAAGCCAAAGCCGAAGCCATCTTTGAAGCCGGGATGAAAATCGACGTCGCTCGAGATGGCAGGCCGCGCGGTCTTCAGTTTCCCCGCGCTCAAATTGCCGACCTGGTTGGTGGCCATCATGTCCACCGTTTTCGGTTGCAGGATTTGCTCGCCCTTGGGCCCTTGGCCGCGGCGCAGGATCATTTGCATGAAACGGACATAATCGGGTGCAGTGGAGTAAAGGCCGCCGCCACCGTTGAATGCTTTGGGAGGCTTGGGCAAGGCGCGCGGATCTTCCTTGAGCGTGCCATCGTCCTGTCGGCGATATTCGCTCACCAGGCGATCGAACTTTGCGGCCGATACCAGGAAGCTGGTGTCGTGCATGCCCAAAGGCTCCAGAATATTTTTCTGGAAATATTGCTCCAGCGACAGGCCACTCACCGTTTCCACTAAGCGCCCGCTCCAATCGGCACTGGTTCCGTACTGCCAGCGCGATCCCGGTTCGAACATCAACGGAGTTAGCGGCGCGACGACGCCGAGCGGCATGCTGGTCCCCGATTCCTTCTCATACCTCACCATGTCGGCGAACCAGGTGTCATAGACGAAGCCGGAGGTGTGCGTCAGCAGCGTCCGCAGAGTGACGGGCTTCGTGGCGGGCTTCAGGATCGGTTTGCCGGTTTCGTCGAAGCCGTGGAGAACCTGCAGGGATCCGAGCTCCTTGATGTAGGTAGAGGCGGGTTCATCCAGTTTCAACTTGCCTTGTTCCACCAGTTGCATGGCAGCGACAGAGGTGACGGGTTTGGTCATGGACGCGATGACGAAGATGGAATCGGCATTGACGTCGACGCCGGACGCGGAGTCGCGCTTTCCGAAGGCTCCCGAATATGTGGTTTTATCCGCGGTCGCGGCCATAGCGACGCAGGCAGGGATTTTATGCTGCTTCAGGGATGACCGCAGAGTCTGATCGATCCCTGCGGTGGTGGCGCCCCAAATGCTGCGCGGACGCGCACCTAGAACGAGGAGAGCGCCGCCAAATTGTCTTCGGCTGATTTCAGGCATCCCTCTGTGATATCACGAGCAGCACCAGCTTGCTTGGACGGCGTTATCTTATGAATATGCCTTCCGTTCTGGATTCCCCGGAAGTCAAGCTGGGCGGCCCGAATGGCGGCGGTCCGCGCGATCATGGTCCCTACGATCCGGGCGGTGGGGGCGGCGGCGACGGTGACGGCCACGAGGGGCGAGGCGTACCAGGAGCTGGCCTGCTGGCCATGCGCTTCCTGCTGGTGTCTATCAGCGCGCTGTTCGTGACTGTTGGGATCGCCTATTACGAACGCGCACAATCGCCTGGGCATTGGCAGCACATCCAGGTACCTCCCTTGCTTTGGCTGAGCACCGGCCTGATCCTGGCGAGCACTTGGACGCTTGAAATCGCGCGATCGGCATTCGAGCGTAAGAACAGCCTGCGCTATGCGCACTGGTTGGGGGTGACGGTCGGGATCGGAGCTTCGTTTCTGGCTTCGCAATTGTTCGCGCTGCGCGAGTTGGCGAAGCAGGGACTTTATCTTCGGCACAACCCGCACAGCTCGCTGTTTTATGTGCTGACGGGCGCGCACGGCGTTCACCTCTTCGGTGGGATGGTGGCCCTGGTTTGCTTGCTGGTGACGGCATCGCGGCGGCCTGAGGTGGTGCTGTTCGATTTCCGGCAGCAAAGCAGCCGCACGGCGGTAGCGGCGTTGTACTGGCATTTTCTGGCGGGAATCTGGTTGTGCTTGTTCGTGTGTCTGTTGTTTTGGCCGTGATTATTTGAGGCGCATGCGCCAGGCGTCGCGGCCCGCGCCGTAATAGCGTTTCACTAGACGCGTGCGCACGAAGCCGAATTGCCGGTAGAAGCGCAAGGCCGGAGCGTTCGCGGTACTTACCATTAAACGCAGAGTTCGCGGTCCCAACCGGGCTATCGTAGCGCGGAGCAGAGCTTGAGCAACGCCGCGTCCGCGACAGAGCGGGTCCACTGCGATGGATTCCAGTTCGGCGCCCCGCCAGTTGGTTCGGGTGGCGCTATAGCCTGCGATCCGGCGGCCATAGCGGGCGACCAGAAAAAGCTCCGGGCTCTGGCGCCAGTACTCGAGAAACAATTCGGCAGGCCACGCGTCTTTCCCGAAAGAATCGCGCTCAATGGCGACGATACGGTTCAATTCGCGCCGTTGGAAGGGGCGGACGTCGACAGGAGGACTCACACAGTACTCAGCCTAGCAGCCGGTGTGAGCAAGCCGTGCCGTTTTAGTTGGCGCCGCTGAAATAGCTTTCGGCCAGGTCGGGCTTTTGCTCCAGCGCCCGTTTCCAGCAGTCGCGCGCCTGATCCTGCTGGCCCAGACCTTTGAGCACGTGGCCCAGGTTGAGCAGGGCCTCGGGGAACTGATCGCGTTCCTGCAGCGCTTCGCGGTACAGCTTTTCGGCGTCGTTCAATTGACCGGCTTTCTGCAACAACAAGCCGGTGTTGTAAAACAGCTCCGGACTCCGCTCGCCCTTTTCGATGAGCCGCGCCTGGTGCTCCAGCGCCTGATCGAAATTATTGTGCTCTACCGCTATAGCGGCCAAGCCGCGCAATGCGTCGAGCGATTCAGGATTGGCTGCCAGGACCGCTTCGAACGCCTTGGAGGCGCCGTCGTGGTCGCTCATGTTCCAGCAGCAGATTCCCAGGTTCAACTGCGCCTCGATCCAATCCGGCCGCTTGGCGACGCAGGGATGGAATGCTTCGGCCGCGCCGCGATAGTCGGCGCGCTCCAGGCGCAGGTAGCCCAGCCGGAACCAGACTTCTTCGAGATCGGAGTTCTTGGCCAGGATACGGATGTAGATGCGCTCGGCTTCTTCCTTGGAGCCCTGCTTGTCCAGCACGGCCGCGAGATTGTGCAACACCTCGAAGAGCTCGGGAGTGATTTCAAGCGCTTTTTCGTAAGTGGCGCGGGCTTGTGCCAGGTCGCCCGATTCCTGATGGATGACGCCCAGATTCACATAGGCCTGGCTGGCATCCGGGCGAATACGGACGGCTTCGGCATAAGACTTGGCGGCCTGTTCCAGCTGGCCGGTCTTTTGCTGGGCGACGCCGAGGTTGAACCAGCGATCAAAGCTTTCGGGCGTGTATTCGGTGAGCTTGGTGCAATAGCGCAGCGCGGCTTCATAGTCACCGGAGGCGAAGGCGCAAGTAGCCAGGCCTTCGAGCGCAGTCTGCGAGTTGGGACGCAGCGCCAGCAGCTTTTCAGAATAATCGGCGATCATGGCCTGGTCCTTGCGGGCCATCCCGATAGTCACCAGGTTGATGAGGCACTCTTCAAAATCGGGTTTGCCGGCCAAGATGGACTGGTAGATCCGCGCGGCCTCATCGAAGTGCCACTGCAACTGCAGCGTCACGGCCTTGCCGAACAGCGCCGTGGTGTGATCGGATTGCTGCTCCAACACCTTCTCGAAATTTTCGGCGGCGGCGTCCGACTTTTCCAGATGCAACAGCGCGATCCCGAGCCCCAGCCGCGCATCCAGCCGGTCCGGCTGCGCTTCGGCCGCCTTCTCGAAGAAATCGGCGGCTTCCTGCCAGCGGCCCAGACGCTCCAGGCAAACCGCCAGATTCAAGTTGGCATTGGCGTGCTTGGGATGCATGCTCAGAAGCTTGGCGTAGCTCTGGGCGGCTTCCTCATACATCTCCAGCTCGAACTGGATTTGGGCTTTGGCGGAGAAGATCTCGAGTGTGCCCTCACCGGTTTCCAGAACGCGGTTGATTTCTCGGAGCGCCTCATCGAGCTTGCCTTCCATGTGAAGGGAGACTGCCTTTGCCAGGCTGGCTGCCTTGGCCGTATCCACTGATGGCGTTCTAGAAGTAGGTTGGCTCATAGTCAGTTCATATTTCCGTTTCTGCCCTCGATTCCGTAGGGCGCAAGATAGGCGCAGAGTCTGCCCAGCGCATCATATTGGTGCGAAACTTCTACCCAGCGAAGGCGGGCGCGCTCACCGCGATTGCAAAAGAATCCAACGCCGCCATGCTGCAACCGGTTGTCGGACCAGAAGTCGACCACTTGTCCCTGGGCCATGATGGTAAAGTCGCTGCCGCGCGTAGTCACCTGAATGCGGTACAGCATGTCGGTCCGTACCGTCATCGGCAGGGGCTTGTCGACGTGCGGTCCTTCTCTGCCGTTGATCACCGCGTAGCGGACGATATGGACCAGCGGCAGCGGTCCTGGTTTCACCACGACAAACTTCATCGCGTAGTAGTTGTTCAAATCCTGAGCGCGGAAAGCCCAGCCCATGGCCTTTTGGTCGATTTCCTCCAGAAACTCGAAGCGGTAGTCGGAAAGGTCGACCGTGGGTTTGAAGATGGCTAACGGTCCCGGCCGCACGAAACCGGAAACGTCATACGACCAGCTTCTGGTGAGGTTGGAACGGCTTTCCCAGGCGTCGAGCCCGGAGCGAAAATCGTCGGCGTAGGCCACCGCGGCGCGGTCCGATATGCTCTGATTCACATTCTTCCATTGCAGCTGGACGACTTTTTGCACCTGATCCAGATTCTGCGGCGCCAATTGCTGGATGGGCACCTTAGGCAGAGAGCCGTTGATTGCGATTACCAGCAGGACCGGAAGAATCAGGCCGACCAGCTTGAGATCGCGCGGCGCGCCTTTCCAAGCTGAATTGATCCAGCGCCAGGACGCGGCATTTTCGCGCGCCGGGCTAGGACGAGTGGCGGGCTCCTCATCGCCAGATTCGTCGAAGGATTGCTCTTCAGAGTCGATCGGGTCCTCAAGGACGGTCTCGGCCATTTGTTGGGGCTCGAACATGGCGGCCGCTTCCGTTTCCTCCGTGCCCGCAGTGACGTCTGGAGTGCGTGGAGCGAATCTTTTCCGCAGCATTTGGAGCGCAGTCGAAACCGGTTGGGGAGCCTGGGTGGGGTAAACGCCTTCCGATTCAAACGACTGCCGATGATCGTCGCAACAGAACTCGCCGTCGATGAAGCTGCGGGACGGTTCCAGTGCAATTTTGCAGTAGCGGCACCTCATGCGGTTTGACCCGATTCCATAGTAGGGCGGAGGGCAGGGAATTACTACGCAGTGAAATGCTTAAGGACCGTACGCAATTCCGCCTACAACTGTTGTCGAGGTAAGCGGTTAGCCTTAGAACGATTGTTTTAAGAGGAGGGGAACTAAGCCCCGGAAAATCGGAATCACTGGACCCGACCGGCGTGAAGATGGCGTGCGGTGCCTGATAGCGGTTGTTTAGGCCCTTGACCTACCTTCCTGGATAAGGAAGGCGTTGAGGACTCACTTGGTGCGCCCTTCACGAGTCTGATTGTCCGTTCGCTGTCCACGTGAGCGGGAAATCGAGGTACGTCCGGATTAACCCGCGCTGCGCCCCACCGGCTCCGCGGCCGTCACCTTGGCGCGCCACGTACTTTGCATCCGGTGCTCGAACGTCTGAAGCGACGGCAGCTCCTGCCGCACGGCGGGGATGTCGACGCGGTACGCTTCACCTTCAAACCAGTGGAACATTTTGAAGTGCGCCGGGTCGATGCGCTTGCTGAACTCATCCCAGGAAATTTGAACGTACTTGACTTCGTGGCCTAGCACGCGGCTGAAGGCTTGCACGATCTGAGTCATCGACAACTCATCGCCCGCGATCTCGAACGTGCGCCCGATCCACTTTTCGGGATGTTCGAAAGCCAAGCCAACGAATGCGCCTATATCGTCCACGGAGTCCATTTGCATCCGCGTCTCCGGCCGCAGCGGCAGTTCCAGCCGGCCGTTCAACATCTGGTCTTTCCAGTTGAACCAATTCTCCATAAAGAATACCGGCCGCAGATTGGTGTACTTGAGGCCGCTGGCATGAATATGCCGCTCGATCTCGCCTTTGCTTTCAAAATGCGGAACGCCGGTGCGCTGATTGGCGCCCGTGACGGAGCTGTACACCAGATGCTCGATCGACTGCGCGATCGCCGCGTCCACAACATTCGCGCCCTGCCGGACCTCGGCTGCGGTGTCGTTCGACGTCTGCATCGAATAGACGCCATACGCGCCATCCATCGCGCGCTCCAAGGATTCCAGGTCTTCCAAGTCTCCGCGCACCAGCTCCACGCTTGGCCCTGCGAGCGACCGCGTCTTTGGGGCGTTGAAATCGCGCGCCAAAACGCGCAGCGGAAACTTGCCGCGTAAGTGCCAGAAGGCCGCGCCGCCTTGATGCCCGGTGGCGCCTGTCACCAGGACCGTTTTGTTCAGATTGGTAGCCATAACCATGGGACTCCGGTGCGACGCTCCCTTGCACTGTTACATTCTGTTAGGATTGTTCGCTAAGAGGAGAAAATCCATGTCCGATGAGCAGGGGATCGATCGCCGAGCGCTGTTTAGCGCCATCTCGCAGGTTTCGCTCGGATTGGCCGCTACGGCCGCAATCGCCGAGCAGGTAAAGGCCGCCCCATCTGAAGAGACCAAAGGCGACGACCTGGAACCGTTCAAATACGACATCGAGAGCGAAAAGGGCTGGGTTGGCCCAGGCGGCTCGGCCAAAGAAGCGACGGTGAAACAACTCCCCGTTTCGCAGAGCATCGCGGGCGTTTCCATGAAACTGGATCCGGGCGCCATTCGCGAATTGCACTGGCACGCGCTGGCCGCCGAATGGGCTTACGTGCTCACGGGCCGCTGCCGCACTACTGTCATCACGCCTAATGGCCAAGCCGAGGTGGACGATTTCGAGGAAGGCGATACCTGGTATTTTCCGCGCGGACACGGACATGCCATCCAGAACATTGGTTCCGGCGAATGCCATTTCCTGCTTGGATTCGACAACGGCCACTTCTCCGAGTTCGGCACGTTCAGCATCACGGACTGGATTGCGCGCACGCCACGCAATGTGTTGGCGCGGAATTTGAATCTTCCCGAAGCGGCATTTGCCCAGTTCCCGCAGAAGGAATTGTATATTGGACCGGGACAGGTTCCGCCAGCGGTGGAAGACATACGAAATTCGGAGCTGCAACCGAGCCAATCCGCCCACAAATTCCGCATTGGGAAGATGGCCCCCAAGACGTTTGCAGGCGGCGAGGAGCGGATCGTCACGCAGAACGAATTCCCGATCCAGACCACGCTGACCGCTGTCCGCATGGACCTGAAGCCGGGAGCGTTGCGCGAGTTGCACTGGCATCCGCACGCCGACGAGTGGCAGTTCTACGCCAAGGGCCGCGGGCGCGTCACCATTTTCGGGTCACATGGACGAGTGAAGACCGAGGAATTCGGACCTGGCCACGTGGCCTTTATCAAGCAGGGTTACGGTCACTTTATCGAGCAGCTGGGCGATGATCCCACCCAAATCCTGATCCTGTTTAATAGCGGTCTGTATCAGGAGATCTCGCTGACCAACTGGCTGGGGGGCAATCCGAATTCGCTGCTGACTAGCAACTTTGGGATCAGCCGGGATATGCTGGATCGGCTGCCGAAGAAAGAAGTCGGGATCTTAGGTAAGAGAAGCTAGCACGTCCGCGCACGCTCTGTCAGTCCAATGACAGAAGCCCTGCGCTAATTTGCCCAGCAGAGGGTAATACTACTCACTTCCGAACTGATTGAAACTTCAATGCATGCGGCTGTGGTATCGCTCAAACCCCGAGAATCATTGCCGATACGAACGATGAGCGCGGTCTTGGCCCTGGGCTTTCCTCTGGGCTGTAACCTGCTTTAGTGTTCCGCGACATCGAGTTAGGAGATGCCACCATGTGCTTGGCAGTCCCAGGGAAGCTCTTAAGCATCGAGGGCGACGACCCCGCCTTTCGCGTCGGCCGCGTGGATTTTTGCGGCGTGAAGAAGACAGTCAATCTGGCCTTCACCCCCGACGCTTCGCCCGGGGACTTCCTGCTGGTGCATGTCGGTTTTGCGCTCACGCGCGTGGACGAAGAAGAAGCGCGCCGCACTTATCAATATCTTTCGCAGATCGGGGCGCTGGCTGAAGAGGGGCTTGCGCCCTTGGCGGAAGAAGGGCCTGCGCCCTTGGCGGCCGAGGGTCTGGCGCCATGAAATACGTCGACGAGTATCGCGATCCGAAAATCGCCCAGGCCATTGCCGGCGAGATCGCCAGAAAAGTCACTAGGCCCTGGGTGCTGATGGAAGTGTGCGGCGGCCAGACCCACACGTTGATGCGCTACGGCATCGACGAACTGTTGCCGCCCGAAATCGAATTGGTGCATGGCCCAGGCTGCCCGGTGTGCGTCACCCCGCTCGAGATGGTGGACCGGGCTATCCGCATTGCATCGCTTCCGGGCGTGATCTTCACCTCCTATGGCGACATGCTGCGCGTGCCGGGTTCGGAGTCGGATTTGTTCCAGGCCAAGGCGAGCGGCGCGGATGTGCGTGTGGTGTATTCACCCCTGGACGCGCTGAAAATTGCGCGTGAGAGTCCGCGCAACAAAGTCGTCTTCTTCGGAGTTGGGTTCGAAACCACGGCGCCAGCCAACGGCATGGCCGTCTGGCAGGCCAAACGGGAGGGTCTCACTAATTTTTCGATGCTGGTGTCGCATGTGCTGGTGCCGCCTGCGATGCGGCTGATCTTACGCTCGCCCGCCAACCGCGTGCAGGGCTTTATCGCACCGGGCCATGTTTGTACCGTGATGGGCTATCGCGAATACGAAGAGTTGGTCTCGGAGTTCGGCGTGCCGATGGTGGTGGGCGGATTTGAACCTCTCGATCTTCTAGAAGCGATCTCGATGCTCATTTCGCAGTTGGAAGAAGGGCGCGCCGAGGTGGAAAACCAATACGCTCGTTCGGTGAATCAGGACGGCAACCTGCCCGCGCAGAACATCCTGCGCGAAGTGTTCGAAGTTTCCGGCCGCCAATGGCGCGGCATCGGACCGATCGCCGAAAGCGGCTACCGGCTGCGCGAGGAATTCGCGAACTTCGACGCCGAACGAATTTTCGGGGTGGAGGACTGGCACGCTGAGGAGCCCAAAGAGTGCATCAGCGCGCTAGTCCTCCAAGGGTTGAAGAAGCCACTCGATTGCCCGGCGTTCGGCAAGCGCTGCACGCCCATGACGCCGCTAGGTGCGCCCATGGTTTCGGCCGAAGGCGCCTGCGCCGCTTATTACCAATACAGACGCCATGCGTCGCCTCAGGTCAAAAGCCATGCCTGACACCCTGACAGAAACCGCCTCGTTCGTTTGCCCCACTCCGCTGGGACAGCGCGACCGGATCGTGCTCGGCCATGGTAGCGGCGGCCGGTTGAGCGCGGAGCTATTGCGCGATGTCTTTTTACCCCTGTTCTCGAATCCGGTACTTGACAGGATGGACGATCAGGCCATTGTCGAAATCGGCGGCGCGCGTGTGGCATTTACGACAGATTCCTTCGTGGTCCAGCCGTTGTTTTTTCCGGGCGGCGACATCGGTTCGCTGGCCGTCCACGGCACGGTCAACGATCTGGCGATGGGCGGAGCGCGGCCGTTGTTCTTGAGCGCGGGGTTCATTCTCGAAGAAGGATTTTCGACGGAAGCTTTGCGGCGGATTGCGGCATCGATGGCCGAAGCGGCGGCCGCGGCGGGGGTCTCTATCGTCACCGGCGATACCAAAGTAGTCGAGCGCGGGAAGGGCGACGGCCTGTTTATCAATACCACTGGAATCGGGATTGTGCCGGACGGCGTGCGTCTCTCTGCGAGCCAGGCCCGGCCGGGCGATCGCGTGATTTTGAGCGGCGCAATTGGCGACCATGGCATCGCGATCCTATGCAAGCGCGAGGGGCTGGAGTTTGAGACCGAGATTCTGAGCGATTCGGCGGCGCTGCACAACCTGGTTGCGGCCATGCTCGGTGTATGCCCGGGAACAAATGCCATCCGCTGTATGCGCGATCCCACGCGGGGCGGGGTCTCGAGCTCGTTGAACGAGATTGCGGAGCAATCGGGAGTGAGTATTCAGATTGAAGAGAGATGCATCCTGGTGCGCGAGGAAGTGAAAGGTGCGTGCGAGTTGCTCGGGCTCGACCCGTTGTATGTCGCCAACGAAGGCAAGTTGCTGGCTATTGTCGCGCCGGAAGCGGCCGATGCGATTCTCGCTCGGATGCGGCGCGACCCGCGTGGCGCGGAGGCGGCAATTATCGGGACCGTGGGTGATGAAAGTGCAGGGCTCGTAACCATGAGAACGGCGTTCGGATCGACGCGCATCGTCGACATGCTGGCGGGTGAGCAGTTGCCGAGGATTTGTTAAATGCACGAAATGGGTATTGCGAGTTCGATCCTCGAGGCTGTCGATGTGGAAGCGCAGCTTTACCCCGGGAAACGCCCGGTCAAAGTTGGAGTCGTGATCGGCGAGTACGCGGGCGTGGATACCGAGTCGCTAAGATTTTGCTTTGAAACGGTGGGTAACGGGCTGGAACTCCACATCACGTGGAGCATTGGAAGCGATGAACTGAAGCTGGCGTATCTGGAGCTGGAAGAGGTGGCCGATGAAGGTGGAAATCGAAAAGAAAGTTCTGAGCGAGAACGATCGGATAGCGGCGCGGCTGCGTGAGTGGCTGCGGGAGAAGGGCGCGCTGGCGGTGAATCTGATCAGCTCGCCCGGCTCCGGCAAGACGACATTGCTCGAAAGGACGCTGGAAATGCTGCCGCTCGTCACGCGCGCCGCCGTTCTCACCGGGGACATTCAGACCGACAACGACGCCCGCCGCCTGGGGCGTTACGGTTATCCCGTACGACAGATCACCACCGCCGGCGCGTGCCACCTGGATGCGCGGATGGTGGAGAATCACTTGGCGGATTGGCGTGATGAACGGCTGGATTTGCTGTTGATCGAAAACGTCGGCAACCTGGTCTGCCCCACCAGCTACGACCTCGGCGAGGACGCGAAGATCGTGGTGCTCAGCGTCACCGAAGGTGAAGACAAACCGTTAAAGTATCCGGGCATTTTTCGCAAAGCAGAATTGATGATCTTGAACAAAATCGATCTGCTGCCCTACGTTCCCTTCGATCCGGAGCTAGTGATCGAGAACGCGCGGCGGATTCATCCAGAAATCGAGATTATTGAGACCTCTTGCACCACCGGAGCGGGGCTAGAGCAGTGGCTGAGCTGGCTCGCCTCGCGGGCACAGGAGAAAAAAACCGCGCTAGGCGCGGAGGAGGTTGGCCATGCTGTCAACTGAAACTGACGTAAGCACCGCGCTGGCGCGACGAGGCATCTCCCGCCGGCAACTCGTGAAATTTTGCAGCGCCATGCTGGGAACGCTGGCGTTACCGGATCGCTACCTGGCGCAGGTGGTGCAGGCGGTGGCAAAGGCCAAAAAGCCAGTCTTGCTCTGGCTGCAGTTTCAAGACTGCGCCGGCTGTTCGGAATCGATGCTGCGGTCCAGCCATCCCGATGTCGCCGAGGTCGTGCTCGACCTGCTTTCGTGGGAGTACCACGAAGTGATCATGGCGGGCTCGGGTAAGCAGGCCGAAGCGGTCCTGGAACGGGTAGTGAACGAGGACAAAGGCAAGTACCTGGCGGTGGTGGAGGGCGCGATCCCAACGGGCGAAGGTTTTTGCACGATCGGCGGACGTAGCGCCATGGAGATCGCGGAAAAAGTCTGCCGCAACGCGGCGGCCACCATCGCGGTAGGGGCCTGCGCTTTTGACGGCGGCTTGGTGCGCTCAGCTCCCAATCCTACTGGAGCGCTGGGCGTTCACGAAGCTTTGCCGGGCGTCAAGGTCATGAACATGGCGGGTTGTCCGCACAATCCAGCCAACACGGCTGCGGCGCTGGTGCACTATCTGACGTTCAACGACTTGCCGGCGCTGGATCAATACAACCGGCCGCTGTTCGCATACGGCCGCATCATCCACGATCAATGTGAGCGGCGCGCGCATTACGATGCCGGACGCTTCGTGGTCGATTGGGGCGATGAGGGGCATCGCAAAGGCTGGTGCCTTTACAAAATGGGCTGCAAGGGCCCGGCGGCGACTTTCAACTGCCCCGTGGTTGGATGGAACGACCATACCAGTTGGCCGGTCCGCGCCGGTCATGGCTGCATCGCCTGCGCATCGCCGCGCTTCTGGGATCACATGTCGCCGTTCTACGATCGGCTGCCGAACGTTCCCGGATTTGGAGTGGAAGTCACTGCGGGCGAGGTCGGCCTGGGATTGGTTGGCGCGACAGTACTGGGCGTCACCGCGCACGGCCTGATCCAGATGATCAAGCCTGCTCCCAAACCGGGCCCGCAGCCGGAGCCAAAGGAAGAAGTAGCACCCACTGGAAGGGAGAAATAACATGGCACGTCTGGTGGTGGATCCCGTAACCCGCATCGAAGGCCACCTGCGCATCGAAGCCCAGGTGGATGGCGGAAAGGTATCGGACGCCTGGAGCGCAGGCACGATGTTTCGCGGTATCGAATTGATCCTACGCAAGCGCGATCCGCGCGAGGCTTGGATCTGGACGCAGCGGATTTGTGGTGTATGCACCATGGTCCACGCTTTGGCGAGCGTTCGCGCCGTCGAAGACGCGCTACAGATCGAGGTGCCGGAAAACGCCCGCATCGTCCGGGATCTCATTGCCGGTTCGCAACTGGTCCAGGACCACGTCATCCACTTCTATCATCTGCATGCGCTCGACTGGGTGGACGTGACCTTGGCTCTGAAGGCCGATCCGGCAAAGACTTCGCAATTGGCGCAGTCCATCTCGGACTACGAAAAATCGAGCGCCGTTTACTTCAAAGGCGTGCAGGATCGAGTGAAGGCCTTGGTCGAGAGCGGCCAGCTCAGCCTGTTTACCAGCGGCTATTGGGGACATCCGGCCTATCACTTGCCACCCGAAGCCAACCTGCTGGCCGTGGCGCATTACTTAGAAGCGCTGACCTGGCAGAGGGACTTCATCCGGCTCCACGCCGTACTGGGCGGCAAAAATCCGCACCCGCAGACTTTCCTGGTGGGCGGAATGTCGACGGCCATGGATCCCAACGAGCCGTTCGCGGTCATCAATCCGGAGCGAATCGGGTTCCTCAGGGAGCTGGTCCGCGGAGCGCGAAAGTTCGTCGAGCAGGTTTACGTTCCCGATGTTCTCGCTGTCGCCGGTTTCTATAAGGATTGGTTCACGCGCGGCGAGGGCCTGGGGAATTTCCTGTCTTACGGCGACTATCCGTCAATCAACCAGAACGATGCGAGCACGTTCCTGCTCCCGAGAGGAGCGGTCTTTGGCCGCGATCTGACAAAAGTCCATCCGGTGGACCAGGCGGAGATCACCGAATCCGTCAGCCACGCCTGGTATGAATACTCGGATGGTGACAAGGCCAGGCATCCCTATGACGGCGAGACCAATCCCAAGTACTCAGGACCCAAGCCGCCGTACGAATTTCTGGACGTCGACAAGAAGTACTCGTGGCTGAAGGCGCCGCGCTTTCAAGGCAAGCCCATGGAAGTGGGGCCGCTGGCGCGAATGGTGGTCGGTTACGCCGCCGGACAGAAGGATATCAAGGCAGCCGTCGACGGCGTGCTGAAGCACTTCAACGCTCCGCCCTCGGTTCTGTTCTCCACGTTGGGCCGGGTCGCGGCGCGGGCGATCGAGTCTCAATTGATGGCCGCCCGTCTGGAGCAGTGGGTCGACCAACTGGATTCCAACCTGGCCCATGGCCAGGTCGCGATCTGCAACACCACTAAGTGGGATCCCAGCACTTGGCCCGCGAGCTGCCGGGGATTCGGATGGCACGAGGCGCCGCGCGGCTCGCTCGGCCATTGGGTGGAGATCGAAGGGAAAGCCATTAAGAACTATCAGGCCGTCGTTCCCACCACCTGGAATGCTGGGCCGCGAGACGCTCAGGGCCAACGCGGCCCCTACGAGGCGTCGCTGATCGGGACGCCGATCGCCGATCCGAATCGGCCGCTGGAGATTCTGCGCACCATTCATTCCTTCGATCCCTGTCTCGCGTGCGCAGTGCATGTGGTGGATGCCAGGGGCCGCGATTATTCCGTAGTCAAAGCGGGCTAGGAGCTGCGTCATGCAAACTGACCGAATTTATCCCGGTTCATTCGGACCCGTTGCACCCGTGTACGTGTGGCAATATCCTTTGCGCCTGGTTCACTGGGGGCTGGTGATTTCGATCGCGGTTCTCTCCGTCACCGGCTACTACATCCACGATCCGTACATCATCGGACAGACGCAACATCCCTTCCTGATGGGCTGGTTCCGCTTCGTGCACGAATCGTTCGGAATGCTGTTTCTGGCTCTCTTCCTGCTGCGCGTCTATCTTTTTTTCGGCGGCAACAAATGGGTGGGATGGAGGCAGTTCATTCCTTTGAGCAAAGGCCGGTTTCGAGAAATGTGGGAAGTAACCAGATTTTACGCCTTCCTGCGGCCTACGCCCGTCTCGAAAATCGGCCATAACCAGATGGCGGCGCTCTCCTACGTCGTTATCTACGCGCTGATCCTGGTCGAAATTCTCACCGGCCTTGTGATGTATCAGCGTCTGCTCGACAATGCCGTTCTCCGGGCGCTGGTGGGATGGATCCCCCGCCTCATCAGCCTGCAAAACCTGCGTCTAATCCACTTCCTTTTGATGTACGTGTTTGTCGCGTTTGGCATTCTTCACGTATATCTGAGCCTGCTGGTCTCGCGCGTCGAGACGCGCGGTCTGATGGATAGCATCTTCATCGGTTACAAAGTCATTCCGGTGAAAGAGATCGAAGAAGAGGCCGCGCACAAGTGATCTCAACATGACCAAAACTCTTGTGCTCGGTCTCGGTAATCTGGTCCATTCCGACGATGGCCTGGGCGTGCACGCCATCCAACGCTTATCGATGGACCCCAGGATCCCTGCCGACGTCGTCCTGATGGACGGAGGCACCCAAGGCCTAAGCCTGCTCCCGCACATCGCACCATTCCGGAGGCTACTGGTGATCGATGCGGTGGATGTCGGCGAAGCGCCGGGGACGCTGCTGCGGTTGGAGGGAAAAGCTCTACGAAATTTACCCGGCCAAGCGAGCGTGCATCAACTCGGCTTTGCCGACCTGATGGCCGGCCTGGAGTTGCTGGGAGAGTCGCCGGAAGAAATGGTCCTGCTCGGAATTCAACCGCTATCAACGGAGTGGGGAACGGAAGTTTCGCAACCCGTGCAGGACGCGCTCGATCGCCTGCCGGGATTAGTAGTGGAGCAGTTGGGACTGTGGGAACTCCGGCTGATGACTCAAGTTTAGGAAGCCCGCCGTAAACCCTGCGCGCCAGCGGCATTGCGAATCGACGAGACCAGCTCCAGGAGATCGTAATGGGGCACTTTCCGCTCGGGAAAAAAGCTGTTGATCGCATCCAATTCGCTGCCAAACACATTGAATGCCGCATATCCGTTCGCCCGACCGCCAGCCAAACCCGCACGTTGCCCGGAACCGGGATCATCGGCGCACCAGGGGCATCATCATGCCAGCCGCCTGATCGCCGCCAGCACACGGCACAGCGCCCTGTCATCCACGCGGCCGGAAAGGCGCAGCTTGACCCCGCCGGCGGTCTCAATTTCTATCAGGCCCGGTGTTTTGCCCCCGGCCTGCGCCGGGGCAGGCTCCGCCGGCCCGGCCGCTTTTACGCTTTCGCCGCCCGGTCTCTGCGGTGCAGGCAACAGGGCAACATCTCCCGCATCATCTCCCACATGGATAGGCACGAACCCTGCCGCTGGCAACCGGCCGTTGCCAAGCTGACCTTCGCGAAACTCTTTTCGCCAGCGGAAGATGACATTCGTGTTCATGCCGTGTCGGTGGGCCACCGCCGCCACAGAGGCGTCCGGGGCAAAAGTTTCATTCAGAACTTTTAGCTTGAAATCGGGGTCGTAAACCCGCCGTGGACCGGCGGCAAGCGCCCGGCGCTTTCTTCTATTCCCGCTTCCGTCGGCGCTTGGGGTATGTTCGAGCATCTCTTTAGGTGTCCACTTAAAAATAGGTGGACACCTATTTGGTGACCACTAAAGAGATTCTTCCCTGTTTTTTGATTGTTTGTAAGGCGGCACGGCGGAGGGGTACGGTGGACCTGGTGAGATTCGAACTCACGACTCCAGTCCCGTCCAAGATTCTAGCTAAAGCGGAGCCGGGCGATAATAGCCGCCGACTCCATATTAATTGGTAGTGGTCTTACGTCCCGTTTACGGTTTGCGTAAGCACTGGCGACGTACTTCCAACGTAGTTGAAATCTCCGGAATAGACAGCGGTGATCGAATGAACGCCTACCGCCAAAGCTGAGGTGCTGAATTCCGCAACGCCACCGCTGAGTGTGACACTGCCTAACGTGGTTGTGCCGTCCTTGAACGTTACGCTGCCGGTGGGCGTGGCCGTGGCCGTGTGATTGATAGTGGCTGTAAAGGTCACCGCACTGTCAAAGGTGGATGGGTTCAGGCTGCTTATTACGGACGTCGTGGTTTGCGACTCTGCCACTACGGTACCAGCCGCGACGGCGCTCTCATAGAGCATGTTCCCCTGCCAAATGGCGCGCACTCTGGTGGGAAAGAACCCGAGCGACACAGTGGCCGAGAAATGTCCATTCGGTTCAACGGTTACCTGATCGGAAAAGAAGCTGCCGGCTGTACTGTACAAGTCAATCGTAACGATGGAGTTAGGGCCTGCGGCGGCCGGCGCAAGGGTTCCCTTCACACGAACTGTCGGCACAGAGTTCCCAGCAAGACCATCGCTGGCGGCGACGGAGATCGTACTGGGCAGCACCGTGTGCGCGCTTAGAGACAACCCGCCCGCGACATACCAGGATGGGTGCGTGGACCCGTGATTCTGCAGTTCGAGCAGAGTCAAAGCATCGGTCTTGATCTGGTAGATCTTCCCGACCGGGGAGGCAGGAGGCGTAATCTGGACCGGGATGACTACGGTTTGCCCCGAGAAAATTGTGAGCGTTGGCACTCCCGCGTTCACGTTGTAGGTCCAACCCGCGGGGAGTTCCGAAACCGTTCGAATGGAATACTGCTGGGAATTCCCCGCAATCGAATTGGTCAGATTAAAGGCGCCGTTTATGATGGGCAACGGGTAGAGGCCGCCTGTCGGTGGTCCCGTGGCCACAGCCTCGAAATACGCGATGTTCTCCTGAGCGTTGTTGTTGGTGGTTACAAGTTCTCCCGACACCGGAGTAACTTTCACCTGGATGCAGCTGTGGAAGTTAAAATGCATCGCCATGATCTGCGCGGGCGTGAGATCAGGAGTGGGAGTCCAATTGACAAAGACGTCGACTGACTGGCCTGCCGGGAGTGCGGGTACTGTGGCCGTTCCGAGCGAAGTCCATGAGCCGGTAACTCCTACTCCCAAAGGGTTGCTTACCTTAAATGAAGCGGTGGTGGCGGGCGCATCGGCGTCACCGATATTGTGAATCGTGGCGTAGACCCTGTTCTCGTGATTGACGCAGGGATCGTCGCCGTTGCCGATCACAGTTCCGTCCGCCCGCTTTCCGTATTTCAGCACTCCGTAGCCGTTGCAGATGCTGTCGATCCATATATCGACGGTCTCATAGGTATTTTCGGGCGGCGTGAGCCAGGGCGTTATGTAGAGGTCGGGATGGCCGGGCGGAACGTCGCGCGTAATGTTTACCTCGTAGCCACCCGTCACCGCCGCCACCACTTCGACTTTAATGTTATGGTTCGTGTCGGAGAAGGTGCTCCCAACGGGCCAAAGTTCATAGGGCCAATTGGGGGGATCGGTGTTGCCGTTCGTGCAAGTCGGCGTTTCAAACGGCCGGCACACGGTCACTGGAAATGTCGCATTCTTGTCGGTGTACTGGATTTGAACGCCTTCGGTGAAGATCCCCTGGGGAGTACGCTCTTGAATCGCATCGTCGTTGAGACGCGTACGCGCATTCACCCAGTAAGCTCGGCTTCCGTCAATGGGGATCTTTACGGCCTGAATCACAGGATTGGAGATGTTCTGCGAAAGCGGCGGCAGAACGAACGTCTTACCGGTGGGGCCGCTCGGTATGGGAACAGTGGCCACGTGTACAGAATCAAGCCAGCCGGGAAACACCGTGCGCGGGTCTGTCACATCCGGCGCGCCCAGCAGACCAAAGCTGCTCTCGTGGCACGGATAGCAACTGTCCATGAGGTCGTAACCGCTGGCGTACCCAGAGGGATGTCCCAGCCAGGGGCCGTTGGTATAAGTTCCGCCGAACACCTCGAGTTGATGGCCAAATTCGTGCGCCCAGCCTCCCCAACTTACCTCCGACGGGCCAATCGGGTTGACGGTGTTCTTTGGGACTTCGGCGAGACGTGATTGAACCACCTGCTGCGTGAGTCCCGGAAAGCTCTCCAAACCGAATGCAGTGACGTCGCCGGCGTACATCTGGAGCACCATGAATGATATTCCGTTGACCCCGTTCAGAAAGCTGCTGTCCAAAGCGAGCGCTGCGTTGGCGGCATCCACAGTGAGGTTACAACTGCTGCCGCAGGCCTGATAGTTGGCCCAGGTGGCTGGCGTCGCGGGTTCTTCCGGAATGTTCGTCAAATGAACCCGAATGAAGTGGACCTCCAGATTCAGTTTGCCGTACGAAAGCTGGTTAAAGAACTTATTAATTTCCGGAGCGGCGTTGTCCAGGTCCGATACCGCGAGTGGATGCTCGGCGGCCGTCTCGTCCGAGAACACCACCTGGACTACGGCTTCGGTGTACTTGCCCAACGGTGCGCTGGCAGCCGTTGAACTGTCGGACGTCGCACTGTCAGGATCGGTTTGAGCGTTGGCGCCGATGCTTACGAATGCGATAAGGGACACCCCAAGAACCCAGGTAGCCATCTTCATCGTATGCTCCTTGCGTTGCTTAGTATACATCTCAACCCCTTCAACGAGACAGTGGTTTTTTTCTTGAACGCCCTTTATCCGGGATTTCCATTTTGCCTTCCGGCTTCAAGGTAGTGTACAGCAAGTCGCCTCGATTGCGACCAAGTTTTGGGCAGCGCGTCGCGGAAGCCGTACCAGTACCCATGAGAAGTGGCCGGTGCGCCTTCCCGTCGGGTGCCAGCCGGCAACTTTGGTTGCGTTTCGGCCCAATTCTCGGACACTCCACCATCCCTCCCTTGTTTCCTTCACCAGAGTTTCGCCCGGCCAGTAGCCGCCAGCTCTTACCCCGCCGGTAAAGGCAGCGTCCAGATCCGCCGGAGAATCGCAGCGAACAACTGCCGCGTCAGATGCCCTTCGGCCAACAGGAGCCAATAGTACCGGGCATGTTTCACCAACCGCCCGCCCGTCTTCACTAACCGCTGCTGCAAGCTGGTCAGCGACCAGTGGTCGATTCTCTTCGGCAGCACCATCCGCCGCCAGAGATTCCCCAGGTTGTAGGCCAGCAAGCTCAACTGCAAGCGCACTTCGTTGGCCCGGAATCGATGACACGACAGCCGCGTCATCTTCACCGCCTGCTTACCCTCTTTGATCCACTGCTCGGCCGTCCCACGCTTGTTGTAGAACCGTACCACCGCCCGGCTGGGCAGGCTCAGATTCGTGACGATGAAGCCCACTCGTGGGAACAGCTCGCCCTGGTGATGCTCCACTTTGGCCACCACCCGGCGGGCCTTCTTCCAGCTCGCTGCCTGGTAGAGAAAACTCTTGTACTCGACCAACGGTTTGATGCTGGGCCTCCCCACTGGGCGCGGCAGCAGCTCGGCGATGTCCCGGTCCAGGTTCTCGTTGGCCGGAATGCGGATGGCGTAGTTCACCTCCCGCGATTCCAGCGCCTCATAGATCTCCGGTTTGGCAAAGGCGGCGTCGGCCCGTACCACCACTTCGTTCCCGTGCTTCTGCTGGCGCTCGACCTCGGGTAGGAGAACTTCTTCCCAGTCGTCGGCGCTGTGCACGTTGCCGGGCCGGAGTTTGGCTGCCAAACAGTCGCCCTCGCGATTGAACAGCAGCAGGGGATGATAGCAGGTGGACTCAAAATGCCCGTTGTAGGCGCTCTGCTCCTGGTTGCCATAGACCGGGATCTCAGTGCTGTCGATGTCCAGCACCACCCGTCGCGGTGAATCGATCACTTCGGCCTTCGCGATCAGCTCCCGGTTGATCGCCCCCAGACCCAAGAGGTTGCTTTCTTCGACGAGCAGCTCCGTCTCGAACGATTGTAATCTCGAAGTCAGGGCCGCCCCACGGTCCCAGGTCCTCTCCGAACCGATCAGGCGGAAGGTCGGATCTTGAGAAAGACGCTCGGCATCGTTCACGTCCTCATAACCTGCCAACCGGCTGTACACCGACTGCCGCAGTAGATCGGCTAAGGGCAACCGGCTGTTTGTGCCCCGTGGGTCGGTCAAGTGTTGTGCGATGAGTTGGCCCAGTCCCAGATGCTCGTCCAATTCTCGGACCAGAATCAGCCCCCCGTCGGAAGTCACCCGCGACCCTTGGAAATCCACTTTCAGAAACCCGTTGAAACATAGTTGAAACGACCTGTTTTGTTTTTCACCCACTGGGTGTCTGCCCTCCGTGGCGTATTCCTCTCATCAGAACCCGCATGAATAAAGGCGTCGGAAAGCATCAGAAGGTTAGGCCGGTCGCAGTTAAAACGGAAATCCGGGTGAATACTGTTTCCAACTTCGCCACCAACAGTGTCTTCAGGTGAGCAGGTTGCAAATTAGGGCAATAATTAACTTGACTCAGTACTGAGTTGGAGTTATTATTGAGCCATGGACGGCGAACCAAGAACACTTCAAGCGGCCATCGAGTACTTCTCGAATCCAGACAACTGTTTAAAGACCCTCGTCGCGCGGCGCTGGCCGGATGGCGTGGTGCTTTGTCCGACGTGTGGAAGTAAGGAAGTGCGCTTCCTCGCTACCCGGCGATTGTGGGAGTGCAAAGGGAAGCACGCGAAAAAGCAATTCTCTATCAAGGTCGGCACGATCTTTGAGGACTCTCCGCTCGGCCTGGACAAGTGGCTCTGTGCAATGTGGCTACTGGTGAGTTGCAAGAATGGCATTAGCAGCTACGAAGTCAGCCGCGATCTGGGAATTTCGCAAAAGTCGGCGTGGCACGTGATGCACAGAATCAGGCTGGCGACTCAGAACCTCGGCACAGGCGGAAAGCTGACGGGCGAAGTCGAAATAGACGAGACGTTCATCGGACAAAAAGCCCGCAATATGCATAAGGCCGAGCGTGCAAAAAAAATCACCGGCACCGGCGGCAAAGACAAGACTGCTGTAATGGGCATGATTGAGCGCGGCGGCAAGGTCCGCTTGCAAGTGGTCGATAGTCGCCGCAAGCATGAACTTCAAAAGCAAGTACGCGAGCATGTAGAGGCTGGTAGCGCAATCTTCACCGATGAGCTGAAGTCCTACGATGGTCTGGAAAGCGACTTCCAGCACGCGGTCATCAATCACGCCATCGAGTACGTGAACGGGAACGTACACACGAACACGATGGAGAACTTTTGGTCACTGCTGAAGCGTGGTCTGCACGGCACGTATATCAGCGTTGAGCCGTTCCACTTGTTTCGTTATCTTGATGAGCAAGCATTTCGCTACAACAACCGCAAGGACATGACTGATAGTGACCGCTTTGATCTGGCCGTCCGACAGATCGTTGGAAAGCGTTTGACCTGGGCCGAGGTCACCGGCAAGGTGCCATCACCAAGCGCAAATTGACGAGGAAGGAAGCCCAAAGAGAAGGGCGAGGGAAAAGAAGCAGAGCAGTATAAAAACGAGAAGGTCGCGACTGCGAATCGCGACCTTTTCAAAGATCTTGTGGTGCAAGTCTTTCATCAACGCGACGCTTCCAACGCCGCGCGAGAGTCCTACGCACGTAGTGTATCATGGAGGACTCAATGATTGGAATCCAACTAGCTGGCAAGAAGAACAACATACCGGCCAGTGTATTCATGCGGAGCCTTAACAGCTTCTACGATCTTATCAACGACGTTGACAGCATGGTGTCGAAACAATCAGGGGGCAGCGTACGTTGGGAATTGGCAACACTCCAAAAGAGCAGCCCCGCTGTAGTGGAATTCGTTGGCCAGTCTCGCATCGAGAAGATGGATTATTCTCAGGCCATTCAAGAATCCGTATTCGAGGGCATTGAGCAACTCGCCGAGCGCCCGGAGCAGCCGCAGTTCTACTCCTACTCCGCTTTGACTAAAGTTAAACGGATGGCCGAGCAGGCACAGTTTCTAAAGTGGTTAACAGTCTATACGGGTAATCGCCGTGTTGTTGTTGACAAGCGCGTTTCGAACAACGTCGAGTACATCATTGGCTATGAAAGCAAGAGTTTGGGTTCTGTTCGCGGAAGCCTCGACGCATTAATGGTCCATCGGGGGCATGAGTTTCGCGTCTGGTCTCCAAAGAGACCGAGACCTATCACGTGCCGATTTAGTAAAGAAATGCTTCCGGAGGTCATCGCACACATCAAACAGCAGGTCGAGGTGATCGGAGAACTTCATCGAAATCAGAAGGGCGAGCCGACTCTCGTTGACGTACAGGAGTTCCGTCCACTGGAACCCGTAAAAGCCTCGCCCACCATTGAAGAGATGTGCGGGCTCGTTCCCGATCTGTACGGCGGCCAACCGTTGAAGGACTACTTGGAAGAACTACGTAATGGTTAGTCGAAAGTTGTACTGGGACAGTTCAATCTTCTTGTGTTTCCTCAATCGCGATGAGGAGACCCGCCGACATATCTGCGAGGACATTTTGCAGCACGCATCACTGGAGGAAGTAGAGATTCTGACTTCCACGTACACGATAGTTGAAGTGATCCGTCCTAAGCGCAAGTCACTGCCGAAAGCTTCTACATTGAACGCGGAACAGATCAAGAAAATCAAGGATATGTTTCGATGGCCATTTATCACGACAATCGAGTTGGATGACCGTACCGCGCATTATGCTTCTGATCTGGCGCGCGACTTTGGTTTATGGCCAGCAGATTCCGTACACGCCGCGTCTGCGATTCTCTGGAAAGCTGACGCGCTTCAGGCATGGGATCGAGACTTCAGTTCGATCTCCCACCTGATGCCAATAGAAGAACCGCAATTCATGTCCAAACAAATTCCCCTTGAAGGTATGAAGCCAAGGCCCCTAGGGCCTTCGCCTGAAGATTTCGAAAAAAAATGAAACCAGCCAACCCACCCATCGACGTCCCCGGCTCAACGCCCTTCCAGAAGGTGAACAACCTGCTCGCCGCCGTCATCGCCGTTCCCAAGACTGAGATCGACCGACGCGAGAAGGAATGGCAGAAGCAGCGCGCGAAGAGGAAGCGAAAGCCAAGTAGGTCCAAATGACGATAAAGTGTCCTACCTGCTCTGGATTCGCTGAAATCCAGGCGCGAAGCGAACCCGAGATATCAAGGCTTATTGCTGAACGCAAGCTCACCGTGTTTTGTAAACCCTGCAACAAACATTGGCAATTGGCCGAACATGAGATGGCGAACATTGGTCATACGCTACGGCGACAAAAGGCAGCGAAACGTTAGCAGGATCGTGCGGCTAAGCCGCCCCTATGATACGCTTACGGCCATGATCTGTCGCATGGGTCTCAGGACGGTTTCGACAATCCTCGCTTTCGCCTTTACCACATATGCGCAAGGAGTCCCTTCGTCCTGGAGAGATTCGTCCGGGGCGCTCAATGGTCACTATTGGATCGCTCTTGCGCAGGATGAAGAGAAGATTTCCTTTGCTACGGGCTACGAAGAGGCGACAACAAACGCCCTGATGACGGCAAGAAAGTACCTTCCGAATGTGGATCCCGACAAGCTTCTAGCTCTCGCGATTATTTCTTGGCCTAAAGACTTGACTGTAGGAGATGTTGTGACCGCCTTGGACCGATTCTACGGAACGCCCGAGAATCGCCCCATCGGAATACCCATCGCTATCTCGATTGTAGGAATGCGTACTTTAGGCATCAAGGAGAGCGAGATACAGACCCGGATTGAGCGCGCTCGTGGAGAAGCCCACAAAAACTAGGGAATACAGATTTGGCCCGGTGCCAACGATCGGGCCCGTCACGCCGTCCTCAGCGTAAGCCCGCAACCGCTGTGCTACTGAGTCACGTTAGTTATTGCCCTTATTTGCGCGATGCGTAAAACAATGACACTGAGGAGCTGCCTTGTGCCGGTAAACCAAACTTCGCTTTTTCCCGCCCTTGTTAAAGAACGCCCGGCGATAGTTTGTTGTTGCCGCTGTCGTCCTTAATCCCGGCTGTCTCCACTAAGTTCAAGAGTTTATTTTAAGCGAGGGGAAACGTGTCTAAATTTGTAGCTATTTTTGTCTTTACCGCATTCAGTCTGGGCGCTTTTGGCCAACAGGTAGAAAACGCCGTTGTTGTGGGGTCGGTTTTCGATCCAACGCACGCCGCCGTCTCCGATGCCACGGTCACACTCACACATCTGGCGACCGACTCGAAAGTCGAAGTCCGCACAGATGACAAGGGCGAGTACCGCACGCCTCCCTTGCGGATTGGCGCATACTCCATCAGCATTGCAGCCGACGGGTTCAAGCGCTTCAACCAGCGCGGCGTGGTTCTCGATATCGGCGACGTTCGCCAGGTGGATGCGATGCTCGAAGTGGGTCAAGTTTCCGATAGCGTGAACGTCGAAGCCTCGGCCCCGCTGCTCCAGACGTCGGATGCCACGGTCGGTACCGTGATCGGCAATCAGCAGATCACCAACTTGCCGCTCAACGGCCGCGATTATCTGCAGCTGGCCGCGTTGTCTTCCGGCACCATTCCATCCACTACCATCGCGTCGAACGGAGCGCAGGTCGGGGTAAGCATTGGCGGGCAGGCCGGCACGGCCGCCGCATTCCTGCTGGACGGGCTCGACAACAACACGCAAACCATTTTTCCGGACCATGGCAATCAGAAGGAAGTGATCAAGCCTTCCATCGATGCGATCCAAGAGTTTAAGGTGGTCACGAATCTTTACTCCGCCGAGTACGGCCGAACCTCGTCGGGCGTGGTGAGCGTAACGCTGAAGTCCGGAAGCAACGAGATCCACGGCGTGGGTTATGAGTTTCTGCGTAACGAGGCTCTGGACGCCAAGAATTTCTTTGCCACCGAAAAATCGCCGTTCAAGCGAAACCAGTTTGGCACCGCGATCGGCGGGCCGATTATCAAAAACAAGCTTTTCATATTCGGCGATTTCGAAATCGGCCGGATCCGGGAAAGCGCCACCGAAGTGGACACGGTGCCGACGCTGGCGGAACGAAACGGCATTTTCCCAACCACCATTTACAACCCCGCCACATATAATGCGGCCACCAAGACCAGGACGGCTTTCGCGGGGAATCAAATCCCGGCTTCGCTCTGGGATCCCGTGGCGGCGAAGGTGCTCAGTTTCTATCCGCTGCCAACCACGTCGGGGGCCACCAATAACTATGTTTACGCGAGCCCGGAGAATCAGGATCCACGCCATTGGGATGTGCGCGGGGATGAAATCCTGAGCGAGAAGCAGAACCTGTTCTTCCGCTATAGCTCGCAGACGCAGGATTACGGCACCGTGGTGGCTTTTCCCGCTATTTCAGGCGTTGGATTTACGGGCGCCGCCGGGGCGTCCGAGATCGACAGCCATGGCTTCGGAGCAGGTTATAACCTCGTCATCTCGCCGACGTTAGTCGCCTCCCTTCGCGCCGGCTGGAATTACTTGCTGATGGACCAATATTACGGGAGCAAAACCAATTTAAGCTCGGTGGTCGGGATTCCGGGCGTGGATCAAAACAATCCAGGTCTCGCGAATCTAACGTTGACTGGCTTCACGCCCCTGGGCGTCTCCAACACGCCGAACTACTCCGGAAGCCAGGACCGCCAATTGTCAGGCGACCTCACTTGGAGCCATGGGACGCACAACATCAAGTTTGGCGTGCAGCAATATTGGCTTCAAACGAACTTTCTGAGCTCGCAACAGATCGGCGGGATCTTCAATTCACCGGGCAGTTCACCCAGAACCCGGCGACCACAACTGGCGGAAGCGCGTTAGCGGATTTTCTCCTCGGCGACGCATCTTCCGCCAGCCTCTCCAACTGGGCGTATCTCGATTTTCGAACTCCATTCACCGATTTCTTCGTCCAGGATGACTGGAAGGTCACGCGGCATCTGACGCTCAATATCGGCCTGCGGTATGACCTCGACAAGCCGCCCGTGGCGAAGAACAACAAGATCGCCAACTTCGCGATTGACTCCGATCCCGCGAATCCACAGATTATTCCCGCCGGGTCCCAAGGAAGCAGCTACGCGGACCGGGCGCTTCAAGGAGTGGACTACCACCAGTTCGCGCCACGTTTCGGATTCGCCTACAGCCTGCCCGATAACAAGACGGTTCTGCGGGGCGGCTATGGGATCTTTTATTCCAACCTGACCACCGCTGGCGGCATGCAATCCATGGAGATTAACCCGCCGAATCATCTGCGCGTTAATCTCACCACCAATCCAACCAATCCGACTCTGTTCCTGGATCAAGGCTTCCCCGCTGGCGCGCTTTCTCCCGCCGATGCGACGAATGTGGAGCTGGTTTCGTACGACACCAGCGGGATTTGGCCCATGGCCCAGGAGTGGAACTTCAACATCCAGAGAGAACTGCCGGGCGGCATTCTCTTCGAGGTCGGCTATTTCGGCAACAAGTTGGATCACATGTGGCGGCAATTCGACGGCAACCCAGCGTCGCCCGTCCCGGGTAATGTGAACGCAAATCGCCGCTACACTTCCGTTCTGGTGCCTGGCACAACGGACACTATTTCGCTCGCGGATGTGATTCGCATCCAGAAGGACGGCTACAGCGATTACAACGCGCTGCAAGCCAAGGTGGAGAAGCGTTACTCCAAGGGCCTAACATTCATTGGAGCCTACCAATACTCCAAAACCATCGGGCTGGGCGATACCACCGGCGTTCAGAACCCTTTGGATTGGGCCGCCGACCGCTCGGTGGTGAGCCAAAACATGACGCGGCACTTTGTGGGCAGCGCCGTGTACGAACTGCCGTTTGGGAAGGGCCGAGCATTTGGCGCGAACTGGAATCGGTTCGCCAACGGCGTACTCGGCGGCTGGAGCGTAGGGCCCATCGTTACCGTTGATTCGGGCTTGCCGTTGAACCTGACGGTGGATGGCAACCCGTCCAACTCGGGTCCGTATGGCGCCGACCGTCCCAACGTGGTGGGCAATTGGCAACTGCCGAATCCCACGGTGCAGGAATGGTTCAACACCGCGGCGTTCGTGAAGAACGCGCCCTACACCTACGGCGACGCAGGCCGGAATATTCTTCGCGGACCGGGCCTATTCAACTTGGATCTGGCCGCGCACAAGCAGTTTCGAATTAGCGAACGCTTTACGGCGCAGCTTCGCCTGGAATCGTTCAACGCTACCAATACGCCGCCGCTTGGCGCGCCCAACACGGTGGTTGGGAGTCCACAATTCGGACAAATTTCGACCGCGGGAACGCCGCGCGACAACCAGATCGGTCTAAAGATTTTGTTCTAAAACTCAACCAAAGGAAAACAACATGCGCAAACTCATTTTGATCACACTACTGGCGGCAGCCGCTGCTTTCCCGCAGGCCCCCCCGGCAAAAGCAAAAACACTCACTCGGGCGGAGTTGGATCAGCTACTCGCGACCCCGGACAAGGTGCTTCTCATCGACGTCCGCCGGCCGGACGAGATCTCTTCCAACGGCGGCTTTCCCGTGTATCTCAGCATCCAGATTGGCGAGCTCGAAAAGCATCTGGACGCTATTCCGAAGGACCGCATCATCGTGACCGTGTCCAACCACGCGGCGCGCGGCGGGAAGGCGGCCGATTTGCTCGCCAGCCATGGATTCAACGTGGCGGGAGCGGTAGGCGCGGAAACGTACGAGAAGAAAGGCGGGACGTTGACGAAGATTGAACCGCCGAAGAAGGTGGCAAAAGAGTGAATTCAGAATTCAGAATTCGAGAATTCAGAATTAAGAATGAAGGAACAAGACACCTATTTATCCCGACTTCTGGATTCTGACTTCTGACTTCTAAATTCAAAAGGAGACACAAAGATGAAAACGACATTGTTAGTTCCAATCATCGGCCTGGGGTTCATGATCGCCACGGCTCCAGCCTTCGCTCATCATGCGTTTGCGGCCGAGTATGACGCGAGGCAATTTATCACGCTCAAGGGATCGCTCACCAACGTGGATTGGATTAATCCACACGCGTGGTTGCACGTGGACGTGAAGGACGAAAGCGGCAGAGTGGTGAACTGGTCCGTCGAGTTCGGATCGCCCAACGCTCTGCTGCGGCGCGGTTTGCGAAAGACCGATTTCCCGGCGGGAACCGCAGTGGTGATCGAAGGCTACCGGGCGAAGAACGGCTCGGCCACCATCAACGGGCGTAGCGTGAAACTGCCGGATGGACGCAACCTCTTCACCGGTGGATCGGCTCCCGATGAGCAGCCGCAACCCTAGGGGACTCGTATGAAGAGAATCATTCTCAGCTTGATCCTTATCGCACCCGTCTTCGGCCAAATACCGCGCACCTCGGACGGCAAGCCTGATCTGTCCGGTCTCTGGCAAGCGTTGAACACCGCTAACATCGACCTTCAGGATCATGCGGCGCAGAAGGGCGCGCCGGCGGGCCAAAGCGTCGTCGAAGGAAACGAGATCCCCTATCAGCCGTGGGCGCTGGCGAAGAAGAAAGATAACTACGCCAATCGCGCGGCCTTGGATCCCGAGAACAAGTGTTATCTGCCGGGCGTGCCGCGAATTACTTACCTCGGGCTTCCGTTCCAGATCTTCGAACGTTCCGATCTGGTGACGATTCTATACGAACACGCCCATGCCAATCGATTTATCTACACCGATGGCACGCCCCACCCCAAAGGGCCGATCGAGTGGTGGATGGGAGATTCGCGCGGGCACTGGGACGGCGACACGCTGGTGGTGGATAACGTCCATTTCAACGATCAGACCTGGTTCGATCACGCCGGCAATTTTCACAGCGAGGATTTGCATGTGGTGGAGCGCTACAGCCTGCTGAACCGCGATCACATCAATTACCGCGCGACCATCGAGGACCCCAAGGTGTTCACGCGGCCCTGGAACATCGACATGGTCCTGTATCGCCATGTCGAAAAGAATTTCCAGCTTCTGGAATACGAATGCTACGGGTTCGATCTGGAACAGTATTACCCATAAGGAGCAATCATGCGATTCAATTCAAAGCTATTCATAACGGTTGTATTAGGCACCGCGATGGTGGGATCGGCAATAGCAGCCGAAGCCGACAAAGCTGCATGGCCGCAACACGCGCCTGACGGCCAGCCCAAAGTGGAAGGCTTTTGGGTAACCGTAGTCTACGGAATGGGCTGCCTGCAAAATCCGCGAGCTGGCGTGGGATGTCTGGAAGAGGGCGAGGAGCCGGGTCGCGGCGCTCCTGGCAAACCACGTCCGAAACCGCCGAAGGCGGCCAGCAGGATTGTCGACACGCCGGACGGTGAAATTCCATATCAGCCGTGGGCCCGGACGAAGCAGCAATATCTGCTGTCCAACTATTTCGAGCCCACCAGGCCGGAGTTCCTGGACCCCCAGCAGCTTTGCCTGCCGCTCGGTCCCGTGCGCCAGCTCACCTGGCACGACGTCCACATCCTTCAGTATCCCGGCTACGTGATTTTCGAGCACGAAGGCGGGCACGTTTTCCGCATTATTCCTCTGGACGACCGGCCGCACCCCGGCGCAAACATCAAACTGTGGATGGGCGATTCGCGCGGGCCTGGGAAGGCAACACCCTGGTCGTGGATGTCACCAACAACAATTCCAAAGGGCGCTTGAGCAGGGCCGGCGATTTCGCCGACGACAAGCTGCACGTGGAGGAGCGCTTTGAATTTCTGGACGCGGACCACATGCGGTACCGAGGCAAGTTTGACGACCCTTCGGCTTACACTCGCCCCTGGACGTTCGGCTTCGACATGAAGCGGGCCATCTTCGGCGCGGAGAACCCGACGAAAGATGATGCGCATTACGAGCAATGGGAAGAGGCCTGCTACGAAGGCATGAGTCCGCTGGACTATTCGTTGCGTTCCGAGCGAGACGGGAAATGAGGTTGCGAAGCCTTCAGCCACTTGCCATGATCGCCGCTTGGGAAGCCGGAGCGGACGGCTTCGCGATTCATCAGTTCGATGCGGCCGGTAAGCGCCAAGAGAAGGGCAGTTGGGGAGTGCAGCCTCCCGAAGCAGGCGAAACAGGATTCACGGTAGCTTCTTTTCCTTTACGCCTGGATGATGCGGCGACCGGCGTCCTAACATTCGTATTTCGCGGGGTTGTCATCTTGCCGTGCGCGCAGTCTGTTTTGGAGCGAATCGCCGCTGTGATCGAAGAGGTTTGGGCGGTTGTCGCTGGTGCCGGCCGTGTATGCACGAAACGCGGCTCGCGTCGGTGAGTTGGAGACCGCGCTTGCCGATTCGAAGATTGCCGATCGGGCGCGTGGCATGCTGGCCGACGGTGTGCCGCTGCCGGACGCTATCGACACCATCGTCGGTCACGTGGAAAGCGTGCTGCGCCCCAGCCAATTGCGAACGGCGCTCGGTCAGCTGACTCAGGAAATTGAGCAGGAGATCGCGGAGCGCGAACTGGCTAGCCGGGCGAAAGCGGTGCTGCAGAGCCGTTATGGCATGTCGGAAGATCAGGCTCATCTTCATTTGCGTTTGGTAAGCCGCAAGTCTCGCAAACGTTTGTGCGATGTGGCGCGAGATGTTCTGGAAGAGCCGCTCGTTCAGCGCGCTCGTTCATGAAGGAGTTTCGCATGCAAGTAGTCGAAGAGCAGGGAACCTCGTTAGAGAAATCGCTCGGCGACGCATCCGCGCTGTTGATTCCAGGTTGGAACGGATCGGGCGCGGGACACTGGCAGACACTGTGGGAGCAAAAGTACTCGCGCTTCCATCGCGTGGAGCAGCACAATTGGGACGCGGCCCTCACGCAACGATTGGATTGCGCAAATAGATGGGGACATCGAGCGTGCACCGTCGCAGACGTTTCTGGTGGCGCACAGCCTGGGGTGCGTGGCCGTGGCGCATTGGGCTGCAACAGCTGGTAAGAAGAGGAGTCATCGGGTGGAAGGCGCGTTTCTGGTGGCGCCGCCGTGGCTCACGGAAAGCGATCGGTGTCCAGCGCAATTGGCCGATTTCCTGCCCATGCCGCTTCACCGGCTTCCATTTCCTGCGCTGCTCGTCGCGAGCGAAGACGATCCTTACCTGCCGATCGAATTCGCGGCGCGCTTGGCCTCGGCATGGGGCTCTCAGTTCGTGGATGTCGGACAGCAGGGCCACATCAATGTGGCGTCCGGGCACGGACCTTGGCCCATCGGCGAAGGATTGCTGCGCGGAGTTCTCAATGGGGACCCACCAACCGTTGTCCCGCACTAGACGCGCGCCACTGGGCCGGTGTAGCTTGACAGTATCGGTCTCCCATGAAATCCCGCGTCGTAACACTGTTGTTTGTGTCGCTGAGCGTCTGGGCGCAAGTTCCTACGCCAGAAAGCCACTTCGGCCATCCCATCGGCGTCGACCGCGAGTTGCTCGATTGGGACAAGGTGGTCTCCTACTTCCAGGCGCTTTCGAAAACCAGCGACAAGGTCCGTGTGGAGGAATTAGGGAAGACCGCGGAAGGCCGGCCGTTCATCGCCGCCACCATCAGCTCGCCTGCAACGCTGCGCAGTTTGGGCCACTACCGCGAAATCCAGACGAAACTCGCCGATCCACGGCGCACCACGCCCGCCGAAGCTGCCAGCCTGATCGCCGAAGGAAAGACGGTGGTGCTGATCACTTGCTCTATCCATGCCACCGAGGTAGCGTCCACGCATTCCGCCATTCAGTTCGTGTACAACCTGCTGACGCAGGATACGCCGAAATTTCGCGCAATCCTCGACAACGTGATCATCTTGCTGGTGCCGTCGCAGAATCCCGACGGAGTGGATATCGTGACGCGCTGGTATCGCAAGACTTTGGGCACGCCCTACGAAGGCACGTCGCCGCCTGAGTTGTTTCAAAAATACGTGGGGCACGACAACAATCGCGACTGGTACGTTTTCTCGCAACCGGAAACGCGGCTCACCGTGTCGCTTCAAAATGCCTGGCATCCGCAAATCGTTTACGATGTGCACCAGCAAGGCTCCTACGGGTCACGCCTTTTCGTCCCGCCCTGGCTCAATCCGATCGATCCGAATGTCGACGCGACACTGGCGCAGGAAGGCAACTACCTGGGGCTCAGCGTGGCGGCAGATTTGACGGCGGCGGGCAAGAAGGGCGTGGTGACCAACGCGCTCTACGACTTTTGGGCGCCCGCCCGCCAGTACATGGCGTATCACGCAGGCATTCGCATTTTGAGCGAAGCGGCTAGCGCGTCGCTCGCGAGTCCGCTGATCGTGCGGCCGGATGAGATCCAGACCACCGGCCTGGGCTACAACCCCAGGGAACGAAGCTGGAATTATCTGGAGCCGTGGGAGGGCGGGACATGGCGCATCGGCGATATCGTCGATTATCAATTGATCGCCTTTGAGAGCTTGCTGTATCAAGCCGCGATACGGCGCATGGATCTGCTTCGGAATTTCTACCAGGTGGGCGAGCGGGCGGTGGCGCGGACGTCGCCTTATGCGTTTGTGGTTCCCCGCGCGCAAATGGATCCGGGAGCGGCTCGAAAGATGCTGGATCTGCTGAGCTTTGGCGATGTGGAAATCGCTCGTGCCAACGATGCGTTTATCGCCGGCGGAAAGCGCTACGCGGCAGGCAGCTACGTCATCTCGATGCAACAACCTTTCAGCAGCTATGCGAAGACGCTACTGGAGCGGCAGCATTATCCCGACTTGCGAGCATATCCGGGCGGTCCACCGCAGCGCCCTTACGACGTGACCGCACAGACACTGCCGCTGCTGATGGGCGTGGCGACGGATACCGTCGACGCTCCCTTCACGGTGGCCATGAAGCCCGCCAAGTCATTTGAATTCGAGTTGACCGCGCCGCATCCCGCCGAGAGCGGACTTGCAGCAACGGACATTGAGTCGTGGCGTGTAGTGAATCGGATCTGGAATAGCGGCAAAAGCGTGTGGCGCGATACTGCGACGGGCGACTTTTTTATTCAACAACCTCCGCAAGGTCAAGCCGCCGAGATCGCCCGGCCGCGCATCGCGCTGTACAAGAGCTATGTGCCGGCGATGGACGAAGGCTGGACGCGCTGGCTGCTGGAAGACTTCGGCTTCCCTTATCTGGACGTGCTCAATCCCCAGGTTGAAGCCGGGAACCTGCGCCAACATTTCGATGTGGTCGTTTTTCCCGATCAGCCTGCCACGCAAATCGCGAATGGATTCGAACCCGGCAAGATGCCCCAGGAATACACTGGCGGATTGAGCAAAAAGGCCGTGTCCAACTTGAAGAGCTTTGCCGAGCAAGGCGGAACGCTCGTCTTCTTGAATCATTCTGCCAACTACGCCGTGGAGCATCTTCGTTTGGATCCGAAAAACGTGGTCGGTGGGGTTTCGAATCGTGAGTTCTATTCGCCTGGATCGCTGCTCAACGCGACGCTCGATACGCACAATCCACTGACGTATGGCTTGCCCGAGAGCATCGCGATCTGGAGCGAAGACAGTCCCGCATGGGACGTGGCTCCCAATAGCAAAGACCGCGTGGTTGCGCGCTACGTGGACGATCACGTGCTCGCGTCCGGATGGCTGCTGGGTGAATCCTATATCCAGGGCCGCGCCGCGCTGGTGGACGTGCCTATGGGACGCGGCCGCGTGGTGCTTTTCGGCATGCGCCCGCAATACCGCGCGCAAAGCTATCAGGCGTTCCAGCTATTTTTCAATTCGCTGGTGCTCAGTTCGGCCACGCGATGATGGCGGTTACCAGGTGTAGTGAACCGAATACTTCAGCACCTTTTCTTCGTCCGGTTTCAGGTTGACGGCGAACTCGGCGGTCTGGCTGTCTTTCTTCACGTGCGGATCGGTTTCGATGGTGATATTCCAATTTGCGCCGCGATACAGGTGCTCCACCACGCGAACGTCCGCCGCTTCGCGCTTGTGATTCCGGATGCGGATCTCGAAGGTTTCATCGGCCGAGCGGGTGCCGGGATTGAACTGATAATCCACGCGGTGCCGCTCGCCCACTAAATCGAATGCGGACCCGGTATAGACCTGCACCGTCTCGTCTTTCGGCGTGTGCCGGATTTGATTCTCGCCGGTGAATTCCAGCCGGCCGGCGGGATCGCGGCGATAGAAGCGTAAATTGCCTTCCGGCAGTGGAATGCCCAAGTGATTGACTGCGTTGTTGACGAATTCGCGCATCACCCAAACCTTGGGGTTCGACTGCACGCCATATTCCGGATTGCTGCGGATCATTTCGGGGTTCCAGTTGGCATATTGGTTGGAATCGATCTTGGCGCCGTCATACACGTAGATGCGCTTGGTTGCCACTTCATTCACGCGCAGGAATTCCACTTGTTTGGTTTCCCCGTCGCGGAGGTTGGTTGTGTTTTGGAGCGTGTAGAGATGATAGTCATCGAACGTGTTCTCGGTCACCGGAGGGGGACCAGGGAAGCCTCCGGCGACGCCACCGGAAAAAATCCCAGCCTGAAATCGAGCTCCAGGTTGCAGTTTGTTGACCTCGCCCGCCATGAGTGCGATGTGAGCGCCATCGAACGATTTGCCGCTATGGTTGTCGATGGTGACCCATCCAATGAGCTGCACCATGTCGGCGTCGTCGGTGGATACCACGTTATAGTCGGCCTTCCAGTTCATGCCCCCGGAAACATACCCGAGCTCTGCCTCAAGCTTTGCTACTTGATCCGTACGGATCAGCCAATCGAGCGTCGGCTTGAGCATTGCGTCCGCGCTCAGGGAAGGGAAGAGCGGGATGCCGGGCAATCCGAAGCGCAATTTGCCCTCACTCTCGATGAGCGGCTGCGTGGGAGCGCCGGGTTGCGATTCCAAGAAGGACGCTTGCTGCCACGGTGGCCCGGCAGCCGGATTTCCCTGTGAAGCAAGTGCGCCCGCGCGAATAATCTTGCCCGAAACAACCTTGCCGTCGGGCAGTTGAAAATCAATTGTCTTTCCTTCGTACGATGTCAGCAGCGCGGCCACCGACACCGGGTCGGCTAGATAATTCTGTTCCAGGATCTGGAGATTCACTTTGCCAGCGGGTCGCGCAGAATTACCGAATCGGGCTCGAGCAACGCTGTGAGTCCGGTTTGGCGCAGACGGTTTACGCCTGGTTTCAGGTTCAACGCCACGGTTTCGCGAACGATCGCGAAATTCTGGTTGTAAATGGTGAGCGCCCGATCGGCGGCGGCAAGCGCGCAAGCAGCGCAGAGCAGAACGGTTGGAACACGAGCTATCATGGGCCTCCTGATGAGAACGTCTCAACCCTGCGCGAGTACTTAGACGGTCTCGAAGGCTCCCCAAGTTCCCGAAAAAGATCAGCCGGTCCTAAGAGCTTCCGATCAGAACGCCGGTCAGGAACACCAATACGCCGCCGAGCCCTACTTGTAGAACGGCGGACACCGGTGGCGTATCCATATAACGGTGCCGTATCCACGAAATGAGACCCAGTTCGACCACCACCACCAGCGCCGCGATAATCATGGCCAGGCGGAAACTGGAGATCAGAAATGGCAGCGTGTGCCCGATTCCGCCGAGCGCGGTCATCAGTCCGCACACCACGCCGCGCGCCCAGGGATGGCCGCGGCCCGTGAGGCTGCCGTCGTCCGAAAGAGCCTCCGCAAAGCCCATGCTAATGCCCGCGCCCAGCGACGCGGCTAGTCCAACCTTGAATGCATCGAAGCTGCTTTGCGTGGCCAATGCCGCGGCGAACACGGGCGCCAGTGTAGAGACGGACCCATCCATCAATCCCGCCAGCCCCGGTTGCACGATCTGCAATACGAACAAGCGCCGATTGGCTTCGTCCTCGCGGTGCTTGACGTCCGGCTGTAGCTTCGTCTTCTCCAGTTCCTCCGCGCGCTCTTCGTGCGTGCGCTCTTCCTGTGCCAGGTCGTCCAGCAGTTGGCGGACGCCAGTGTCTTGCGCGCGTGCGGCGGCTTTTTCGTAAAAGCGGCGGCTCTCCACTTCCATTGCGCTGGCTTGATTACGGACCGTATCCAGGCCGAGCGGCTGCATCAGCCAGACCGGATTGCGATGCACGAAACCTCGCACGTCCTGACGACGAATCAGGGGGATATGTTCGCCGAACTTTTGCCGGAACAACTCGATCAGACGGCGTCGATGTCCTGATTCCTCCTCGCGCATTCCGTCAAAGACCTCGGCGGAGGCCGGAAAGTTTTCCCGCAGGCCTTCGGCATACTCGGAATACACGCGCTCGTCCTCTTCTTCGAGCGAAATCGCCAGGGCCAGGATCTCACGTTCGGAAAGGCTGTCGAAGTTGCGCATATCCCATATGATGGCGCAACTAGGCGATTTGCTACGAGGTAACTTCCTAGGCTCGGAGGCGCAGGAAAAACCACGCCACGCCAACGGCGAGTAGTAGCGATGCGGCCACGGGCACGGCGCGGCGCAAGAACGAGAGGCGTACCAGGCGGTCCAAAAGGAAGGCGAACAAGGCGATCAGGATCAACTCGCAAAGGACAACGCCGGTCAGAAAAGTCGCCAGGTGATAGCCGCTCTCCGTCAAGAACGCGGCAAAGTACGCGCCGTGAAACAGGCCCAGCACGGCAACCACCAGCCAGCGCATGCTGGAGTGCGGCAGCAGAACGATCTCGAATGCCAGATAAGCGATGGTTAGCGCGGCGGCAGCTTCGATGAAACGCGGTGACAGCGACAGACTGATGCGCGGCGCAATTGCGCAGGCCAAAGTTTCGGCGGCGACGAACGATGCGGTCAGGGCGACTAACTCGCGACGGCTGCGGGCCGCCAGCGCCAGGCTCACGAGAAACAACAGAGGCGCCAATCCTCCAGCCGCGCGCATGAATCCCGAAGAAATTTCGCGGGCCGCAGTCTCAAACGCCGTGGGCGGCCGGAAGCGGATTTCCGCCTGGGTGTATGAAAGATCGAAGACGGCTTGGTCGCTCTTGTCGCCGCGATAGGCCCTCAGAAGGTGCACATGATTAGGAACGGTGACGGAGGCAAGCGTGCATTCTACCTGCACGGTCTCGACGGGAGCAGGAAATTGATAGTCGGCCGTGCAGACATAGGTGTCCTGCTCTTGCCGGCAAGCCTCGCCAGAAGCCTTGGCCCACACGCCGCCGCTCTCAAACCGCACATGATCCAGCAGCGTGTGTTCCGGCGCATGCACGTGGGCCACTTCGTACATCGGCATGCGTAATTCGAAACTGGCGTGCGCTCCGTCCACTTTCAGGTCGCCGGTGCTCATGCTGACCATGTGGCCGAGAAGCGGCAGGGCGCAGAGCAGCAGGCAGGGCAATCTCTTCACAGCTCTCCTCGCGGAGTGACTAAATCGAGGGTCCGCACGCGCCGCAGCCTGACGAAAATGACGCGCAAGATCGCCAGCAGCGGCACCGATAGAAACATTCCAAGTACGCCTGCGATCTGATCGCCCGCCAGCACACCGAACAACACCAGCATCGGATTTAGTTGCACGCCCTTGCTCATCAGATACGGCGAGAGCACGTAGTCTTGCACCATCCGCCAAAGCAGCCAGAAGAGCAGGTACAACAAGAGGTGGCTATAGCCGCTGAGGCCGGTCACCAGCACAATGATCAGGCCTCCGGCTGCCGGTCCCACCACCGGAATGAACTCGCCTAGCGCTGCCACGCCTGCGAGCAAAACCGCGTAAGGCGCTCCACTGAAGGCGAGAAAAAGACTGCTCGCGGTGAAACTTGCCACCGACAACAGCACTAAAGCGCGGATGTATTCGCCGAGCAGCAGATTGATATCTTCGAGAATATTATCCACCATGGGGCGGCGGCGCTCTTCCACCAACGCCGCCACGAATTCATCCCGAATGGCTGCTCCGTCTTTCAGGAAGAAGAACGCGAGAATGGGAGTCAAAACCAGGTACAGCGCGTACTTCGCGCCGGATACCAGCTGTCCGCCCAGCCCTTTGATATAGGGCAGGATCTCCTGTCCTCCGCTGCTCAGCTCGTCTTCCACTTTTTGAATCATCGCGGCGCGTGCGGGTTCCAACCACGCGGGCAAGGGGATCTTCTGCATCCAGGTTGGATTTTTCAGCAGCGCCGGTAATTGCATCGCGAGACTGTTGGCCTCGTCAGCCAGGCGCGAGCCAAGCGTCAACACCAGCGCGACAATCGCGCCCACCAACGCCAGATAGACGATCGCCAACGCGATACGCGGCGAGATGCGGCGCGGCGTAATGCGCTCCACGAACCCCACCAGGGGCATCAGTAAATAGGCGAAAAGCAGAGCGATTACAAACACCGCCAGCGTCTCGCGGACCGCATAGGCCGTGGCCAACAGCAAAGCCAGCAGAAATACGGTCCAAGCCACGCGGGCGGCCTTGGGATCGATGCCTAACAAGCCCTTAGCATACCCCGAAGAGCGTCATTATCGTATTCTGAGAATGGTGTCCGCCACCACTACGCCTCAGATGCGTCAGCTTGTCGAAGACCTGCAGACATTGGAAGACAAGCTGCGGCAAGGCGGCGGCCCCAAACGCATCGAGAAGCAACACCGCGACGGCAAGCTGACGGCGCGCGAGAGAATCGCGAAGCTGCTGGACCCGGGCGCGATGTTTCTCGAAATCGGTCTGCTGGTGGCCTACGATCAATATGACGGCCAGGCTCCCGCGGCTGGGGTTGTAACCGGCGCGGGTAAAATTGAAGGCCGGCCTGCCATCGTGGTCGCCAATGACGCCACCGTGAAGGCCGGTGCATGGTGGCCGGAGACCATCACGAAGATTCTGCGTACGCAGGAAATCGCGATGCGCAATCGCGTGCCAATCGTTTATCTGGTGGATTCTGCCGGAGTGAATCTGCCGTTGCAGGACGGCATTTTCCCTGGACAATATGGCGCGGCGCGCATCTTCTATTACAATTCCCTGATGCGGCGGCGACTGCATGTGCCGCAGATTGCGGCGGTGATGGGGCCGTGCATCGCGGGCGGTGCGTATCTACCGGCTTTAAGCGACGTGATCATTATGGTTGAAGGCACCAGTTTCATGGGACTCGGCGGGCCGAATCTGGTGAAGGGCGCGGTGGGGCAGGTGGTGGACGCGGAATCGCTCGGTGGCGCGCGCATGCATACTACGGCCAGCGGTGTCGCGCATTACACGGCCAAGGATGACGCCGCGTGTCTGCAGTTGATCCGCGAGCGGTTTCGAGCTTTGCCTCCGGTGTCCGCAGCGCTAGAAGGCTCGCCGCCCGAGAAGCCCGCCGAAGGTCTTTATGACTTGATGCCCGCCGATCATCGCTTGCCGTACAACATCGAAGACGCGATTCACCGGATCTTCGATCGCGACGATTATCTCGAATTCCAGCCCGGTCACGCTCCCGAGTTGCTCTGTGCCGACGCGAAGCTGTTTGGACGGCCGGTGGCGCTGATCGCGAATCGGCGTGGATTCCTCAAGACCGAGAGTGGCGCACGCATTGGCGGAATCGTGTACGCCGAGTCGGCCCGCAAGGTCGCTTACTTCGTCGAGAACGCGGAGAGAAACGGCGTGCCGCTGATTTACTTTCAGGATGTCTCGGGCTTCATGGTGGGCGTGGAAGCCGAACGCGATGGAATCATTCGCGCCGGTGCGGAGATGGTGGAAACGATGGCCTGCGCCACGGTGCCGAAAATCGTTCTTACCCTCAATCACGCGAGTGGCGCGGGGTATTATGCCATGGCGGGCCAGGGTTTCGATCCGACTTTCGCGTTCGGTTGGCCGACGGCGCGCATCGGAGTGATGGAGGGCGATTCCGCGGTGCAGGCCATTCACGGTCCGGAGCTGGAGAGGTTGAAGGCGGAGGGCAAGCCGGTCCCAGACGATCTCAAGCAGCGAATCGAGAAGACGCGCGCGGACTACGAGCGCTGGCTGGACGCCCGCTACGCCGCGGCGCGGGGACATGTGGATGCGCTGATCGATCCACTGCAAACCCGGCGCGTGCTTGCATTCGTGCTGGAAATTGCGACGGCGCACGGACACCGTGAGCATCTTGTGCTGGAGACCCTGTAGCTCATGATCCGAATCGCGAATGGTCAGGGATTTTGGGGCGATTGGCTGGAAGCTCCGGTGCGTCTTGTGGAGCAGGGGCCCATCGATTATCTTGCGCTCGACTATCTTGCCGAGATCACGATGTCGATTCTCCAGAAGCAGAAGGAGACCGATCCGCATCTCGGTTATGCGCGCGATTTTCCTCCGTTGATTGCGCGGATCCAGCGGCGTCTGATTGAGCGGGATGTCAAGGTGATCGCCAATGCGGGGGGCGTGAATCCTGTAGCCTGCGCCCGCGAAGTGCGGCGTCTGGCGCCCTCGCTGAAGGTCGCGGTGGTGCTCGGCGACGATGTATTTGGCCGGCTGGACGAATTCCTGGCGGCTGGCCACCCGATGAAGAACATGGATACGGGTGAGCCGCTGAGCGCGATTCGCGATCGCATCCTGAGTGCGAACGCCTATATCGGGGCGTTCCCGCTGGCCGAAGCTTTGGCTGCCGGTGCGGATGTTGTTATTGCCGGCCGATGCACCGATACCGCGCTGTCGCTAGCTCCCATGATTCATCGTTTTGGCTGGAAACCGGATGAATGGGACAAACTGGCCGCTGGAACAATTGCGGGTCACATTGTCGAATGCGGTGCGCAGTGCACGGGTGGCAATTGCCAGGTGGATTGGCGATCCATTCCAGACATGGCGAACATCGGCTATCCCATCATTGAGGCCGATCACGATGGCCGGTTCAGCATCACCAAGCACGAAGGCACGGGCGGCCGCGTGTCCGTGGACGTGATTAAGGAACAACTGTTGTACGAGTTGGGAGATCCGAAAAACTACATCACGCCCGATTGCGTGGCCGATTTCACCAGTATCCAGCTAAAGGATGCCGGACCCGATCGCGTGCAGGTGTCGGGCATTCGCGGCGGTCGGCGGCCCGAGATGCTGAAACTGTCGATCGCTTACTCGTATGGCTGGAAGGCGATTGGCACGCTGGTCTATAGCGCGCCCCAAGCTCTCGAAAAAGCCAGAGCTGCCGACCGGATCGTGCGCGAGCGGCTGCATCAGTTGGGGCTGAAGTTTGAAGAGATCTACACGGAGTTTTTCGGCGTGAACGCGTGCCACGGGCCGGTGGCTGTCCCGAATCCCGATCCGGCTGAAGTGCAACTGCGCATTGGCGTGCGCGGGCAGGATCGCCCAGCCGTCGATCGCTTCACTCGTGAGTTGATCCCGCTGGTGCTCAGTGGTCCACCGACAGGCACTGGTTTTGGCGATGGACGTCCGCCGGTGCGTGAGGTCGTGGCGTACTGGCCGGCATTGATCCCGCGCGAGCTGATCCAGACGTCGGTCGAGGTGGTGGAATGAAGATCCCGCTTTCCCGCATTGCGCACGCCCGTTCGGGCGACAAAGGCGATACATCGAACATCGGTATCATTGCTTTCGACGCCGGGCATTATCCGATCCTGGTGCGCGAAGTCACCGCCGAACGCGTAAAACACTTCTTCGATGGAATGGTGAAAGGCAGCGTGGAACGCTACGAATTGCCGAACCTGGGCGCGCTGAACTTTCTGTTGCACGAGGCGCTGGGCGGCGGCGGGACGTTGTCTTTGCGGATCGACGCGCAAGGCAAGACTCTCGGAGCCGCGCTGCTTCGGATGGAAATCGAGATCGCCGAGGGAGAAGTGCTAGGACGCTCTCTTCACGCCGTGTGACGCAAGAAACGACGTATCGAATTTCCCGGCGACAAAATCCGGATCTTGCATAATGCGCTGGTGCAGCGGGATCGTGGTGTAAATGCCTTCCACCACGAACATATCGAGCGCGCGCCGCATGCGGGCTATCGCTTCGGTCCGATCGTGTCCGAACGCGATCAACTTTGCCACCAGCGAATCGTAGAACGGCGGAATCACGTAATCCGTGTAGGCAGCCGTGTCGACGCGAATGCCAATGTCACCGGGCAGGTTCAGCGCGGTGATCCGTCCGGGCGACGGAGCGAACGTTTCCGGATTTTCGGCATTGATCCGGCATTCAATCGCATGTCCCTTGATCGTCACCGGTTGTTGAATAATTTCGGGCAACTTGTATCCCGCGGCGATCAGGATCTGGCTTCTCACCAGATCGATGCCGGTGATTGATTCGGTTACCGGGTGCTCCACCTGAATGCGTGCGTTCACTTCGATGAAGTACAGACTGCCGTCACGATCCATCAGGAATTCGATGGTGCCCGCGTTGGTGTAACCAATCTTCGTCATCGCGGCGCACAGCCGCCCACGCATCTTCTCGCGCAGCTCCGCGCTCACCGCCGGCGAAGGGCCTTCTTCCAGCAGCTTTTGATGCCGCCGTTGGATGGAGCAATCGCGCTCGCCGAGAATCTCGACGTTGCCGTGCTCGTCCGCCAGCACCTGAAACTCGATGTGCCGCGGCGACTCTACTAGCTTCTCCATATACACGTCTTCCGATGAGAATGCCGCTCCAGCCTCCTGCTGCGCCTGGGTGAGCAACGACGGCAACTCGGACGCTTCATGCACCATGCGCATGCCCCGGCCGCCGCCTCCGGCCGACGCCTTCAGCATCACCGGATATCCGATACGCGCGGCCGTCTCCAGCCCCTCCTCCGCATTCTGGAGAATTCCTTGCGAGCCAGGCAAAATGGGCACGCCGCATTCGGCCATCGCGGCGCGCGCATGCTGCTTCAGACCCATGGCGCGCGTTACGCTGGGCTTCGGCCCAATGAACTTGATCTCGGACGTTTCGCAGACTTCGGCAAAGTCGGCGTTCTCGCTCAAGAAGCCGTAACCCGGATGAATCGCATCCACGTTGGTGATTTCCGCCGCGCTGATCACGGACGGAATATCGAGATAGCTGCGCGAGCTTTTCGCGGGTCCTATACAGATTGCTTCGTCGGCAAATCGCACGTGCAGGCTGTGGCGATCGGCCTCCGAATACACCGCCACGGTCTTGATGCCCAGATCCTTACAGGCACAGATGACACGAACCGCAATTTCGCCTCGATTGGCGATCAGGATTTTCTGAAACATATCAGAGTCAACGCGGACGAATGGCGAACAGAGCCTCTCCGTACTCCACGGGCCGGCCGTTTTCCATCAACTTGGCTACCACGGTGCCGGCGATCTCCGATTCGATTTCGTTCATCAGCTTCATCGATTCGATGATGCAGAGCACTTGCCCTGGTTCCACCGAGTCGCCCACTTTGACGAACGCAGGATCGCCCGGTTTGGGCGCATCGTAATACGTGCCGACAATCGGAGATTTGACGATATGCTCATTCGCGTGCGGCGCTAACGCCGGCTGACTGGAAGCGGGTTGCCCTGTTTCCACTAGGGTGCCAGGCATGGATGCGGCGGGCATCACCACTTCTTGTCTCTCGATCGTCCGGCGAATGCGAACGCGGTCCTCGCCCCTTTCGAGCTCCAACTCGGCAATGCCGCTTTCCACGACCAGCTGGATCAGCTCTTTGATTTCGTCGTTCGACATTCTAGAGAAGTCTTAGCTCCTTGGAAGTGGGGGTAAGAACCTCGCAACCAGTCTGGGTCACGAGCACGGTGTCCTCGATGCGGATTCCTCCGAAATCGCGGACGTACGCGCCCGGCTCAATGGTGATCGCCATGCCGGCCTCCAGTTTCGTTTTGTCGCGGCGGCCCAGGCGGGGACCTTCGTGAATTTCGAGACCCAGGCCATGACCGGTGGAGTGTACGAACTCTTTTCCCAGGCCTTCGAGCTCAAGCACTCGGCGAGCGGCGCGATCCACATACGCGGCCGTGACACCGGGCCGCACCGCATCGATGGCAGCGAGTTGGGCTTTCAACACTGCGTTGTACATGGTGCGGACCCGCCGGCTGGGCTTGCCCAGGAACAGCACGCGGGTCATGTCGCTCATGTAGCCATCCTGGCACGCGCCCATATCAATCAATAGTAATTCATCGTTCCCGAGCTTCCGCGCTGTGGGCTGCGCGTGCGGCAGCGCGGATCGCGATCCAATAGCCACGATGGTTTCAAAAGCGGCTTTCTCGGCGCCTAAGCGCCGCATCTGGTATTCGAGCTCCGCCGCGATGGCGGATTCCCGCGCGCCGGGTCGAATGGACCGCGTAGCTCTTTCGAACGCTTCTGAGTTGGTCAGCACGCTGCGGCGAATGCGCGCGATCTCATCCTCGGTCTTCACCATGCGCAGCCGGTCCACCACCGGCCCAATCGGTTTCAGCGCAACCCCGCGTGGCAGCGATTTGGCGATTCGCTGATGAACTTCGTACAGCACGCGCGAGGCTTCAAAACCCACGCGCTTGATGCGCTTCCTGCGAATGGTCTGAAGCGCGGCCTGATCGAGCGGCGTCTTGGTGACGGTCTTTACTTCGCAAGTGCATTCTTCGGCGGCTTGAATGGTGAAGCGCGGGTCGGTGAACAGCGTCTGCGATTCGGGGGTCACCAGTAGCAGGCCGTTGTCACCCGTGAATCCGCTCAGGTAGCGAACATTGGGCGGCGCGGACACCAGGAGCGCATCGATCTTTAGTTCGCCGAATGGAATGGCTGCGCGCTCAGCCAACACGCAACAGCAGCTTTCCGGTCGTCTTGCGGCCTTCAAGATCGCGATGCGCCTGGGCGGCTTCCGCGAGCGGGTATGTTTTGTGGATGTGCAATTTCAGCTTCCCTTGTCCGATCCAGTCCAAAACATCGTTGGCGCGCCAATCCAACTCGTCAGGCGTAGCGGTATAGCTCGCTAGCGTCGGGCGCGTCAAGAACAGCGATCCCTTCTGGCTGAGAATGAGCGGAGCAAAGTTCGCCACCGGTCCGCTGGCGTTGCCAAAGCTCACCATCATTCCACGCGGGCGCAAGCAGTCCAGGCTTTGCATGAAGGTGGACTGGCCCACCGAATCGTAAACCACGTTCATGCCCTTGGCCCGGGCAGTGAAATCGTCTTTCGTGTAGATGATCACTTCGTCGGCGCCGGCAGCTTTGGCTTGCTTAGCTTTTTCCTCGTCGCCAACAGTTCCGATCACTCGCGCGCCCAGCATCTTCGCCATCTGGACGATCAATCGCCCGGTACCGCCCGCCGCGGCGTGGACCAGACACGAGTCGCCGGGTTTCAGCGGATACGTGGAGTGCGTGAGGTAATGCGCGGTCATCCCTTGCAGCATCGCGGCGGCAGCCGTTTCGAAATCAACCGATGCGGGAATCTTCACCAGTTGCCAGGCTGGAACGACTGCGTATTCGGCGTAAGAGCCACGCGCCATCGCGTAAGCCACTCGATCCCCCACAGCGACATTCTTCACATCCGGCCCTACGGATTCGACGGCGCCCGCGCCTTCGCTGCCGAGCACAATAGGTGGAGTGGCGGGATACACGCCTTTTCGAAAATAGATATCGATGTAGTTCACACCGGACGCCGCGATCTTAACCAACGCTTCGCCGGGTCCGGGCGACGGTTTCGGAAGGTCCGCGTATTTCAAGTTCTCGACGCCGCCGGGCTGCTCGACAAAGACCGCTTTCATAGTGTTCGTAAGATCCTCCGGAAATGGACAGTGAGTGCGTACAAGATCAGGTATAGCAGGCTGAACGGGAACAATACCACTCGCGCCAGCGTGCGCACCGCGCCCGCGCCAGTGAGGCCCGCGCGAAAGAGAATGAAATAGCGAATAGTGGCCAGGTGTCCGTGGTCCAGCCAAAAGCGGTCGCCATTTTCATTGAGGACAAATACTTTACCGTGAAGCCGCGCGGCCAGCATCCATTTCCACTTGGTCATGATGGGTTCCGCCGAGCAGATGACGCCGAGGATACTGTAGCGGTTGGCGCCGAGCTCTTTATACAAGCGCTGCCGCGCTGGACCGGCGGGATATTCGGTGACACGGTAGACCGCGCCTTGTTCTTCTCGGAAATTCTTTGGCACGCCGGCGTAACAAGTCACCAGATCGCAGGTCATTTCCGAATAGTTTTGGTACAACAGCGGGAGCAGGTTCTCGACTAACTCGCGGCTGCCGCTTTCTATCAGGAGAACGCGGGAGAACGGCGGGATGGACCTGCTGAAGAAATGACGCATCGAACCCGGGCTACGTCAACTCGAAGAACGCCGCGACGGGGGAAGAGAAGCCGGGCAGGAGGGGATCGGTGATGGATTGATCGCCCTTCAGCTCGCGAACTGAGTCAGCAGCGTGGACCGTTACCGAGCGGGCTTCCGGATAGACAACCCATAGCGACTTGGATCCTCCGACTAAATAGCCGTGCACCTTCCGCTTC